>NZ_OY762929.1:2523333-3154166 GCF_963666675.1 uncultured Desulfobacter sp. | reverse complement strand
AGCAATTTATAGGATATTTCCAACCACCAAAATCCACTGGACGAACCGTTGATTTTTGGGTTAGAAATTTTGAGGAATTAAAAACCCAAAAATCTTTCTATGATTCGTCGCCCACCATTATATGTATCCCCCTGTGTCAGGAGAGGCGACAACTATCTTGACACAGGGGGCTCCACTGTTCATGTCCATTCCCCGCCCTGTTCAAATTGTATTTTTTTGCTTTTCGTTCGACACGACAACTATCCTGACACAGCGGGAGCAGTTACCTTTAATAATCTCTTTTTGATACAGAGGTGTTAAGTAAAGGGGGGATAAAGGGCAAGAATGGCTACAGACATAATAAGGGTTGGTATCACTGAAAACCAAATCTTTTTTCGTTTCATATAACGGCCATGGGCCGAGCAAGGTCTATCATGACCCAGGCTTCGGCCCACAATGAAGAATGAAAGAATTCAATAAGTTATCAAACTCTTTCATATAAAAACACCCTAAACGCTTTCCCAAGATTCAAAATAGGCAGGACTACCGGGAAAATTAAACACTACGGCTACCAGTGTTTCAGTCGTTCGAATATAAATAACTTTATACCTCATTTGATGTTGACCATTTATTCTTAAAAAAATTCTGTTCCTCCTTTGCAAGAACAAATGATCCGAATTTTTTATCATTTTCTAGAATGTGGTTGATAATCCATTCTTTGATATCCTTTAAAAGATTTTCGATGGCATCATGAGAAAAAGAATTATGGTCTTTCCTGAACGATTTTAATTTTCTAATGAACTCCTTATGAGCCTTTTTATGATACTCTGCATCAGGATATTCATATTCGTCCATATATCCTTCTTCAAGGCTTAAATGTTGGTTGGCATACATTACAAGAAATCCAATCGTATGTGTAAATGATGAAGAATCAGCTTTCTGATTTTGATCAGATAATTTATTAAAAAGGTCAATTAATTCTTTATGCTGAAGATCCTGCCACAACACCCCTGTTTTATAGTAGACATCTAAACTCATATTGAAATCCTCTATGCATCACACACAACTAATTTTGTCTGCCCATAGTATTTACCTTGGCGTTGCAAAAAAATTGAAAAATTTACTTAATATCAAGCAGCTTTTTGCAACGTGTCCATTAAAAATAGCAAATCCTGCTTGACGGCAGTATTCGGACTAATTGTCAGGGTGTGTTTCCCCTGCGGGCGTATTAACGACCGGTTCTTTGTATGATTTGGCGGCGTATGGTCTGCAAATTTTGAAACGTCCGTGCAGCCGGACGCTTGGCTTTGGCCCTACTTGCGGCAGGATGGCAACCATTTGCATCTCCCTTGAAAAATTGTGAGCCATAATCGAAGATAAAGTGAAAACTTGGTTTGCCCCAAGCCTTTTACAAGGGATCAAGCTAAGGGCCATATCATTCTCGGCGTGACCGAACAATAGTTCCTGAGAACCACGACCATTATGAAACAGTACAATGGCGTTTGCTGATTCAGTTTTGTTGGTTAGAATCACCTTAGATTGGTATTCTCGGGAAACCGGTTCAAACAGATCAAGCTGAAGTGGGCTTTTTTTGAGGCTTCTTTACTTTTTTTCTGGTACAAACAACCCTATATTCATCATTCCAAGACTTTGGCTTCCACTGGCTTTCAAAATATGACCAGGTTTTATCAATGTCACTCCATGATTCACATGTTTCAATCACCTGCTTAAGTTCTGAAAATCTGGCAAAGGGCCCAGAAGCAGTAAATTTGATTTGGTTGAACGCCATTAAAGAAACGATATTTTTGTTAAAAAACGTTCCATCCACACGTGATTCCAATACTACCCCTGCAAGATGTGATTTGATATGCTGAAAACATTTGAGGATATATTCACATCTTTTTTTATGCAACCCTGAAGTTTACACTACACGAGTTGAAAAAATCACACAACTATTTCAATGAAATAAAGCAAATAAAAACCCCGGACTTATGGTATAGCTCAAGTCTTTAATCTAAATTCTGGTACCAATCTTGTAGTCCGGTTCAAATGTCCAAATTAAATTTTATATGTTATTATACACCCTCTACAGAATTTGCCTATTGGCAGCGGTGCTATTGAAAGTTCAATTCGAAACGTCGTGAATTTACGCCTTAAAGGCCCATGCACTTTTTGGTATCGAGAGAATGCAGAAAAAATGATTATGCTGCGATCATTTTATAAAGCAGGGCGTTGGGACTGTCTGAAACAGATGGCAAACACGTACAATCCAATGCCAGTTGCATAACCAGGAAAATGGGAATGCGTCCTTTTCCAGGTTCCATTATTGTGCACGTTCCTTCACAGGATGTTCTTTTCTCCGGGGATATCCTTTTTACCGATTTTCATCCATATATGGGTGACGGGGATTTGGCCGGATGGCAAAAGAATCTTGCTTTCATCCATGCCATGAAAGTCGGTCGAATCATCCCGGGGCATGGCCCTTTATCCTCAAACAAGGATATTGAGGATATGAAAGCGTATCTTCTCTCTTTTGATAAAAAAGCAAAGGAGCTTAGCGCGAAAAAGATTTAGAAAAATTAACTACAGCCATGCTGGAAGTACTTTCCAAACGGGCAGGCGGTGATTTTATCGTTACAATGAATCTAAAAACACGTTACTTGACGGACAAGGGAAACGAACCGTCCCGGGAAAAATATTGAACGACTCATTACAAAATAAAAGAATTTTAATTGTTGGCGGAAGTTCCGGCGTTGGGCTTGCTGTGGCAACCCAGGCATGCAAGGCCGGAGCAAAAGTGATTATTGCCTCCAGAAATGCGGCAGAAAAATATAATACGTTAGTCGGCGCCGTTGGGTGTGACATTGAGACCTATTCTTTTGATGTGACATTTGAAGATGAAACAGACAATGCATTAAAGCAAATTGGACATATCGATCATCTTGTGATTACCACACGGCCGGATATAACCCCAGCCTTGTTTGTTAAAACAGATATTAGAGCGGCAAAACAGGCATTTGAAACAAAATTCTGGGGTCAGTACCAGCTTATCCAGAAGGCACAACAGTACCTTGGTCAGAATGGCAGCATTGTCATGACCACAGGCATTGCCGGTGAAAAGATTTTCAAAAACTTTTCAACCATGATTATGATCAACAGTGCCACCGAGGCCTTTTGCCGTTCGCTGGCCGTGGAATTGGCACCCGTCCGAGTCAATGTCGTCAGTCCTGGGTTCGTTGCCCCTAAAATGCCTGAGGTGGAAAAATATGCAGAACAATTCCCTTTGGGGCACATTGCATCACCCGAAGACGTTGCCGAGGCATACGTTTATCTGATGGCATCCCCTTATACCACAGGGACAACGGTCGTGATTGATGGCGGTGCCAGGTTGGTATAAGAGACACGGGGAAAATACAATGAAACAGATTTTTGAAATGGCCGAATCCATGCAGAAGGTTGCCTGGCAGGTTATTCACGACACCAATATCATTGAGATCTGGGCGTCCATCGGGGCGACGATTAATTTGGTCGGATCATTGAAAATGGGGTTGCTTATCAATAACAGGGATATTGATTTCCATGTCTATACGACACCATTCAATCTGTCTGACAGCTTTTCAGCCATGGCACGGCTTGCAAAAAACAAAGGGATTAAAACAATAAGTTACAGCAATTTACTTGAAGCCGGGGATAAATGTATTGAGTGGCATGCGTTTTACGAGGATAAATATGGTCATACCTGGCAAATTGATATAATTCATATTTTAAATGAATCCGTCTATGCCGGTCATTTTGAAAAGGTGGCCGAACGGATCTCTGGGGTTATGACCCCGGAGATCCGGGCCAATATCCTTCGTATCAAAAATAGTATTCCCATTGAAAAAAAAGTGATGGGCATCCAAATTTATAAAGCCGTTATTGAACACGGCATCCAGGATATTGATTCATTCTGGGCGTGGCAAGAACAAAATCCGGATGACGGCATTATCACATGGATGCCCTGAACAGAAATTACAGGATCAAAATATGTAAGTTAAGCGCAGATATGTCCAGGAGCCTTTTGTATGCGCTTCTGATTTCACGTCGTGCATGTATCTCAAATTGACCATAAGATTGTCCTGCAGCATGTAGCCCAGGTTGAGGCCCAGCTTTACATTTTCTCCCTGGGTGCCGGGCAGGCCGACACCGCCGGATTCAATATCATCAAAGTCTTTCCACCAGGCTGCCTGAACCCCGATGCGCAATTTTTCGGTGACGGCATAGGCCACCACGCCTTCCAGTTCAACCGCATCCGACACATCATCACCTGCGGTATCCTTGTCTTTTTGCCAGTAATTCAGGCATGCGTCCAAGGACCATGGGCCGGGATACCAGCCAAAGGCCAGCTGGTGCTGGAACCACCAGGAATTATTGCTGACCTCATCTGAACCCGTGGGGGTATAGGCAAACTCCCAGAAGGAAAGAAACACCTGGTCTTTAGGATTTTCATAAAGGAAAATAAACGGGCCGACCACAAGATCCCCCAGACCGTCTGTCGTGTCCTCCCCGTCGGTGGAAATGCTTTGGAACGGTATAACGGCATTGACCCCCCATGTTCTCCCAAACACTTTTCCTGCAAAATAAACAGGCCTGATCGCGGCATAGGCTACATCAACCCCGATATCCTCGGTGTCTCCGTTTTGGTCTTCATATTCGGGCAGATGCTGGTAGCCGAAATAGCTGACAAGCACCTTGGTGCCGACCGGGGCTGAACTGTTGTCCAGGGGATCTAAGACGTCCGCCCAAGTTGTTGTACTGATCATCATGAAAATAAATATACAAGCCATAGACATTAATTGTTTTTTCATTAAATTTTCCTTTCCTGTTATAAATTATCTAAAATTAAAGATGTTAGAGCTATAAATAATATCTATCCGTGTCTATGGATCAGCCAAAATATTCACAAGGGTTTTAAAAAATTCAGCACTGTTTCTTATCTGCTCATCACTGATGGCAACTTGAAACTGCATAGGTGGAAAAAGAAGCGAAAGATAGCCGCCGCCATACAGATTTAGAAAAAGGGTTGTTTCTGAATTTTCAGACGAGAGTATAAGCGCATCAAAGTCGGTTATTTTGCATAGTTTTGCCACATCAGTATGTTCTTTTATCCTCTGATAAAATGATGTCAGCGTTTTATCAGACCCCTTAATCCGCCAGACACCAAGCCGGTTGAGATAGCAGCGGCCGGTGCTATTACTGCCATCCGATGTGTCTGTAGGTGGCATAACGGCCTGGAGAGACAAAAAGTAGTTGGCGCTTATCAGGCTGCTTTTACGGACAAATGAAAGAGATCCGGAATATGGCAGTGCAGGGAAAAAGATTTTTCCCTGCCGCCAGGTTCCGCTGTTTCCCAAGTAGGGTTCGAATCGCTTGGCACTGCCAATCAGCATGCGTTGACTGTCAATTTTCAGCATTCAATTGAACTCCCAAAAGCCACCCCAACTTCTTTTTCGTTTTGCACAGGTTCTTCGGTTTCCATATATTTGAGAACCGGTTCAAGGGGGACCGGTTTAAATAATTTTTGATTCAGTACAAATTTGAGCCATAGCGCTGAATAGACAACTGATATACCGATAAAAAGACCGGACCAGCGCATGATGGTATTTCGTATTTCCGGGTCCGGGAAGATGTTTATAAATGACGCCAACATACCTAACGCACCAAGGATCTGCGGGACAGGAAAAAAGGGTGATTTGTAGGGCCGTTTGAGTCGGGGGTATCGCAGCCTGAGAACAATCACATCAATATGGGCCACGATATAGCAAAGCAGCCAGGAAGAAACTGCGGCAAGCAGATAGACCATGATATTACCTGCATTGGCGATGCCGCCAAAATAAAAACCGCCAATGACCCCTGACATGGCCAGTATCCCGATCCATGGCGTCCTGAAACGGGGGTGAAGTTTACCAAACACAGCCGGGAGTTCCCCGTTTAACGCCATGCTGTAGAGCATCCGGGGGACTACGGCGATAACGGTGTTTACGGTGCTGGCAGTTGCAAAAAGACTTACAATCGAGATAATCACCAGGCCGGGTTTTCCCAAGACGGCCTGGGCCACCAGGATGTGAGGACTCATGGACTCTGCAAGTTCCCCCAAGGGTACATACTTAATGCAGGTCAACCCGTACAACAGGTTGATAACAAAAATGATCAGCAGGCCAAGGCTCATAGCTTTGGGAATATGCTTCTCCGGCTGCTGGATTTCCTGGGCCATGGGGGTGACGAATTCAATACCGATATACAGCCATATGGCCAGTGCGGTCAGGCTAAGCACCCCCCATCCCATGGGGTTGAAGTCCATATCTGCAAGATGATGCAATGAGGGGTTTCCAACTTCGGTGAGTCCGATAATACCCAACCCTGCAATTGAAACCATCATCACCGTTGTGAACAGGATCTGTGATTTTGCAAATATATCCACGCCCAGCACATTAAAAACAATGAGAATCCCAAAGAGGACACCCCCGATCACTGCCGGAGAGCATGAGGGAATAAATGTGGATGAAATAACCGATCCGGCAATGGCCAGCTCGGAAGGAACCGCGAAAAGATTGGGGATAACATACCCTGCAATGGTAGCCACCATTGCAATCAACGGACCCAGGGCAACCTGTGTGTATGACCCGATACCTCCGGCGCTGGGCATCAGGCAGGCAAGTTCTGCAAAACTTTGCGCCGAAAAATGCTGCAGCACCCAGGCGGCAATCATGGCGATAACAAACCCAGGCCCGGCAATTCCCATACCCTGTCCCAGGGTTACCAGTGTACTGGACGCTACGACCAGCCCCATGCTGACCGATAGACATGCCCAAAATCCAAGTGATCTTTTTAAGTTGTCCATTCCGCTCCTCCTCGTAAAACCAGTTAATTTGTCCAGGTGATTGACGCAGAACAAAGCTACCTTTTACAAGGCAAGCCGGTATTGGAAAAAACGGAACAGGATTGTTATTTTTTAAAAAACCTCAACAAAAATTGCCGTGTATGATCTGGGTGGGAGTATTCATGGAAAACTCTTTAAATTCATTGATAAAATGGGCCTGGTCATAATATCCGGCATCCTGGGCAAGATCAGCAAAGGTTGCTTTTTTTTGTAATCTGAGCAGGCTGAAACTTCTCTGGAAACGAACAATCCGGGAAAAAAGTTTGGGGGAGATGCCCACATATTTTTTAAACACATTGCTGACATGTCTTGTGGAATAACCGGTCTCTTCGGCCAGTTCCTGGACCCGGATTTCTCCGCAGGAGGCATTTATCTTGTCAAGAAGAAAAGAGATCAGCGAAGGGGCGCAATCCTTATCGCTGTTACAGCGCGTATAGTATTTTTCAAACAGGGCGATTCTTTCATCGAAAGATTCGGCCCCACAGATCAATTCCACAAATTCATCTGAGTTGCTTTGGATATCGTCGAGGCGAATCTCCTGGTCTGTGAAATGAGACAGCGGGCTTTTTAGAATTTGTTTTGCGGTGCCGGGTAAAAATCTTGCGCCAAAATAAAGACTGCCTTTTTTAAACTCAATCTGTTTCCCTTTTTTGACCGACCCGCATACCGACGCTGATGGGGAAGGCGCTGTGCAATGGAAAAGAATATCGATGGTTCCGTCCGGAACTGCCACGATGGGATGGTCATCATCCGGTGGAACCTCAAAACTGTAGTATTGTGCCAGTAGGCCAGACCCGACACGGGATACAAACTGTCGGGTGGATAATTTAAAAAAGGGCTGTTCCGGCAGATAAGAAGAATTGTTCATTTTAAAACGGACTCTTTTCCTTGTTAAGCAACGTTACAAAATAAAAACAATAGTGACTTTTCACATTAGCAATGACAACGGCTGCGATTGCAACAACAGTGCCTGTAGTCAAAATCGATATTTGTTAGGCTGGATTCAATGTGGTTTACTATCTGATTTTTAAAGATATCTTTTTTGTTAGAAGTTATCACAAGATTATTAAAATTCGAATTCAATATGTAGTTTTAAAGAATAAAATACAATTTTGCAGCATATACACATACAAATATGTATTTTATGTCTGGTATTCATTCTTAATGACTTCCGATTTTTCCAATACGGATATTTGGGTTCACTGTTATTTGTCTCCTTAGGTTTATTTGATTTTTACAAGGAGAGCAGATCATGAAACGAACGAATTACTCATCAGATTCACCACTCGAAGAAATTGCAGGGTATTCCCGGATGGTAAAGGTCGGAGATCACGTTTATATCGGCGGAACCACAGCCGTTCAACCCGATGGTTCTGTTTGCGGTGAGACCCCAAATGAGCAGGCCAGATTCATATTTGAAAAGTTTACAGGACTTTTAAAACAGGCCGGAGCCCAGGCCAAGGATGTGATTAAGGTCAAAGCTTACATCACGGATATGGGGTTTGCCAAAGAGGTGGCCGACGCCTACAGCGAAGTGTTTAAGTCGGTGCGTCCGCTTTTTACAATGGTCGAGACCCCTAAACTTAACCGGCCTGCCCAAAAGGTGGAAATTGAACTAGAGGCCGTCATTGGATGCGAAATCGCATAAATTTACAAAAATTAAAACCAAAAAGGATTAAAAACATGACTTATCCAACAATTGATTTTCTTTATCTGAGCGAAGCAGACATGGTCAAGGCGGGTGTAACCGAAATGGCAGGCTGCGTGGACGCCATGGAAGCGATGTTTAAACTGCTTAAGATTGGTGATTTTCGTATGGGCGGTCCCAACAGCAATTCCCATGGCGTGATGATGACGTTTCCGGACAACTCACCATTCCCCAATATGCCCACTGACGGGCCGGACAGGCGTTTTATGGCCATGCCTGCCTATCTTGGGGGTGAATTTGATATGGTGGGGATGAAATGGTATGGGTCCAACACGGAAAATCGTAAAAAAGGGCTTCCCCGCTCGATCTTGATGTTCACCCTCAATGATAAGGATACCGGGGCCCCCCTGGCATATATGTCGGCAAATATGCTTAGCGCATATAGAACTGGTGCGGTCCCAGGTGTTGGATTCAGGTATTTTGCCAAAAAAGATGCAAGCGTTGTGGGTGTTGTGGGGCCGGGGGTGATGAGTAAAACAGCCTTTGATGCTATCATGACAGAACGTCCGGGTATCAAGACAGTAAAAATCAAAGGCAGGGGCAAAAAATCCATGGATGACTTTATTGCCTATCTGAATCAAAAGTATCCGTGCATTGAAAAGGTTGAACCCGTTGACGATATTGAACAGGCTGCCAAGGACGCGGATATTCTTTTTGTGGGAACATCATCTCCCACAGGCGATATCAGCGCATACCCCTACATTAATGAAGCATGGCTCAAGCCCGGTGCCGTGGTGTGCTGTCCTGCCGCCGCCCGCTTTGACGATGACTTCATCCTTAACCGAGCAAGAAGCGTGGCCGACTGGATCAATCTTTATGAAGCCTGGGCCGAGGAGATGCCCTATCCTGCCTACGAAACGATTCCCATCCCTGCCGTGCGCTGCATGGACCTGATTGCTGATGGTAAAATGGAGAAAAGCCAGGTGGATGATCTGGGTGATATCCTAACCGGCAAAGTTCCGGCCCGTCGAAATGAGGATGAGATCATTATCTACTCGGTGGG
This sequence comes from uncultured Desulfobacter sp., assembly GCF_963666675.1. Taxonomy (NCBI): domain Bacteria; kingdom Pseudomonadati; phylum Thermodesulfobacteriota; class Desulfobacteria; order Desulfobacterales; family Desulfobacteraceae; genus Desulfobacter; species uncultured Desulfobacter sp. The sequence goes on along the minus strand of NZ_OY762929.1, from coordinate 3,144,557 downwards.
CGGCCTGCCTGTGGAAGATGTGGCCTGGGGCACCATCATATACCGCAATGCCCTGGCCCAGGGAATCGGCACCAAGCTGAATCTCTGGGATAAGCCTGAACTTGCCTGATGATCATTTTAAACTCCTTGAAATGTTGACCCGGCAAAGGTATGTATCTCTGCCTGTCAGACAGAACCGAGGTGCTTTTTGTTTACCGTAAGGAATTTTAGATGTTGAAAAGATTGCATGATAACAGACACGAATTGGATCGGGTGACGATTACCTTTGAAGGCGAGCCGTTGGCAGTTCCGGCAACGGATACCGTCATCGCGGCTGTGATGGCGGCTGGCGCCGGCTACAACCGGACATCGCCAATCAGTGGCGCACACCGTGCGGCCTACTGCCATATGGGTGTCTGCCATGAGTGCCTCATGGAGATTGACGGCGTTCCAAATCAGCAGGCCTGTAAGATACAGGTGCGCGACGGTATGGTGGTTAAGCGGCAGTGCGGAAAAAAGGAGCCGGACAATGAATAATCGCTACGATTTGGTTATTGTTGGCTCCGGCCCCGGCGGTCTTGCTGCGGCCGTCACTGCCGGCAAACTGGGCCTCTCAACCTTGGTGGTTGACGAGCAACCCGAACCCGGCGGGCAGTTCTATCGTTCAATAGAGCGCAGCCTGCCTGAAAATGCGGATACGCTCGGCAGGGAGTATCTTGCCGGCAAGCAGCTGGTCGAGTCATTCCGTTCATCCGGTGCCACCTACCTGCCGAATAACAGTGTTTGGAACATCGATAACGCGTTCAATGTCGATTTGATATCCCAAGGCGTACCCCGGCGGGTGCATGGTCGCCGGATTCTGTTCAGCGTCGGGGCCGCAGAGCGGCCGGTGCCGATTCCCAATTGGACGCTTCCCGGGGTGATGGGCGCTGCAGCTGCGGATATTCTGTTCAAGTCAGCAGATATGGTTCCCCAGGGCCCGGTTGTTCTGGCTGGCAGCGGGCCGTTGTTGTTACTGACCGCCTGTCACCTGATTGATAACGGCGTTAAAATTTCTGCCATGGTGGAAACGGCCGGTTTAAAGGATTACTTCAAGGCAGTGCCTTTCCTGCCCGGGGCATTATGCCAAAGCAGCTACCTTCTTAAAGGCCTGCACATGAAACTGAAGGTGAAACGCGCAGGCGTCCCGGTTTACATCGGTTGTCGAGACCTGGCTGTCTTCGGTAAAAATCAGGCAGAAGGGCTGGTATTTACCTGCCGCGGCACGCAGCAGAAAGTGCCTGCCGCAACTGTCCTGCTGCATGAAGGGGTGGTGCCGAATCTGTCTTTCAGCAGGTTGCTCAATTGCGAACACGAATGGTATGAGCCGCAGCGTTACTGGCGGCCGGTGCTTGACCGCTGGGGTCAAACGAGCGTGCCGGGCGTTTCGGTGGCTGGAGATGCAGGCGGCATCAACGGAGGGCCGGTGGCGGAAGTTGCCGGTCATCTGGCTGCCATTGATGCCGCCTGCAAGCTTGAGGTGTTCACCAGGGCAGAGCGTGAGCGACTCTCTCAACCCTACCTGAAAAAGGCGCATAGGCAAAAGTTGATTCGCCCCTTTATCGACCACATCTTTCCACCGAGCCGGCAGGCACTGGTTCCACCCGACGATGGGACCCTTGTCTGTCGCTGTGAAGAGTTGACTGCAGGTCAGATCCGTGAAGCGATAGCCAAGGGGGCGCGCCATCCAGCCCAGGTTAAAGGACAGACCCGGGCCGGGATGGGCCCCTGTCAGGGAAGAATGTGCGGGACGACAATTGCCGAAATGATCGCAGCGTGTTGTGCGCTTGATATTACACAGGTGGGTACTCTCCGCGTCAGGCCGCCGCTCCAACCCTTGAGCATTGAACAATTGGCAAATCTGGAATTGGGAGAAGAACGTTGATGAAGACTAATGCAGATGTGATCATCATCGGTGGCGGTATTATAGGCTGTTCGACTGCCTACTATTTAGCCAAAAAAGGCAAAACAGTCATCGTTCTGGAAAAGGGAAATAAAGTCGGATATGGCGGATCAGGCCGCAATGGGGGCGGGGTGCGCCAGTCGGGCAGGGACAAAAGAGAGCTGCCTTTGGCCATGTATGGTGTGCAAAACCTCTGGCCCCATCTTTCCGAAGAATTGGGAGCGGATGTCGAATATTACCAGCGGGGCAATCTTCGGCTGGGTAAAACCGATGCGCATCTTAAAATTCTCCAGGGGCTCACTGACGTTGCGGTTTCCCTGGGGCTTGATGTGAAGATGATAAGCGGTGACGACGTCAGAGAAATTTGTCCGCATCTGTCTGATGATGTGATCGGGGCCAGCTGGTGTCCAAGTGATGGCCATGCAAACCCGCTGCTGGCAACGTTGGCATTTTACAACAAGGCCAACGCGTTAGGCGTAAACTTCCTTTTTGAACAAAGTGTACTGGCGATCAAAAAGGTTGCCGGCCGGGCGAGAAAGGTCGTAACCACCAGCGGAGAGATTGAAGCAGAAAAAATTGTCCTGGCCGCCGGTTATGAAAGCCAGGCGATCGCTGAAACCGTCGGCCTAGAAGTGCCGGTTAAGAAAATCGCACTGAATACCCTGATCACCGATGCACAGCGACCCATGTTTTATCAGATGCTTGGCACAGCCATGGCGGATTTTTACGGCCATCAAACCACCCATGGGTCATTTATTTTCGGTGCGGGAACGCCGCTGGATTCCGGCTCTATTAAGAGTGTAGGAGACCATCCGCCGGCCGGTGCCACCGGCGCAACATGCAAAGGGATACTAAGCTACATACCCGCCTTGAAACACGCAAAAGTGGTTCGCAGCTGGGTGGGTTTTATTGATTGGTGCGAGGATAAGGTCCCGGTAATAGACCATGTCAAAGAGGTTCCCGGTTTGATTCTGGCGTTTGGATTCTCAGGTCATGGCTTCGGCATTGCGCCTTCCGTTGGCACTGTCCTGTCGGATATGGCCTGCGACGAAGCCCCTTCCATCGATATCAGCGAACTAAATTTGGACCGGTTTAACTGTGCATAGCTTCAAGTGCCTCCAGCGCTGCCGGAGGCACTTGACCGGGACGGCCCCCTAAAATTTTATCTGTAGAGGTTATCAATCCAGAGAATTTGTCTGATAAAAAAAATGTCTATTTTTCCCATCCGCCGAACAGGTGAAGATGCAGGTGAAAGATCTCCTGGCCACCGCCTTTTTCCACATTAAACAGCAGCTTATATCCGGATTTGTTGATCCCTTGTTTCTGGGCTATCTTGGCGGCCAGGGTAAACAGTCCCCCCACAAGTTCGGTATGTTCCGGCTCAATGTCGTTGACGCTGCGGATATGGATTTTGGGAACGATCAGCAAATGGACGGGGGCTTTGGGGTGGATATCCTTAAACACCACATAGGCGTCGTCTTCATACAGCATATCGCTGGGCAGTTCGTGGTTGGCAATTTTACAAAAAAGACAGTCGTCGGGCATGTTTTTTCTCCAAATATTTCAGTATTACTCTTAATTATATCTTTTAATTCAACTATTTCATGAATCATATTCCCTATCAGCTATCAGCTAATCTCATCAATGGCTTCCATGAGATGTTCCATGGCCCTTGTGGCATTGTCCTGGATGAATATATCCGTGATTCGGTCGGTGTATTCCGACGGGGATGGGTTGATCTCTATGATGGTGGTGCCGCGGGCTTTGGCCCGGGGCGGCAGGCTGTTGGCAGGCACCACCGTGCCTGTGGTGCCGATGAGTATCATACAGTCCGCATTTTCTGCCGCATCAATGGATTTAGACGCCGCATATTCGGGAATGGCTTCCCCGAAAAACACCACATCCGGTTTCAGGAGACCACCGCAGGTAAAACAGGTGGGGGGCAAATGGGTCATATCCACCTGGGACACATTCACTTTCTGCCCGCAGTTCAGGCAGAGGATCTCTTTCAATGACCCATGAAACTCGTACACTTTTGTGTTTCCTGCATCCTTGTGCAGGTTGTCAATGTTCTGGGTGATAATTGATTTTAACAAACCCCGCTGCTCCATCTCGGCCAATGCATAGTGGGCGGTATTGGGCAGAACCTGGCCAAACAGATCATAAAAGATATCCCTGATGATCTCCCAGGCCCTGGCCGAGTCCTGGAGAAAATATTCAATTTCAAAGGATTTGGGATCATATTTATTCCACAGTCCGTTTCGGCCCCGAAAGGGCGGGATGCCGCTTTCAACGGAGATGCCGGCACCGGTAAAGGCAACACAATAGTTGGAATCAATAATTTGTTGGGCGGCTTCTTGATAAATATTCATGAGATATCATTTCCTTCTGGGGTTTACACTTGACCGGGGGATTGTTATTTTAAATTTTTACGGTCAAAGATAACCAAATTTTGATATCAGGTAAAGGTAAATCAAAACAGATATGAACGCAGATAAAGGACAACCTTCCAATATGCAAGAGAACCCGGCAGGCACCCTTTCCGTGGACCAGGTGGCAGAAAATCTTTCAGCCTTTGCCATTGACAGGGCTGACATTAAATCTCTTTTAGGCGCCGTCCCCGAAGAACATCCCATAGATATGAACCGTCTGGAATATGAACTGGCCATTCTTAAAATCCTCAGTGTGGGGTGGGCCCTTGCCTTTTTCATGCCCACGACAGATAAGAACAAGGCCCCGTTGACCCAGTCGTTCTGGGAACAGATCCGGGAAATTTCAAATAATGTCTCCACCCTGACGGAAACCACCACAGGTACTAAGGTTGACTATTTCAACATCCTCAAGGAACGTCTGGATACCTTTGTGGCGCAGATGCAGGAAAATCAGACCGAGGATGCCGACCCCACCGGTGTTATGGGCCCTGTGTTTGCCGAGGCCTGCGGGGCTCCGGATGACCCCGTGGTGATCCTTGTGGGCACCAAAATGTTTGCCCTGACCCTGGGAGCGGTTAAAGAGTATCTGGCCGCGGTGAAAATTAAAGATATCACCATCCACTGATCGTAAAGCATTGAACCGGCTATTGATCGATCGGCTGCAATCTCTACTTTGGAATAGCCTTGAATTGCCGAACAAATTCTGAAAACAGGCCCCTTTTTCGTTATGATAGATAATCGTACAAAATTGACGATCCAGGTTTTGATCTGGATCAACGTGATCATGTATGTGGTATCCCTGCTCTTTTCCCGGGAATTTCATTTTACCATGAATCCTTTAACCGCTCTGGCCCCGTCCAGCGATGCCTTGATTTTTCTGGGGGCCTCCGGGACCATTGCCTTGAACTATACCCATGACTGGTCCAGCATCTTCACCGCAAACTGGCTGCACGGCAGCCTGCTGCACATCCTGTTCAATATGCTGGCGCTTCGCACCCTTGCGCCGCTTACGATAAAGGAGTTCGGGCTCTACCGGATGCTCTCCATATATATCCTTTCGGGTGCCGGTGGTTTTTATCTCTCCTGCCTGGGTGGTGTACCCTTGACCATCGGGGCCTCTGCAGGGCTTTGCGGCCTCATCGGCGCCCTGTTCTACTATGGCTGGTCCCGGGGGGGATATTGGGGACGGATGGTGTTTGATCAGACCAAGTCCTGGATTTTCAGCCTGGTGCTCATTGGGCTGGTCCTGCCCAATATCAACAACTGGGGCCATGGCGGTGGATTCGCCGCCGGCTTTATCCTGGCGTTTCTTTTCGGCTATGAGGAGAATCGCCGATCAGGAAAAATTGATATCCTGATTTGCGCAGGCATGTCCGCATTCACCGCCCTTCTCTTATTCCGTTCCATATTCGAAGGTGTGGCAGCAATACTTAAATAGCGCCTAATCACCCCCTGTGTTTGGACGATAAGTTGTCCAGATGCAAGGCGCAAGCAAAGTTGCAACCGGAACGTACTATAGTACGTGAGGCCCGATTTTATAATTTGGCAGCTTTGTGCAGCAACGCCGCAGGTGGGTGACTTATCGTCCAAACACTGAGGCGTTTTACACAAGTTTTACAAAGCCTGCTTGCAATCTTTCCCCGGGTAAATTATATGGGGCTCCATGAGTTTTAAACGCGTAGATATTGCCGTGGTCGGCATGTCAGGTATATTTCCCGGCGCCAGTGATACCCAACAGTTCATTGCCAATGTCATGGCCAAAAAATCCAGTGTCATTCCGGTACCCCGGGACCGGTGGGGTGTGCCTGTTGACATGATGGTGGATAGCCGTCCCGGTGCCCCGTTACCGGACCGGGCCTGCAGCCGGTTTGCCGGATTGATCCGCCCGTCTGTATTCGATCCTGACAATCTGGATCTTTACGGTGGGGAGAAGGCCGGGCATGGCCTGGACAATGCGTTCTTCCACTTACTGGATCCGGTTCACCAGCTGACCCTGGCTGCCGGCAACGATTTGATCCGCAATGCCAGGCTGTCCAAAGATAATCGGGCGCGCACAGGGGTTGTGTTGGCTGCCATTGCATTGCCGACCCCCGGGGCGTCACGGCTGACCCACGATCTATTTTTGGCATCCAACCCTGCCATGCCCTCCAACCATCAGGCCTGGGGCGCCGGTATGCTGTCGGCGCCGGCTTCTATCCTGGCAAGGGTGTTTGGATTGACCGGGGGCTGTTTTACCCTGGATGCCGCCTGTGCCTCGTCTTTGTTTTCCATAAAGCTTGCCTGTGAACAATTGTTGTCAGGGAAAGTGGACGCCATGGTGGCCGGCGGGGTCTCCCGTCCCCAGTCTCTGTATACCCAGGTGGGATTTACCCAGTTGCAGGCCCTGTCGCCCACGGGCCGTTGCGCCCCCTTTGACCGGGATGCCAATGGTCTGGTGGTGGGGGAGGGGGCTGGTTTAGTTCTGCTCAAACGCCTGGACGACGCCCTGGCAGGCCAAGACACCATCCATGCCGTGATTAAAGGATGGGGCGTGAGCAACGACATCGAAGGCAACCTGGTGGCCCCGGCCAGTGAAGGTCAGGTCCGGGCCATGTGCCACGCCTTTGATATGGCCGGGTGGTCCTTTGATGATATCCAGTACATGGAGTGCCATGGTTCCGGAACCCCCAAGGGGGATCAGGTGGAAGTCCGCAGCATCGTGCAGATGCTCGAAAAATATAGATGCATGGACACACGCCTATCCATTGGATCGGTGAAGTCCAACATCGGTCATCTGCTGACCGGTGCCGGTGCGGCCGGATTTATCAAAACCGTCATGGCCATGAACCGGGAAATGCTGCCGCCATCCAACAATTTCAATGCCCTGCCGGACGATTCGCCGTTCAACGATACCGGTGTGAGGGTGCAGGATGCGCCTGCCGCCTGGGTGCCCGGCGGCGATGGCGCACCTTTGCGGGCTGCCGTGTCAGCGTTTGGGTTTGGCGGCATCAATGCCCAGATCCTTGTGGAATCCTTTAGGGCTGAATCACGCAGTCATGCGGCGGGGGCTGCCCCTGCCACGGTTGAAAAGAGTGTTCCTTGTGCCATTGTGGGCATGGGATTGATGTCAGGTGGTGCCGACGACCTTGGAGATTTTTCCCAACTCCTTTTTGGAGACAAAACGGTTGCCGGGCGCTCGGGAGAATCACGTTGGCGCAGGGCTGATCATTTGCCCCCTGACATTCGCAACGCCCAGACCCTGTTCATGGATGAACTGAGCATAGATCTCAAAGATTTCAATATCCCCCCCAACCAGATGAATCAGATCCTGCCCCAGCATCTGATTATGCTCAAAGCGGCCATGGCGGCTTTGTCAGATGCCGGTATCTCTCCCAAACCGGATGCCTCACAACCACCCCGGGTGAATATGGGGTGTGCCGTGGGTATTGAATTTGATTTCGGGGCGACGGATTACCATTTAAGGTGGCAGGTTCAGGGGCAGGGAAACTATGTTTCCCAGGATTTGCTGGACACCATCGGGCCGTCTTTAAATTTTGATTCAACACTGGGCGCCCTGGGCGGCATTGTCGCCTCCCGTTTAGCCCGGGCGTTTAAACTCGGCGGACCCTGTTTTACCCTATCTGCGGATGAAGCTTCGGGGCAGACGGCCATTGATATTGCCGTAAAATCCCTCTCCACAGGGGAAACAGATACCTTTCTATGTGCGGCTGTAGATCTTGCCGGCGACATTAGAAGTTTTAGCCGGGATCAGGTGTTAACCGGCATGGACCCTATGACGTTGCCTTCCGAAGGGGCTGTGGCCCTGGTTCTCAAACCCCTGGATGCCGCACAAAGAGATCATGACCGGATTTATGCCGTTGTTAATGGTGTGGGGGGCGCAGGGGGGGCTGCACTTGCCGGTGAAACCGGTGTCCAGGCCCAGGGTTCTCGATCCGCGGTTGTACAAACCTCATTGCAAACAGCGCTGGGGCAAGCTGGTATGCAATTAAATGAGATCGGGCTGGCTGCCTTGACCCACAGTGGGTCTCACTTTTTAGGCGCAGGGGAAGCCTCTGGTTTTGAATCCAAGACGTTCCCGGTTTTCTGTCCGTCTGCCGTGTCCGGCCATGCCGGAATGGCGGCAGGCCTGTTTGCCGTAACGGCCACCGCATTGTGTCTGTATGCCCGAAAATATCCAGGCTGTCTGCTTAATACCCCAGGTATTCCCCAAACAGCCGTCGCAGGATGCCTGACCCGGGATGGTATTGCAGGGCATGTTGTCTTGTCTGGCTGCCAAAATCCAGGACAGGGAGGAACGCGCCCCGGCATTCCGGTCGTCCGGGAGAAAAACGAAACATCACTCACCTGCATTCGCATCCCGATGACCCGTCCGCACTTTCCCCGGGAATTGATTGCCACAGGAGATGTTGGTTCTGAGCCGGCCGCAACACCGCTTTTGGGCGATTGCGACAATATCCCCGAACTGCTGGCACACACCCAGGCCGTGACGGCCAGGGCCCATGAACATTTTTTAGAATTATCCGCCCAAAATACCCAGGCCATGACCGAACAGTTGGCCGCCCTTTCCGGTGCAATGTCGACGGGGGCAAATGTGTCAACCTGTTTAGAACCGATCGCTGTGCCCCGGCAAACGTCTAAAATCCCCGATTTGTTCATGGACCGGGAACAATGCCTTGAATTTGCCGTGGGAAAAGCGGGAAATGTATTGGGGCAGGATTTTGATGTCATCGACAATTATCCGGTCCGGGTGCGGCTGCCCGCTGAGCCCTTGATGCTGGTGGATCGCATCGTTTCCGTTCATGGGGAAAAATTGTCTTTAACCGCCGGCAAAGTGGTTACCCAGCATGATGTCCTTGAAAATGCCTGGTACCTGGACGGCGGCAAGGCCCCGGTCTCCATCTCCATTGAAGCGGGCCAGGCCGATCTGTTCCTCTGCTCCTGGCTGGGCATCGACCATGTTGTCAAAGGAACGCGCAAGTACCGGCTGCTGGATGCCAAGGTGACGTTCCACCGAAGCCTGCCCGTGCCCGGAGAAACCATTGAATATCACATTGAGATCGACCGCTTTTTAAAGCAGGGTGACATCTATCTTTTCTTTTTTCATTACCAGGGCTACATCAATCAACTGCCCTTTATCTCCATGCGCGACGGATGCGCAGGCTTTTTCACCGAGCAGGAGGTGGAAAATTCCGGGGGCATTATTTTGAAAAAAGAGGACAAAGAGATGAATATCCAGGGACCGCCGCCTGAATGGTTTGCCCCAAAAGAGCGCCTGAGCCTGGATGATGCCCAGGTGGAGGCCCTTCGCACAGGTGATCTTGAAACCGCCTTTGGCGCAGATTTTCAAGGAAGACGCACCGGAAAAAATCAATGGCTGCCCGGCGGGCCCATGCGGCTGATCCACCGGGTGCTTGACCTGGACCCCTCCGGCGGTCGGTTCGGCATGGGCCGGATCATTGCCCAGGCCGACATCCATCCCGAGGACTGGTTTTTAACCTGCCATTTTATCGATGACATGGTGATGCCGGGAACCTTGATGTATGAGTGCTGTGCCCATACCCTTCGGGTTTTTGTCCAGCGCATGGGCTGGGTGGTGCCCCATGATGACATCAGCTATAATGTACTGGAAAACAACGAAAGTGATCTTAAATGCCGGGGCCCTGTGACCCGGGCTACAAAAAAAGCACTTTACGATATTGAAATAAAATCAATCGGATATGAACCCCAGCCTTTTGTGACGGCGGATGCCCATATGTTTTCAGATGACCTTGAAATTGTCTTTTACAAGGATATGGGAATGAAACTGGAAGGTGTCACCCGCCAGGATCTTGAGGCGTATTGGAGAAGAAGATGAAGTACGACAAGGTGTTTATTGAATCCTTTGGATATGAGCTGGCACCTAACATCGTGACCAGCCGGGAAATAGATGAAAGGCTCTCCCCGTTTTTTGAGGCGGTCGGGTTTGTGCCCGGCCAGCTGGAGGCATTGACCGGTATCCGGGAACGCCGTTACTGGGATGAAGATCATACCCTGGCCGAACATGCGGCCGTGGCAGGCAAGCGTGCCCTGGATGAAGCAGGTATCAAGCCCGAAGAACTGGGCGCACTTTGTTTTTGCGGGGTGTGCCAGGACGGATTTGAACCGGCCACTTCCTGTGCCGTGGCAGACAAGATCGGGGTGGGACCCAGGGCCCATGTGTATGATGTTAAATCAGCATGTCTTGGTATGATCACGGGCATGGTGCATGTGGCCAATGAGATTCAGCTCGGGCATATCAAAGCCGGGCTTGTGGTCTCCTGCGAAACGGCCCGGCAGATTGTTGATGCCACCATTGACGAGATCAACACCCACAAGAACATTGATTTTTATAGAAGGGCTGTGGCCACCATGACCGGCGGTTCGGGGGCGGCGGCAATTTTGCTCACCGACGGGACTTTGGGTAATCCCTCGACCCCCCGCCATAGGGTCAACGGCGGGGTGGTGAACAACTCCATCCGTCATTGGGATCTGTGTTACTGGGGATTAGACGGCAAGGGCATGCCCACGAACTCTAAAGTGATCATGCGAACCGATGCCCAGAAAGTGCTTGACCACGGCACGGAATTGGCCATGGAGACCTATGAGTTGTTCCGCAATGAATTGAACATCCCTGCCGATAAGCCGGATAAATTTGTTGCCCACCAGGTGGGGGAGGGCCATCACCATAAATTTTATACGGCCATGAACATTGACCGGAAAAAGGATTTCATCACATTTCCCTTCCTGGGTAATGTGGGGTCTGTCTCCCTGCCGATCTCGGCGGCCATTGCCGATGAACGGGGATTTTTTGCTCCCGGCGACTTTGTGGCCTTTCTAGGGGTGGGTTCCGGACTTAATTGTTATTTTCTGGGGGTTGAATGGTAGCAAGAACGATAAACGGCCGGCTCACTTCCACTGCCGGGTTTGGGGATCTGTATCCCTTCGAGCCCCATTATGCATCGATAAACGCAAATCAAATGCATTATGTGGATCAGGGCAGGGGCCGGCCTGTGCTCATGGTCCACGGCAATCCCACCTGGTCTTTTTATTTCCGTCATCTGATTTCCGGCCTTTCCAGTAATTTCAGAACCATTGCACCGGACCACATCGGGTGCGGGTTTTCAGACAAGCCGTCGGCTAAAACCTATGATTACACCTTGGATCAAAGGGTGGCTGACCTGGATGCCCTGGTCAAAAGTTTAGATATCAAAGAGAAAATATCTTTGATTGTCCATGACTGGGGCGGGATGATCGGCCTTGCCTGGGCCCTGGACAACCTGGACCGGGTGGATAAAATTGTGATCACCAACACCTCGGGATTTTTTCTGCCGCCATCCAAACAGTTTCCGGCAGCCCTTTGGGCCATTAAATATCTTGGGCCATTTGCCGTACCGGCTGTGTTGGGTGCCAACATTTTTGCCCGGGGTGCGCTCTATCTTGGTGCGGAAAACAGGCTTTCCAATCCTGTTAAAAAAGGTCTTGTTGCTCCATACAACAGTTGGGCAAATCGCATCGCCACCTTAAAATTTGTTCAGGATATACCGATAACAGAAAAAGACAGAAGTTATGCCAGGGTTCAAAAGGTGGATCAGGGCCTCAGCGCCCTTGATCCGAATCAGCTCATGTTTTTATGGGGCACCCGGGATTTTGTTTTTGATGTTCATTTCCTCAACGAATTTAAAAACAGATTCCCCCGATCCCGTGCCCATGTGTTTGAAGATGCCGGTCACTATCTGTTCGAAGATAAACCCGGTCCCACCCTTGAGCTGATCCAGAATTTTTTGTCCTGACATTTTTACAATTTTGACTTTCAGGTGGATGCTCGCTAAATTGGGATGTTATGGGACTTTTAAAAAAGAAAAAAAAGGATGAACCCGAAGAACCGGCTGTGGAAGAAAATGCGGGTGACCAATCCAAACCGGCCAAACCCAAGAAAAAATCATTAATAAAAAAGCTGATCATTCTTTTCGTTATCCTGGGTGTTCTTGGCGGGGGTGGATTTTTTGCGTACACTAAATTTTTTTCAAGTTCCGGAACAGGGGACGGCCCGGTTTATCAATCCGTCCCCCTTGCCCATGTCACCCTTCCCGATGAGATGCTGGCCTTTTGTTTTGCTCGAATGCCCGAACTTTACGATGCCCTGGTGGCCTATAATACAGAGATGAATTTATTGGAAGCCGAAATTGCCCGCATCGACGGTGTCGCCGCCAAGTATCCGGCCCAAAGGAAAATTGCCGACGGTGAAAAAAAAGTATGGGATAAAGGGATGCAGTCTTTAAAAAAATCCTTTGAAAAATTGGAAAAACCCATTAAAGAAACCTTTGTACTGTTCCAGGTCAATCAGACCCAGGGACAGGAAAAAATCGATCAGACAGCCGAACAGATGCTCCAGACCGCCAATGAAGCCCTGGAAAAATCCCAGGAATTGACCGCCCCGTTAAAGGACGCCATGCCCAAGGCCCCGGAAGGCATGATCAACGGGACCTTGTATAAGATAAAGAAGAAGTTTCTATGACACGCTATACAAATATTGCCCAAAGCCTCAAACAATCCGCTGAAAAATTTCCATTCAAACGGGCTGTGGTCTACCCTGCCTCACGGGATCGCGCCGGGCGGGTTCTTTACAGCCAACTCACCTTTCGCCAGCTTGACGAGCAATCTGATCGCCTTGCCGCAGGTCTTGACAGTATCGGCATCGGCCGGGGGACCCGCACCATTTTGATGGTGACCCCGGGTATGGACTTTTTTCTAACGGTGTTTGCCATGTTCAAGGTGGGGGCTGTGCCCGTGGTGGTGGACCCGGGTATGGGCATTGACCGGATGCTGCAATGCCTTTCCCAAAGCCGTCCCAAGGCCTTTATCGGCATTGAAAAGGCCCATGTGCTTCGCACCCTGCGCCCGGGATACTTTAAGACGGTAAAGCGGTGGGTGACCGTGGGCCGACGGTGGTTCTGGGGCGGGCATACCCTGGACCAGTTGTTGAACAGGTTGCCGGCCACACCTTTCAAACAGGTGCAGACCACGGAAAATGAAACGGCGGCCATTGTATTTACCACAGGCTCCACAGGCCCTGCCAAGGGTGTCATCTACACCCATGGCAATTTTGAAGCCCAGATTCGCCAGATTCAATCGCATTTTCAGATCGCGCCCGATGAAGTGGATCTGCCTACATTTCCCCTTTTTGCTTTATTTGACCCGGCTCTGGGCATGACGGCCGTGATTCCGGACATGGACCCCACCAAACCTGCCCAGGTGAATCCGGTAAAAATTATCGAGGCCATTGAGAACCACGGTGTGACCAATATGTTTGCATCCCCGGCCCTGTTGAACCGTGTTGGGAAATATGGAAAGGAAAATGGGGTAAAGCTGCCGTCATTGCGCCGGGTTGTTTCAGCCGGTGCGCCGGTCAGTCCGGCCAATATTGAACAGTTTTCGTCGATGCTGTCCGATGATACCCAGATTCATACCCCTTACGGGGCGACCGAAGCGGTTCCCATCATATCCATTGGTTCCCATGAAATTTTGTCGGAAACCCGAAAATTGTCCGAGCAGGGATTTGGCATGTGTGTGGGCCGGCCCATTGCAGATACAAACGTAAAATTGATCGAGATTTCCGATGAGCCGATCAAGCAGATCCAGGACACCCGGGAAGTGCCTGAAAATCAGGTGGGGGAAATAACGGTCAAGGCAGATCTGGTTACCGAACACTATTTTAATGATGCCAATGCAGATCTGCTGGCCAAAGTCAAAGACCCGGACGGTAAAATTTGGCACCGGATGGGGGATCTGGCCTGGAAGGATTCCAAGGGCAGGATCTGGTTCTGCGGCAGAAAGGCCCACCGGGTAGAGACAGGAGAAGAGACCTTGTTTACCATCCCCGTGGAGGCCATATTCAACAATCATGAAAAGGTGTATCGCAGTGCCCTCACCGGGGTCGGACCGAAAAACCGTCAGATGCCCGTGGTCTTTGTGGAGCCTTTTGAAAAAATTTCAAATGAAAAACAATTTCTTGAAGAGTTGTCGGACCTGGCCAAAAAGAGTCCTTTGACCGCAGGTATTGAATATATTTTCATTGAGTACAAATTCCCCGTTGATATCCGGCACAACTCTAAAATTTTCCGGGAAAAACTTGCAATTAAAGCCCGGGATTTAATCACAGGATAGTATCAAGGTGCCTGAAGATGAAATACAGATACGTCAATTCAAGGGTCGGGCCATTGATGCTGGCCGGCAATACAACGCTTGAACTTATCCGTTTCCCAGTCAAAGGTGAGAAACGGACGCCCGGACACGGCTGGATAGAGGACAACACCATATTCCCCGATGCGGTGTTCCAACTGGGCGAATACTTTGACGGCCGGTTAAAAAAATTTAATCTTGAACTACAGCCCAACGGAACCGATTTTCAAAAACAGGTCTGGCAGGCGCTTTTAACTATCCCTTACGGCACGACGGTTACCTACGGCGGCATAGCCGAACAAATCAACAATCCCAAAGCGTTCCGGGCCGTAGGTCTTGCCAACAGGTGTAACCCTATCCCCATCATCATTCCCTGTCATCGTGTCATTGGTAAAAACGGCAAATTAACCGGATTTGCGGGAGGCCTTGATATCAAACAAATGCTTTTGGATTTGGAGAAGCCTGATGGGGTGAGCCCCATGGGGGAATAACAGCTGTCCCAAAGACCGAATTGCCATGGTGCCCTTGCCATCCCACAACGTCGTATATCGTATAGACATCTTCCCCGGTTTTGTTTTTCGCGATCCAGGTGTGTATGGCGAACCATCCGCGCCAACCCCAAAAAGAATCAAAACGATAACCAGAAATATACTAATTTTTTTTGTCCACTCATTTTCAATTTGCTCCATATCTTAAATGAAGACAGACTAACAAGTTTTTAAAGTTCCTGCCAGATATCATAGCCAAACTCGGGCGGACTATAAGAACGTCGGGCTTGGTTCTAACGTCGGCCATTATAGGGCAGGTTTCTGTGCCTGCCCTAACGGGTCTGCCCCTACAAAAGATGGCCGATCTTATGATCAAGTGATCAATTCCTCCGGTTAAAATTTCAGTTCGCCTCGTAATCAATATAATTTCCAGGTTTTCGTTCAAACACTAATTATAAAAAAATAAAAAGACTTGACGAACATAATTCCAATAGGTTAGCACAGTAGGTCAAATGGTTTAACCATTGATGCTCTTGCATTATTTATTACAAAAAGGGGGGTGACGTAGCACTGGATTTATTACAAAAAGGGGAATGACGTAGTACTGGATTTAATACAAAAAGGAAATTGACGCGGCGCAGGCTTTCATAAAAAGACCGCAAGCCAATATCACAAAAATTTGTTAAAAGCGATTGAAAAAGGGAGGAGTATGGAACTTTTATACGTTCAGTTTGGATTGTATCTACTGCTGATGCTGGGTATCGGTTATGTTTCAATGAAACGGACAAACAACAATGAAGATTTTTTGATTGGGGGACGGTCCCTTGGACCTGTCACCACCGCCATCAGTGCCGGCGCATCAGACATGTCAAGCTGGTTATTGCTCGGCCTGCCGGGTGCTGTGTTTGCAAAGGGATTGATCGGTGGATTCTGGATCTCCTTTGGGCTTGCCGCTGGTGCTTACATCAACTGGCTTGTGGTTGCAGGGCGCCTGCGATCCATGACCGAACTGCTCAATGCCGTTACCCTTCCCAAATTCATTTCCAAACGGTTTGACGATGATTCCGGTGTGCTTAAAATTGTCTCTGCCGTTGTTATTCTTATTTTCTTTACATTGTACGTGGCCTCCGGACTTAAGGGCGGTACCCTCTTGTTTGCCCATAGCTTCGGAGCCTCTGAAGAGACTGCCTTGATCATTACCACCTTTGTGGTGGTCTCCTACACCTTTTTGGGCGGATACCTTGCCGTGTGCTGGACGGATTTGATCCAGGGGCTGCTCATGCTCGCCGCCCTGGTTTTCTGCGCCATTATGGCTTTCACTGCCGTGTCTGGGTCCGGGGTTGATATCGCCGCCATTCGTCCCGGGGCATTCTCCTTTTCCTCCTCCTGGATCACAGGCGCATCCCTTTGTGCCTGGGGATTCGGGTATTTCGGCCAGCCCCACATCCTGTCCCGGTTTATCGGGATCGACAGTGTGGCATCCGTGCCCAAGGCCAGGCGTGTGGGCACAACCTGGATGCTGATCTGCCTGGTTCTGGCGTCTTTGATCGGCCTTGTGGGGATCGGATACAATTCGGTTCATCCCATGCCCGGAATCTCCGGTCCCGACGGCAACAGTGAACGTATTTTTCTGGCCCTGACAACTGCGTTGTTTCATCCGGTTTTCAGCGGGTTTATCCTGGCCGCCGTTCTAGCCGCCGTCATGTCCACGGCCGATTCCCAGCTGTTGGTCCTGACCTCTGCGTTGACCGAAGATCTTCCTTTCTTTGAAAAGACCAGTGACCGGACCCGGGCCTGGATCAGCCGGTTCGGTGTTTTGGGCTTTGCCCTGCTTGCCTTCGTGCTTGCCTCCAACGATTCGGGCAGTATCCTGTCCATGGTGGGGTATGCCTGGGGGGGATTCGGTGCGGCATTCGGTCCTTTGATCATTCTGTCTCTTGTGTGGCGGGGTATGACCCGAAGCGGGGCATTGGCTGGAATGATCACCGGTGCTGTGACCATTGTTGTGGTTAAGAACTTTATCTCCATTGAGGGTGAGTATTTTTATGAACTGCTGCCCGGATTTTTCCTTGCCGCCATTGCCATTGTGTCGGTCAGCCTGGTTACTAAAAAACCAAGCAACGCCACACTGGCCCAATTTGATAAAGCCCAGGTGATCTGCCAGAGACAAATGGATGAAAATGAAGATGGGTTTATGCCTTCTTCCCTGGATATGGCAGAATAAATACTTTGTTTAATAAGGCCCGTTGGATCTAAACAGATTTTTTAACATTGGTTGTGGGCTGAACCGGGCAGTTGATATGTCAGGTCAGCCCATGGCTATATGTTGAATATGGATCTGTACCAATCGGTCATTTTTTGTTCAAAATCCTGTTGGTGCGCCCGGTTTTGCATCTGGTGATCGCCGCCGTCATGCAGAATCATCTCTTTGGGGGGCTGCATGGCGGCATAGAGGATCTTGGCATTTTCCACCGGGACCACCTCATCGGCACGCCCATGGAAAATCATAACATGGTGCAGCGCCTTTGCCTGGTCGGAAAGGTCATATAAGAGGTTCTCCTTGAAAAAATCCAGGGACAGGGCAGGGCGGTTGTCATTGCCCGCCAGGGGAATCCTTTTTATGGTCCGGGTGTTCACGGGGGCTGCGCACAAAACCGCACCCTGAATCTTGAACCCTGCACGTTCAAGATCCTGCCAGGCCTTGATGCAGGTGGCACCGCCCATGCTCGAGCCAAACAGGGCAAGCCGGCTTGATGTAACCTTCATGTCGATGACATGGCTCACCGCCGCACAAAAATCCTTTCCGCGTTTTTCAATACTGGTATCCTCAACAAAACTGCCCTGGCTGTCGCCGCAGCCCCTGTGGTCAAAACGAAAAAAGGCAATATTATTTTCAGGCAGAACCTTTGATAACAGCGTCTGTTTGGCGGAATTCCGGCTGCCTTCAAGGCCGTGCGAGCCCACAACAAGGGGGGGCATGGGGCATGAAGGCAGATGAAGAGTGCCTTTCAGGGTAAATCCGTCAATGGTAAAATCGGTTTCCAATATTTTCATCTTGTTTTTGTGCCCATATATTTGTATATTATCTGTCTTTTTTACTTCAACCATATAATCACAAGATATAATATAAAATGCCCGTTAAAAAAAGAAAAACCTACGAATTGGACATCATTGACCTTGCCTTTGGGGGAAAAGGTCTGGCCAAACCCGATGGGTTTCCCGTGTTTGTGGACCGTTGTGTGCCCGGAGACCGGGTATTTGTTAAGATTTCCAAAAAAAAGAAATCCTGGGCCGAAGGGCGGCTGATCAACATGGTTACCCCCTCGCCCCTGCGCGAGGAGGCAAGATGCGAGTACAACCGGTTTTGCGGGGGCTGCAAATGGCAGCAACTGCCCTACGAGCGTCAGCTTGAATACAAAAAGCGCCATGTTGTGGAATCGTTGGCGCACATCGGGCGGTTAAAAGATGTCCGGGTCACCGATGTGGTGCCCTCGGATTATATCTACGAATACCGAAATAAAATGGAGTTTTCCTGCTCTTCCATGCGCTGGCTTATGCCCGATGAATTGGCTGACGAATCCGTTAAAAAGGGGTTTGGCATCGGTCTGCATGTCCCGGGCACCTTTGACAAGGTGATTGATATTCATAATTGTCATATCATGCCGGCCCTGGGTAATGAGATTTTAGAGACCATCCGTGGCTTTGTGGCCGAATCCGGACTTGCTGCATATCATTTGCGCCGGCACGAAGGGTTCTGGCGTTTTGTCATGCTCAGGCATTCGGTGGCCAGGGATCAGTGGATGGTTAATCTTGTAACCAGTGAAAAAAATATTGATGTCATTGAATCTTTGGGCCAGCAGCTTGTGGAAAAATTCAGCCGGATTAGCTGTATCGTCAATAACATTACGGACGCCCGGTCCGGGGTCTCTACGGGCAAAGAAGAGATTCTAATCCACGGCGAAGATCATATAATTGAAAAGCTCGGCGCGTATCAGTTTAAAATCTCGGCAAACTCTTTTTTCCAGACCAATACCCGGGCCTGTGAAAAATTGTATGGCAAAGTCAGTGACTATGCCGACCTTGACGGATCACAGACGGTTCTGGATCTCTATTCAGGCACAGGGACCATCCCCATCTGGCTTTCCGGTCAGGCAAAACAGATATACGGTATTGAGATCGTTCATTCTGCCGTGGTCGATGCCAGGGAAAATGTAAAATTAAACGGCATTGAGAACTGCACCTTTCTGGAAGGGGATATCAAAGATGTGTTCAGGCAGGTGCCTGAAAAGCCGGATGTTATTATTATTGATCCACCCCGGGTGGGGATGCACAAGGATGTGGTCGGGCACGTACTGGCCCATTCTCCGGAGAAAATTGTTTATGTCTCCTGCAATCCTGCAACCCTTGCAAGGGACCTTGAGATGCTTGCATCGCGTTATGCCGTACTGGAAGTCACACCGGTGGATATGTTTCCCCACACCTATCACATTGAATCGGTGGCGCTGCTTGTGAGAAAGAACTAATTTAACCCATGGATAAGATGGCGTCCCCCAGGGCTTTGTCTCCGTCGCCATCTTCTTTGGGGTCGTTGAACAGGCAGCTTAGGATCAGCATATCTTCATTTTTTTCAGTTTTGATGGTATAGGGCTGTTTGTGAAACAGGCGGATCATGCCTTTGTTGTGGGGGGATGTATAGGCGATCAGTCCTTTGATCCCGTTGTCGATGGCTGCTTGATTGAGTTTTTTCTGCAAGATATCGGCAATGCCCATACCCTGGTAATCTTTTGATACGGAATACGCCACCTCGGCCATATTGATGATCGTGTTCCTGAAATATTCCCCCACGGCAATAATTTTTTCAAATCCCAGTTCGCCTATGGTGGCCACGATGGTCAAATCATTTATGTAATCAATTTCATAGGTGGTTTCAATTTGATCATAGGCAAAGCTTTTTTTCTCGTGAAAGAACCTTGAAACAATATCTCCACGATTCATGGTGTAATAGTGCTCCTGTATAAACCTTTCATCCGTGGGTTTTGCCGGTCTGAATGTAATGGGAATGTCTTTTATAATGATGGTTTCTTCATATTGAAGCGGATAGACGCCTTTAATGGCCTCTTTAAATTTACGGTCACTGTCAATCAATCCCATCTCTTTGGCTGCGGCAAACAATTCGTCCCTGAAATCCGGATGGGCAATGGATACCAAGGCCATGACCCGTTCCTGGATTGTTTTGCCAAACAGATTCACCAGCCCGTATTCCGTTGCCACAAACTGGACATCTCCCCTGGGGACGACCACGGCGTGTTCGGCCAATCGGGGGACAATCCGGCTTTTTTGTCCCTGATCTGCGGTGGCGGTCATCATCAGGATGGACTTACCCCCTTCGGACATGGCTGCCCCCCGGGTGAAATCAAGCAGCCCATTTATACCTGTGTAGTTGTTAAACGGCAGGGCATCGGCGGCCACCTGACCGGTCAGATCAATGGCCATGGCCGTGTTTAGGGTGACCATTTTATTATGTCGACCGATGATGCCGGGGTTGTTGGTATAATCCGACGGGTAAAATTCAATGGAGGGATTGTCGTCCAAAAACTCATAGAGCAGGGCCGATCCAACCGCTGCGCTGGCAACAAGTTTGCCGTTGTTAAACCCTTTTTTCTTATTGGTGATCACACCAATGGAGAAAAGATGCATGAGGGCATCGGACAGGTATTGTGAATGAATACCGATATCGTTTTTATCCGACAAGGCCAGCATCACCGCCTCGGTGGTTAAACTAAGACTTGTCTGGATGGTTGACCCGTCATCAATAAGCCGTGAAATATGCCTGGCAATGGTGTTGTCCGACTCCTGTTCAGGGCGCTGTTGGATGGTTAAAAGCGGGTCCTCATGTTCCACAATAAAGTCAACATCATTGACATGAATAAAGCTTCTGCCCAGCACCCGGGGCATCAGGGGGTTGATCTGGCATATGACAATATCAGCGGTTTCGCAGGCCGAAAGGTTGATATCCACGGAAATGCCAAGGCTCATCCACCCAAAGTCATCGGGGGGAGAGGCCTGGATCAGTGCGGCATTCAAGGGCATGAGGCCGGATTTAAACAGGTGCGGGATCTGGTAAAGGTTGGCTGGTGTGATAAACCTTTGATTTTTACTGATCACCCTGGGACCGCAGGAGCCGAGATAAAAGGATCTGATATTGAACTGATGGGAATGGGACTCGTTGGCGATAAGCGTCAGCGGTCCGCTTTCAATGCTGAGCAGGCGCACGATTTCAAGATCTGTGAATCTTGCGGAGATGTCAGACAACTCTTTGACAAGATGCTGGGGTTCAGCACAGGATGAACCTATAAATACGCGTTGACCGGGCCTGATGTGTTTCAGGGCCTCCTGGGCACTGCAACGTTTATCTACGTATGAATCTGCCCAGTAAGTGGCTTTTGTCATCGTCAACCCCCATATTGATTGTCTGCTTGAAAACGGCTTGCATCGTCCTAATTCAAGGGCAGACAAGTGTTTACAAAAAAAATGTAAAGGCGGGAGTTATCATATATAAAAAAAATACGGTTGTGAATATTAAACTAATCTTAGAGCCAACAATTTAAGTAAAGCCTGAATAAAGATTCAATTTATTTGCATAGCCGGTGGATGGTCTGGGCATGCCACTGCCCCCTGCCGGAAAACGTGGGAATTCCTTTATCCCTTAAATATTCTGCAATTGTGGAAAATGTGGCACCCTGTTCACGCATCCTGTTGATGGTGGCGATGATGTCGTCTTTGGTGTAATGGGTTCCCGAGGCATAGCTGGCTGTTGCCATCGGCATTTCATCCGGGCTTTGCCGGTTTTCCATCAGGGTTTTTAAAGATTCAAAGAAATCAGCCATGGCATTTTGCTGGCGCATCTGGGATTCCATAAGCATTTCGCTTACCTCGGCCATACGTTCGATCTCCTTGGCAATTTGGGCGGTACTTTCGGCAATGACCGGAATCAAGTCCCCGATTTCCTGTTTGCGTACTTCTTTTTCCGGAATGGCATTTGACCGGTTAAAGGCGGAGGGGCGTCTCTCTTTTGGAATACGCCGTTCTGTAGGCGTAAAATAGGTACTGTCCATGTTTTTTTTGATTGACGAGGTTTCCTTTTTGCCGGAATTTCTTAGGTTTTTTAGAAAATCGTTCAATTAAATTTCCTCCGTATGGTTAAGATCTCGCAAAAATGCCCATAAAAGTTGCTATGTCTCTGGAAATAGAACTTTAACGTACGAATACAGTTCAATAATATTGTTTTGGGTTCTTGAATCGCGGTTCTGAATATTAAAAGGATGAATTCCAGCCGAATTATTGAACATTTTCTATCTTAAGAACAAAACAGTACAACATACTGAAATATTTACCACAGGTTTATGAATAAAGTCAAAACTTTTTAATGAATCGGCGTGAATGGATGGATTTGAAGCAGGTGGGTGTTCGATTGTTTTCCCGGCATCCGGACAAAACGTATGGGGATACCGGGAAAAACGGTGTGCGAACCCAAAAATTTAAGGGTAGCGCCGGGCCTGATTATGACGCTTTAACCGTTTGTGATCCAAGTCTGTAACTTATAATATCTTCAACGGTCAGCATAGTAAACCCGTTCTCCAAGGCAAATTGTGCCGCCTTCGGCAGTCTGGCCATGGTGCCGTCCGGATTGGTAAGTTCACATAACACCCCGTATGGCGCCAGACCGGCCAGACGCATAAGATCAACGGTGGCTTCGGTATGGCCGGCACGTTCGAGGACGCCGTCTGGTTTGGCCTGTAACGGGAAAATATGACCTGGACGATTGAGATCTTCGGGTACTGCGTTTTCGTCAATGGCCGCCTGAACAGTTGTTAAACGGTCCCGGGCTGAAACCCCTGTGGTAACCCCTTTGGCTGCCTCAATGGATACGGTGAAGGCGGTCTGGTATTGACTTGTATTGTTCGTCACCATCGGAAAAAGTGCCAAGTCTGCAACCTTTGCCGGGGGAAGGCACAGGCAGACGATACCGCTGCATTCCCTGATCAGCATCGCCATCTGCTCGACCTTCAGGCTGTGTGCCCCAAAAATGAGGTCCACTTCATTTTCCCGGTTTTCATCGTCGGCCACCAAAACGCCTGATCCCCGGCGAAGGGCTTCTAATCCGGCCTGTAAACGCTCCTGGGAATTTCCAAATTGTTTTAAAGGATTCTGATTCATGATTCTACTCCTTGGTAATTGGTATAAATTGATACATGAATCAGGGCATGGGAATAAAAAGGCAAGAGACCACCGCCCATTACAATACCCGACCACCAACAATATCCGTCGGTAGCCTGTGGACGCAATGGTACAGCGTTTTTTGCTTATCCTCTTCCATCCGGACTGTAACCGTCGGCCCTGGAGTCTCACCAGATCTGCTGACCTTTGCTGAAAAAAGCTGCAAAGCGCTCGCGGGCTTTCCTGGCATCTGACTTCAAATTACCAGGTTACCGCCGGTGGGGAATTTCACCCCGCCCTGAGAACGGTGAGGATACTACGCCGGTAAGCGATTGATGTCAATCCCTGTCTAGGCATACAGGTTAAAATTTTAAATTGATTTTAAAACCGGCTTGGTAATGATCGCCAGGATATGTTGGGATGTTTAGATTGTGATAATTTGTAATGCCGGGGACAGCTATTTTGTTTTGAGGATATAAAGTTTTGCTTAACTAAAAGATATTGACATGCAAAATAATTTAATGTAATAAACGTTTTTATTTGCAATATATCCAAGGCGTAAACATGAAATCATCAAACATCAAAGCAGCACTGACAGGTCTTTTATCCATTAAACAGCCGGTGTTTATTTGGGGACCTCCCGGTATCGGCAAAAGTCAAGTTGTCCGGCAGACCGCTGACACTCTTGAGCTTAAACTAGTTGATATCCGAGCGGTTCTTCTGGATCCGGTTGATCTTAGAGGCATTCCCAAAATCAGTAAGGATGGCCGCTCCCACTGGTGTGCACCGTCATTTTTGCCCACTGAAGGCTCGGGCGTTCTTTTCCTTGACGAGCTCAATGCGGCCCCGCCACTGGTCCAGGCGGCATGCTACCAGCTGGTTCTGGACCGGAAACTTGGCGAGTACCGGTTGCCTGACGATTGGTCTGTTGTGGCCGCAGGCAACCGGGAACAGGACCGGGCCGTGTCCCACAGAATGCCGTCGGCACTGGCCAACCGTTTTATCCATATTGATTTTGAAGTGGATACGGACCAATGGCTTGAGTGGGCGCAACAATCCGGTATATCCCAACAGGTGAGGGCGTTTATAAGGTTCAGGCCCTCCCTGCTGCACGATTTTGATCCCAAACGAGAGACCCGTGCCTTTGCCTCACCACGCTCCTGGGAATTTGTTTCAAGACTTTTAGAATCCAATCCTGACCCTGAAATGATTCATGAACTTGTTTCAGGGGCTGTGGGAAAAGGGGCGGCGGCTGAATTTTCAGGTTTTATGGGGTTATGGCACCAGCTGCCCTCTCCTTCGGACATCATGGCCGATCCCGCCGGCATACCTGTACCGGATAACCCTGCCGTGCTTTTTGCCCTAGGTGAGATGATGGGCGCTGCCGTGACAATCGACAATATAAGTATTGTCATGTCCTGGGCCCGTCGCCTGCCCCCTGAATTTTCCGTGCTTTTAATGCGAGAAGCGGTGCGTAAAACCCCTAAAATCGTCGAAACATCGGCTTTTTCTGACTGGGCATCCATGAATGCGCAAATTTTGGTGTAACATTGACAGACCAAGATCAACAGGCTAAGACCCGTTTACTCAGGGCAAGGGCGGACCTGGTGTTAAACCACCCGTTTTTTGCATCCCTTGCCATGCGTCTGACATTCAAAGAGGACCGGACCTGCACCACAGCCTGGACCGACGGAAAAACATTCGGTTACAATCCCAACTACATCAATATGCTTCCCCGGGAAAAACTTGTGGGCCTGTCCGCCCATACGGTGATGCATCCGGCCTGTAATCATCATCTGCGCAGAAAAGATAGAGATCCACAAGCCTGGAATAAAGCCTGTGACTATGTCATCAACCCTATTTTACTGGATGCGGGGCTGGTCCTGCCCGACGGGTTTCTTTGGGATGGGGATTATGCCGGAAAAACGGCAGAGCAGGTTTACACATGCCTGATGGAAGGGCAGGGCGAAGAAGACGCCAAGGATGAGGAAAAAGATGAATCTGATCCTTCGGCACAAACAATCGACCAGGATGAACTTGAAAAAGAAGAAGATAAGCAAAGCTCAGCCGCTGATGACCCTGAAAACGGCGTTGAAAAGAAACCTGACCCGGACGGGAATACGGACCCAGGGGGAACCGGTGAAGTCAGGGACGGTACCACGCCGGAAAAAAAGCGCTTTTCAGGACACAACGACAATGATACGGACTGGGATCAAGCGTTGATTCAGGCCGCCTCCAATGCCCGGAGCATGGGAAAGCTTCCAAAGGGAGTAGATATTCTGGTCAAAGAACGCGTCAGCCCTACGCTTCCCTGGCCATCCCTGCTTTCCCGGTTTATCCAGCAGTCTGCCCGCCGGGACTATACCTGGACAAGACCCAACCCCAGATATATTCACCAGGACCTCTATTTACCGAGTCTGGCATCGGATCAACTGCCCCAACTTGTCCTTGCCGTAGATACCTCGGGCAGCATAAACCCCGCTGAACTTGAACGGTTCGGGGGCGAACTTAAGGCCATTCTGGACATGCATCCAAGCCTTGTTCATCTGGTATATGCGGATATGACCGTCACAGGATATGATGTGATTGATGCCCGGGATCTGACTTTCTCGTTTGCGCCCAAAGGCGGCGGGGGCACAGATTTTACGGCGGTCTTTGAGTTTATCGAACACCAGGGCATAGACCCTTGCTGTCTACTGTTCTTTACGGATATGGAATGTATGCGTTACCCCGACTTTACACCCGCCTATCCGGTGCTGTGGATAAGGATCGGTGATGCCGGGTTCACCCCGCCGTTTGGAGAAATTATAGATATGTTGCCCGATGATGACACGTTGGAGGCCTGGACATAAAAATTATGGAAATCAATTGGCAGATTAAAAAGAAACGGGGAAATTTCAGGCCCCGGCTTACCTATACAATCACCCTGGAATCCTTTGAAAAAGCGTTGGCCATCCACGCAGTTCAGGTTGAAAGCCATATCCCCATGATTCCAAGTGCCCATTTAAGCTATTGTCTTCCCGGTGAGCACGAAAGAGGTCCGTCATGGAAGCCCGACAGATATCATGTGTTGCAGGTGCCCTATTTTAAAGACGGGTTTACAAATGGATTTATCCGCCTGCCGTTTAAAACTTCCGGCCAATACCCGGAAGTGGTCTCTTCGTTTAAAAAACTTCGGGAGGCATATGAGAAAAAGGTGTGCAGCGTTTATGCACACCCGCCACTGGAAGAGACCGGTCGTCTTGACATCAGTGATGAAACCCGAAGCCGGATTGCGTCAAGGGTGACGGCGGATCGTCTATTGTCCTTGTTCGGATAATACCATTTAGAACCCGTGGGTCAATCTCAGGAAAAAGGATTTATTGACCGGGTCAAAGCCCGGTTCAAAGTCAAAGGTTTTGTTTAGAATTTTGATCTGGGCGGCTTTGTTGTATTTGTGGGCGGCTGTGATGGAACCATAAATATTGCCTGAATAAAAGCCGGTTTCCACAAAGGAGATAACACCGCCAAGGGCGGGATTGTCGTGGTCAAAGGCAGTATATGCGGCCCAGATTAATCCTGTATTAAAGCAGAAGCTGATAAAGGCGTCTTTGTACCGTTCACAATAGAGCATGCCGCCCCCCGGGATGATGGCCATAATCCCTGCAAGGGCAGGGTTTTTTTTCGGTGCATTCCCGGCAAGGTCAATGGTCTCCAGCTGCTGTGCCACCTTATATTCCTGCTGTTTGTCTGCACTGATCAGCGTTAGATTTTTCCGGGCGTCGGCAAGCTCATTTTTTCCCGGAGCTGTAGTATTCTGGATATGCATGCGGGCAAGTTCCAGATAAATTCGGTCTTTTGTGTGTGTATCCCGGGTCAGTTTTAAATAATTCTGTAGCACAACCTGGGCATAGCCGGTGTTGCCCATGGCCTCAAAGGATTGGCTTTGCATGAAGCAGGATTTTTGTGCCCAGGGGCTGTCTACGTCTTGGGCGTTTCGAATAATGTCATCAAAGCGTTTGGCTGCCTCATAAAACTGCCCTGAATGAAACAGGGCAACGCCTGCGGTATAGTCAGCGCGTTCACGCCTGGGGTCCCGGGGGAAAAAATGGATGAACCGTTTAAACTCCACCTGGGCCGCGGTAAAATCTTTTTGGTCAAAAAGAGTCCGGGCATATTCAAACTGCATGTCTGCGGTAATAAAAATTCCGGATCGACCATTGGTGTTTGCATGGGCATATGATGAACCAAGGACCCAGATACAAGCAACAATAACCGGATACACCCCCAAAAGTTTGATCAGGCGCTTCATTTTAGATGCTCCGGCTTCACAACATCCGGCATTGGGACAAAACCTGATTGATCAGGGTGTTTTATCGGCACATCGGTGTCATTGGAAGTCGTTTGAGGTGAGAACCACCAGAAATCATTGGCACTGACGGGATCAAATGTTAATTCACGCCCATTGATTTTGATATGGGGAGACAAACGAACTTCATCTTTACCGCATCTGAGCAGTCGATCGCATGCCATGATCCAGCCCAGCAACAATCCGTGTTTTTGAATGGCTTGGGCACCATACCCGGAGCAGCTTGGATACATGGGGCAGCGGTTCCCGTCTATACCGGATATATGCTTTTGATAAAATTTTATCGCAGGATGGGTGTCTGTTTCATGTGTTCCGCCGGAGTCCCGGGCACAAACGTTTTGAGCAAACGCACCTAAAGTGAAAATGCACAGCGCAAGAAGAATAAAGGGTTTCTTACGGTTCAACATCATTAATGGAATATGCGCTGTCCTCTCCGCTGAAAACCAGTTCTTTGGGTTTGCCGCGCCTGAGGATGGAAATGGTAACATCCGAATGATCGCCGATGCTCTCTTCAAAATCTTCAAGATCCTGGACATCTTGGATGTCGACGTCGTCTACGGCCTGGATAATGTCGCCGTTGCGAAGGCCTAACAACTGGGCAACGGAGTCTCTTTTGATGCTGTAAACCATAACCCCCGAGGCTTCCCCGTTTCTGATATATGGCCGGGTTTTGAAAAGTTGATCTGACTGGGATACTTTGTCAGGCATACGTTCCGGCGTCGGGATATTTTGCCGAGGCGGGTTGGATGGTTTGGGGCGATTCCCAGAAGTCCTGCGGGGCATGCCGGGTTTCTTTAAGGACGACTGGTTTTCATCCATTTCAAGAATCTGGTCTTTACCGTTTACGGTTAAAATCACTTTGTTTCTCAGTATGGATTTAATAGTGGCACCCTGGACCGTATCATTGACCCGGTAAAGTTCCTGCTGTTTTGCTTTACGATCGTTTATTACAGCCCAGCCATCTTGTTTTTCTTGCCCGGTCACCGTGCCCCAAAGGGTGAGATCAAGACTTGTTTTCTCAAGGTGCACCTCTTCGGGTTCCGGTGCTTTTTTTTGTTCACCGTTTACCTGCACTTTGAAAAGATTCCGTTGGGTAACCTTTTGGATGAACTTGTTTAAATTAACAGACTTATGGCGATCCAAAGCGGATTGTGGATGGGCGTCGGCCTGCTTTGGGGAATTGGACGAAAGTTGTGCCTTTGGGGTTTCAATCACCGGATTAACCAAGGCGTATACCTGAAACGCCAATAGTGTTGTTAAACCCGCTATGATTATATAGAAATAAAATATCGGCTTCATTTTTTGTCTGACAGGGTCTTAGCTCTGCATTTTAAGGTAATTTTTCTCATGGTCTGCTGCCTTAAAATAAAATTTTTAGACCGACCTGATTCAAGACACCTATAATAAATCAAAACAAAAAACAATGGGAAGATATTAAAAAGCGATTTTTAAATATCAGGCAAATATTTATCGCCGCCGTTTGACGCGCCGGACCAGTTTTTTCTTTTTTGGTGGCGCCTCTGTGATTGCGGCCATGTGCTGAACCGGAGCCAGCAAGTTGTCCTGGGAATAGGTGCATGATGCCCTGGGGCATTTAAGGCCGGGTGTGCCCGAAGGTGTTATGAATTCAACCAAGTAGGGGTTTTTGCACAGAGGACATTCAAAATGATAGGGCTTATCCCAGGAGACGAACCTGCAGTCCTTCTGGTTGCAGGAGTAAAACACCTTGCCCTTGTCCGTGGTCTTTTCTTCAACCCTGCCGTTGGTGCATATGGGGCAGGGCATGGCCAGGGTCTGTTCAAAGTCGGCGATTCTGGATTCAATATCATCCTGTTCTTTTTCTTCTTGTGCCTTTTGCTCTGCGAGTTTTTTGGCTTCTGCCTCTTTTTTTGCCTCTTCTTCTTTGCGTTTGAACTCTTCTTCGAGGGCCAGAAGTCTGGCTTCCTTTTCAGCCATTTCCTGCTCTTTTGCCGCAATGGCTTCAGCTTTTTCCTTGGCTTCCAAGGCTTTGGCCTTGGCTTCTTCGGCAGCTTTTTCCTTCTCTTCAATCACTCTAAGCTTTTCTGCA
The DNA here is from genome assembly GCF_963666675.1 of uncultured Desulfobacter sp. Lineage (NCBI taxonomy): Bacteria > Pseudomonadati > Thermodesulfobacteriota > Desulfobacteria > Desulfobacterales > Desulfobacteraceae > Desulfobacter > uncultured Desulfobacter sp. The sequence continues at coordinate 3,114,886 of NZ_OY762929.1, read as the reverse complement.
AGTTCCTGGGCTGCAATTTCTGCTTCTTGTATCTTTTTTTCTTTTTCTGCTAACTCTTTTTCAAGGTCCCGGGCTTTCAGGGCGGCTTCTTCAGCTTCCCTGGCTTTTTGTTTTTCAGCTTCAATTTCTTCGGGACTGGGTTCTTTTTCAAAAAGATTTTTAATTTTGACCTTTTCCTGATAGCCGTCCGTTCGCTGTTTTCGGGATTTCATCAACTGGGACAATTTGTTGAGCTTTTCTCGTTTCAACCGCGCTGAGATCTGTTTTGACTGAACTGTGACCGACTTATTTCCCCCCTTGACCATTTCGGTGGCACGCTCCTGGGCCCGGTCTTTTGTCACCGAAACTCCCCGGGTTTTAAGGGTCGTTTCAAAGCTTTGTTTTGCAAGCTCAAGGGTTTTTCGGCCGGAATTGACCTCGTCATTCATTTGAAGGATAAACGCGATCAGGTTCAGGCCCTGCATGCCCGGAAACATGGAGTCTAAAAAACCGACCATCATAAAGGCGGGCATTTCGGCTTTCAATTCACCATTTTCAAGTGTGGTAAAGTAGCCGGATTTCAAAACGCTTGATATGGCATTTTCAAGGTAGTCGTCCTGATCAAGTCCGATATCCACAAGTTCTGAGGTAAAGGTCTTTTGGGTGAAGCGTTCCGGAGGCGCGTTCGGGTACTCTTTGATTTCACGTTCCCGGTCCACGCTGATGACGATACAGGAGATGGTGGCAAGGTTGAAGGACATCATCGCCATGTTGGAATCCACATCAATGAACGCGGTGATCTCCTTGGCTAAAATTTCATCCAATTGTTTTCTGACAGACTCCCGATTGGTTTTTTTACCCTCCGGCATATCCTGCTCCCTTACTCTTTATTGTTGATTTCAGAGATCAAATCTGCGATCTCAACAGCCATCTCCTCGACCTTGTTTTTATCCGGTTCACCATCGGGGGACGGGGGCATTGATGAATTGGGGTTTTCCTCATCTTCGTCAATTCCAACGTCTTCCTCGTCATCCCTGGTGGTTGACATGGAAAGGCATTCACCACTGCGGTTAAAAATTACCGACAGGGGAACCTTGATTTCAAACTCAAATTTGTATGCGATTTCGTTGTTGTGAACGATAAGATTTCCATCTTTATACTCAATGTCATCCTGAACCGCAAAATTATGCTTCTCAAGCAGCATCTGTTCAATGGTATCCCAGTCAAGTTCGGCGTTTATGGTGTCAATAAACTCTTTTTCACTCTCCTGGATGGATTCGGGATTGGTTAATTTCAATGGGGTCACCTCATTTTAAATTGAATGAACAGATCATCTCCCTGGCCAACCCAAGGTACGCCTGGGATGCCGGCGCTTTAATGTCGTACAAAGGCAGTGGGCTCAGGGAGGAGGGTTCCTTGTCAACTGTTTCATCGTCAGGGATCATGGTTTGATATATCAGGGGACGAATTTGTTCCAACACTTCGGGAACCGCATGATTTTCCATCTGTTGTTCACTGTTGCATCTGTTGAACAGTATGCCTGAAATGCCTAACGGTGTATTGTGGGATCGGCGTATATACCTGACAATTTTCATCAATGAATGAAAATTACGAGTCCAGTCTTTATCCGGGATGACCACTGCTGCAAGCCGGTCTGCGGCCGTCAACGCAGCGATACTCAGATATCCGCAGGATGACGGTGCATCAATAATAACCATATCGTAGTCATGCTTGACCTCATCAACAACAAGACGAAGCAGTTTTTCGTTGTCCATACGCCTGGAAAGTTTCAGGGCCATGGAAAAAAGATCGAAACCGGCCGGCAGGATTTGCAGCCCGTCAATCTCAGTGTCGGATACTGCGTCAAAGACGCTTATTCTTCCGGCCAGTACCTGGGACAAATCATGGTTATTCCCATTTGAATGGTTGTTACCCCATTGGGATACACGTGCCTGGGGATCACAGTCAACCAACAGTATCCTTTTTTCATAAAGTGCAAGACAGGCGGATAGATTAAGGGCTGTTATACTCTTGCCGGTACCGCCTTTCAGCCCTGAAATAGTCAAAACATTTACCATTATTCTTATCTCTATTAACATGCCCATAAAAAATTTATCAACGTCAAATGTCATTGTATCAGGGCGTTCATCCTAAGATCAGCAGATGAATTATTTTTTAATTTTGCCTTAGGAACAAGATTTTTGTACAATTGAAAAATATTATTTCTTATATCATAAGATCTGCATTAAAAGCACGTTAAAACATGTATTTAGGCAAAAAATTGTATTGTTTTGAGTTCCAAAGGCCTTAATTCATCATCGCGGTTAACGTCTTTGACGCGCGTTTACAAAGGAGTATTTTAGAGTTTGGCCAATGTATCCATTACCCTGTCCGGTATCACCGAGGCATTGGAAAATCTTAACTACCGCCCCGGATCCGTTAAGGATAAGGCCATTCAAGCCATATCTGCCTATTATGATTCAGAAGAGAGTATTCTCAATCTTTCGTCTATTGACGGGGACACGATTATACGTCAGATCTGGGATGTCGGAGATGACCCTGCAAAATTAAGATCCAAAAGAAGAAATTTTTCCAGTCTTAAATCCTCCATCAATGCCGACTTGGAAAAATTGTCGGCAAACGGCCTGAATTCCGAGGACATTACGGTTACCGAGTCAAATGTCTTTGACATGACGGCCGATGCGAAAAGTTCGCTTTTGCAGTCTTTCAGCGATGCCGTGAAGACCGATGGATTTGATCTCACCAAAGCCGCTGATGTGCTGAGCGCCGTGGCTGAGTTTTTAGATAAAATCAAGCCGCCGGATGCCGACAATGAGTCAACGGATATCATAGAATCAATTAAAAAAGTGTTGGACCGGTTGGGTTCTGGAATTCTGGATGATCCGGACGGGGAGGGCGATGCCGGATACGAAACCATCGACGATGACGTGGAAATTGAGGAAATTGAACTTGACGAGGATGAAGAACTTGAAGCGGTGGACGAAGACCTTCTCGATGATGAGATCGAAGAGATAGATGATGATGTTGACATAGAAGAAATCGAAGACGATGAGCTTGAAGAAATTGAGGAGATAGATGAAGACCAGGAGATCGAGGAAATCGATGAAGATGAAGAATTGGAAGCGGTGGACGAAGACCTTCTCGATGATGAGATCGAAGAGATAGATGGTGATGTTGACATAGAAGAAATCGAAGACGATGCGCTTGAAGAAATTGAGGAGATAGATGAAGACCAGGAGATAGAGGAGATCGATGAAGATCTCCTTGATGATGACATTGAAGAGATAGATGACGATGTCGAGATAGAAGACGTTGAGGACGATGAACTTGAGGAAATCGAAGAGATAGATGAAGATCTGGAGATCGAAGAGATTGGTGAAGATGAAGAATTGGAGGAGGTGGACGAAGATCTCTTTGATGATGAAATTGAGGAGATAGACGACGATGTTGACATAGAAGATATCGAAGACGATGAACTTGAAGAGATCGAAGAGATAGATGAAGACCAGGAGATTGAAGAACTCGATCTTGATGAGGATGAAGAGCTTGAAGAGTTGGATGAAATTGATGAAGACACGGAGATAGAAGATGTTGAACTCGATGATGATGAATCCCTTGAAGAGATAGAAGATATTGAACTTGACGCAGATCAGGAGCTTGAAGAGGTTGATCTAGATGATGACGAAGACTTGGAAGAGCTTGACGAGCTTGATGAAGACGAGCTAAAAGCCCTTGAGGAGTTTAGAAAGTCCCGGGAGCTTGCCGAACAGTTTGACGACTTTCTAGGCGAGCGTGAAAAAAAATTCAATGCGTATATCACCATCCCCGAAGGGACCTATACCATTGGCACGGAAAAAGCTTTGAAATCAAGCCTGGCCTTACAGCCCTTTGACATGCCCCGGGTATATATGGGTAAATATCCGGTGACCAATGCCTTGTTTGAAATTTTTGTTGAACAGACCGGATATATTACCACCGCTGAAAAAAAAGGGATTGGAACGGTGTATCATTGCCGCTTTAAAAAAGAGGGAGAAAAGGTGATCTGGAGCAAGCAGGCCGGGTCCTCCACCGTTAAAGGGGCCTGCTGGCACCAACCGCTAGGGCCCGGTTCCACCCTTCACGGCAAAAGAAACCATCCTGTGGTACAGGTCAGTGTGGATGACGCCTTTGCCTATGCCTCCTGGATCGGCCGGGGTCTGCCCACCGAAGCCGAGTGGGAGTCTGCCGCCCGCACGGATATGGCCTTAAAATATCCCTGGGGCAATCAGTTTGACCCAAAGGCGTTGAATATTGAGTCTTCCGGCCTTGCCGACACCAGTGCCGTGGATGACTATGACCATGCGGCCAACGGGTTTGGTATCTGTGATATGCTGGGCAACGTCATGGAGTGGACCGCCGACACCCAGCCGCCTCCCTTTGCCACCCGCAAGGTCAAGTTGTTCAATGTGGCCAAAGGCGGGGCCTGGAATGCCAAAGATACGGTTACCATCAGTTCCCGGGGGCTCTTCCCGCCGGAGACCACGGCCAACATCATTGGATTTCGCTGTATTTCCGAACTTTTCCAATAGCAACCATAAATGAAAGCGACTTTTTGATCCCCAAGACTGCCTTTCACAATCAAACATCCTTGAAAATAGATAATTTGGTACAATTTTAGAGTAGAAAAGTGAATTTATGCATGAACTGGTAGACACATATATGGACCACCTGACCGTGGAAAAAGGGCTTGCTGCCAACAGCATTACAGCCTATGGAACGGATCTGGCTTCATATGTTAATTATCTGGCTGACAACGGGATTGAGGATTTTGGCAGTGCCGATACCACGGCCGTTATCGGATGGTTGGTTTATCTGACCCGCCAGGGCCTGTCAGCCAAATCCAGGGCCAGGCACCTGATTTCCATCCGGGGGTTTTATAAATATCTGACAGCAGAGAAACAGGTATCCGTTAATCCCTTAAAGGATATTGATATTCCCAAAACAGGCCTGCATCTGCCGAGTGTACTCTCTGTCATTGATGTGGAGGCACTGTTAGCCACCTGTGATGTCACAACACCCAAGGGCCAAAGAAATCTTGCCATGATGGAAATCATGTACGGGGCTGGGCTCAGGGTTTCGGAACTTGTGATGTTGAAGGTGGTGGATGTAAATCTGGAAGCAGGCCTTGTCAGGGTGATGGGCAAGGGCGCCAAAGAGCGAATCGTGCCCTTTGGGTCAAAGGCCAAAGAGGCGGCGACTATTTGGCTGGAACAGGGCCGTTCCCAGGCATTAAAGCAGCTGCCCAGTGATTATTTGTTTGTTGCAAGGGCCGGAAAGCCCATGACCCGTCAGTCATTTTGGAAAATCATAAAAAAATACGCCGTTATGGCCGGTATTACCCGGCCCATTTCTCCCCATACCCTGCGCCACTCCTTTGCCACCCATCTGATCGAGGGCGGGGCGGACCTGCGGTCGGTTCAGACCATGCTCGGTCATTCCGATATCTCAAGCACCCAGATTTACACCCATATTTCAAGAGATTACCTGATTCACATGCATTATGAATGTCATCCCAGAAAATAAGATTTCCTCCTTGCACACTTGGTGCCTGAATGATAAATTCTCAACTTTGTTTTAAAAATGCCCAGGGGCTTTAAATGATTGATACCGTTTTAAATTCGTTAAAAAAAAACAAGCACACCATGCTTGCCATGGACGACAACTATGCACCCAAAGCATGGATGGTCGCCCAAATGTTTTCCCAGCTGAACCAGCCTCTGGTCGTTGTAATGCCCGATGCCAAGAAAGCCCGGGCCTTTATGTCGGACCTTGTGTTTTTTATGTCGGCCGACCGGGAGCGGATCATTTTTTTCCCGGGCAGCCATTATCCGGGTTCTAAAAACATATCCTTCCATAAAGATACCTCGGCCTCAAGACTTGCCGCCTTGTTCAGCATCAGCGAGACCTTGGGTGACCGGTTTTTGGTGGTGACCTATGTGGAACCGATTCTATCTTTCCTGATTCCCAAAGGTGTGATGACAAACAGCTCTGAGCTGGTCATGGTAAATGAGGAGATTGACAGGGACGGGTTACTGGAAAATCTTGAAGCAAGCGGCTATACCCGCTCTACCCTTGTGGAGGACCCTGGTGAGTATGCGGTCCGGGGCGGTATTGTCGACATCTTTTCCCCGGGACTCAAGCAGCCGGTACGCCTGGAATTTTTCGGGGATCTTGTGGAGTCCATACGCCATTTTTCTCCATATACCCAGCGGGGCACAAAGGAACTTGTTGAAACCATTATTGTGCCGGCCACCGAGGCGGTCATCACAAAACAAAGCCTGCCCCATGTCCAGGCCCGTCTGCGAAAGGCCGGCACCCAGGCCGGACTTGCAGCGGACAAAATTCGGGATTACGTCAATCAGATCCGGGACAAAGGACGGTTTGACGGCATCGAGTCCATGCTGCCCATTGTGTATGATGCTTTGGCAACCTTGTTCGACTATCTGCCCCAAAACACATTTTTTATTTTGGATGACGCCGATGTGCTGCCCGACAGGGCTGGGGATTTCCATGGGGGGTTAAGACATCATTTCAACACCCTGGCTGAAAAAAAACAGTTAAGCCTGCCGCCGGAATCCGTTTGCCGGGAATGGCAGGATGCCCAGGAAGACATTTTTGATCGAAAAACCCTTTGTTTTAAAGCGTTGGTGCTCGAAGAAGATAAGCTCCATGCCAATGTCATTTCTCCCAATTGTTCGGACAACCGGGCCCTGTCCGAATCCCTGCGCAACAGAACCAAAGATGACACCCCTTTAACCCCTTTGGTGGAATGGATCGGGCAACAACAGCGGGATGTACAGCACATTTTGTTTGTGCTCAGCCAGGATGCCCAGGCAAAGCGGTTGAATTCACTGCTTGCGCCCTACGGCATTGAACCAAAATTTTGCAGGGATTTCAGTGGCCTTGCCGACATGGATCCCGGCTTATATTTTACGGTTGGCACCTTGAGCCACGGCTTTATTCCGGACCTGGAAAATTTTTGCATCGTGACCGAAGATGAAATTTTCGGCAGAAAGCGCATCCGGCGCAGGGTTTCGTCAAAACGGGATTTAAAGGCCCAGTTCATTGCCCCCGAAGAGCTTAAAAACGGTGATTTTGTCGTTCATCTGGAACATGGGGTCGGTCGGTATGAGGGATTGTTCAGCCTCACCGTATCCGGTCTGACCCAGGATTTTATTCTGGTGGTGTACCAGGACGACGACAAGCTCTATGTGCCCGTGGACCGAATGGAGGTCATCGGCAAGTACATCGGGGTGGACGGCTACACACCGGTTCTCGATAAAATAGGCTCCAAGTCCTGGACAAATTCCAAGGCCAAGGCCAAGGCCGAAGTTGAAAAAATGGCCGCAGGCCTGCTGGATCTGTATGCCCGGCGCAGGGTGGCCAAAGGTTTTTCATTCAGCCGTCCGGATAACTACTACAATGATTTTGAAGCGGGTTTTCCCTACGAGGAGACAAAAGATCAGCTGCGTGCCATAGACGATGTCCACCTGGATATGGAAAAGGACACCCCCATGGACCGGCTGGTGTGCGGGGATGTGGGGTATGGTAAAACCGAGGTGGCCATCCGGGCGGCCTTCAAGGCGGTGAACGACGGCAAACAGGTGGCCCTGGTCGTGCCCACCACCATTTTGGCCGAGCAGCATCTGAATACGTTCCGGGAGCGTTTCAAGGATTATCCGGTGATTACCGAGTGTCTGTCGCGTTTCCGCACAAGAAAAGAACAGACCGATATTTTAAAAAGAACCGCTGCAGGATCGGTGGATATTGTCATCGGCACCCACAGGCTGCTGCAAAAGGATGTGGTGTTCAAATCCCTGGGGCTGTTGATCATTGACGAGGAGCAGCGGTTCGGGGTCAAGCACAAGGAAAAGTTAAAAGAGAAACGGGCGTCGGTGGATGTCCTGGCGTTGTCTGCCACCCCCATTCCCAGAACACTGCACATGTCTTTGACCGGTATGCGTGATATTTCTGTGATTACAACGCCGCCCGCAGACCGGCAGCCCATCATTTCATACATCACCAAATATGAAGATGCCGTGGTCACGGAAGCGGTGACCAAGGAACTGGATCGAAAAGGCCAGGTCTTTTTTGTTCACAACAATATAAAAACCATATTCAAAACCGCTGAAAACATCCAAAAACTTGTGCCCGATGCAAAGGTCGGCGTGGCCCACGGCAGATTATCCGAAACCGAACTAGAAAAGGTGATGGAGCAGTTTATCCACCAGCAAATAAACGTGCTGGTCTGCACCACCATCATTGAATCAGGCTTGGATATCCCCAGTGCCAACACCATGATCATCGACAAGGCCGAGCGGTTCGGCCTCTCCCAGATCTACCAGCTGCGCGGTCGCATCGGCCGGGGGGACGACCAAGCTTATGCATATCTGTTTATTTCAGATGAATCCCGGCTCACCAAAGATGCCCGAAAGCGTCTGGCAGCCCTCATGGAACACCGGGATCTTGGGTCGGGATTCCAGATTGCCATGAAAGACCTCCAGATTCGCGGGGCAGGGACTGCCCTGGGCGCCTCCCAGTCCGGTCACATTGCCGCTGTGGGTTATGATATGTTTCTCAAACTTCTGGATAACGCCGTAAAGGATATGAAAGGCGAGCATGTCGCAGAACCCCTGGAACCAGAAATCAACGCATCCATGTCCTCCGGGTTCCCCGATGATTACATCGAGTCGGTGGAGCAGCGCCTGACCATTTACCGAAGATTGTCCCGGCTGAGCCGGGTGTCGGATATCTCGGACATGAAAAAGGAGCTGGTGGACCGGTACGGCAAGCTGCCCAAACCAGCTGAAAACATGCTGCTGAAAATCATGCTAAGAATTTTTGCCATCAAGGCCGGTGTCAAACGTCTGGATGTTACCCCGGATGTACTGGTTCTGGAGTTCTCCCCCGACCACATGACCCGCACTCTGACAGACATTGAAAGCATCCTGAAAAAAACAACGGACGCAAAATTTGTCAAAAAGACAAGTGTCCGCATCCAGCTTGGACGTAAACGCAACAATATTTCACGGGCCTTGCTTGAAACAAAGAATATTTTATCATCTATATTTTAACGTTTAAGGCCCAGGATCAGACTCAGGTATAAAAAAGGTCCGGATGGGATGTCCAGACCTCTTGTATCAAATCTGTCAGATATTTTTATTTTTAATCCATTTTAAATGTCACCTGATAGGTAAAGGATTTTCCATCAAAATAATCAAGCATCTTACCGCTTGCCTGTGCTGCCGGATCCACCATGACCCATCCGGTGCCCGGCAGGTAAAATTCTGCCCAGCAGTGAAATCCGCTGGTCACATCCCCGCCTTTGGGAGATCCTAATTTTACCTGTCTGACAGTCGCTGCAATTAAGACAACTTGATTAGACACCCCAAAAAGGCAATATCTGGCTTTACTTCCCTGATTTTTTAATATAAAAATCCAGCTTTTTGATGAAAGCACTGAGTTAAGCAAGAACCTTTAAAATGCCAAAAGAGCGGATTATGGAAATCAATCATTACGAGTTTGGGTACGGAAAATACGGAGAAACAAACGGCGTTACCATCAATTTAAGGGGATTTGACATCCTTTTGTTCAATAACATATGCAAAGGGACCGCCTTTACCCTGGAAGACCGCAGGAAATTAAAGCTTTTCGGCTATCTGCCCCCACGGGTGAAAACCCTTGAAGAGCAGGTGAAAAGCAGTTTGAAAATTGTAGAAGATAAAGAGACTGATATTGAAAAATACATTTATATCAGAAGTCTTTTTGACAGAAACGTGGTTCTTGCCCATGCGGTAATCGGCTCGGATGTTACCCGTTTTCTGCCCATTATTTATACCCCCACAGTGGGGTTTGCCTGCCAGCGGTATTCTGCCATGTTCAGACGGGCCAACGGCATTCATTTTTGCCCCGGCAATATTGATGATGCCGAATTTATTCTTTCACATTATACAGACAAAGACATCCGGGTGGCCGTAGTCACGGACAACCAGGGGATTCTGGGCATCGGCGACCAGGGCGCAGGAGGCATCCCCATCTGCCTTGGCAAACTCATGCTTTACACCCAGGGCGCCGGCATCGCCCCCTGGCATTGTTTGCCCATTTCGCTTGATTTGGGAACGGACAACCAGGAGCTGCTGGATGATCCCAACTACCTGGGCTGGCGGGAACGAAGGCTGACCGGCGACGCCTATGATCAGTTCGTTGAAAAATTTGTAACGGCCTTTAAAAAAGTGTTTCCCCGCGCCCTTTGCCAATGGGAGGATTTCTCCAAACAAAACGCTTTTTCCGTCCGGGATAAATACTTAAACCAGGTTATCTCATTTAACGACGATATCCAGGGGACAGGCTCCATCACCCTGGCCGGTATCCTTGCCGCCATGAAATCCAAACATGAAAAAATGACAGATCAGGTTTACCTGGTCAATGGCGCCGGGGCCGGTGGTGTGGGCATTGCCGAACAGATCCGGACGGAGCTTATGGCCCAGGGTATGGATGAGTCATCGGCCACGGCCCGGATTTTTACCATGGATTCCAAGGGCGTTGTTACCAGTGACAGAGATCTTGAACCCTATAAACGGGCGTTTGCCAAGGACTCTTCTGCCTTGACCTGGATAAAATCCAAAGAAGATAACACCCTGCTCAATGCCATTAAGCATGAACGGGTTACGGTGCTCATCGGCACATCGGGCCAGAGTGGTTCTTTTACGCAGCAGGTTGTCAATGCCGTGAGCCGCAACACCCTGCGCCCTGTGGTGCTTCCCTTGAGCAACCCCACAAGCAACTCTGAAGCCCTGCCGGCCGACATTTATCAATGGACTGACGGAAAGGCCCTTGTGGCAACCGGGTCTCCATTTGACGATGTCATCCACGACGGCAAATCATACCGCATCGGCCAGATGAATAATGCCTTTGTATTTCCAGGTGTAGGGCTTGGGATTGTGGCGTCGGGTGCCTCTCAAGTGCTGCCGGTGTTCTTTTCGGCCGCGGCCCATGCCGTAGCTGAATTTGTCAGTGAACGGGACCTCCGTGACGGCATTTTATGCCCGCCCTTGGACCAGCTTGCCGAGGTATCCCTTGAGGTGGCAAAACGGGTGGGGGCCGAAGCCATCAAAGCCGGGGTGGCACAAAATGATTGTGCGTTTTCAACATTCAAGCACCAGGGCGATGAAACAAGGCTGTTTGAATTGATTGAAAATATGCGCTGGAAGCCTGCCTATTTATAAGGTTCTAACACGCGAAATATACAAAAGTGCGCCAATGGCCTTAAAAAACCATTGGCGCACTTATTTATAGGCTCCCGGTCCGACGAGGCGGTTTATGCAGACGGCGATTTTTTTTATGATGCCGTCAAGGTTGTTTAGGGTCGGCGAGGCCGGTTCTTTGGGACAGTACCGCCTGGTTTTTAATGTATTGGGGGCGAACGCCGCGCAGCACCTTGTCAACCTCTTTAACCATTGTCATCACACAGCGGGTTTTGGCCTCCTGGGTATCACCGGCCAGGTGCGGTGTGAAAAGAACATTATCCATGCCCAGCAACGGGTGGTTGGGGCCGGGGGGCTCCGGCTCCATGACATCCAGTGCGGCACCGGCAATGGACCTGCTGTCCAGGGCCTCATATAACGCCTGGAGGTCAACAATGGCACCACGGCTCACATTAATTAGAAAGGCACTTTTTTTCATACAGGCCAGTTCGCGGCAGGAGATCATGTGGCGGGTCTCGGGGGTCAGGGGAACATGTAGGGTCACAAAGTCCGCCTCGGCCAGCCCTGTACTGAGGCTTGGTATTTTTATAATTCCCCGGACTTCCATTTGTGCCGCTGATGCCCGGCCAAGACCCATCACATTCATGTCAAAGGCTTTGGCAAGGCGTGCCACCTCTAACCCGCTGTTTCCAAGTCCGATGATGAACAGATTTTTCCCCCTGATTTCCATGGGCAGAAATGTATCCCTTAAATACCAGTCTTCCCGGCGTACCCTGGCATCCCATACCGTAAGGTTGCGGCTGAGCGCCAGAATGAACATCATGGTATGTTCGGCCACGGAAATGGCGTTGCCCAGTGGGGCGTGAACCACCAAGATTCCATTTTCAGTGCATGCCGCCACATCTATATTATCCACCCCGGCACCCGGCTGGCCGATGACCTCAAGAGTTGGGCAATGTTCAATCACCTTCCGCGATATTTTCTGGGTCCGGGGTATTAATGCACTGGCCTGGGTTTCGTTGATACAGGAGATAAGCGTTTCATCTTGGGCGTTTCTGGCAATTATCACATTGTGATGCGCCGTTAAAAATTCTACGCCTTCTGGGATGATAGTCGGCTCTATCAAAACAATTGTTTTTTTCATGACAGGTTCCTTAAGAAAAACAAAGCTGGCCATGCCGGTGAAAAATTTATGGGCGCAGATGCCCACCGAACTCCACATGTTCGGTGCAATGTCAAAATAGGTAAATCCGGCCACGCCCACAGCGAACATGGCAGGGGCGCCAATGATCAACAATGGGGATCAAAGTCATTACAAGAACGAAGAAACAAGATAGTTTTAAAGTTGTTTTGGCTATAAAATCAATTAAATACTCCAAAATATGCATGTGTGGCTCCTTTGGTCGTTTTCATGGAAGCCTGCCGAGTCATTCAGACTTTCGGTGGAGACCCATGGGCTGATCCCAAAACCAGTCCATGGGCCTTAGATTGCTGTAAAAAATTAGGGGGCAGACCTATCTCCTGTTCTGTTTTTTTGATGGCGTCGAAAAAAGGTAACGATGGCGGTTAAAATTAAGAGTTTAACAAAAAATTTCATAGTCTTCATCCAATAACTCCTTTTCCTGTTTGATATTGATCCTAGGTGAATCCGGGGCGGGCAGGGGCATGCTGGCCAATTTCATTCACCAGGACGGCAACCGGGCTAAAAAATCCGTCATCCAGATCAATTGCACGGCCCTGACGAAAACCTACTGGAAGCCGAACTTTTGGGCTATGAACGCGGGGCCTTTACCGGCACCCGGCAGCAGGGCAAGGCCGGCTTTATTGAACTGGCCCACGGCGGGGTGTTGTTCCTGGATGAGATCGGAGATATGCCTTTGTCGGTCCAGGCCGGGGTCTATGACGCATATGTGGAAAAGCTGTCCGCCGCTGCCCAGGATTTGAAGACGGGCCCCGGCGACCAGGAGGGTAAGGTTCCAAGTACGGATTGGACGATTACCTTGAGATCAAATATCTTTGTATGGAGTGGATAAAATAGCAGATATCTCAATCTCTGAAAGACTCATCCTTTTGACGGTATAAGCGGATTTTTTGACTGATTTGTTTTCAACAAAAATTTTATGGTGTTTAGTCTGAATTTGTGGTCTACTGCGAGCTTGCTTGGGAAGATTTCCTGGGGTTGCCTATTCTGCTTTTTTAAAGGCGGTACAGCTTTTTTATGTGAAAGAGATAGATAACTTATTGAGTTCTTTCATTCTTCGTTGTGGGTCGAAGCCTGGGTCATGATAGACCTGGCTCGGCCCATGGCCGTTATATGAAAGTAACGATAATTTGTTGAATTACATTCATTGTTTTTTGTGGGGCGGCTCTGGGTGTTGATAGACCAGGTCGGCCCATGGCCGTTATTCACATAATCAGAAAAATTTAAGAAAACTTAAACAATGATAAATAATTTTTTTCAACTGTTGCAGGCACCTGCGGCCAAGAATGTTTTCAACCCATGGGTTGATGTTGATAAAGAAAATGACGTCGACAAAACCGCCCCTGAAAAAAGACTATTGAATTTGAAATCTTATCTGCAGGAGCGGACCCATGCCAAATACCTGCTTCTTGCAGAGGCTTTGGGGTATCAAGGCGGGCATTTTACAGGTATCCCGATGACTTCCGAACGGATCATTCTCGGGTATAAGAGGGATCAGGGCATTGATCCTGATCACGTATGCCGTTCACCACTTCATAGAACAAGCAACACCAAGAAGCATAAAGACGGATTCAACGAACCCACTGCAACAATTGTCTGGGGGAAATTGATCAGTGAGGGGTTGGATACAAGAAATTTTGTGCTCTGGAATGCCTTTCCCTGGCATCCATACAAAAATTCAAAAGGTTTGCTGTCCAACCGGACCCCGACCAATCAAGAGATGACGGCGGGGGCACAGGTTCTTGATGCACTTTTAAAGGCGTTTGATTTCAAAAAAATTATCGCACTTGGGAACAAGGCCGACGGTTCCCTTCGCGCCATGGGCATAGATACCCAAAAAGTCAGACATCCTGCCATGGGCGGGGCAGAGCGTTTCCGGGAGCAGTTTTTCAATATTGTAAAAGGTTAGGATTCATCTCATCTTCCTGTTTGGATCCATTGATCCACGGCACAAAAGACTTATCTTCATTTAAGAAATTCATACCATTGATTGTCCAACCACAAAGGAGGTCTGTTGTGCCTATTTATGAATACACATGTAAACAATGCGGCAAAGAGTTTGAAAGGGTTGTTTTTTCAGGTGAAGAAAGGGGGATCACTTGTCCGGATTGTAAATCCAAGGATGTGAAGAAAAATATGAGTGCATCCACGTTTATGGGCGCAAGTATCGGAACTTGTGCAACCCCTTTTCCCAACGGCCCGTCATGAGCGCAGTAAATGAATCTTCAGGTTGAAGATTACAATAGTTTTTTATATGAAAGAGCTCAGTAAGTTACTGAGTTCTTTCAACTTTCGTTGTGGGCTGTCCTTCAGTGCTGATATGTCAGGTCAGCCCATGGCTGTTATATGAAAGAGCTCGATAACTTATTGAGTTCTTTTAACCTTGGTTGTGGGCTGTCCTTCAGTGCTGATATGTCAGGTCAGCCCATGGCTGTTATACAGCAGGCGGCACTTTCTTTGCGTCTTCCTGCTGATCTTTCATTGCCTTCATTAAAGCCATAGTGCCGTGGCCGGGGGTGCCGCTACCTATCATATGGTCATTGACCTGGATCACAGGCACAATGCCTTTGTTGGTTCCGGTAATGAACAATTCATCGGCAGACAGCAATGTGTCCAGTGAGACATCCTGTTCAGAGGCGGGGAATAGTTTTTTTCCAAGTTCGATAACGGTTTTACGGGTGATGCCCTTGAGCACCCCGTTTTCAGGTGTGACCAGGGTGCCGTCAATCACGGCGAACAAATTGCTGGTGGTGCCTTCCAGTATCATGTTGTCCCGGGTAGTATACAGCGCCTCCACCGCACCCTGGGCCTTTGCCTCTTTTAAAGCAAGGACGGCCGGGATGTAATTGGTGGCCTTGGCGTCCGGGAGCACCCGCTGCTGGAAAAAGGTGATTACCTTGACGCCGTTTGTGTACCAATTGGCCGGCAGGGCAGGGATATCCGTTGCCAGGACAATCAGTCTGGGATTATCCGCCGGCGTGAAAAAATCGGGGCTGGAGCCTCCGGTCACGAGCATGCGGATGTTGGCCTCCTCCATATGGGCATTTTTTTCAAGCACTTTGAGAACAATCTCTTTGATCTCCTGCTTGCTCCATACCGGTGTCAGGCCGATTTTGGTGACCGATCCCAAAAGCCGGTCAATGTGCGCATCAAGGCAGTAAGGAATGCCCCCGATTGTTCTGATAATATCGCAAACTGCATAGCCCCTGAGTACCGCCAGGTCATCCACAGGAATCACCGCTTTGTCCCAGGGAAGAAATTTTCCATCCACATAAACTGTTTTCAATGCAAATGCCCTTTGTAAAATTGAAAAATAAGGCCAGGTATAGTAAAAACCTGTTATACGTTAATATACGCACGCTCGTGCATGTTTCAATTAAATAGAGCTTAAAAGTTTAGGCGTTCAAGGAGAACAACAACATGGGATTGATCGCAGGCATTCAATATAATATCAGGGGCGTTGCCCTGGCGTTTAAAACCCCCTCCCTTCTATGGCTGGGATTAATCCGGTTTGCGGTGATTTTTCTGTTGACCCTTGTTTTGTCCGGCATGGTGCTTTACTGGCACAATGATATTTTTTCAATGATATGGCAGATGCCCGAGTCCAAGTGGTTGATCTGGCTGTGGTACAGTGTCTCCTGGATACTGACCCTTCTATTAATGGCGTTCTCCATGCTGGCCTCCTATCTGATCGCCCAGATTTTTTTCTGTGTTTTCATTATGGATTATATGTCCCGGATCACCGAACGCCTGGTGCTCGGCCAAGAAGCCCCGGGGACTCCTGCGTCGATATTTCAGATGTTCTGGTATTTGATTCGCCAGGAAATTCCCAGAGCCATGGTGCCCATACTGATATCGGTGGCACTTATGATCCTCGGGTTGTTTACGCCTGTCAGTCTTATTATTATCGCCGTCTCCTCGGTGGCAGCCGGTGTGTTTCTGGCCTGGGACAATACCGATCTTGTGCCGGCCAGGCGCATGATGCCGTTCAAAGCGCGGCTAAGGTTTCTCAAGCAGAATTTATTTTTCCACATTGGATTTGGTTTATTGTTCCTTGTTCCCTGGGTCAACATCATCTTTCTTTCATTTGCCCCGGTGGGTGCTACCTTATATTATATAGACAAAGAAAAAAGCGGACACGATGCTTGATGTATTCTGTAAAAAAGCAGGCAGGAAACCCCAGGAAAAAAGTGCACCTGAAATTAAACCGAGCCTGGAACCGGTGATTTTGTGCAAAAACTGCAACGCCGTTGTCACCCGACCCCAATTTGTCCTTCATACGGGGCAGGGAGCATCCCAAACCTTTGCCAATCCATCCGGACATGTATTTGAAATCCAATGTTTCAGCCAGGCCCCCGGGTGTTCTGGGGGCTCACCGCCATCCAACGACTTTACTTGGTTTCCGGGATATGACTGGTGCATCGGCATCTGCCGGAATTGTTCGTTTCATCTGGGATGGATTTTTCTACCTGTTGATCACAAAATGAGTTCAAAATTTTATGGACTGATTTTAGATCATCTTATTTTTCCATAATGCGCATATTGCGATTTTTATCTTTTCCACATGATTTGAATTGACAAGCAACTACCTAAAATACTAAAGAGTTGTTGTTTTTTTTATTGCCGGAGGCGCTCAAATATTGATCTGCCAAGGTGTTAGCGTATTAATAAGGAATCATTTTACATGTGATTTATTATCTGCTATAGAAACTTTGGTTAAATAAAATATAGGTAGATAGCAGTTCCACCGTGCCTTGAGGGTACCTAATTTTGACTGCTCAAGCCAGATCGAGCAGCAATAAATATGATGGGGATATTGGCTATGAGTTTTCGAAAAAAACTTGTTCTCAAGAATTTCGCTGTTCCGATACTTTCTTTTGAATTTACCGGCATTCCCTTTTGTGATACCCACAGCCGACAATTTTATGACCATTTCGCTGTTACATCGCTGTCACATAGATCCACAGTTGTTTTCAGCGCTGTACAGCAGGGTATTGGCACAATCCGTTGATGATCTAGGCAAGAAAGCATCCATTGCCTGTTTTGTAGTTTGTTCACGCTTTACAGGAGATGGATACACATGGATATTAACTGATAACGTTAAGGTTACACATGCAAAAAATTAAACAAGACGAAAAACGCGTGCTCGTCATTGGCGGTGGCGTTGGCGGCATCAAGGCGGCCCTTGATCTTTCCGAGTCCCGGAAAAAGGTCCTGCTCATTGATTCCGACTATGCCATTGGTGGATTAATGACCCAGCTGGACCGCACTTTTCCAACGAACAATTGCGATTTGTGTACAGTTTCTCCTCATCTGTCCGCAACGACTAGGGAAAAGTTTCTTGAGGTCAGCACCATGACAGAGCTAACCAGCCTGTCCGGAGAGGCCGGTGATTTTACGGCCACGTTAAAAACCGCTCCCCGATTCATTGACATTGAAAAATGTACTGCCTGCGGTGAGTGTTTGAAAAAGTTTCCAGAAGCCGTCCGGTTTACACCGGGACTTGATCCAAGGGCGCCGACCTGTATGCGGTATCCCCAGGCGACCCCCTATGCCTACTCCATTGATATGGAAAAGGTAGATGATGTTGAGGCACTTAAGGCAGTCTGTAAAGCCGGGGCAATTGTACCCGACGATACGGAACAGGAAATCCAGATCAATGCGGCATCGGTTGTCCTGAGTGTGGGCGCCGAGATGTTTGATCCAAGTGTCATGGACAATTTCGGCGGTGGACAGTTTGACAATGTGGTTCCCGGTCTTGAATATGAACGCATTATGTCCGCATCCGGACCTTTCCAGGGTAATCTGGTTAGAAAATCAGATCAGCAACGGCCGAAAAAAGTGGCCTGGATACAGTGTGTGGGATCCAGGGGCATTAACAAACACGATGTCTCCTATTGTTCCAGTGTATGCTGTATGTATGCCCTGAAAGAGGCCATGGTGACCAAGGAACGTTTTGGTGATGATATCGAAACCACCATCTTCTTTATGGATATGCGGACCTTCGGTAAGGATTACGAAGAGTATTTCAACCGCGCCAAAGAAGATTTCGGCATTCGTTTGATCCGGTGTAAACCCCACACCATCACGGAATTGCCTGATAAATCCCTTGCGATCACCTACGCCAAAGAAGAGTTGTCAGCCATGGAAAAAGAGGAATTTGACATGGTTGTACTCTCCACAGGTTTCAGGCCCAACCAGAAAACCATTCATCTGGCAGAAACACTGGGTATTGATCTGAACGAACACAATTTTGCCAAATCCGGCACCATGGATCCTGTGACCACCTCCAAAGACGGCGTCTATGTCTGTGGTGTATTTGAAAGCCCCAAAGATATTCCTGAAACCTTGGTTCAGGCATCGGCTGCCGCATCCATCGCAGGTGTCGCCATAGAGAGCGAAGACGCTGCTGAAGAGTCGGGCAGCCTCTATCCGCCCCAAAGAGATATCGACGGCGAAGATCCCAAAATTGGCTTCTTTGTTGTGGACTGTGACGGGGAGATTGGTCAGGCCCTGGATATCGACAAAGTTCTGGAAAATGCCAAAACCAATCCCGACGTGGCTGTGGCCGAAGCGTTTAAACTGAGCTGTTCCTTTGAATCCATGGAAAAAATTGGAAACCTGATCAAGGATAACAACCTTAACCGGGTGGTCATCGGTTCCGGTTCCCCGAGAATCCAGGAGATCATGTTCCAGGATATGCTCAGACGCGCAGGGCTCAACCCCTACCTGCTCGAGCTTGTGAACTTGAGAGACCAAAACGCCTGGGCCCATAACAATGATCCGGCCAAAGCCCTTGAAAAAGCCTTTCAAATGGTCCAGGTGGGTATCTCCGGTGTCAGAGCGGCCAAACCCCTGGCTGAAAAAATTCTTCCCACAAACCAGAGTGCCCTTGTTGTGGGTGGCGGCGTAACCGGTATGACATCCGCCCTTGAACTGGCTGGGCAGGGTACGTTCACCTATTTGGTGGAAAAGGAACCTGTTCTTGGCGGTCAGGCCCTTAACCTGTCCCAAACCATCGAAGGCGATGATGTCCAAGCCTTTGTCAAGGATCTTGTGACTGCGGTATCTGCCAATGACAATATCAAAGTATACACCGGTGCATCCATTGCAGACCACCAGGGTGTGCCCGGCAATTTTACCACCGGTATTAAAATGCTGGCTGCCGATGCCCGTGAACAGATTGAACACGGTGTAACCATTCTTGCCACCGGCGCAAAAGCCAACCGGCCTGCCGTGTATGGCCTGGGTGAACTTGGCACGGTTATGACCCAGCTTGATCTTGACGGCATCCTTGAAAATGATGCGGCGGCAATCAATGCCATGGAGCAGGTCGTGATGATTCAATGTGCAGGTTCCAGGGAAGCGGATAATCCCAACTGTTCACGTCTTTGCTGCCAGGCAGCCATTAAGAACGCCCTGCGCCTTCTGGAAATGAACTCTAATCTTAACATTTTTGTTCTTTACAGAGACATCCGTACTTACGGTTTCCAGGAAGACTATTATAAAGAGGCCCGGGATAAAGGTGTTAAGTTTATCCGTTTTGACCTGGATCATCGTCCGGTTGTCCGGGAAGAAGCAGGCAAGACCATCGTTCGCACCCATGATTTTGTTCTGGGTCAGGACATTGAGATTGAAGCCGATTGCGTGGCGTTAAGTACCGGTCTGGTTGCAAACGCGGAAACCACCAACGAACTTGCACGCCTGTTTGATCTGCCCAAAACCGATGACGGCTTTTTCCTGGAAGATCATGTGAAGCTCAAACCCATTGATATGGCGCTTCGCGGGTTCTTTGTGGCCGGTACGGCCCACTCTCCCAAGGTGATTCGTGAAAGCATCACCCAGGCCCATGCCGTTGCCGGCAGAGCCCGGACCCTGCTGGCCACTAAAGAGATTACGCTGCCGGCTACCTATGCCACGGTTGATCCGATTAAGTGTGCGGTCTGCCTGATCTGTGTTCGCGCTTGTCCATATGATGTGCCGTTTATCAATACTGAGCGGCATTCAGAAATTGATCCGGCCAAGTGTCGCGGTTGCGGTATCTGCGTGGCCGAGTGTCCGGCCAAAGCCATTCAGTTAACGGCTTGGGAAGATGACCAGATAATGGCTAAACTTGATGGTTTATTTGAGAGGTATAACTAATGAGTAATTTTGAGCCTGAAATCGTGGCCTTTTGCTGTCATTATTGTGCATACACCGCAGCAGATATGGCCGGCACCAGACGGATTTCATATCCGTCAAATGTAAAAATCATACGCGTGCCCTGCACCGGTAAAGTGGATGCCATCCACCTGATGAAAGCCCTTGAAAAAGGGGCTGACGGTGTATATGTGGCCGGTTGCCTGGAAGGGGACTGCCATTTTAAAGACGGTAATGTGCATGCCGCAGCCCATGTGGAAAGTATCAAGAAAACCCTGGAAACCCTGGGTTGGGAGCCTGAACGTGTTGCCATGATGCGCTTTTCCGCAGGTATGGGCGAAAAATTTGCCCAGGCGGCCACGGAATTTACGGAAAAGATTAGAGCATTAGGGCCAAGCCCGGTCAGTCAGGCAACAAGCAAAGCCGTTTAAAAAAGCGGTTCATGCAATTTAAATGATTTTTTGCATTTGCTTGTCTTGTCTAACGTATGAAAAAGATTTAACGGGTTACTTTTTATATAAAACTTTTGGAGATTAAAACATGATCACAGCAGAACAAAAACCCCTGCAGGAAATTCTCGGGTACATTGCGCCCTATGAAAAAATACTTGTGGTCGGCTGCAACGAATGTGTTACCGTTTGTGCAGCAGGCGGCAGAAAAGAAGTAGGACTTCTGGCTTCCGCAATTCGGCTGAACAGCGCCAAAGAAGGTAAAAAGATTGAAGTTTTGGAACATACCCTGGAACGTCAGTGCGATCCGGAATATGTTGCACAGCTTGAAGACCTGGCCGGTCAGGTCGATGCCATTGTCTCTATGGCCTGTGGCTGCGGGATTCAGACCGTTGCCGTTAACTATGCGATTCCGGTATTCCCTGGTGTGAATACCACGTTTATGGGCGCTTCCGAAAGCCAGGGTATCTGGGCCGAGCGCTGCATGGGTTGTGGTGACTGCATGCTGGGCGTGACCGGCGGTATCTGTCCCGTTGCCCGTTGTTCAAAAAGTTTGATGAATGGCCCTTGCGGCGGAAACTCCAGCGGTAAATGTGAGATCAGCCCGGATGTGGATTGTGCATGGCAGTTGATCTGGGATCGGCTGTGTGAACTGGGTATCCAGGATCGCTATGAAGAGCTGGTTGCGGCAAAAGACTGGCGCCCTGCAGGCGGCGGCGGACCCAGAAAAATTATCCGGGAAGATTTGGCATCATCCAAAATTACGGAGGACGTTGAATAATGAAAACTGAAAGCAATCTGGAAAAAGTGCTGGCCTCAGGCCAACTGGCCGTAACCTCTGAAGTAGGTCCTCCCAGGGGTTGCAATATTGATATTCTCAAAGAAAAAGCCCACATGATCAAAGATTATGTTGACGGCATTAATATTACGGACAACCAGACCGCCATGGTCAGAATGTCTTCCATTGCCGGCGGCATTGCCATTAAACAGATGGGCCTTGATCCTATTATCCAGATGGTCTCCCGTGACAGAAATCGGCTTGCCATGCAGTCCGACATTCTTGGTGCCTATGCCCTTGGCTGCAACACCATGCTCTGCCTGTCCGGCGATCATCCCCAGTTCGGCGACCATCCCATGGCAAAGCCTGTGTATGACATTGACTCCATCAATATGATCAAGATGGTCAAAGATATGCGCGACGAGGGCAAATTCCAGGGTGGCGCAGACATTACTGATCCGCCAAAGATGTTCATCGGCGCGGCTGCCAACCCCTTTGCCGACCCGTTTGAACTGCGTGTGATGCGTCTGGCCAAGAAAGTGGCTGCCGGCGTGGATTTCATTCAGACCCAGTGCATTTTTAACGTGGATAAGTTTGAAGAGTGGATGAAACTGGTGGTTGACCGTGGCCTGGATGAAAAAGTTGCCATCCTTGCCGGCATTACCCCCATGAAATCCCTGGGCATGGCCAAATATATGAAGAGCAAGGTGCCCGGCATGGATATCCCTGACTCAGTTATCGATCGCCTTGCCGGTGTTGAAAAAGATAAGCAGGCCGAAGAAGGCATTAAGATGGCCATCGAGCAGATTCAGCGCCTCAAAGAGTGCAAAGGCGTAAAAGGGTTCCATATCATGGCCATTGAATGGGAAGAAAAGGTGCCTGAACTTGTAAAAGGTGCAGGGCTCAGGGATTGATGCCAGTCTCCCAGTTTAAGCCCTGCCTATTGATGTAGCCGGTTAGCCGATATAAGCCAAGGTTATATATAGATACAGGCTGGGTAAATTTTTTATCTCAGCACCCTATAGAAAGTTGAAAAGACCTGTGTAAATTGCACAGGTCTTTTTCATAAAATAAAAAACAGGCTGGACAATAAATTATGTCTGGTCTGTTTTTTATTTTATGAGAATATGTTATTGATATACATGATATTGAAGGTGTGTTTGCATAGGACAATAGATGTAGTTAAAGGAGTTGTTTTTTGATGGAAAGTCAGGATTTTTGGAACGTGCACTCTCTTACTCTCATTGAAATGGCATACGAAGCAAGTTACAGAGAGCGGCTTGAAAATCCAGATGGATACGGGGCACGGACCGGCGTGTGCGGTGACAGTGTCGAGTTCTTTATCATGGTGGACGAAAATGAGTGCTTAAGTTCTATCTCCTTTGATTTCGACGGCTGTGTTTATACCGCAGCATGCTGTAACAGCGTAGTACATTTGGGACAGGGTCATTTGGTTGGAAATGCCTGGAATATTACTGACGAAATGGTCAAACAGTATCTGCAAACACTGCCTGAAGATCATTATCATTGCGCAGAGCTTTGTGTGGGCGCTTTTTATCTGGCATTGACGGATTACCAGAAAAAAAAGGCCAAAAAAGAAAGTTGTAAGTAGCCTCCGAACCAAATCTACGGTTTTTGGTCGGACACGAAATAGTTTCAATTTTTCTTGATAGTATATAGTAGCGTGAAAAAAAAATTCTGTATAATTAAATTTTATCTGGGGGTGTGGGGATAGCTGCCCAGGATCGTAGTTGTCGAGTGCAAGTCGTATAAACGTTTAAAAATCGAAGTAAATTCGCGATTGTGGGGCAAAGGCGCATAATTGGACATATGTGCGTTGTCGCATATGGTCACGATTCCTTCCTGAATTTAATATTTTAGATATCTGTAATACGGCTTGTGGTCGTTATTTGAATTATAGTGGGAGATCAAAATGGAAGACAAACAAATATGGGATTGGAGCACACCGCTCAAAGAGATTTCCGTTAAAGAATTGGAATCTGAATATAATTGGGTGGAAGAACCCTGTATCTCAGCCGATGGAGAGTCCTTGGCAAATATTGTCAACCTTGATGAGGCTGTCTTTGGTATATGCGTCAATGGAAAGTTGTGGGACGGCGAATATGAAAAAGCCTGGAGCCTCAAGGCATTACCTGACAACCGGTTGGCTGCCTTGGTATGTCAGGATGAGCAGTGGGGGCTTCTCATCGACGGGCAGCCGTGGTCCAATCAATTTGATTTTATATGGGATTTGAGATGGAATCGTGACGGCTCAAAGGTTGGTGTTGCGTTTCAGCAGGACATGGAATACGGCATGGCTGTAAACGATGAACCCTGGGAAGAGACCTTTGAAAGTATGACGGGAATGACCCTAAGCGAACAGGGAGACGCAGCTGCCGTAGTTCAGGTAAAATCCATGGCCGCCGCGGACGTGAACGCTTTTTCCCAGGGACTTTTTGCCGTTGCCAAAAATGGTGTGCCGGGTAAGGAGCATTTTTATAATATCTGGGACATTAATTTTGACGGCAGCGGCGAAAATCTTGCCTGGGCCATTAGATTTGATCGTCAATCCTACGGGGTTGCCCTAAACGGTACATGCTGGGACAATCGCTTTGTTGCAGTATGGAAGCCGATTTTCGATAAAGACGGGAATAAAGTGATCGCCCCTGTGAGAACCAAAGGCAAATGGTTGTTGTATGAGGATGACCGGCAATTATGGCCCACCGATTATGATAATATCTGGCATCTATCTTTAAATCCCGTGACCGGTGCGTTGTGTGCCATTGTGGCCCCGCAATTCGGCAAATGGACCATTGCCCAGGACGATACCCCCTGGTCCCTTGAATGGGACGGCATGGTCAGGCAGATGGTGCATTCAAAGGACGGCTCTGCCCTGGTTGCCGTGTTCAAGGACAAGGGCATGTGGGGAATGGCAAAAAACGACAAAGCATTCCAGCTCTCCTGCGATAAGATTTTTTCACCCTGCATCAGTGACGATGGATCTTTGGTGGCCGTAAGTTACGAAAAACAGGGTAAATATTATGTGAATGTCAATGACCTGGTGGTGGCAGGGCCTTATGAATTTATGGCGGATCCCGTGATTGGACCGGCAAACGACAAGGTCTTGGTCAAAGGTATTGAAAACGGGATATATAAACGCAGCGTCATCACGGTGTAAGGAAAAAAATATGAATGCTTTTATAGATTTTATCATGGGTCCCATGGTGTGGATCTCTTTTGTTATTTTTATAGGTGGGCTCGGGGTTCGGGCGGCCGGTTTTATCCGTGAAATTAAACAAAAAGAGCCATATATCTTTTCATATATGACCCTGTTTCACAGCCTGCGCTCCATTGGTGCCTGGCTGCTTCCATTTTTCCCGGTGTCCACCCGTCAAAAACCTTTTTTTTACGGCATATCCTATCTGTTTCATCTGCTTTTGTTTGCAGTGCCGATCTTTTTGTCCGGTCACATCGTCTTGGTCCAGGAAGCTTTTAACATTTCCTGGCCTGCATTCAACGACCATATTGCAGATACGCTGACCGTGCTTGTGATTGCCTCCCTCCTCTTTTTCTGGGGACGGCGGATGGTGGTACCGGATGTAAAATTCTTAACATCGCCCACAGATTTTGTACTGATCGCGGTGGTGCTGTTGCCTTTTTTAACCGGATTTCTTGCCTATCATCAATTCTTTGCATACAGATGGGTAATGATTGTTCATATCCTGTGTGGAGAGCTCATGCTCATAATGATTCCGTTTTCACGGTTTTCCCATATGATGTTTGCCCCGTTTACCCGGGCCTATACCGGATCTGAATTTGGTAATGTCAGGCACGCAAGGGACTGGTAATTTTAATATCATAACGGTGAAACACCTTTAGAGGAGATAATAATGCAGGATACCTCACAAATGAAAACGAAACAGCGGGATGAGAAAATGGATCCGGCTGTGGAGGGTGGGCTTGAACGGCTTACCCAGGAGAAAATAGTCAAAGGGATCAACCAGGTGCTCCATGAAGAAAGTGGTGCCAGGCTTAAGGCATATGTTCAAACCTGCATGCGCTGCGGACTTTGTTCCGATGCCTGCAGTTATTTTTTGTCCAATGACAAAAATCCAAGATTTTCGCCTGCAGCCAAGGTAAAACAGACCATCTGGGAGATGCTTCAAAAGAAAGGGAACGTCTCAAAGGATTTTTTGCGAAGGGCCGTACGCATTGCACACCTGGAGTGCAATGTCTGCCGCAGATGTTCCATGTACTGCCCCTTTGGAATTGATATCGCATATATGATGCTGCTGGTCAGACGCATCTGCCACAAACTTGAGATTACGCCCCAGTACATACAGGACACGGTGAATTCACACTCCGCCACCTTGAATCAAATGTGGGTCAAGGAGGATGAGTGGATCGACACCTTGCAGTGGCAGGAGGAAGACGGCAGGGATGAATTTGAAAATCTTCGTATCCCTTTGGATAAAAGAGGCGCCGACGTCATGTATTCGGTCATTGCGCCGGAACCCAAATTCCAGGCGGGTCTGATCTATCAGGCCGCAGTTATGATGCATGCGGCAGGCATAAACTGGACAATGCCGTCACGCCCGGGCTGGGATAATTCCAACATGGCCATGTACACAGGGGACAATGAAATTTCAGGCAGGATTTCAAGAACTTTTTACGAAGCTGCCGCTGATTTAAATGTTAAGCGCATTGTCATGGGCGAGTGTGGCCATGCCTTTCGTTCAATCTATGACGTGGGCAACAGATGGGTCTCATGGGCCATGCCCCCCTTTGAAGTGGTTCATGCCATCGAGTTTTACCATGAGCTGCTCACCTCGGGCCGGATCACAATTAAAGAAAAATTTGCGGAAAAGGTCACACTTCACGACCCGTGCAACGTTTCCAGGGGACGCGGGTTGCATGATCTGGCAAGGGAGGTGGTGGGGCTGACCTGTTCTGATTTTGTGGAAATGACACCGAATCGGGAGCACAACTACTGCTGCGGTGCCGGCGGCGGGGTGATTAATTGTGGTCCTCCGTATAAATCCGAGCGCATGGTAAACAACCGCGTGAAAGCCGAGCAACTCAAAGCAACCGGGGCCAAGGTATTGATCGCACCGTGTCACAATTGTCATTCCGGCCTTGAGGATATCATTCACCATTATAAACTGGACATGGACGTAAAATTTTTGGGAGATATCATTTTTGAAACAATGGATAAAAAGGTCTATGTTCCGGGAGAATAAAATGAAGATAAAAGTTCTGATGATCGCATTGACTCTTTTTGCCTGCAGCGGCATCCCAATGGTATAC
This sequence comes from uncultured Desulfobacter sp., assembly GCF_963666675.1. Taxonomy (NCBI): domain Bacteria; kingdom Pseudomonadati; phylum Thermodesulfobacteriota; class Desulfobacteria; order Desulfobacterales; family Desulfobacteraceae; genus Desulfobacter; species uncultured Desulfobacter sp. The sequence goes on along the minus strand of NZ_OY762929.1, from coordinate 3,087,769 downwards.
GCCGGCCTGGACGATACGGTCCGCATGGATACATCCGCATTTGAACGGCCCAGACGCCCTGCGGCCGTGTTCGATCATGACGCGCATAATGACGCTGCTCAAATAGACGACTGTGCGGTGTGTCACCATGTATATGAAGACGGGAAACGTGTACCCGATGAATCCAGTGAGGATATGCCCTGTTCGGACTGCCACGGCCTGGTGGCAGGACCCGATAACCCGATGCCCCTGGTTAATGCCTTTCATGTCCAGTGCCGAAGCTGTCATGTGAAAACAGGAAAAGGGCCCTTGCTGTGTGCCGAGTGCCATAAAAAGTAAGCGGCTGTCACTTCGGTTGAAAGGTATGCTTCAACCATTTGAAGTAAAAGCTTAAATTTAAGATTATGTTGTTATCAGGTTCTTTCGGACACCTTTACAAGGGTTCCCAAAGAACCTGTTTTTTTTGCCCGAGTTTATTTTTGGATTGAAAAAAAAGAAAACCTTCTTTATCAAGACATACTATGCAGGTCCTGTTAGGTTTGGTGAATCTGCATATAGTTCGGTCAATGGAAATTTGACAATAATAAAACCATTATTACCATAATTAGATTAAAATCCGGGAGATTTAATGTGGCACAAAAAATGACTATTTTTGATGCCGTTGAGGCGTTTGAGTTATATGACCTGTATGAAGATATTATTGATGCGTATGAAACAGATTTTTATGCCCAGGCTGAGATGGAAGCCGATCTTAGGGATCTGATTGAGGAGCATGATGAAATCTATGAGTTTTCAGCAGATGAAGATGACGGTTACGCTGAAAGTTTTGAGCGCAATCTCAAAGAGGCCATTGGTATAATTTTTGACGATCACGGGCTTGATGTTCAGTTGGATGAGTCGTTTCTGGAAGAGGACGACCTTGACGTCTATGATGATGAGCCCATGGTCGCAAGTACAGGACAGGATGAGGAAGACGTTGACTTCGGGGAAGATGAAGAAGAAATCTTTTAGATAAAGGATTCAGGGCTTGGATATTAAACAGTTTAGATACGGTAGGGACAATCTGGGGTATCTGGTTTACAGTGAACATTCATCAATCGCCATTGACCCCGGGGCTCCTGGACAGATGGCAAGGTTTGCCTCTGAAAACAATATTACCATTGACATTGTTACCAATACCCATGCCCATGGAGATCACACCCAGGGCAACAAGGCGCTTGTTGGGATGACAAATGCCCGGTTTATCGACTGTACGACCCTGTCACACGGCCAGGTACTTGATTTGAAGGACGGCACCGGACTTGAGGTGATACCGACGCCCGGGCATACCATTGAATCGCTCAGTTTCAAAGGGGATGGCTTCATTGTCACCGGTGATACATTGTTTAATGCCACGGTCGGCAATTGTTTTTCAGGGGATTTAAACGCTTTTTTTAATTCCTTAACGCAGTTGATGGAATTGCCCGGCGACACCCTGGTTTATGCCGGCCATGATTATGTGCTTGATTCATTGAAATATGCCAAAATTATTGAACCGGACAATCCCAATTTAAACGAATACGCAGCGTCATATGATCCGGAACATGTTGTCTCCCGTCTGTCCGAAGAACTTAAGGTAAATCCCTATCTGCGTTTTAATACACCCGCCATGATTGAACGGCTCAAAGAAAAAAATCTTCCAAGAGAGACGCCGTTCCAAAGATTTTCTTCTGTTATGGAAGTGTTCTAACCGTCCGGTTAATTAAATTTGGAGTACTTTATAAAAATTGCTTGATAAGAATAAAAAGCGGAGCGCCTGTTCTCCTGAACCAAGGTTTGCCCTGGGGCGACATATTACCATTGAATATTATGACTGCGCGCCTGATGTTCTCCTTGATAAGGACGGGGTTGAATCTATTCTGCTTAAAGCTGCCGGGGAAAGCGGAGCTACGATTGTCAGCAGCTCCTTTCATCAGTTTGAACCCCAGGGCGTATCCGGTGTTGTGATTATTGCAGAATCCCATTTTACGGTTCATGCCTGGCCCGAGCACAATTATGCGGCTGTGGATATCTTTACATGTGCAGACAATATTGATCTGGATACGGCCATTCATTTCATGGAAACCCGGTTTTCATCCCGGCGGGTGTTTATCTCTTCGGATCAGAACAGGGGGATACTGCATGGCGCAGTTGAAGGGCCTGCGCCGGGCGGTAATGAACGGGTGATGGATAGACGAACCCTTCCCATATCCTGGAAAAAAGTGTGCGACAAAACAAATCCCTGGGGTATGTCAACCGCTGTGGATTTATATGATTGCACACCGGAAATAACAAAGGATACTGACCGTATAAAACAGTTTGCGGGCAGACTGCGTGAAATACTTGGGGTGATAGATACGGAAAATACGCCTGAACTCTATTATGATGAGAGCCAAACGGCGACGGGGTTTTCCATGATACAATCCATTGGAACATTCGGTGTATCCGGACATTTTGATCGTGTAACCCATGCGGTATATCTGGATATCTTTTGTTGTAATTCATACGAGCCCCGGGAGTCGGCTGAATTTTCTTTGTCATATTTTCAGGGCAGCCACTATAAGATGCAGGTGGCGTTAAGGCAATAAAGCGGGGTCGGCAATTTAGATGACAAATTCAGGTATTCTTAACAACGGATGGTTTTCGGAAGTTTGTCCCATGTGGGAGGGCATTGCCGTCTCCATGAAGGTGGATGAGGTTTTGTACAGTGAAAAAAGCAGATTCCAGCAGATTGATGTGTATCAGACCCGGTCCCATGGTCGGATGCTGGTGCTTGACGGTATCATTCAGTTGACGGAACGAGATGAGTTCAGTTACCAGGAGATGATGAGTCATATGCCCCTGTTTTGTCACCCCAATCCTGAAGCCGTGCTTGTGGTTGGCGGCGGAGATGGCGGTGTGTTGCGTGAAATGAGTCGTCACGCGGATATCCGCTCAATTGATTTTTGTGAAATTGATGAAGAGGTCATCAAGATTTCAAAACAGTTTTTACCGTCCATGGCCTGTGGGTTCGACGATCCCAGGGTCACCGTTCATATTGAAGACGGGGCGGCCTTTGTCCGGGAACATCCGGGTTGTTATGATGTCATCATTGTGGACTCCTCGGATCCGGTGGGGCCCGGAGAAGCGTTGTTTGAAAATCAATTCTACCGGGATTTAAAGGATGCGCTTAAGCCCGGGGGCCTGATTGCCACCCAGGGTGAATCTTTTTTTCTCCATCCGGACTGGGTTGAAAAACTGGTGGAGATCACCCGGTCTTTGTTTCCCATACATGCTTATGCCAACATTGTTGTCCCCACATATACCGGCGGTCACATCTGTGTGTGCATGGGATCTTTAGGTCCCAAGCTTACAGAACCTTCGCGGCCGGTGCCCCGGTCGCTTCAGGAACAGCTTAAATACTACAGCCCGGCTGTTCACCGTGCTGCATTTGCTCTTCCCTATTTTGCGGAAAAAATGTTGAAAGGAAAAGATATATGAGCAGTGAAACGCTTAATGGGCTTGAGATTAAGCTTGTGAACACTGTGCCTGTGGATGAGCTCCAGGCACTGTATCAGGACGCCGGGTGGTGGCAGGATGATTACAACATAACAGATGATTTTTTGCGTCTTATTCCTGAACGATCCGCATTGTTTGCAGGCGCTTTTTTTAAAAAAAAGTTCATTGGAATGGGTCGCGCCCTTTCCGATTTGTGCAGTGATGCTTATATTCAGGACGTAGTCGTGCTGTCCGCCTATCAAAAATGTGGTATCGGCAGCATGATTGTACAGTTTTTAATTAAAGAACTTAAAAAAAAGGGGGTGGACTGGATTGGATTAATTGGTGAACCGGGAACAGGTTCGTTTTATGAAAATCTGGGCTTCAGACAGATGAAGGATTACATCCCCTTTAAACTAGAAAAGGAAATATAATGATTTGCCACAGCCAACAACCGGCTGCCTACGAAACAACGCCGATAATCAGCAGCAGTACGGATGATCTTCAGACCGAGCCGAGTATACTTAAGCCCGGGAGATTTGATCTTGAAACCCGTTCCCTGATCCTTGATTTCCTGGGCCATTACCCACCCTGCTCATGTGAGTATAGTTTTGTTAATCTTTTTTGCTGGCAGAATCTTTACCGCTATTCCTGGTTTCTTCATGAAAACCGTTTGGTCATTCATGACGATCGCAGCAAGACCCTGTTCATGCCCATCGGGGAGGATCTGAGGCCGGAAGAGATGTTCGCTTTGTCCCAAAAAGCGATTGCTGCGGGATTGTCCGGTAACATTGGGCTTGTACCTGAATCTTACGTGGATATCTGGCCGGATCTGGATCGTTATTTCAGTGTTGCCTCTGACCGGGATGCGGCGGATTATGTCTATCGGACAGAGGAATTGGCGCAGTTAAAGGGAAATAAACTCCACAAGAAAAAAAACCTCATTGCTCAGTTTAATCGGGCGTACCCGGATTATTCCACACACCCCATAAACGAGGCGGATTGCAAAGACGTGATGGCGTTTGAGCAGCGGTTGCTTAAAGGCAGATCCTATGTTCCAAGTTCTCTGGTTGAAGAATCCGAAGCCATGACCATGGCGTTCTCCCACTGGAATGAGCTGAAATTGAACGGGCTGATGCTGCGGGTGAAAGGTGAGATCATCGCCTTTGCTGTTTTCAGCCCCCTCTCTTCGGATACCTGGGATGTGCATTTTGAAAAGGCGGATGTCGCTTTCAAGGGAGCCGCCCAGATGATTAATTATGAAACGGCTCGATTTCTGGACGGCACCGCAGGATTTATCAACCGGGAACAGGACCTTGGCATACCCGGGTTACGTCAGGCAAAACTGTCATATGTTCCCCATGCATTGATTGAACCCTACTTTCTGGTACCGAAACTGGATTTAAGGTCCCATTAGAAGTACATAAATATAAAGCCATCTTAAAACAGATGCGTTTTAGGATGGCTTTTAAACGTTAACTGAGTTGGCCTTCAATTATCCCGCCTCTTTTTTCAAAAAATTTCCAGCTTTTATAAAGTGCTGTTTAAAGTAGATATTGTTCAATGAAGCGCGTTTCACCTTGCGTCCCCTGCCCGGTGCATGGACAAATTGATTTTTGCCGATGTAAATACCCACATGAACAACCCCTCTTCTTCGGGGGACCGAAAAAAAAACCAGGTCTGCAGGCTTAAGGTTTTGCCGGGTGATGGATTTGCAGCTGTTGAACTGAGCTTTGGCTGTTCTCGGCACATGGGTTCCGATTTTTTTGTAGGCATATACCACCAAGCCTGAGCAGTCAAAACCTTTGGGGGTAAGCCCGCCCCAGCGATAGGGTGTTCCCACGGCAGTTACGGCAGTCTGGATGATAGACTGACGTGCTTTGTTTATACAGGATCCCTGTTCGATTTTAGGTTTGGGGGCAGGTTGCGGCACAGGCTGTGGACAGGGGATTTCATCAGTCAATTCAGCAGTAGGATCGGGTAGAGCCGGGTGGCCCACTATCTCCTTGGTAGGTGTTACCCCGGGCGCACCACATCCGGCGCATATCAGGACAGCCAGAAAAAAGAGTGCAAGGGGCCGGGTTAGAAAGGTTGGTTTCATCACAATGGGGAAATGGTCAAAAGGTAAATCGTTGTAAGGGCATCAGCGCTTGATCGTGCGGTGGTCGCAGTTATGTAAATCTGCCGTTTTATCCAATGGTGTCTATCAGGTTTCCTATTGTTTCATCATAAGTCTGAATCATTGTGGCATTGGCCTCAAAGCCATTCTGGGCATCAATCTGCTCAACCATTTCCTCTGCAAGGTTTGTATTGGATAATTCCTTTAGGGAACCGTCGGGTTTTGTGGGATCTTCAACCATGGGCGCGCTTGCCTGGGTTTCGGAGATGGCCGTTTGAACCTGTCCGTTTTCGCCCTCGACATTGTAAGCCCTGTCCGCTTTGAATTCGTCCGACAAGACGTTGGCAACATTGTTTGCAGAAACCTGCATCTGTTTTGAAAAAGCCTGCAAGGCTGAAACATTGTTCTGGACGGTCATATTCATGATCTTTACCTCCGGTTTGTAACAATTGATATCTAATAATATCAAAAATTTATCTTCAGAACAATATTTTTTTGGCCCCAAATCCACCGACAGTTTTCCTGTGTCATAGTTTGTTGCACCCTGCTGGTGATAGTTTTTTGTTCGCACAAAGACTCTATCTGCTTGACGCATCAAGCTCAACGGGATTTTTCTTTTTTTTGATGGTGGATCAGGGTCATAATCTTTCACCCCGGCAAATGTTAAGCAGTTCAGCACATGCCACACAACTCATATTGTCCGGATGCTGCCGGCGCTATTTTGTCAGCCATGAATAGATAAAATTGGGCACGATGGGTGTAATACTGAAAGTAACGGCCCAGTCCTGGCAGAAATCATCATCTGACTCCACATAATAATCCAGACCGGCTGACAATTGAACCGGCAGGCTGCCCATGCGCAACACCTTTTTAACGGTCAGGTTTAAAGGAACGGTCCACTGCGCTTCTTGCCAATCATAGGAGAGCACCGGGTTGGAAACCAGGGTCCAGCCCTGTTTCAGGTAAAGTCCTGCAAAGATCTCAATATTTGTGACGGCATACGTTTTGTCTTTCCAGCCGCCCACATCCCACTGGTGCTGGGGGAATGCCCCCAAAAATCCCTTTTTGTTCATGTAAACTGCGGCAAATTCAGGGCCTAAGCGAAGCTGGCCGCATGAGAGTTCGCTTTCCGAAGCGATGGGGACCGTGCCTTGCACCCCGCCCACAAAGATCCAGCCCGAAGGGGTGGTCTGTCCCCGCGCGATATCAAACCCCATGTCGCCTAATCCGTCTGAGTCGCTGAATGTTCCGTTGACAGAATCAAACTTTGGCTGGCCGCTGATAAAGGTAAAGGCCGGCCGGATTTTTTTTCACCTTTTCAAGCTCTTGTGGGGTATTCACCACGGCATCGGGCAGCTGGGCAAAGACTGGTGCGGCTGACAGGATTAACAGGGCTGCAAGAATTATCATTGGCTTTGGTTTGGGTGAGCATGGGTAGTTCAATGGTTGAACCGGCATATGGTACACCCCCTCATTTATCTTATTTAACGGAATGTTATCTCTTTTATATCCTGCTCTTTTTTCTCATCCAGTGCGATGTGTACGATTTTTTTGTGATTAAAGTTGAGCTTGGTGCAGTCAACCATGCGAACACGTCTATTGTGCTGGGTATGAAAATAGAGTTTTTTGTCGGCCAGGTTCCATGCCGTGGTCCAGATGGTGGAACTGCGCATGCCCTTAAGATTCTCGGCGGCACTGTCCGAACCTTCGGCTGAACCCAGAGGAAGGTTGAAATTGTCCAGAATGCGAAACAACTCATAAACAGCCTCACCTGCATCGGGCAGGGGGCGTGCGGTCTGGGTCCAGGCCACGGCGCGGACAAAGCGTGAAGGCGGTGTATAGTCGCCGGGCAATCCGATCATGCCACTGCCGCCGCCCAAAGGAGCAAAATCCATGGCTTCAATATTTTTGGTCGGAAGTGCCACGGCTGAAAGGTTCAGATAATTTTTCAGGTTGGTCATGTGCCAGTCATAGCTGGGCGCATTGGTGATGACACCCAAGGGGTTATCGAAAAAGGTCAATTTGCCCTTCAGATACTCAATCACGATGGATTTTCCCGACGGCTCTGTTACCATCCAGTGGGCAAAAACAGGGATGCCGATGGCCTCTTCGACAACCGGCACCACACGCACCTGCTCAAGCCCCGATTTCACCTCGTCAATGGTGGCGTAACGGGTGAGAATATATGCGACCATATCCAGGGCGGTAATGGTTTGCGAGGATTTGGCTTTGTCATACGCCGAATACTGCGCAAATCCAGGATGGTAAAACATGCCCACGGCCAGTCCTTTCTCGTTTATGCCGTCGGTCAGAGGATCTCTTTCAAGCATATCCAGGGCCACCACACCATATCGGGCCTGCCACTTTTTGCCGTTTTGCCCATCCGGGGTCAGCCCCTGGAAAGCAAAACCACGGGGAATAACGGCTACCCGGGAGTGAAGGTCAAAAGTGCCCCACTCCATGGAACGGCCATAGACCACGCCGCCGTCCTGAGCTTTAAGACGGATACCGGTGCAAGCGTCGGCATACGAAAAGGCCAAAAACAGCATAAATGTTATGGGTAAAGCAGCCTTTGCAATATTCTTCATTTTTTTCTCCTGTTCTAAATTTTTCTTTAAATTCATCCACAATTTTCAATGAGGACAACTTCAATTATGGGCAGATGCAATGCATACAAAGCATCCAGAATACCCATCAAAGCTGCCTGATCCGGCAGCAGCCCCTCCAGCAAGGTTCCGGTTTGGCAGGTATTCACAATTTTAAGCCCACCTAACCGCTCCACATATCTTTCGGGCAATTGCCCTTTAACGCTGATTCGGTACACGGCCGCTTTATCCATGGCACTCCTTTTAATTATGCTATTCGGGGGGGCGTCAATTTTGGACTGTACTCACACCTGCCCGGGCAACGGCGTTCTGAAACGGCGTCTTTTCACCCATTGTAAGGGTGAAAAGGGTTAGGCCGATCATTAGAATCAATGATGCTGAGCCAAGCTTAATACTTGTGTTGAAGCGCCGGCGTGCCGCTCCATTTTTTATGAATCTGCGCTCGGCATAGTTACGCCCCCAAATGGCAAGAATGCCGATACCCGACATGGCCATGGCCATGCCCAGCGAGATCATCATCACCATTAAGACGGCAGGAATCAAAAGATTGTGGGACAGACCGAACAGCAGAACCAAGATGGCCCCGGTGCACGGCACAGCACCGGCAGCCAGGGCCAGCCACCCCATGGGCGTATCCTTGCGGGGCAAGACGGTACTGTCGGGGTGATCACCGTGGCTTAATTTATCAGATCGCATATCGCACAGGGCGCGCCAGAGCATAAAAGCCCCAATCCCGACGATTGCAGCATAGCTGATCAGCCTGACAATCCTGAAATCAGCCGGTGGATGCCCCGTAATCCGGTGCATGGCAAAACTGGTCAGACCGATGACAATCACTGCGGACAGGACATGGCAAACCGCAATGAGCGACCCCATACGGATGCCCCGGCCAAGGCTGCCGCCGTGGCCCACAAAGTACGAGATCACCACAGCCTTACCGTGGCCCGGCCCCATGGTGTGCAACGCCCCGTAAGCAAAGGCAAACAGAAGACCGATCCAGACAGGTCCGGATGACTTACGATCCCGGATGGCGGTCATGGCCCGGGTAAACAGGATGGTGACCCGTATCTGCAGATTTTTAAACCAGGATTGATCCGGGTCCCGGGCTGCCATGGCGCCTTTGGCCAGTACATCGGATTCACCTGCCGAATAGGGGCCAATGAATTTTCCTTCAAGCTTGTAATCGGCTTCCAGGCGGATGAAACCGTCCATGAGGAAAACCATATGCCCAGACAGCTTTCGATCCAGGGTGCCTTCGATCCAGACCCCGTCGAAACGGTCACGGTGGGGCATACCCTATCCATCGTGACATGGATTACCTGATTTCCGGGAGGCGGCGGAAAATGAGCACAGGGTGCCATCCAGGGCACCAAAAGAAAGTCGCGAACCTCTTTTTGATCGGGGAACAAGGGGACCACATAACCGGGAATGCGGATGGCTGTGCCCATCACCCCGCCCCCAGTGGATTCATGCTTTTTGCGACGTTCAGCAGCTACTTTTTCCCGCAGGGACAGCAGCCGGTCCGCATCAATGCCTTGATCGGCCAGATGCTTGACAAGACGCTGCTCTGATTTGGCGCTCACCCCGTCCGCTGGACTTTTCCCACTGGCAATCAGCCACCGGATACGCGCAATGGTGCGCAGGTCGAGCAGCTGATCCGGACTCAGCTTGGAAAAGGGGTCGTCATATTGAATATTGCGGTCCGGTTGCAGCGCATCCCATGATATGGTTGGCGCCTGGGCAAATGCCGGGGCGGCATAAAAAGCAAAAAGTGATAGGCTAAGAAAAATATATCGATAAAGAGTCGTTTGCATATGATTTTCAGACAACGTTCACACCTGTCCTGTGCACCGGAATTCAGTTGAAAACCATCCGCACGTAGCGATCAGGTTAAGTACCAGGCCGAATCCGTTAATTGTGATTGCGGCAGCCCAGGTCCAGACCGACAGATACAGCTCAAGTTGCCGGATATTTAGCAGGTGTACAATCACCCCTCCATAGCCGAACAGGACGACCGAGACAGCCATCAGTAGTCGATAAAGGGTAGGGTTTTTCATCAAGCCGGAACCAAGGAAAAGTCCGTAAAGCGCCACGCCGGCCACGCCTGTGACCGCATCGGTGGACGCCCACGCCTGCTGGCCGTTTCGTTGGGCCAACAGGCTGCACACGTTATACATAATGCCGCAAAAGCAATAGGCTGTCTGCGACATGAGAAGTTTATTCAGTGGTACGGATTTCATGGCGTTTTGTTCCGGCAATTATTGGATTGTGTTCTTGTAGATCTTACCATCCTTCATGATCAGCGCCAGGTTCTTCTCCGGTTCGGTGAGGATCTCAATATTTTTAAGCGGATTTCCGTTAACCAGAAGAATATCAGCCAACGCGCCTTCCTCAATAACGCCTAACTTACCCGGATATGGATTACGCGGGCCGGAAAGCGCTAAAATTTCACCATTAATAGCGGTTGCCTGTCTTAAAATTTCTGCGTTTGAAAACCATTTGGTACGGTGTGTGAACTCTTGATTCAGCGTCTTTTTTACCTCAAGATCCATCAATAAGTCACTGCCGAACCCTACTTTTGCCTTATGTTTTTTACACAACGTCAACAGGTTGTCTATACCATCCGCAGCTTGCTGTTGGCGGGCTTTCTGGGCCGGTGTGGCAGGGGCATCCACAAGAAACACCCCGGTTTGCGCACTTATATAACAATCATTCTTGACTGCCATCTTAACTGTCTCTTCACCGATCAGGTTGCAGTGTTCCAATGTTTTAGCGCCCGCTTTAATGGCAATTTGGGTGGCGGCATCGGTATAGGTGTGAACAGCAAGATAGGTATTCCACCGTTTTGCTTCATCGGCTGCGGCTTTTACTTCATCAAAGGAGTACTCAACAACATCCAAAGGATCGTACAGGCCGGAAACTGCACCACCTGCATATATTTTTAAAAATGCGGCACCACTTCGCATATTCATCCGGCTGGCTGAAATTACCTCGGGTACGCCATCAGCAAATACAGTTATGCGAAGAAGCTCTAATTCGGAGTATGAAGTGCCTCCCTGTTGTCGCGGATTGGTCATTGGCGTACGATAGTCTCCATGGCCTGCTGTCATACTGATGGCAGGGCCGCATACATAAAGGCGAGGTCCGACAAAGTAACCTTCATCAATGGCACGCTTAACGCCGAATAAATCACCTGCCATATCGCGCATGGTTGTAAACCCACGCATAAGTGTATTCTCCGCTTCATACAATGACAGGGCCGTATGGTAGTCTGCCGGCGCATACAACACGCCAAGAGCACCGGTGTTTAAATACAGGTGGGCGTGAATATCCATGAATCCAGGCATAAGTGTTCTTCCGCCACCCTCAATGATTTTCATATCGCCGGATCCAGGAATCGCCTTTGCAATTTTTGCGATTTTGTTCCCTTCGATCAGCACACTCATGGACATGGCAAGTTTTTCACTGTTCCCGTCGAATATGTTTACATCTGTAATGAGGATCTTGTTGGTTACCTCAACTTCCGAAGGGGATTGTACCACACCCGGGGGGGCGTAACTGACGGCATCCGCCATGGCAGATACCGCTGTAAAAATAAAGAAAAGAGACGATGCTAGAATTAAAATCGCAGGTTTCATTCTGACCTCCATTTATTGTGGTTTTTTTTTTCCCCCATATAAAATTTATCATTGGTGACAAATAATGGGGCGACAAATAATGGTGAACTCTATTATTTCGGTGTATGGCATATTACCAATTGTCCTGGATACAGAAAATCGCCCGGGTGGCGTATTTTGCAATATTATTTTCTACGCTGTATGGAGTAGATGGGTGGGCGTTGATATGGATATAGTCAGAATATGGGTAAAAAAACAGCCATTGGGACCTATTAATGGTTCTTGTCTAGCGTACGGCCTTGTTAATGGCTTCGATTCTGCTGCTAACGCCAAGCTTGCGGTATATATTTCGCAGATGGGTTTTGACCGTAAAGGCGGATATACACAATTGATCAGCGATCTGTTTATTGGATAACCCCTGGGCCAACAAGGGGATCATTTCCGTTTCACGCCCGGTCAGACCAACGCTTACGAGGGGCTGCGGCGGGGGCGATGCTGGGGTTGCCTGGGAAGAGGCAAATTTTTGTCCGGGGTTGCCCGGAAATGCTTGCAGAATCTGTTTTATGAAGACCTGCCGGCAGCCGTTGTCTGCCAGATGCTGCAGCACAGGGACAAGGCCGCTGCCTGCATCCGGAAAGCTGCGTATCCATTTTCCCGGTTCGGCCAGGGCCAGTGCGCCGGCAAGGTGGGTCAATGCCTCTTTGGACCGGTCCTGCTTAAGGCATGCAACACTTAACAGGATAAGCAGATCGATTTGCACATTGGTGCGATGTATCCTGCCCATGTCTGCTGCAAGTTCGCTGAGCCGTTCATAAGCCTGGTTCAGTGCAGCCGGTGTGCCTTGGGCAATGAGGCATTTGCATTGGGTTATCTGGGGCGTATAGAAAAAATATCGTGGTGCGCGTACCTCAAAATCAACACGTGAAGCAAGCCCTAGGGCTTGTTTGACCTTTTTCTGCCGAAGAAGAAACTCAATCTCAAAGGCGGGATGCAACTCCATGCATCGTTTGTGATTCCCCTCACGGCCATAGGTTTTAATCTGTGCCAGAACCCTTGCAGCCGCATCGTTTTCTCCCTGGGCCAGGTGGAGGCACACCAGGGCAAAGCCGGCATCGGTCACCCAGGTCGGATTTGCCACATAACGATGGGCCATGGCTTTTTCCAGTGCTGGCAATGCGGCCTGAAAATCATTTTGAAGATAGCAGGCAATCCCCAGGTGCACATAAGCATAGGTTCTGGTGTGATACAAAGGCAGCCCGCGGGTTTGCTGTAAATTATACTGAGCGGCTTTTTTGGCCCCGTCAAGGTTTGCATCCAGAAGGTGGACGGTGGAAAGGCTAACGCCTATTCTTGCCAGCGTATTCTGGGTGTATGCAAAGGTTTTCAAGTGCTTTTGAATCAATGCAACAGCCTTTGGGGTGTCACCTTTCGTCTGGTTAAAAACAGCCTGAATAAAAATAGAGATTGAATGGGGCATCTGGGCGTCTTCCGGGAGTCGTGAAAACGCCTGCCTGCTCTTTTCAAGACCCGGGGCAATATTTTCCTGGATCAGGTCAACAAGTGCCTGCAAAAGCAGAACCTCGCCGGAGAGGATTTCAGCGGTTTTTTGATTTACCGACGGGTTTTCCAGATATTGATTTGCTTTTCGGGTAAAGGCATGAACATCGACATTTTTGCCAAGATCTGCCCCGATCATGGCTTTGGTGCTTACCAGCAGCGGGTTGTCAAGCAAAACCGTTTCAGGCAGCATCTCCAGCCAGTGGCTCAGTCGGTTGAACTGCGACGTGTTCATCAGTGCATAACGATTGTCGAGGATCAGTTGTACGGCATCGGCGCAATTGTCTGCTTTCAGAAAATGGCCGATGGCTTCCTCAACCAACCCCTGGGCTGCAAACCATTCTGCCGCTGCGTGATGCAGTGCTGCCAAACGATCCGGGGGCCATTGTGTCCTGCGCAGCGCCTTTAGATAATCCTGAAAAAGATGGTGAAACCGGAACCACACATTCTCATGGTCCAGGGGCGTAATGAAAAGGTTGCTTTTAAGCAGTTGATCAATGCATTGCCGTGCCACTGTTTTTAAACCATTACCCTGGTGGATGTAATCTCCCAAGGGGGCACAGAAACGATCCAGTACGGACAGCTCCATCAGGCAGGAAAGCATCTGCGGCTCAAGGCGGCTTACGATCTCGCTAAAAAGATAGTCGGCAATATATGCGGCAGTGCCGTCAAACCTTTCCACAAGCCTTTTATATGAAAGAGCTCGATAACTTATTGAGTTCTTTCAACCTTCGTTGTGGGCCGAAGCCAGGCAGATGATATGTCTGGCTCGGCCCATGGCCGTTATATGGTCGCTTTTTCCATTCAGGTAAAGCCCGGCAAGCCGTATCCCCGCAGCCCACCCTTCGGTCTTTTTGGCCAGAAGCTCTATGGCAGGCTCATCCACCGGATGATCCAGCATGCCGCCTAAAAAGGTCCCGGTCTCCGCGACTGTAAACCGTAAATCCCCGGCCCGGATTTCCGTTAACACGCCCTTTGCCCGCATGGCGGCCACAGGGAAAGGCGGATCTTTGCGGGTCACAATTGCCAGGTGAAGATTGGGTGAGGCATGGGTCAAAATGGTGGTAAAAAAAAGATGGATCTGTTGATTTGTAATGCGGTGATAGTCATCCAGGATCAGGATGATCCGTTCGGGCAAAAGATGCAGGTCGTTGAGCAGATAGTGAGCCAGCTCTTCGGCAGGCGGCAAAGGGTCCGCCTCAAGCAGGGTTTTGGTATGAAATGTAATACCAGGACAACTGGTGTTAAGCGCTGCGATCAGATAACTTAAAAGCAGGTGCAGGTCATTATGCTCCTCATCAAGGGTGAGCCAGCTGCATGAAAGTTCGGTGATTACGGCCCACTGGCCCGCCAGTGTGCTTTTCCCATACCCCGCAGGGGCGGATATAATGCTTAAAGGCAGATTATGCCCTTTTTCAAGCAGGCGGAGCAACCTGTCCCGGGGAATGACATCCAGAGCCAGGGTGGCTCTTTGCAGCTTGGTGTACAGTATCATGCCCATGAGCACCTTATTTACGGCAAAGTAAGGATTGATATCAAAAAAACAGACCACACATGACCGAACATATTTTTGAAAATCGAAATTACTTTTACAGATTTTGCTTATCCCGTCAACAGCTCACACCGCAATGTAGAATGAATTTTGGGGCTCCTGACCGGTCATGCTGCTTGTTTTGGCGTAGGTATCTGAAACTTGCCGGCGGGTATAGTCGGATGCTGCCGTCTCCATTTGTCCGGCCTGTTCATCTGCCACAAGCTGGGTGATTTCAGCCATGGCTTTTGCCGCCTGTGCTGCCGCATTTGATGCAACTTTTAAATCCTGGGAGGATGGCTGGGCAGGGGCCAATGCGGCGGCGCGTACCCGACGCATTTTTTCTAATGTTGCACTGGGATCTCCGGGCTCGGCAGATGTGTCGATACTGACCTCACCGCCCACCGCATAGTTTTTACCGTCGGGGCCTTTCTGATAGGAAAAGGTCGCACCGGATGTGATAAATTCGGCACCTGCGGCAATGTGAGCCATTTCATGCGCCCGAACTTCAGTGTCGGCTTTTTTAAGCTTTTCAAGGAGGTATTTTTCATCCTGGCTTAGATTTGACTCGGCATCGGGCTTTGAAGTGCGACCTTCTTCTTTGACCTTTTCATCTTCCTGGGCCCGGGACTCCGCATCGGTTTGTACGTTCTCTCCAGGCTGAGGGCGTGTTTTGCCGGTTTGGGTCTCCTGCACCCGGGGGGCGGGTCCGGAGAACCCAGGCGTTGTATCAGTGCCCTGTTCAAGGGGTGACCGGTACATATTATAGCTGTTTATTGCTGTCGCCTGGATGTCCATCGCACTTCCTTAGATGATATATATTTTAAATATACCAATTAATTATTAAATTTCAATTGGTTATTTAAATCTGTATCAGGACGGGGATTCTGCATTGACAAACAAAATAAATGCGGGTATTTTAGAAGGATTCGTTATGGTGTGTTGTGTTGCGCCATGATTAGGCTGAACAAAAAAGTAGAGTAGCAATTGATTAGAACGTTGTATAAAACAGATTTCTGCCGGTTTCAAGGAATTTTTTTATGAGTCGACAATCTGAGGTGTCAAGGCAGACTAAGGAAACCCGGATCAATATCCGACTGGATCTGGATGGACAGGGAGATGCAGAGATCAAGACAGGAATCCCCTTTTTTGATCACATGCTTACAGCGTTCACAGTACATGGCTTTTTTGACCTTCGAATTTCAGCCACAGGCGATCTTGACGTAGATTTCCATCATACCGTAGAGGACACAGGCCTTGTTCTAGGCCAGGCGATCCAGCAAGCGTTATCGGAAAAAGGGGGTATCCAACGGTTTGGAGATGAAAGTGTCCCCATGGATGAATCCTTATCCAGGGTAACCATTGATCTGTCCAACCGGCCTTATCTCGTTTACAACATCCCCAACGATTTGAAATCCCGGGGGGCTTTTGATGCCCATCTTGCCAAGGAATTCTTCCAGGCAGTCTGTGTCAAAGGCGGATTTAATCTGCATATTAATACATTGTACGGTGAAAATGAACACCACGTCCTTGAGTCCATATTCAAGGCGTTTGGGCGGTCCTTGAACGCTGCAACCCGGCCGATGTCCCAGGTCTCGGGCGCGTTGTCCACCAAGGGATGTTTATAGTCAACGGCCCACGTGGTTGTTGACAGATCGTATTCACTGCTTATCCTATTTAAATTACATAAAGATTTGAGATTTTGGAGCCGGCACCACCCAAAATGATGATCCCTGAAGAAAAAATAGCAGAAATTTTAGCTGCCTCGGATATATTTGATATTGTGTCCGAGGCGGTTATTCTAAAAAAGTCAGGTAGGAATTTTTTTGGTCTGTGCCCCTTTCACTCAGAAAAAACACCTTCTTTTTCAGTCAATCCCGATAAACAGATTTTTCATTGCTTTGGATGCGGTGTCGGTGGTAACGCCCTGTCATTTGTCATGAAATATCACGGGATCTCTTTTCCCGAAGCGGCAAAGATGCTGGCCAGAAAATACAACATTGTCATAGAAACCCGGAAAATGAGTCCGGAACAGCGCAAAGCCATCCACACCCGGGAGGCGCTTTTTCGGCTGAATGCAAAGGTGATGCAGGCATACACCGCCTTTTTGAATGATCCCCTAAGGGGTAATGCGGCCAGACAATACCTTGAACGGCGGGGAACCAGCCGGCAGATTATTGAGCAGTTTCAGCTTGGGTTTTCCCCTGATGCCTGGGATGCCATTGTTACTGTTTTAAAACAAGACAAAGTTGCCCGGGGGGTTGCGATCGGTTCCGGATTAGTGCTGGAAAAAAAACAGAAAAACGGGTTTTACGACAGATTCAGAAACCGGCTGATATTCCCTATTTTTGATATTAACATGCAGGTGGCCGGCTTTGGCGGTCGAGTGATGGATGACAGCATGCCCAAATACATGAACTCCCCTGAAACACCTGTGTACAGTAAAAGCCGGATTCTTTACGGGCTGCATGCGGCAAAACAGGCATGCCGCAGGCAGGGGCAGGTATTTATTGTGGAAGGTTATTTTGATTTTCTTTCCCTTTACCAGCATGGCATTCAAAATTGTGTCGCAAGTCTGGGCACCGCCTTGACCCGGGAGCATGTCAGGATACTTAAGGGGTATGCAACCACCATGACCCTGGTGTTTGATTCGGACGAGGCGGGCATAAAGGCAGCCAAACGAAGCATTGATATTTTTGTTCAAGAGGGGATTGACACCCGGATTCTGGTGCTTCCGGAAAACAATGATCCCGACTCCTATGTCATGGCCCATGGCCGGGATGCCTTTATTGAGCTTGCAGGTACTGCCAAGACCGTGATGCAGTTTTTGCTGCAGTTGGCTTTGGATACCCACGGCACTTCAGTTGAAGGGCGCATCAAAGTCCTGGACGAGATGAAACAGCACCTGGCGATGATTCAGGATTATGCGGTGCGATCCATCTATGTACGTGAGCTTGCTGAAACACTTAATATCGATGAAAAGGCTGTTCTTGAAAAAGTAAAGGACGCCTACGAAAAGTACACGAACAGGCAGGCCCGGGGGCCTTTGATTCCTGAGACTGAGGATGTATCCCAACGCGTTCGGGCGTCTGATCCCAGGGAAAAACAGATTCTTTCCATGATGCTTCACTGGCCTGAACTGATTTGTGTCGCCGTGGAAAAAAATGTGCTCAGTGCCTTTTATTCAAGGCAGCTTGAGCGTCTTGGCTGTTTGATCATTGACAGCAAAGCAGATGGGCAAAATATTGTGGGTGCGGTTATGGCCCGGGTTGAAGCCGATGAAGACCGTCAGTTGATTGCATCCATGGCTATGGAAGATTATACCGGGGTTCAGGACCCTGTGCAGACGTTTACCGTCCTGGTCAACCGGGTTGTAAAAATAAAAAATAAAACAGACAGAAAAATTGTCAGTGAATTAACAAAAGCAAAAGCGGGCTGTGATGTTGATGTGATTGAGCTGCTTAAACTTAAGCAGCAGCAGATTAAGCAGTTGCATAACAGTTAACTTTAAGCCTTTGGGAGGCATATATGGCAGAAAAGACCAGCAAATCAGAGCAAGGCGTGATGATCGGCAAAGACGAAATGCGCAAGCTCATTAAAAAGGGAGAGGAGACAGGCGTCCTGTCCTTTGCCGAAATCAATGACGCCATTTCAGATGATTTGCAATCCTTTGAGCAGATAGATGATATTGTCATTCAATTTAAAAAGTTGGGTATTGAACTGGTGGGTGACAGAGACGAGGATGCGTCTGCCGTGAAATCAGGCAAGGCCAAAAGTCCCAAAAAGACAACCCGGTCTTCGAAGGTTAAAAAAGCAAAAAATTCCGGTTCCCGCAAGGGCGGTGATGATGAACACGAACCGGAGAAGAAAAGCAAGGGAACGCTCTCTTCCGGGCGTGAGCGTTCCGATATGGAATTTGGTGCGGTCACAGACCCTGTGAAGATGTATCTCAAAGAGATGGGGATGGTTACCCTGCTCAGCCGTGAAGGTGAAATCGAGATCGCTAAAAAAATAGAGGTCGGGGAGCGGGATGTGCTGCGGGCTATGCTGGATTGTCCTTTGGCTTTGAACACCATTTTTATGTACGGTAAAAAGATGGAAGAAAAAGCCATGCGCCCAAAGCATGTACTCCGTGATGTGGATGAGGGGGACGGGGTGGTTGATGAAGTCACCAAGCAGGAAAAGTTCCTTGAATCCCTCTCCCGGATAAGAGAACTGCATGCCCAGAATCAATCCTGTCGTGATGAGCTTGAAAGCACCCGCAAAGGCACAAAAAAATACAGCACGCTTGGAGAACAGATTGACGGCAACACCGAAGAAATCTTTGAACTGCTCAAAAGCTGGCGATTCGAATCCAATGTTATTGACAACATTGAAAAGAGTATCAGAAATACAATAACCTGGTTCAAGACCGTAGATGATCTGCTGGCCAGGTGTGCAAAGACCTTTAATGTCCAGCCCAGCACCATGATGAAACAGACCAAAGATGCGGCGACTTTCTTTGAATGGGCTGCATCAAGGCGTGAAATTGATTCTGAGCGTGCAACCGTCCTGTTTAATGACATTATGGCAATATGTGACCAGGTTGCAGAAAAAAAGGATTTGGTCAAAGGCAGTGTCGAAGACCTCAATGATATCGTTCAAGGCATTGAGGTCGGGCGTAAAAAAGCGGATGCCGCCAAACGCGAACTGGTCCGTGCAAACCTGAGGCTTGTGGTAAGTATTGCCAAGAAATACACCAACAGGGGGCTGCAGTTCCTTGATTTGATCCAGGAAGGCAATATCGGTTTAATGAAGGCGGTGGATAAATTTGAGTATCGCCGGGGATACAAGTTCTCCACATATGCCACCTGGTGGATCCGCCAGGCCATCACCCGGGCCATTGCCGACCAGGCCCGAACCATCAGGATTCCCGTTCATATGATCGAGACCATTAACAAACTGATTCGTACCTCCCGGTATCTGGTTCAGGAGATGGGCAAGGAGCCTTCTCCCGAAGAGATTGCTGAAAAAATGGAGATCCCCATTGATAAGGTGCGGAGGGTACTTAAGATTGCCAAGGAGCCTATTTCCCTTGAAACCCCCATTGGAGAAGAAGAAGATAGTCATCTTGGTGATTTCATTGAGGATAAGAAGTTCTCCATTCCTTCCGAGGCAGCCATTGATTTAAGCCTTGCTGAACAGACCCGCAAAATATTGGCCACGCTGACGCCCCGGGAGGAAAAAGTGCTGAGAATGCGTTTCGGTATTGGAGAAAAGTCCGATCATACCCTGGAAGAAGTCGGAAAGGACTTTACCGTTACAAGGGAGCGTATTCGACAGATCGAAGCCAAGGCCTTGCGCAAGCTTCGTCACCCGACCCGGAGTAAGAAGCTTAAAACATTTATAGAAAATTAAATGGAATTGGTGTTTGGATGAGAGTTTGTCCAGGTGAGTTTTTGTCCAAACACAATTAACGCTTGACAGTAAACAGGCGTTACTATATATAGATCAAATTTGCTTGCAACGCAGTATCAAAGCGGTTTTCCGGGCCTATAGCTCAGTTTGGCAGAGCCACCGGCTCATAACCGGTCGGTCCCTGGTTCGAATCCAGGTGGGCCCACCAATGAACTTGTTCATGAATTTCATGTATAAGGTCTCACGCAGGAGGGAACGTCGATTTGATATGCTGAAAAGAGGGAAAGGATGACCAGGTCATACACGGATATGCCTGTTAAGCAGTACGAAAATAGATTAAATTTCAAGCGTGGAGTGTACTCCACGCTTTTTTATTTTGAGACGTATTGAGCCCATGCCTACGGTAGGACAGATTATTGATATTATAGATCAAATTGCACCCTTTGCCCTGGCTGAGTCCTGGGATAATTCAGGACTTCAGGTCGGTGATTACGAATGGTCGGTGTCCAAGGTTTTAATTGCACTGGATGTCACGGACCAGGCACTGGCCCAGGCGGAGAAGTCCGGATGTGACATGCTGATTACCCATCATCCCCTGATCATGTCACCGGAAAAGCAGATTGATTTTTCCAAAATGCCGGGATCTGCCATTCTCATCAGTGCCAGGTCCCGGATTGCGGTGGTGAGTGCCCATACAAATCTGGATAAAGCCCAGGGGGGGCTGAACGACTATCTTGCCGAAAAATTGGATATTTATTGCACAGATGTTTTTCTTGCCGATGCAGTGACAAGTGACGCACCGGACCAACTTCAAGGCCTTGGCCGGATCGGTCGGCTTGGTGAACCCATGCCCCTTAAACAACTGGCCTGCCGGATTAAGGAAAAGTTGGGAATTCCCCGGGTGCGACTCATCGGTAATCCCGAAAATATGGTGTCAACTGCGGCCCTATGTTCGGGATCAGGCGGCTCTTTGACCGCTCAATTTATTGACTCCGGGATGGATGTCTATATCACAGGAGATCTGAAATACCACGAGGCACGGGAGATCGAGTTTCATGGTAAATCCGCAGTGGATGTCGGCCACTTCTCTTCCGAGTCCATTGCCGTAACGCTTTTTAAAAATCGTCTTGGGCAGATGTTTGATGCCGAAAAATTAAAAATTATAATTAATACATATGATCAGGAACAAGATCCATTTTTAACCATATGAGGATGTAACACCTTATGTCAAAACCAGATATTGCCACCCTTGTAAAACTCCAGGAGGCTGAAACCCAAATAGTTCGTCTAAATGACGTTCTGATAGCGGTTGAAAAAAAGAAAAACAAACTGGCATCCAGGCTGAAACAGTTTGCCGCAGCGCTCAAGGAAAATACTGAAGAACTTGACATGCTAAAAAAGAATTGCCTTGACGCTGAAAATGAAATAAAAATTGTTGATGCACGTATTATCAAAAGCAATGAAACCCTCCGCAATGTAAGCACGAATAAAGAGTATCAGGTGTTGCTCAGGGAAGTGGATGATAATAAAAAAAGAAAAGATGCCTTGGAGACAGAGCTGTTACAGATCATGGAAGAGCGGGAAAAGTCCCAGGCCATTGTGGATGAAAGCACAAAAGAGTACCAACAGCTTGAAGAACAGGTCAAAGCTGAACAGAACCAGATCGAAGAACAAACCACCAAAGACCGTAAACTTCTTGATGAATACCTTGAAAGCCAGAAAGAGATCGGTGCAAGTCTGGATCCTAAATTATTAGATCGATTCAAACGCATTTCAAAAATGAACCAGGGGTCTGCGGTTGCCGAGGCAGAGGACCAGGTGTGCACCGGGTGTTTTATGAATATTCCCCCCCAATTGTACATCGAAGTTCAGCGTGGAAATAAATTGATTTTCTGTCCCCAGTGCAGCAGAATTCTTTATTACAGGAAACATTAACGGCCATGGGCCGTTTCTGTGTCTATCGACACCCAGGCTTGGGCCCACAGCAAAGATTGAAAGATCTGAGTAGCTTACCCAGACTTTCTTAGAAAAATATTATAGATTGAAGCATAATTTTTAATTTCGGTCTGACTGGAACAAACGGTCGCCGGGCGTTTAACGCCGGGAGGAAAGTCCGAACACCGCAGGGCAGGACGCTCTATAACGTAGAGTCACGGTGACGTGAAGGAAAGTGCAGCAGAGAGTAGACCGCCCAGCTACTCATTGAGTCGAAGAGGTGTTTTTGTGCTTGTTCGATTGAATGAGTAGCTGGGTAAGGGTGAAACGGTGCGGTAAGAGCGCACCAGTTTCCCGGGTGACCGGGAAAGCTTGGTAAACCCCGTCCGGTGCAAGACCAAATAGAGAGACGCTTGAGGGCTGCCCGCCCAAGTCTCCGGGTAGGTTGCTTGAGATGTATGGCAACATGCATACTAGATGAATGACCGTTGACCTTTTTGCGGGTAACTGCAAAAGGTAACAGAATTCGGCTTACGGGCCGGTCAGACCGAAATTTTAAATATCGAGTAAACAGCTATGAATGAAACCTGCGGCATATCCTTTAAAGAAAAAGCCAATATCTTTTCATATGAGTATCTTCAGTGCATTCTGTTTGTTGTTGGATTGAATGATGACAGTTATCTTTTCACCAAAAAACTTTGCTCTAAACTGATCATCACCTCTCACATCATGGAGGACTTTCTTGACTTTCATGGTGCCAAAAAAAACAGGGAGTGGGTGTTCTATCGTGCACTATCCGCCTCAATTCGGCATCTTTCTCTGGCCTGTTATTCCCAGCGTCATACCCTGGACCGGTTTGATTTTTATGATTTCGGGGATAAAAAGCACAGCGCCTTTAAACAAGAGGCACTGGATATGCTTCGATTCTTACAGGATGCCATTCATCAGGCAGCGCCGGTTGCTCTCAGGGAGGCCAAGCGTCTGGATATTACCATTCCAGGTTCCGGCTATAACCTGGACTATTTCCCGGGCATTGCCACTGCCGGCCAGCTGGAACATAATATTGACGATGCCATGCCCAAAAGCAGTCAGAAAAAAAATCTGACACGGATCGCCAGTCAGTTTCTTGAACTGATCCGGGATTTTGAGCAGTTTACCTTTTACGAGCGTTATGACCTTGAAACCATTTACAAGCTCGTCCCTGATGTGATCAACGAGGTGACCATCAGAAGCTATGAGATGCGGGTGCACAATATCCAGTCCTCTTTTGATTCCTATGTGGTGACCACCTTGCAATCGCCTGATGCCCAACTTTTAAACCAGTTGCGCAGCCATTTTTCCATCGTATTTCATATTTTGCAGGTGCTCGGTCGTTTACTTCATTTTTACGAGCGTCATCTTTATGATACCGGCTTTAAACATGTGTATAAAAATATCAGCCTATCCCTTTCCGACCTCATTGATCCGGATACTGTTCTGGACCGTGCCATGAATTATTGTCTCTATTATGCCGGCCGGTTTTTATCCTCGGGTAAGGCTGTGGCCACAAAGGTGCTGAATATGAATATGGAGTCCGGCACAATTGAAGTGGGGATTCCCAAGGACCGGGGGTTTCACAGCCGGCCAAGCCTTCTGGTGGCAAAAATCGTTCAGCATTATGGCGGAGAGGTCAAGCTGTTCGTGGGTGAAGATCAGTTTGATGCCTCTTCAGTCCTTGATATTCAATGGGCCGGCGGAAAAATTAAAAAAGAGGAGATCGAGACGGTTGTCTTCATCGGAGACTCCAGGGCGTTGCATGATCTGGAAATCCTTGCCGGGGTGAATTACGGTGAAGATCATATGGGAAAAGGCATTCCCTTGCCCAGTGAATTGAGTTATTTGGTTTAGAATTTATCAACCCAGCCTCAAGGGCGATTATTGAACCTTATGCCGAACCTGGAACTGAGAAAACCATCTAAAAATATTGCTGTTGTTGTGGCCGGCGGAAAAGGCCTGCGCATGCAGTCTACCGTTAAAAAACAGTTTATTGTTCTTGACGGGCGTCCGGTCATCGTTCACACACTTGCCGCCTTTGAAGTGCACCACCGGGTGGACGAGATAATCCTGGTGGTTCCGGAACAGGACCTTGATTTTACCCGGAACGATCTTTTGCCTCAATTTTCATTTTCCACACCCCTGCATATTATTAAAGGCGGTGCTACCCGCCAGGAATCCGTGGGCAACGGCATCGATAAAGCAATGCAGATCTGTGAGCAGCCGGACACGGCATTGGTGCTGATTCATGACGGAGTGCGGCCCTTTGTGGGAAACAAGCTCATTGATCGCTGCCTTGAGGGTGCCTGGGGAAGCGGTGCCTGCATTCCGGCTCTCGGGATCTCTGATACCGTAAAACGGGTTGATGAAAACAGCCGGATAATCTGCACCCTGAACCGGGATGGATTGTTTCTCGCCCAGACACCCCAGGTTTTTCGCCTCGACGTGATCCGCAAGGCCGCTTCCCATGCAGAAGATACAGGCTTTTTAGGTACGGATGAAGCGTCGCTTTGCGAACATGCGAAAATTCCGGTGACGATGGTTGAGGGCTGCACCTTCAATATTAAGCTCACGTCTCCCCGGGATTTGGCCTTCGCGAGTATTATTCTCCAAGCCAAAAAAGAGGCTGAATCGGCAGGGCGTCCTGATTCTATTTTTAGTTAACATTTACCCCTCGCCGTATTAGATGTTTTGCAGGTGAATTTTTTTGTTTCGCATACCCTTGGAGTTTTTACGCGTTCATCAACCTTTGGGTTTACTTTGTTGCGAAATTATGGCAGATTCAAATATAAATGTTGCTTAAAATCCGGTAATTGAACAGTTCAGAGCCTTTTGAAGATTGACTTTGAAACAAACTTATACATAAGCGTTAATGAGATTCAGCATTATTTAATATACATTAATCATTCCCGGAGGTGCCTGAAATGGCGGAAAAACCCGCGATCAAGATCGGATATCTTAAAATTACTGATCATTTCATTCTCGGTGTAACAGCTCGCAAATTGCAGCAAAGTATGGAAACTTTTCAACACTGCACCCTGGAACCTGTGGTTAAAAACGGGTGGAATGAGGTTGCCGATGCGCTTTCCGTAAAATCCCTGGACGGGGCACTGGTGCTTGCACCGACTGCCATGGACCTTTTCAAGTCCGGTGTTGATCTCAAACTATTGCTGCTGGCGCATAAATCCGGCAGCGTCCTGGTCAAAAACAAAAGAGCCAATATTAATTCGGTTGAGGATTTCGCCGGTAAGACTGTTTTAATTCCGTATCAGCTCTCCATACACAATATGCTGTTTCACAAATTGTTATCCGAAAAGGGGTTAAAACCAGGACGTGCGACGGAAAAGGGCATTGATGTCACCCTTGAGGTGGTTGCCCCGTTCCAGATGCCCGAAGCGTTAGAGTATGACGAAGACGGCGAAATCGGTGGATTTATCGTGGCCGAACCCTTCGGCTCCCAGGTCATCGCCGCAGGGCACGGTGAAGAATTTGAGTTATCAAAAAATTTGTGGGCCAAACATCCTTGCTGTGTTTTTGTTATGCGCACCGAGATCATTGAAGAAAATCCCGAAGCCATGCAGGAGATCTGCACAAGTTTTGTGCGGTCAGGGCTTGCCATTGATGCCCAACCCGAGCCTGCGTCAATTATCGGGGCTGATTTCTTTTCCCAGGACAAGGATATCATTCGACGGGTGCTCACAGATCCACCGGACCGGATTCTGACCGGAGAGCTTTATCCGATAAAGGAAGATCTTGATATCATACAGAAATATATGATGGATGAAATGAATATTATGACATCGCTGGTTGATTTGGATAAATTTGTGGATACCCGTTTCGCCGATGCTTCCGGTGCAAAATAGTCGGTGCAGGATAAGCCGCAACGCATGGCTGTTATTTTGCAGAGTCAATAAACCCGTATATTTTTTCTATGGCTTTTAATCCCCAGGCCGGTTTTCCGGACAGGGTTGCAACATCATCCCGATTGAGAAGATCCGTTGTCTGCTGGGCCGTTGAGCCTTGTTCCTTTAGTTCAATAATGATTTTCATGACGGCGGCCTTGTATTTTTTCATATCCTGATCCGGCGAAATATCCGGTTTTATAGACGGTACTTCACCAGGATCATCCGCAGTATCGTCAATGTTGATCCGGTCATCAGATGCCGTCTCGGCCGAAGGCTGGATGTCGTCGGATGTTTGATCTACCAGGGCAGACAAATCATCCATTTCTTGTGGAACATCCACCGGCGGTCCCTCTTGGTTTTGACCTCCCCGGTTAGCTTCCGGTGCATCGGGGAGCAAGGACCAAAGATCATCAATTGGGGCTTCACCAATATCAATATCAATCCGGCCCGAATCTTCTCCGGTCTCCAGCACAAGCGCAGACAGATCATCCATTGTCTCCAGCGGCTGCGCCGGCTTTTCTATTAAGGCAGATAAATCATCCAACGTGTCCGTATGTACATCCGTTTCGGGTTCAATAAGTTTGGATAAGTCATCAATATCTTCACTAAAGTCATTTGGGTCGTCAGAATCCAGATCCACAAGGTTAGACAGATCATCCCAATCGTCTTCATTATCGTCAGTATGATCTGTTTGATGATTCGCCTCTTGTTCCGGGATATCAGACGAAGACAAATCAGGATCAACCAGACTTGATAAATCATCCATATCGTCTGATTTAACGTCCATCTCAGATTCCTGCGGTGGCTCTTCCAGCAGGCTTGAAAGATCCCCAAGATCCCCTGCAGGATCTGATACGGAATCAATCAATGACGACAGATCATCGATATCGCCTGGGGTCAGGGCGGTTTCATTGACCAGTAACGTCAGATCATCCAGATTGGGAGCGCCAAAATTTCCAAGCGCCTCATGGTCCTGATCCTTAAATGGATCTTCCATTTCCATGGGGCCAGAATCTTCAAATAGGCTGCCATTGTCGTCAAAATCGGTGTCTAAAAGAGTTTCGTCAGGCCCGGATGATTCTTCCAATTCTTCTAACGCGATGTTTTCCACGGCACGTCCGGCGATCTCCATGGCCTGGGGAACCGAACTGAACCGCTGGTTCATCTCCTGGAGTGCCGTGGCGATATGGGTCATTGCGTCTGCTTTTTTTTCTTCGGCAGCGGTCCGTTTTTCCATGGCGTCTGCTTTGCGTTCTTCGATCCGGGCAAGCGCTTCCTGGGCGCTTGCAATGCGGTCCTGTTTTTCAATATATACCTGGAACATATCTTTGAATACGGATACAGCTTCCATATCCATGGGAAGAGCCCCTTGATTGCCGGCAGGTGGCGTTGCTTTACGTATTTGCGCCTCTTGTGCCAGTGAGTCTTCTACCTGCTCGGGCAGCATACCCGTATCAAGCAGTTTTTGGATTTTTAAAAGGGTGGTAACCGCCTGTTCAGTATAAAGGGTTTCATTGTTGACACTTTTTGCGGCAAGCCACGGGCTGAATCGATGTAAAATGAACTTTAAAGTGGCTTTGCCGATATCCAGCTTATTTGTAAGATCCTCAATGGTCAGCAAGGTTGAACGGGTCATTATTTCCCTCATTTGCGACAGTTGATTAAGTTTATCTTTTATTGTTACCACAAATTTAAGGATACCAAAAGCGTTTATAGTAAAGGCGAATAAGGTGACGATAGTATTTGACACCTTTTTTTTCGCTTGATATATCTTAGCTATAAGTAAACTCTGTTTTAAGATGATAAAAAGCGCTGATTTTCAAACTTGACAAAAACGCTTGCTCGATAGTTTCATTTTCCGGGACGTGCAACCACATGATCTTTCCACCCGGAGAAGAAAAATTTAAATAATTCCAACCAAAGATTTGGCAGCACTTGCCGCCTTTGCTGCCCATGGAGGGTAAAATGGCCACAACAACAGATCCTAAGAGCTTTAACCATCACGTCGAAGCCGTTAAAAAGGGGACCCGGGTATTTGAGGATGCATTCCAGGGGGTCTCCCGCATGATTCTGGACGCAGGTATTCGCAAGGTTACGGTCAAAGGAAAGACGACTTACCAGTTTGACTTATTCAGCCAGGGCAAAAGACATCTGGTGGGTATGTATGACGAAATCAACTCCTTTGTCTCTTTTGTCAAAGATGCCTCCGAGGGTGGATCCTCCAGGGAGATGGCGTTTGTTCTGGTGGGGGAACCGGGAAATGGAAAAACCTTTTTCGTTGACTACCTGTGTGCCCGGTACCGGGAGTTTTTATTCATCCCCAAGAACATGAAATATACGTTTCGCTTTAAGAATCTTGATAAGATCGGTGGATATGGAAAGATCAATGTCATTGAGTCCCAGACCTATGAGGATCCCATGATTCTTGCCATGAGCTTTAAAGGCAACAAAGATGCCTCCATGAGTTATCTGTCCAAGGCGTTTAAATTTAAAGACAAGGAGATTGAAAACCTCTATGAACAGTACCGGCCTTTGGGTGCCTGTTCAGCCTACATATGGGATCAGATCCGGGCACATTGCAATGATACCCCGGCCCAGATGATGGATTTCATAGAAATTGCCCCGGTCCCCTTAACCGAAAGTCTTGGTACCATTACCGGTAAATATCCGGCCAAGGATAAGATCACCTCCTCGGCGGTGGACCTTATGGGCGAAGAGTCCATCCAGCGTCTGCTGCATATTCCCGATTCCAACAATCCCTACCGGTTTGACTTGCGCCGGGGGGCTTTGGCCCGGGTGGCCGGCGGCGGTATCCATTTTTCCGACGAAATTTACAAAAATAAAAAGGACCTGGTTCAGGTATATCTGGGTGTCATCCAGAATCGTATGATTGAACTGGATGGGTTTAAATGGCCTATCGACACACTGATCATTGCAACTTCAAACAACTCCGAGTTCAACACCTTTTTAATGGAACGTGAAGAGGCGCCCATTGTTGACCGTTGCCGGATCTGTTATGTGGCCCATAATACCGATTATAAGATCCAGAAAACCTTGACCGAATATGCCATCGGTACCGATGTCAAGCGTTCCCTTGACCAGGAAGTGCTTCACCAGGATCCAAACTTGAATTATGCCGCATCCGTTGCCGTGGTGCTCACCCGGCTGCCCCGGTCCGACAAACTCACCCCGGTTGAAACCATGAAGCTTGCCGCAGGTGAGGTGGCTGGTGAAAAAAGCCTTAAAACTCTGGCAGAACTCATCGATCAGCTCAATCAGGATACGGACATTACCAAACGCTTTGGCCAAAAGGGGTTGGGGCAGAGGAACCTTGGCCGGGCCGTGCAATTGCTTTTGGAATCTTCGGAAACCAATGAAGGCAAGTGCATGTTTGCCCTGGATATTTTTAACGCCTTGGATCGGGTGGTGCTTGATTATGTCCAGGAACCTGCCGACCGGGCAAAATTTAAGGAAGATTTGAAGATCGCCCGGGGTCTTTACCGGGAACGCATCATGACGGAGATGTTCAATGCCTATATGGACGAGCCGCTGGCCATCAAAAAGGACGTGCTCAACTATGTAAACATGATCATCGGTGTGGATGCCGAGCACCTGGGGCCTGATATGATGTGGAAGTACAAAGACCCCCAGACCGGCGAGCTTCGGGCCCTTAAAATTGATGAACGCTATATTAAAAATGTGGAAGAGCGTTTGGGGCTTAAAACCGAAGAACAGCGGGCCTCGTTTAGAAACTCCATTAGAAAGATCTATGGCCAGAAACTGTCTGTGGACGCCAATTATGATTTTATGGACAATCTGGAACTCGTCAAAGCCATCACCGATGTCAGGCTCAAATCCGATATCGCCGGTGCCGGTTCCTTGATTGGGGCGCTGGCCAATCGTACCAATGAAGAGAATCAGAAATTGTACGAGAGAATGATTTATACCATGGACCAGAAGCTTGGATACTGCCCGACTTGTGCCCAGAAGACGATAGAGTATTTCTGCAGCCAGGAAGATGACAAATAGTGCGTGAACGGCCTACAAGAGCGGTAAATTTTCGTTCAAACACGTAAGTTTTGTTTGACTATTGGCCAATTCTTGGTAACGGCAAAACACATACAGCAAAGGGGAAGCACATGGTAGTAACCCTTGATGAATTATTGGAACGGGACCGCCAGCGGGAAGAGGACGGATTCAAGCGTAAAATCCGCATCGGCCGCATTGTCAAGCCAGGTACCGGGGGCAAAGAGAAAATTATTGTCGTTCCCACCACCGTGGAAGAAAAGTTCGTCCACGATGAGCCTTCCGTGGATCCGGCAACAGGAGAGGGAGAGCCTTCGGGTGGCACAGGAGAGGGAGAAGAGGGGGATATCATCGGCGAACAGCCCGTTCGTCCGGACGAAGGGGAAGGCGAGGGCGA
This sequence comes from uncultured Desulfobacter sp., assembly GCF_963666675.1. Classification (NCBI taxonomy): domain Bacteria; kingdom Pseudomonadati; phylum Thermodesulfobacteriota; class Desulfobacteria; order Desulfobacterales; family Desulfobacteraceae; genus Desulfobacter; species uncultured Desulfobacter sp. Next base: position 3,057,172 of record NZ_OY762929.1, on the reverse strand, counting down.
GGGCCAGGGTGCCGGCGAAGGAGAAGGAGAAGGCCAGGGGGGCGAACATGAGTTTGAGTCCAATGCCTATGAACTTGGCAAGGTGCTGTCCCAGGATTTCCAGTTGCCCAACCTCCAGGACAAAGGCAAACGCCGGGCCCTGTCGCGCTATACCTATGACCTGACGGATAAACACCGGGGCATGGGTCAGATCCTGGATAAGAAAGCAACCTTAAAGCAGATTGTCCAGACCAACATTGCCCTGGGCAGAATTCCGGATATCCATGATATCGACCCGGGCCGGTTTATCATTTCCCCCCGGGATCTTATTTACCGGATTTTGTCCCGGGAAAAAGAGTATGAATCCCAGGCCATGGTCTTTTTTTTAAGGGACTATTCAGGCTCCATGGGCGGTAAGGTGACCGAAGCCGTAGTTTCCCAGCATGTGATGCTCTATTCATGGCTGCTGTATCAATATGACAGACAGGTGGAAACCCGTTTTATTCTCCATGACACCCAGGCAAGGGAAGTTGAAGATTTTTATAAATACCATTCCTATAAAGTGGCCGGGGGAACCAAAGTCTATACTGCTTTTGAACTGGTCAATCAAATCGTGGAGAGGGAGGGCCTGGATCGAGACTACAACATCTATGTGTTTCATGGGACAGATGGCGATGACTGGGATAAAGACGGCGTCAACACCTTGAAAGAAATTGAAAAAATGATGCGCTATGTCGCCCGGATAGGTATCTCCATTGTTGAGCATTCCTATGTGGGATCAGGACAGACTGAAGTTGAAAAATACCTAAGAAACTCCGGTGTACTTGAAAAACGCAGGGAGCATATCAAGATGGATGTCATGCATGAAGATGTGGATGACACCCGGATTATCCAGGGGATTAAAAATCTGATCTCCTAAAAAAGGTAGTGCCGGATTAAAATAAAGAAAGGCAGGGCCCAATGGAACTTGTCAGTCAGCATGTTAAAAAAATTATGGAAGAGTGTAAGGTCAGAGCCAGGGATGAAGGCCTGAAGTTTGATGATGAAACCCTTGAATATATCGTCACCAACCGGGATATGATCGAGTTATCACCCAAGATCATGATTCCCACCCTCTATGACTACTGGGTTCATGATGTCAGGGTTTTGTCAGGCAAAGGCATGTATGAAGCGTACCCTTCCAATCCTTATGAAACGGTTATCAATACCCGGCCGGCCATTTCCTACTATAACGATAATAACCCGGACTGGCTCAATGTGATGATTTTTTATCATGTGCTGGCCCACATTGATTTTTTTCAGAATAATTTATTTTTCGTCAATACCTGGGACATTGACCTGACCGGTCAAGCCCTTGCCGACAAGCGTTTGATTGCCCAGCTCAGAAGTGAAAAGGGCAGGCGATGGGTGGATTATGTGATTGAGTTTGCCCGGGGAATGGACAACCTGGTGGGCTATCACAAAGCCCTGGATGGTATATTAAGAACCCGGGATCAACCGGTGGTCAGATTGTCCAGACAGGATTACTATTTTGATGTTTTCTTGCAGAAAGTAAAGAAAGTATCCCACCACACCTACCTAAAAGAAATTGAAAGGTTTAATCAGTGTAAAGATAACATTGCCAAATTTTTTGAACCGGTACTTTCCCAATATCCTGAGTTTGAGCAGATGTATAAAAAGGTGAAAACCGACAAGCAAAAGCCTGCCCTGGATATTATGGCGTATATTATTCGGCATTCGCCTTTTTTACGGGCCCAGGAAAACCAGTGGATGAAATCGGTGATCCAGATTGTTCGCGATACCTCATTGTACTTTCAGCCCCAGATTCGCACAAAGATTATGAATGAAGGGTGGGCCAGTTACTGGCACGAATATTTGTTCATGAAAGATGAGCGCATCCGCGGCCATGAAGCCGATTTTGCAAAGGTCAACGCCATGGTGACCTCCCTGCCAAAGGTCGGACTTAACCCTTATGCACTGGGGCTGCGCCTGTTTGAACATATAGAAAATATGCAGGACCGGGGCTGCTACTCCCTTGAGTATTTCCGCCTTCAAGATGAAAAAAACCGGAAAGACTTTGATAAAGGGGCGAAGAACGGCCATGATTTTATCTTCAAAGTCCGTGAGAATATGAATGATTTCACCTTTATCAATTCATTTGTGGACCAGGAATTTATAGACCACTACAAGCTCTTTGTCACAGGCAAGCGATTCAACCAGGAGCGCATGACCTGGCAATATTATATCAAATCAAAGCGGGCCCGGGATTATAAAAATATGGTCATCGACACCCTGTATCATCCTCCGGTGATACATATTAATGAAGAAAAAACCCAAAGCGGACATCTCTACCTTGTCCATGAATTTGAAAATAAACCCCTAAAGGCGGATTTCATTGAAAACACCATGATCGGCATTGAATTTTTATGGGGTGGTCCTGTGTATCTTGAAACCAGCATTCCTGTCGGAAAAGAACAGGAAACGGCCCCGCCGACCCATTTTCTGGACCCATCGGCAGGAAGTTCGGGATCACAGTCGGCACCAGTGATGCGCGAAAAAATTAAGTGGCAGCGGGTATGTTATATAATGGATAAACGGAAATTGAACAGACGGGAGGTAGCATGACCATGGATACCAAAACCAGTTCTGTGGATTCCGATGCAGTTGGTTCCGTAACCCAGGCCCTGGACTTTTTAGATCAGAACATCCAGGATTATCAGCGGCATAAACCGGTCGCCTTCCAGGAATTTTTACAGCTGTTAAATGCCAACCCTTCCGGAATTTTAAGAAATATTTTTCAGTCGTTTCATGACATGATTAAAAAACATGTTACTGAAATCGAAAATGATATAGATCATTCCGCCATTACTAAATATGATACCGGTACCCTTTTCATGGAAGGTTCTGATACACCCTATTTTCCGGATATGCTCTTTGCCAACCGGTTCATGAAACAGATGGATTATCTTCGCCACGGTAACCAGCAGAACCGGATCTATGTGTTTTATGGTCCCCACGGATGCGGAAAATCCACATTTTTAAATAATCTTCTGGAAAAATTTGAACAGTATGCCAATACCGAAGAGGGATTGCGCTACGAAGTGGTATGGCGTCTGGATGTGAAGAAGCTTAAGGGGCCGGAACCCTCTTTGATGCGTTTGTCGTCCTTTGAAAAACTGATCCAGTATATTGACAGTGATTCCGCCGAAGCAAAGCCGGGGTCGGATCAAACCCAGGTTGACTTTGAGGGCCCGGAACCCGAATTTATTGAGATCCCCTGTCTGTGCCATGATAATCCCTTTCTGGTCATCCCCAAAGAACAGAGGCGTGCTGTTCTGGACGAATTGATCAAAAACGATGAATTTAAATGGAAACTGTTCACCGAAAAGCAGTATGAATGGGTGTTTAAAGATGAAGTCTGCACGGTGTGCGCCTCCATTTACCAGAGCCTTCTGGAACGCCTGGGCAAGCCTGCCAAGGTGTTTGAGATGCTGTATGCCAGGCCCTATTATTTTAACCGCCGGCTGGGCAACGGGATCTCGGTGTTCAACCCCGGGGACAGGCCGCTGCGCCGAAATGTTATTCTCAATCAGATGCTCCAGAGCCGGATCAATGCACTGTTCCAGGACTCCAACGTTATTAATTATATCTATTCCTCCTATGCAAAAATCCATAACGGCATTTATGCACTGATGGATATCAAGTCGCACAATGTGGAGCGCATGGTTGAGCTTCACAATATTATTTCAGAGGCCATTCACAAGGTCGAGAATGTGGAGGAGCATGTGGAGGCGCTGTTTTTTGCCCTCATGAATCCCGAGGATAAGCAAAATCTTAAAGATTTCCCCTCCTTTGAAGATCGTATCCAGTATATAGATATTCCATACGTCCTTGATGTCACCACGGAAGTTAAAATTTATTTGAACATTTTCGGCCGCCATATTGAAAGCAGCTTTTTACCGATGGTGCTTGAAAATTTTGCAAGAATCATCATCGGTACCCGCATCGGAAAAAAATCCCTGGCCCTGGAGCAATGGATAAAAGATCCCAAAAAATACCTGAACTTTTGCGATGAGGGGCTTATCCTGCTGCTCATGGAGATTTTCCGGGGCAGCATTCCTAGCTGGCTTGATGATGAGGATACCAAGGCACTTGATAAAAAGATGATGAAAAAAATCATTGTCGAGTCCGAAGAGTATGGGAAAAAGGGACTGTCCGGTCGGGATTCCATTAAAATTTTTGACCGGTTTTACTCGAAATTTGTCAAGGAAGACAGGCTTATCAGCATGCCGGATCTATGTTCGTTTTTCAATAAACTTGAAGATCCCATACGCCAGCTGATTCCCCAGGGATTTTTGTCTTCGCTTTTGAGAATGTATGACTATTCGATTCTCCAGCAGGTCAAAGAGTCCCCCCCCCCCCCCCCCCCCCCCCCCCCCCCCCCCCCCCCCCCCCCCCCCCCCCCCCCCCCCCCCCCCCCCCCCCCCCCCCCCCCCCCCCCCCCCCCCCCCCCCCCCCCCCCCCCCCCCCCCCCCCCCCCCCCCCCCCCCCCCCCCCCCCCCCCCCCCCCCCCCCCCCCCCCCCCCCCCCCCCCCCCCCCCCCCCCCCCCCCCCCCCCCCCCCCCCCCCCCCCCCCCCCCCCCCCCCCCCCCCCCCCCCCCCCCCCCCCCCCCCCCCCCCCCCCCCCCCCCCCCCCCCCCCCCCCCCCCCCCCCCCCCCCCCCCCCCCCCCCCCCCCCCCCCCCCCCCCACCCCCCCCCCCCCCCCACCCCCCCCCCCCCCCCCCCCCCCCCCCCCCCCCCCCCCCCCCCCCACCCCCCCCCCCCCCCCCCCCCCCCCCCCCCCCCCCCCCCCCCCCCCCCCCCCCCCCCCCCCCCCCCCCCACCCCCCCCCCCCCCCCCCCCCCCCCCCCACCCCCCCCCCCCACCCCCCCCCCCCCCCCCCCCCCCCCCCCCCCCCCCCCCCCCCCCCCCCCCCCCCCCCCCCCCCCCTCCCCCCCCCCCCCCCCCCCCCCCCCCCCCCCCCCCCCCCCCCCCCCCCCCCCCCCCCCCCCCCCCCCCCCCCCCCCCCCCCCCCCCCCCCCCCCCCCCCCCCCCCCCCCCCCCCCCCCCCCCCCCCCCCCCCCCCCCCCCCCCCCCCCCCCCCCCCCCCCCCCCCCCCCCCCCCCCCCCCCCCCCCCCCCCCCCCCCCCCCCCCCCCCCCCCCCCCCCCCCCCCCCCCCCCCCCCCCCCCCCCCCCCCCCCCCCCCCCCCCCCCCCCCCCCCCCCCCCCCCCCCCCCCCCCCCCCCCCCCCCCCCCCCCCCCCCCCCCCCCCCCCCCCCCCCCCCCCCCCCCCCCCCCCCCCCCCCCCCCCCCCCCCCCCCCCCCCCCCCCCCCCCCCCCCCCCCCCCCCCCCCCCCCCCCCCCCCCCCTCTACTACTACAATGAGGAGCAGATCGCAAAGGATATCAAAAATTATATCTCGGCTGTGACCAATGAAATCGGCTCGGTGGTGGACTGTATTTTTACCAAAGAAGAGTTGCATGTTACTGAGGCATTTCTTGAAACCATTGAAATCAGGCTTTTGTCTGAAAGTGCCGATGAAAAAAGGCGCCAGGAAATGCGCATGGACGTATTAAAGCAATATACGGGATTTACGCTTTCCCATGAAATAATGATTGAAGGAAAGGACATTGAACAGACCCGGCTGTTCCAAAGCCTCCATGAACGCTATGTACATAACTTGAAAAAACGGGTGCTGGAACCCTTCATTGATAATGTCAATTTCAGGCAGGCCATCAAGGATTTTGATACCGAAGATTTTAAAGCCCATGACAAACGCATCAAACGCGATGTGACGTTCCTTATTGACAATCTGGTCAGTAAATTTGAGTACTCACAACAGGGCGCCAATGAGATCTGCATTTATGTGATTGATAATGATCTGGCCAATAAATTTAAGGATACATGATTGCCACGCGCATTGTTGAACATAAAAAAAAATGAGGCTGGATCATGAAAAAAGCCAAAGTGCTGATCGTTGACGATTCAAGGTCGGCTCTTTTTGCGGTTAAAGCATTGTTGAGTCACACAGGGATTCATACGGTAACTGCGTCTGACGGCATGCAGGGCCAAGAGGCGTTGAGATCAGAACTTTTTGATCTGGTGATTACCGATGTGGATATGCCGAACATGTCAGGATTGGACTTTTGCCGGTGGATCAAATCAAATCCGGAAACGGCACATATACCGGTAATTGTTTTAAGCTCTTTGGATACGGACATTGATATTGAAAACGGTTTCAGGGTCGGGGCAGACGCATACGTCCCCAAACGCCTGGCAAACAAAGAGCTTATTCCACGCATTGAAAGCGTGATGAACACCTGCACTTTTGTTAAGGACAAAACCATACTGGTTGCCGAAGACAGTAAAACAATTCAGGACGTTGCCAAACAGGGACTTGAAAATGCCGGTTTCAATGTGGTACTTGCCGATGACGGACAGCACGCACTTGACATTATTGATGATGTTGCTCCTGATATTCTGCTCACGGATTTGAACATGCCCCGGGTAAACGGCGAAAAACTTTGCCTTACGCTGCTCAATATGACCCGGTATAAATTTTTGCCCATTGTGGTGATGAGTGCCCTTGGGGACAAACCCATGATGAGGCGTCTTATTCGGGACGGTGTTACGGCCTTTATTATCAAACCCTTTAACGTGGAGATGCTTGTTGTTACCATCGAAAAGCTGCTTTCGGATCATTTCCAGCGCATGCTTGAAGAAAGAGAGCGGCTTGTGCTTGAACAAAAGTTGACGGTGGGCTCCATTGCGAGTCTGATCAATGCGTTGGAAGCCCGGGATAAATACACCAGTGGCCATTCCGAATCCGTTACCCGAATTTCCATCGCCATCGGCAGGGAACTGGGGTTTTCAGACATGGCGCTGAACCGTCTTCAGATTGCCGCAAGCCTCCATGATTTAGGCAAGATCGGGGTCCGTGACAATGTACTGCTCAAGCCGGGAAAACTGACCCAGGATGAATTTGAGCACATTCAAACCCATACCATTGTTGTTCAGGATATCCTTAAACCGTTGCCCGGCATGGATGATGTCCTTGTTGCCGCCTCGTCCCATCACGAGCGCTGGGACGGCACCGGTTACCCCAAGGGGTTGAAGGGGGAAGATATCCCCTTGATTGGAAGAATTATTGCGGTTGCCGACGTATTTGACGCATTGACCAGCGACAGGCCCTATCGTAACGGTATGCCCATGGAAGAGGCTCTGCAGATCATTTCCGAAGGGATCGGGTCCCACTTTTGTCCAACGGTTGGGGCGGCTTTTTTCAGGTATATAAAGACACTGAAAAACGGCAACCTCACCTGACAATTATCACCAGCTGCCGGTTAGACCATTTGCCGTTTTTTGTAAAAATTCGCTGATGCCGCCGGGCTGGCGCAGAAATTCAATGAAAACACCGGCCGGTTTTGCCAAAAATAGATTCCCGCCGTTTAGATAATCGGCCGCACCAATGGCATAGAGTATAAAAATACCATAAAGAATACCCAATACGCCCACATGCAGCCTGTGCATCTCTTCACTGAAATAGTAGATGCCTATGGTCACAATGGTTACAAGCAAAAGCATGACCTGGACATCGATAAATGTGGGACCTGCCTCAATAAAATCGATTTTTTGGCCTGTAAACAAAAGAAAAAGCGCCAGGGGCAGCCCCATACTGATGGTGATATCAAAGATATTTGATCCCAATACATTGGACAACGCATCATCATAGTTGCCTTTTTTGGCATCTTTTATGGAAATAATTGTATCCGGAACGCTGCTCACTGCCGCAACAAGAATCAATGCAACGAACAACGGGTGTATTTCCAGGGCGTCGGCAATTCCTTTACATCCTTCGACGATCCCCGCGCATGCACCTGCCATAATCAGTGTGGAACCGATTAATAAAATCCAGCTTCTTTGGTTGATGCCTTGTTTAGATTTGAATTGATATTTTTTAAACCAGGCGTCAGACCCATGGCCGTTAAAATCCACTTGGGCATCATGAACACCGTTTTTCATGGATAACAGCGTATAAGCGATGTATATCACGTAAAAACCTGTAAAAATCCATCCATGCCAGTGGGTGATGTAGTTGCTTGATAATAAGAGCAGCATTATGATCTCGGCAGCTATGAGGAAAAGCCCATCCCGCAGTACGACTTTTTTGGACACTTTGACGCCGGTGATGCCCATGGCTAAAACAACCCAGATCACCAACATGGGAATGATGATGCTGTTAAAGATCGCGGATCCTGCATTCCCGCCGATACTTGCCGCAAAATCCCGGCCTAAATTTTCCGGGACTGCAAGAATAAGAAAAAATACGGTGGTCAGCAGTTCAGGCATGGAAGAGCCTATGGCATTCAGGGTGGCCCCTTTGACTCCTTCGCTCAGATTCCTTCCTAAATAGTCTGTTGCCGCCTCAAACGCATCACAGGATTTTGCTATGATGTACGAACAGACAAGCATCAGAATCAAGCCGCCGTACCAGGTATGTAAAATCACATCCATCGTTCCTATTCAACTCCCTTTTTTCAAGTATACGGTCGTTACAACTGAAATATCGGGTTAAAGATTATAAGTTATTGGATAATGTCAATAACGGCCATGGGATGACCCTGGTCTATCAACACCTGAACGAACCCTGTAATACAAGTTAAAACACCTTCACAGGTTAGACGGAACTTTCGCATAAAATATACTTTGGGTCCATGGGAATTTAATCACAAATCTTGAACAATCACCTGAACGCGATCTGTCTTAAACCTGTCCACCTTAAGTTTTACGATCAGTTTAGGGAAAAATTCCGGCAGGCAGGTCGTGTCGGACAGGTTGAAATGCAAAGCCTCCACCTGGTGTTCACGGTTTTCACCCGTCAGCGTCATCTTCCGATGACAACCGCCAAGGATGATGGAGGATACGACCCAAATGTTTTCCATGAGAAAAACAGGTTCCGGGTTGCCGGTGCCGAATGGGCGAAGCATATCTATCTGGCGGACAAGTTCCGGGGTAATATCGGTAATTTCCAGGATGGCGTCAATTTTCTGGGCAGGTTGAAAGTCTTTTTCTGTGCAGACCAAAGAAAGGACGTTTGTCAACGCAGGTTTCAGGCGGTCCAGGTTCTCTTTTCTGACGGACAGCCCTGCGGCCATGGCATGCCCGCCAAAGTTATCCAGTAGATCCCGGATTTCAGACAGAATCTTGTGTATATTTATCTGGTTGATACTCCGGCATGACCCTTTGGCAATCTCCTCTTTTGAGTTCAGCAGCACCACCGGACAACCATGTTTGCGGGCAAGTCTTGAGGCAGCAATGCCGAGAACGGATGCCTCCCAACTGTCGTCCCACAAAACAATAAGCCGGTTGTCAAGTATGGCCGGCTCATCGGCAATACGCCGTTCAATCTCTTGGACAATCTCTTTTTCAATGAGTTGGCGTTTTCTGTTCAATTCATCAAGCAGGAGTGCGGTGGTCTCGGTCTGGGCCGGGGCAGGGCAGGTCAAATGGGATACACATATTCTGGCATGGGATATGCGGCCGGCTGCATTCAGCCGTGGTACAATTTTAAATGAAATGTCATCGGAGTCAAGCTTGTCCAGGTCAACCCGTGATGTCCGGGCCATGGAGACAAGGGCCGGCCGACGGCCCATGCGGATGCGTTTTATGCCGGCCACGCACAGCACCCGGTTGTCGTCCACCAATGGGACCATATCTCCGATGGTGCCGATGGTGAACAAATCCAGGTATTCGGATAGGTTGGGTTCGATAAATTGTTCCCATACCCCGTTGTCCCGGAATAGTTTGCGAAGCCCCATAATCAGGTAAAATGCCACGCCGACACCCGCAAGATAGTCGAGTCCTGCCTTGCAGTCGGCCTGTTTTGGGTTAATCACGGCAAAGGCGTCGGGAATCGTGGTGTCCGGTTCGTGGTGGTCGGTGATGATAATGTCAATGTCTTCTTTGCCTGCCGCCTCAACCGCTTCATGGGAGCTGATACCGCAGTCCACGGTGATGATCAGGTCCACATCCATGGATACGGCCATCTCAATGTGCGGCAGCCGAAGGCTGTAACCCTCCTTGGTTCGGTGGGGCACATACCAGGACAGATCCGCTTCCACCACGCCGAGAAATTGGCAGAGCATGGTGGTGGCCGTAACCCCGTCGGCATCAAAATCACCAAAAATAAGGATTTTTTCTTTATTTCGGATCGCCGTATAAATGCGTTCAACCGCCTTGTCCATGTCCTTTAATGCAAAGGGGCTGCTCAACCTGGAATAATCGGGCTTTAGAAAAAATCGGGCTTCATCGGCGGTCGTGAATCCTTTGTCCGCCAGCAGTCCTGCAATGACAGGATGACAGCCAAGGGCCGATTGAAGCGTTTGAATTACTTCTTTGTCAGGGGTTGCATATGTCAGTGTGATCTCCATTGAATGCCGGATTTATACCTTCTTGGGTGACACTGTGTCAATGTGTTGGCTTCAAAGAGATTAGGACTGACAATTTTGCTCGGGCAAAACGCTTGAGCAATCGGCTTTGTTGGTGGTATAGTAAGCGGTTCATAAAGGAGTAGATTATTAAATAATATGCAGTCTGTTTTAAAAGAATATACGGTGGATAAAGCAAAAATCGGATTTATCCGATTTATTTTTGAAGCCTATGAAGGTTTAGCTGTTGTCACAACATTGGAGCCCGGAACCGGCCATATCCGGCTTGCCATGCCCCCTGACCGGCAGGACGAGGTAAATATGGTCACGCAAGCGTTGAAAAAGGACTTTTATTTTGAGCCAAGATAAGCCAAAGGCCTATGTAAACACCATCGGGTGCCAGATGAATGTGTATGATTCCCAGATTCTGGCGGGTATTTTGAAAAATGCAGGGTATGAACAAACCCATGATGTCGAGCTGGCGGACCTGGTGTTGTGTAATACCTGCGCCATCCGCCATAAGGCCCAGGAAAAGGCTTACAGCTTTCTGGGCCGTTTTGCAGGCACACGGGTGAAAGGCGCGCGCCCCCTGACCATCATGGCCGGCTGTGTGGCACAAAAGGAAAAGGAAAAAGCGTTTGTACGCCTGCCCCATCTTGACCTGGTTTTAGGTACCCAGGCCTTCGGGCGTTTTGAAACCCATCTCAATGCCCTGATTTCCGGTGAGACCCGTATTGTGGACATCGACCCCAGCGACAATATTTTCGAAGGATTCGACAAGAAAACCCCCATTAATCTATCCGCCGGAAAAGCGCCGGTGTCAAGATTTATGACCATCATGCAGGGGTGTGAAAATTTTTGCACCTATTGCGTGGTGCCCTATGTCCGGGGAAAGGAAAAGAGCCGGGAACCCTCTGCCATTGTAGAAGAGATTGAAGGTCTGGCCGCTTCCGGGGTGCGTGAAATTACCCTGCTGGGTCAGAATGTCAATTCCTATGCCGGTAATGGCGGCCAGGTCGGTTTTGCGGATCTGCTTCACCTTGTCAGTCGGGTGGACGGTGTTGAGCGCATCCGGTTTGCCACATCCCATCCCAAGGATTTATCCGAAGATTTGATCCGGGCCATGCGTGATATTGACAAGGTGTGCAACCATCTTCATCTGCCGGTTCAGTCCGGTTCCAACGACGTGTTAAAACGGATGAACCGCAAATACGACCGGGAGACCTATTTTTCAAGAATTTCCGCCCTGAGGCAGGCCTGCCCGGACATTGCTTTGTCCACGGATCTCATTGTGGGATTTCCCGGAGAAACCCAGGCAGATTTCCAGCAGACCATGGATTTGCTTGAAACCGTGGAATTTGATGCGGTGTTCGCCTTTGCCTATTCAGCAAGATCGTTTACGCCGGCGGCCAAATTTTCCGACCAGCTGGATGAACAGACCAAACGGGACCGGCTCAATACACTGCTTGATTTCCAGGAAACTATTACGGAAAAGAAAAACAACGCCTTTGTAGGGAAGACAGTGACGGTGCTGGTGGAAGGTGACAGCCCTAAACCCAGGGACGGATTTGTAAAGAAAAACAAAAATACCAGACAGATGTTCGGCCGAAGCGATACAAATAAAATTGTTCATTTTGCATCGGATCAGGCGGCCGTCGGGGATCTGGTTACACTTGAAATTATAAACGCATACCCCCATTCCCTTTGGGGAGAGGTCTGCGAAAGCGATTAAGATCCTATGAAAATTAAATCAACGAGCATTCGACCCAATGAACTATGCCCATGCGGGAGCGGGAAAAAATTTAAAAATTGCTGCAGAAATAAAAAAACTGAAATTTCTTTGAAGGATAAATATAAAAACAAATATGACATTATCCTGAAGAGTCCTGAACAAATTGAGGGCATCAGAAAATGCGGGGAACTGCTTTTGAAGATCATGAACGGGGTTGAAGAGATGATCCGGCCCGGCTTGAAAACCGATGATATCAATACCTATGTCCATGAAGAGACCATCAAAGCCGGGGCCGTACCTGCACCGCTCAACTACAGGGGATTTCCCAAAAGTGTCTGTGTCTCCATCAATGATGTGATCTGTCACGGCATACCCGGTGAACGGGTGCTTGAGGACGGAGATATTGTCAATGTAGATATTACACCGATTTTAGGCGGGTACTATGCCGATGCCAATAAGACGTTTTTTGTGGGCACGCCCGGCCGCGATGCCCAGAAAATTGTTGCCGTGGCTGCCGAAAGCCTGCGGCTGGGTATCGAGCAGGTCAGACCCGGGGCCACCCTGGGGGATATCGGGCATGCCATTCAAAAATATGCCGAAGGTCAGAAGTGTTCGGTTGTCAGGGAATTTGTGGGCCATGGTGTGGGAATTGATTTTCATGAACAGCCCCAGGTCCTCCATTTCGGACGGCCCGGCACCGGGGTGACCCTTGTTCCCGGCATGGTGTTTACCATCGAACCCATGGTCAATTTAGGCAAAAAAGAGCTGCATGTACTTGAAGACCGGTGGACCGCCGTAACCAATGACGGCTCCCTGTCCGCTCAGTTTGAACAGACCATTCTTGTGACCGATGACGGGTATGAGAGCTTAACGCCGTATGAGCTATAGCAAAACGGTAATAAATAAAGTTTTTTCAGTCCTATTTATTACGTTTATGGGTGCCACCTCTGCACTTTTTTTCTGCGTGGCCTGTGTGTTACGCCTTTGCACGGCACCCTTTGATCCGCGAAGGATCGTCTCAAATGTGTTCAGTGCGTTTTGGGCCTCGGTTTATATCTGGGTCATGCCCCCCTGGTCGGTAAAAGTTATTGGCAGAGAAAAGCTTGATATCCGCAAAAACTATGTGTTTGTCTCCAATCACCAAAGTCAACTGGATATCCTTGTGCTTTACCAGCTGCTGTTTCCCTATCGGTGGGTCTCCAAGGATGCGGTTTTTAGACTGCCGTTCATTGGTTGGAATATGGCCCTGAACAATGGGGATATAAAGCTTAAGCGCGGTGATAAAGACAGTATCAAGGCCATGATGGCCGAGTGTGAGACGCTTTTGAGGCAAAAAATTTCCATTTTTTTCTTCCCGGAGGGGACAAGATCCAAGGATGGCCGTATCGGCAAGTTTAAATCCGGGGCATTTATACTTGCTAAAAACACCGGTGTTGATATTCAGCCCATCGCCATAAGCAATACCAATAAGGCCCTGCCTAAATATTCGCTGACTTTTCAGGGGCACACGGAGATGACGGTAAAGGTTTTGGATACCATCCACTTTTCCCGGTTCAAGGACATGCCTCCAGAGGAAATTGCCGATATGACAAGAAACTTCATTCTAGGTCATGTTGAAGATTGCCGGGAATCGGTCTGAATTGATGCGCTCGTAAAAAGTACAACCAAGGGCTAAGAAAACATTTCGCCTGCTGCGTCTGGACATGAGCCAAGACACTGCAGGCGTTTTTTTTGAAAATCATCCCTGCCAAGCGTAAAAAGATTATGCCGAATATTGGCTGAAAAAAATTAAATTGTATTTAAGCTGCACGATTTTTTTTCTTGTCACCGGATATTTAACATTTCCGCTTATTCTTATAATATAAATACAAATTTGTTTTTATGTTTCTACTATCAAAAAAACAGTCAATAATCTCTATGGTCAATTGATTTGTATAATTTTTTCAATAAAAAAACTCTTTTTTTATGGGTATGAAAATATCTTTCTGAAAAATATTTTATATCCAATCATAGAATTACATATTTGAATTAATATATATTCCATAATTGTATTATATTCGCAACTTGTAAAGCCCTTCAACACGGCCCATAAAATTTTTTAATTAAAAACAATTTGTAATTCTAAGAAGTTAGAAAAAAATTTATTTTTTTAAATTCATGGTGGTCCACCCGTTGCAATTAAAGCTTTCACGACGGCGGACAGGTCTTTTGCCTGTTAAGATTTAAAAAAACAAACCAACCTTAATTCAGGAGCTTTAGAAAATAATGAGAAAAGTAGCTATCTACGGAAAAGGCGGCATCGGCAAATCCACTACAACCCAGAACACAGTTGCAGGACTGGTGGAAGCAGGCAAAAAAATCATGATCGTGGGCTGCGATCCCAAATCTGACTCCACACGTCTCATGCTCAACGGCCTGGCCCAGAAGACCGTTCTGGATACCCTGAGAGAAGAGGGCGAAGACGTTGAACTTGAAGACGTAAGAAAAGAAGGTTACGGCGGCGTTCTTTGTACAGAGTCCGGCGGACCCGAACCCGGTGTTGGTTGTGCAGGACGCGGTATCATCACCTCCATCAACCTGCTCGAACAGCTGGGTGCCTATGACGAAGAGCAGAACCTGGACTATGTATTCTATGATGTTCTCGGCGACGTTGTCTGCGGCGGTTTTGCAATGCCCATCCGTGAAGGTAAAGCCCAGGAGATCTACATTGTCGTATCCGGCGAGATGATGGCCATGTACGCAGCCAACAACATCTGTAAAGGTATCGTAAAATTTGCCCAGTCCGGCGGCGTTCGCCTCGGCGGCCTGATCTGCAACTCCCGTATGGTTGACAACGAGGAAGAGATGATCCTGCAGCTGGCCAAAAAACTGGGTACCCAGATGCTCCACTTTGTCCCCCGGCATAACATGGTTCAGCAGGCCGAGATCAACAGAAAAACCGTAATTGATTTTGCGCCCGAACACCCCCAGGCAGACGAATACCGTGCACTGTCCAAAAAAATGGATGAAAACGAAATGTTCGTTATTCCCACGCCGCTGGAAATCGAAGAGCTCGAAAGTCTGCTCATTGAATACGGCATCGCTTCATAACCTTTAATAACCGCAGGACCCTAACGGGGGTACTTAGCAAAGACAGCATTCTTGATGAATTTAAAGCAAAACAACACAAGATATAAGATAGGGGTATAAACATATGACAGGCGAACGAAACACTACCGTTAACCCGGAAGATGTAAAAAAAGAAATACTGGCCAAGTATCCGCCTAAGGTGGCCCGGAAACGCGGCAAACAGATCACACCGGTTTCCAGCGAAGAAGAAAAAGGCAGCCTCTCGGTAGGTGCCAACGTCAGGACCGTTCCGGGCATCATCACCCAGAGAGGGTGCTGCTACGCAGGTTGCAAGGGCGTTATCATGGGCCCGACCCGGGACATCATCAACCTGACCCACGGACCCATCGGGTGCGGATTTTACTCCTGGCTGACCCGTCGTAACCAGACCCGGCCGCCATCAGAAGAAGCAGAGAACTTCATGACCTACTGCTTTTCCACGGATATGCAGGACGAAGACATTGTTTTCGGCGGAGAAAAGAAGCTCAAGGCCGCCATCCAGGAAGCCTATGACATTTTCAAACCCAAGGCCATCTCCATCTTCTCCACCTGTCCGGTGGGCCTGATCGGTGACGATATCCACGCGGTTGCCAGGGAGATGAAGGCAAAGCTGGGCATCAATATATTCGGTTTCTCCTGTGAAGGATATAAGGGTGTCAGCCAGTCTGCCGGCCATCATATTGCCAACAACGCCATTTTTACCCATGTTGTGGGTCTGGACGACACCATCTCCGATGCCAAATTCAAGATCAACCTTCTGGGCGAGTACAACATCGGCGGCGACGCATTCATCATTGACGACCTGCTGGAAAAATGCGGCATCAGCGTGGTGTCCACCTTCTCCGGCAACTCCACCGTTGACCAGTTTGCCAACTGCCACACCGCAGACCTCAACGCCGTTATGTGCCACAGATCCATCAATTACGTGGCCGACATGCTCGAGATCAAATACGGTATCCCCTGGATCAAGGTCAGCTTCCTTGGCCCCAAATCCACGGCCAGCAGTCTGCGCAAAATAGCCGCCTATTTTGAAGACCAGGACCTCATCGATCTCGTAGAAAAGGTAATTGCCGAAGAGATGGGACCGGTTGAAGCCAAGATCGCAGAGATCAAACCGCGTTGCGAAGGCAAAACCGCCATGATGTTTGTTGGCGGTTCCCGCGCCCATCACTACCAGGAACTGTTCAGGGATCTGGGCATGGAAGTGCTCTCCGCCGGTTACGAGTTCGCCCACAGGGATGACTACGAAGGACGCCACGTCATTCCGGACATCAAGATCGATGCCGACTCCAGAAACATCGAGGAGCTGGAGATCGAGCCCGATGAGACCCGGTACAACCCCAGAAAGACCGAAGAGCAGATGAAAGCCCTGGAAGCCAAGGGATTCCCGTTCAAAGAGTATGAAGGCATGGTGCCTGACATGGTTGAAGGCTCCCTGATTGTCGACGACATCAGCCAGCACGAAACAGAAACCCTGATCGAAATGTACAAACCCGATATCTTCTGTGCCGGTATCAAGGAGAAGTACGCAGTCCAGAAAAACGGTATCCCCATGAAGCAGCTCCACTCCTATGATTCAGGCGGACCCTATGCGGTATTCCAAGGTGCAATCAACTTTTATGAAGAGATTGACCGCATGCTCAACGCCAACATCTGGGACTACCTGAAAGCCCCGTGGCAGGAAGCGTAGTGCCCTGGCAAACAGGCTGCTGAATAATAATTAATGTTAAAACTTTAAGATATAAAAGCAACAGGAGAAACTTATGCTGCTTCGACATACCCCCAAAGAGATTGTAGAAAGAAAAGCCCTGGCAGTTAACCCGGCCAAGACCTGCCAGCCCATCGGCGCCATGTACGCAGGATTAGGCATCCACGGCTGCCTGCCCCACAGTCACGGCTCCCAGGGCTGCTGCGCCTATCACAGATCCACCCTGACCCGTCATTACCGTGAGCCCATCATGGCGGCCACATCTTCCTTTACAGAAGGTGCATCGGTATTCGGCGGCCAGGCCAACCTGCTCCAGGCGCTGTTGACCATCTTCACCACCTACAGCCCGGACGTGGTTGCGGTTCACACCACCTGTCTGTCGGAAACCATCGGCGACGACGTGAACCAGATCGTTAAAAAGGCCAAAAAAGACGGCACCATTCCCGAAGGCAAGTATGTGATCCATACCCCCACACCCTCTTATGTGGGGTCCCATGTCACCGGTTACGCCAACATGGTCAAAGCCATGGCAGCCCAGATGGCTGAAAAGACCGGCACATCCAACGGTAAAGTCAACCTGATCCCAGGATTTGTAGAACCGTCTGATATGGCTGAGATCAAAAGAATCGCCGCAATGATGGGCATTGAATCCATCCTGTTTCCGGATACGTCCGGCATTGTGAACGGACCGCTCACCGGTAAATTCAATATGTACCCCAAAGGCGGCGTTTCCATTGAAGAGCTCAAGAGCACCGCTGACAGCATCGGCTCCCTGGGCCTGGGTGCCTGGGCCACAGCAGACGCAGTCAAACTCCTTGACTCCCAGTTTGAAGTTCCCGGCCAGGTGCTGGATCTGCCCATCGGCCTGCTGGCCACCGACCGGTTTGTTGATGCCCTGCGCACCGTAGCCGGCGTTTCCGTAGCCGATTCTGTGACCCAGGAACGCGGACAGCTGCTGGACGTGATCTCAGACATGCAGCCCCACCTGTACGGCAAGAAAGTGGCCCTGGCCGGCGACCCGGATCAGCTCATCCCCCTGGTTGAGTTCCTTGTGACCATCGGCATGAAACCGGTTCACATCGTTACCGGTACCCCGGGCAAGGCCTTTACCAAGCGGATCAAAGAGATCACGGCCAAGTTCGGCGACGATATCAACGTCAAGACCCCGGGTGATATGTTCCTGCTGCACCAGTGGATCAAGAATGAGCCGGTGGACCTGCTCATCTGCAACACCTACGGCAAGTACATGGCCCGGGACGAGGATATCCCCTTTGTACGCCACGGCTTCCCCATCCTGGACCGCATCGGCCACTCCTACTTCCCCACAGTCGGATACAAAGGCGGGCTGCACCTTCTGGAAAAAATCCTGGGCGTTCTCATGGACCGCAAGGACCGGGATTCATCCGAAGAAGCGTTTGAACTGGTAGAATAGTATCTGCACAACCAAAGCAGTAAAGGATAAATAACATGACCTCCATATCGGTACTCAAACAGAGAGAAAAACAGATTTACCAGAAGGGCAGCCAGCCCTTTGAGATGGAATGTGAAACCAAGAGTCTGGCCGGCGCAGTCAGCCAGAGGGCCTGCGTATTCTGCGGCTCCAGGGTGGTGCTTTACCCAATAGCCGACGCCCTGCATCTCATTCACGGACCCATCGGGTGCGCCTCCTATACCTGGGACATCAGAGGGGCCCAATCTTCGGGCCCGGAGCTTCACCGGATGAGTTTTTCCACCGATCTGTCAGAGACCGATATCATTTATGGCGGAGAAAAAAAGCTGAAAAAAGCGTTGCTTGAACTCATTGAAAAGTACGCGCCCAAAGCTGCCTTTATTTACTGTACCTGCATTGTGGGCATTATCGGTGATGACGTGGACGCGGTCTGCCGCCAGGTCGAAGAAGAGACCAACATTCCTGTCATCGCTGTCCACTCTGAAGGGTTTAAAGGTACCAAAAAAGATGGATACAAGGCGGCATGCGACGCCTTGTTCAGCCTGATCGAAAGAAATCCGGCCCCCCAGGCCACCATCCCCGACTCCATCAATATATTAGGAGAGTTCAATATCGGCGGAGAGACATGGATCATTAAAAAATATTATGAAGCCATGGGGGTCAAGGTGGTCTCGGTGATCACCGGTGACGGCCGGGTGGCAGAGGTCCAGCAGGCAAAGAATGCCGCCCTGAACGTGGTCCAGTGTTCAGGGTCCGTGACCCACCTGGCCAAGCAGATGGAAAAAGAGTACGGCATCCCTTTTATACGGGTCTCCTATTTTGGTATTGAAGATACCTCCGAGGCCCTGTACAAGGTGGCCGTCCACTTTAAGGAAAACGCAGAAATTTTAAAAAAGACCCAGGAGCTGATCAAAAAAGAGGTCCAGGCCATAGTTCCCAGCCTGGAGGGCATGAGAAGGGATCTTGAAGGTAAAAAGGCCGCCATCTACGTGGGCGGCGCGTTCAAGGCATTCTCCTTGATCAAGGCATTGAAAACCCTGGGCATGGAAGTAATCCTGGCCGGCTCCCAGACCGGCACCAAGGAAGATTATGAGGTGCTCCGGCAGATGTGCAACGAGGGCACCGTGATTTTAGACGACTCAAACCCCCTGGAATTGGCCAAATATGCCGTGGAAAAAGACGCGGACCTGTTCATCGGCGGGGTCAAGGAACGGCCCATTGCCTATAAGATGGGCATCGGGTTCTGCGACCATAACCATGAAAGAAAAATCCCCCTGGTCGGCTTTGAAGGCATGGTCAATTTTGCAAATGAAGTCTACGGAACCGTAACAAGTCCGGTATGGGACTTGGTCCCCAGGCGGCAGAACACAACCGGAAAGGAAGGTGCCATATGACCTCGAGCAGATCTTATAAACAGACCCCCTCATACACCCCCACCCAGAATGCATGTAAAATGTGCACGCCCCTGGGGGCCACCCTGGTGTTCCAGGGCATTGAGGGCTGCGTACCCCTGCTGCACGGCTCCCAGGGATGTTCCACCTATATGCGGCGTTACCTGATCTCCCATTTCAAAGAACCCGTGGATATTGCCTCTTCCAACTTTACGGAAGAGACCGCTGTATTCGGCGGCGGGGCCAACCTGAAGCTGGCCATTGAAAATGTGGCCCGCCAGTATGCCCCTTCCATGATCGGTATCGCCACCACCTGTCTGTCCGAAACCATTGGCGATGATGTCCAGCTGATATTGAACAGCATGGGCAATGCCATCAACGGCTCGGCCCTGGTCCATGTCTCCACCCCGTCATACTCCGGCACCCACGTGGACGGATTCCACGGTGCTGTGGCCGCCGTGGTGGACCGGTTCAACCCGGTGGGCAAACGCATCGTTTACCGGCCCAAGAAAAAGAAAAAGGTCAACCTGTTCCCAGGTATGCTCTCCAACGAGGACCTGCGGCACTTAAAAGATATTTTTGCAGATTTTAACGCCCCTGTGACCATTCTGCCCGATTATTCCGAGCGCCTGGAAGGGCCGTCCTGGCAGGAATACCAGGCCATCCAGAAGGGGGGCACCACCATTGCCGCCATTGAAAAGATGAACGTGGCGGTTCACACCATGGAGTTCGGCACTGTGCTGGCCCTGGCCGCAGAAGCCGGGCACGAGACCGCCGGAGACATTTTAAGCAAACGCTTTGGCGTCCCCTGCACCCGCCTGCCCATCCCCATCGGGGTCAAGGCAACAGACAGATTTTTGGATATCCTGTCCAAGATCTCCGGCCGGCCCATCCCGGAACGATACAGAAAAGAGAAATGGCGCCTGGTGGACACCTATGTGGACGGCAATAAATATGTGGCCAAAAAACGGGCCCTGATTTACGGCGAGGAGGACTTTGTGGTCTCCATGGCAGGCTTTCTGGCCGAAGTGGGCATCGTCCCCGTCTTGTGCGCCTCCGGCGGCAAAAGCAAAACCTTTAAAAAGGCATTGGAACAGACCCTGCCCGAACATATCATTGACCAGGCCGTCATCCAGAATGACATGGATTTTACCTGCATGGAAGAGACCGCAGCGGCCATGCCCGAAGAGGTTCGCCCTGAAATCATCATCGGAAACTCCAAGGGCTATGCCATGGCCAGACGCCTGAAGATCCCCCTGGTCCGGGTGGGATTCCCCATCCACGACCGCATCGGCGGCTCGCGTATCCTGCACGTGGGATACAAAGGGGCCCAGCAGTTGTATGACACCATCGTCAACGCGATTTTAACTGAAAAACAGACTGAATCCAGAATAGGATACGCATACATGTAAATAGTTCCCGCAGAAAAACGGCCCCTTTTGCCCGATTTCTTCGTTGGTCAAAAATTTTAATCCTCGAAAGATTGTATATATTCCTCCGGTTAAAATTTTTGTCCGCCTCGAACTCGAACAAAATTGACCATTTTTTTGCAGAAACTAAATAAGGAAATTATAAATCATGATGAATTTAGATAACCACCCCTGTTTTAATAAAAAGTCCTGCAAGGATTTCGGTCGCGTTCACCTACCGGTTGCACCGGCCTGTAACATCCAGTGCAATTTCTGCAACAGAAAGTTTGACTGCGTCAATGAAAGCCGGCCCGGTGTCACCTCCTCCATTTTGAGTCCGGACCAGGCCATGGCCTACCTGGCAGAGGTGGTTGAGGCCAAACCCAACATCTCGGTTGTGGGCATTGCAGGCCCCGGCGACCCCTTTGCCAACGGTGAAAAGACCATGGAAACCATGACCAAGGTGCGTGCGGCCTACCCGGAAATGCTCTTGTGCGTGGCCACCAACGGTTTGAACATCCAGCCCTACCTGGACGACCTCAAAGCCATCAACGTCACCCATGTGAGTATCACCGTAAATGCGGTTGATCCTGAAGTCGGCGCCAGGATTTACTCCTGGGTCCGGGACGGCAAACGCTCCAAGGGCCCGTTGGAAGGCGCCAAGGTGCTGTTGGAACGCCAGCTTGCCGCGGTCAAAGGCCTCAAAGAAAGAGATATCATGGTCAAGGTCAACTCCATTCTGCTGCCCGGCATCAACGACGACCATATGGTTGAAGTGGCCAGAACCATGGGCGAGATGGGTGTGGATATATTCAACATCATGCCGTACTTCCCCACCAAGGGCTCCAACTTTGAAGATATGCCGGAACCGGCCAAGGGTCAGCTCAAGGAACTGAGAGAGGCCGCCAAGGTCTTTGTGGCCCAGATGACCCATTGTAAACGCTGCCGGGCCGATGCCGTAGGCCTGCTGGACGATCCCTTGAACCAGAAGCTCATGGATCGGCTGACCTTTCACGCCACGACCCCCATTTCATTGCCCAGCGCGCCCAAGTATTGCCACGAACAGGATTGTGACGATGGGTATGCGTTCAATGCCGCCGGCCCACGACCCTATGTGGCCCTGGCCACCCGGGAAGGCGCCTTGATCAACCAGCGCCTGGGGGAAGCCGAAGAGCTGCACATCTACGACCTGACCGGGGACACCCCGGAATTTGTGGAGACCAGAACCGTGCCCAAACCCGGTGCCGGCGATGTCCGCTGGAACAACCTTGCCCGGACCATTAAAGATTGCCACACCATCCTGGTGTCCGGTGTGGGCGAAGCCCCCAAAAAAGTGCTGGGCAACATGGGATTTACCATCCATGAGGTCAACGGGATGATTGATCTGGTGCTGATGGCCATTAAAAAGGGTGAGTCTTTGGATCATCTGATTGTTCGCTCCCAGACCTCCTGCGGCGAGTGCAGGGGCACCGGCACCGGTTGCATGTAATACAAAATTAAATTGATTATAAAAACCAATTCATAAAATAAATTTTTAAGGAGAAAAAATGAACAAGCCCGAAAAACACATCCTCGTATGCGCAAGTTTTCGTCCCAGCGGAGAGCCCAAGGGCAAATGCCACAGAAAAGGGTCCGGAGATTTTTTAGCCTATATTGAAAATGAAGTGATCGACAGGGGCCTTGAAGAAGTCCTGGTATCTTCCACCTGCTGCCTGAAACAGTGTGATGATGGTCCGGTGATGGTCATTTATCCCGATAACATCTGGTACGGCAATGTTGAGAACGAAGAAGCCATTGACGCAATTTTAGACGCCATGGAAGACGGCGAGATCGCAGAGGATTACGTACTGTAATGAAGACCCATGATCTGCGGGTTTGGATGGTGGACACCACCCTTCGGGACGGGGAACAGGCCCCGGGTGTCTTTTTCCGGCCCCTGGAAAAACTGACCATCGCAAGTCAGCTGGCCGAATGCGGCGTTGATGAGATCGAGGTGGGCATTCAAAACTCAACGCCAACGTGACAAAACATTTTAGACCGTTTCTGTAAGTTGGCGAAAGGTCCATGGTTAAAATTAAATCTGCCACGGATGCATCGACTTTTAAGTCGTCATTAAGGCATGCAAAAGAAATTAACTACTTGTTGTTCTCCTGTGAGCGTAACGCTTGCTAACAGCGGTTTAAAGGACGATCAAACGTGCGATTTATTTTAACCATGGGCCAAGAACAAAAAAAGAAAACAAAAAGGTTACATTTGATTCATCCCTCCTCCGAAGTTTCGGTATTCATGTAAAAGATCAGGTGTTCATTCCCCGCAACTCCCACCAAGCCGACCATGATGTAAGTATTCCACGAGCGCGGTTTTCGATATCATGAAGATCATGCGCATCAGGTAACCCTTTAATTTTTTTCATTCATCTTCCCTGGGGTTAGCATTTTTTTCTGGCGTTGTTTATATCCTAAATTCAAATAGTCTTGACAAAAATCATACCAATAAGTATGTTCCTATTGCGTAATGGTCTATCCAAGACTTGTCAATTAAAATCATCCTATGGAGTTTGTTTCTTATAATTATAATTTCCAGCCAAATCACATATGAAAAAAATAGAACAAAACAAAAAAATGAAGATTCAGCGCATACTCAAAGCCGCCCAGGAACTATTTCAATCCAACGGATTCATCGGCACAAGTATGGATAAAATTGCCGAACAGGCCCAGGTCACCAAACAAACGGTATATCGGTATTTTAAATCCAAAGAGGCGCTTTTCAAATCGGCACTGGAAGCCCAGCGATTGGAGGCGACCAACGATTTTTTGGACGCACTTAACCTGGAGGACACCACAAAAGCCCTGAATGCCTTTTCCATTGGATTCATTGAAAGACATTTATCAAAGGCACATCTGGCCAATATCAGGTTGCTGGTGTCCGAAGGTCCCATGGTCCCGGAAATCACGCGTGCCTTTTATACCGTTGGTCCCGTGCGTACCAAAACCCGTCTTTCACTATTTTTTAAAGAAAGGTTTGATATTGAAGACGCCCAATACGAAATCGATGTGTTTTTAAGCATTCTTCTGTCCATGCGTATGACCGTACTTACCGGTCTGGTTGCGCCACCGTCATCAGCAATAATCCGGCAACATGCCGCCAAAGCTGTCAACACGGTTTTGAAGCTGCTTGATTTAATATGAAAGAGCTCAGTAAGTTACTGAGTTCTTTCAACCTTCGTTGTGGGCTGTCCTTCAGTGCTGATATGTCAGGTCAGCCCATGGCTGTTATAAAAAGAATTGCAATCATTGTTAACAGATTATTTTCATAATGATAAAGGAGATTCCCAAATGACTTTATTTCCGTTAAATAACCAAAATATCTGGAACACTTTGTGGCTCAATGAATTAAAAAACAATCCTGAAAAAAAAGTAGACATGACCCATTACAAAAAATGGGACAAGCGCGCCCAGGTGTTTGATAAACGATCCGCCACACCCGAGGCGGTTGCCCGAAAAGAGCGCATCTTGTCCATGCTCAGGAACGCGGGGGCACTTAAACCTGGAAGCCGCGTTCTGGATGTGGGGGCCGGATCTGGAAACTGGGCTATCTCCATGGCACAAATGGGGGCAAGTGTAGTTGCATTGGAACCTTCCAGTGGTATGATCGACATCCTTAAACAAAAGATTGATACGATGGGATTGGGTCCGGATCAAATCAGCATCATGCAGCAGACCTGGCAGGAGGTGGATCTGGAAAAAGAGGGGCTGGCCGGGCAGTTTGATCTGGTGTTTTCTTCCATGAATCCCGGCGTCTGTGATCCCGTGACATTGGAAAAAGTCATGCAGGCTTCCAGCAATTTCTGCTATTTGAGCACCTTTTCCGGCGGGAGCCCCGGCAACCGATATAATGACCTGTTCAAGCAGGTTACAGGCCAGACGTTAAAAAACAGTTCTTGGGATTTTATTTATCCTTTCACCTACCTTTACGCCCAGGGATACCGTCCCCAGATTGATTTCAATGTCTGGGACCTTGACCGGGAAGAAACCGTTGACCAGGCCGTGGAAAATATAATCTTTTTTATCCAGGGCATGACAGACGTCACCCGGGAAATACGGGAAAAGTTAACAGCCTATGTCGCCGGCAAGGCTGTTGACGGAAAATTTAACGACAAGCAGAGCGTCTGCCAGGGCGTCATGCTGTGGCAGGTCGCTTGAAAGCAAGGATTGTTCTGTAATATTTACAATTATTTTTTACGGTTACATGCACTCCATGGCAGGCATGTAACCGCATAGGGTCACGTTTTTGATGGAAAAAATATAACGGCTCACCCCCTCTAATTGTGAAGGTGAAAAAAATAAAAAAAAGCTGTGTTATAATACAGGCATGGTAACAGTGGATAGCAGCAAGCAACTGGATTTTTTCTGTCTTTGTTGTCGGCCCAAGCCTCAGTGTCCATAGACCAAGGACGGCCCATGGCCGTTATTCCTTTATTCCGGCCAATGACCGTATTCTTCCGGCCAACCGTATGTCTTTTATCCATTGTTCCGGGACGGCATTCATACCGTTACAGATTCCCAGGATAAATCCGCACAAAATGCCCCGGGCAGAAGAATCCCCGCCGGCCATGACATTTTCAACCATTGCGGTTTTCAGATCATTTGGATATTTGGCAATCAGATGAATTGTGCCGGGCAGGGCGGCCTGGGTTTCACACATCTGGCCGAAACCTGCGATGGCCTGTGTTGTCGCTTTATCGACACTTTCAAGACCATCTGTGATCATCTGGTAGATAGGAGAATTTGAAGAGAGTTCTTTTTGGGCCATCTCCAGGGCATCCAGTGGTTTTCTGCCTTCAGCCGCCTCGATTGCAGCGCTTGCAAAAAACCGGGCGCTCTGTATAACCTGGGGGTGATTGTGGGTCATTGCGGTTTGTGTCTCTGAATTTGCCATAAACGTCCCACGGTCCTCCCCATAAAAAAGTGCCAGTGGAACCATCCGGGAGGCACCGCCTAAATCAGTTGAGCCTGACCCTGCCTCCTGGGGGGACTTTCCCGCTTCAAGATTGGCCAGTGTTTCCTTGGTGGCGCTGTCCACCCAGCCGCTGTAATCCTCAAACATCGCCTGCCACTGGGTTGAAAAATTGTCCAGATCGAAACCGGAGCAATATGAAAGGGACTCAAGCAGCAGGAACATCTGATCTCCATAATGGGTGAAATCGCCTTTCTTTTTTCCTTTATGGAACGGCGCGATTTCCGGCGGTGCCATAAAATCCAGGCGTCCGTGTTTGTCTTTTATCCGGGCGATGTCGTAAACCCAGTGTGCGCCCAAAGCCAACGCGTCTGCCGTAAAAGCGGCCATGATTCCTGCTTGTATTTTTGCTCTCATGGTTAATTTCCTTTTTAATGTTGTTAACGGTATTTAGTTCCTGAAGATGGATTCGTGCTGCTTTGTTATACATGATATTCCTTATATAAATACGGGATAAATATTTATTTTAAAAGGGTGAATAAGATTCATGTCTCTGGTGGGCCCCACGATAAGCTGTAAAAATAATGTTGTACAAAAAAAATACTTGTAAAGCATTTTCTGCTGCATTATCTATTATACATAGAATATTTTTGTACAACCGTTTATTGGAGAGACATTATGGGCAGACATCTTATCCCCGCTGGTATCAGCAATCCGTATCCCAGGGCGTTGGCACTTAATGATGGACGCTGATAAGGAGAATTTAAATAAGAAAAGGGTTTTCCAGGACAAGTCGAAGAATATCGTGAACGGCTTGGAAGGGCAGACCGGTACCGGTGTTATCATCCGTAAAGCCGCAGCACTTACCGGTGTTAAACCTGTGACCCTTCGTGCCTGGGAACGCCGGTATCATCTGATTAGACCGGAACGAAACGCCAAAGGGCATCGCCTGTACAGCCCGGATCAGATTGAGACCATCCGGGAGATCTGCCGCTGGCTGGAGCGCGGCGTCTCCATCGGAAAGGTCAAAGGGTTGCTTTCGGGTTCCAAAAAAGAGACGGCCTCCAAGGCGACGACTGCTACCCTTGCTGCCGCAGATGAACTGCTGCAGGCGCTTACCGACTTAAACAGCCGGCGGGCCGAAAATATTATCAACAGGATATGCCGGGAGTACCCGCCAAAGATCGCTGTGCGTCAATGCTTTTTACCTGTCATTGACGCATTGGGGCAACTAAAAAGCCAACACCGCGCTATGGGCAGGGCCTTGCTACAGTTTATTTTGATCAGCCGCCTGAGTGCAATGATCAGATCTGAAAATAAGGCAGCCTCCGTACCGTGCCTGGCCATCAGCCTGGATCCTCCCGGCAGCCTTGCCGCCTGGCTTTGGCTGGTTTCCATGGCCGGCCAGGGGCTGCATATTACCCTGCTTGATGGCGTTGAAGAGATCGCAGCTCTTGTTAATCATGCCCGTCTTCAAACGTATGAACACCTGGCCGTCTTTGCAAACCGGGTGCCCACAAAGAAGCAGCAGCAGGATATCATCAAACTGTCCCGGCTGTTTGATGCAGACCATTTCCACGCATCCACGGTCATTGAAACCCTGTGTGGTGCTGAACTTAAAAGATAACGAAGAGGAGGCGTCATGCAGTTGGTTTGGTTCAGACGGGATTTGCGAGTCCAGGACAATACGGCACTGCATGGAGCGGTCAGCTTTGCCCGGGCACACAATGAAACGGTGACCGCAGTCTTTACGGCCACCCCGGATCAATGGGCAGGGCACGATATGGCCCCGATCCAGGCCGATCTCATTTACAGGCGGCTTTTTGCCCTTCAAAAAGATCTGAAGAAACTTCACATTGAGCTTTTATATACAGAGACGAAAAATTATGAAGAAGCAGCAAGGTCCGTGGCCGCCACGGCTGATCGTCTACAGGCAGGCACACTGTGGTTCAACTGCGAATACCCGCTCAACGAAGCCCGGCGTGATCAGTTGGCAGAAAAATTGATGGCCATGCTGGGCCGCAGGACCCAGGCCTGCCATGATACCTGCCTGTGTCCGCCCGGCATGGTTCTTAACCGCCAGGGAAAGTATTATAAAGTGTTTACGCCCTTTGCCCGTGCCTGTAGTGAACAGCTGCAAGGGCTTGTGCCGTCTTTGATGCCCCTGCAGCCCGTGACCAAAGCTGAACTGCCTTCGGATCTGCGGCACTTAATCCTGTCGCCTGAACAGCCCTTCAGCTATCCCAGAGTGTCCAGCCGGGCATATCATGCAGACACAAAGACCATCCAAAAACAATTAACGGATTTTTGCACCGGCCCCATGTCCGCCTATGACCAGGAGCGCGACTTTCCGGCGGTTCCTGGGACCAGCGGCCTTTCCCCCTATCTTGCCATTGGGGCATTGTCTTCACGCATGTGTCTGGCCGGAATAGTTTCGGCAGAACAAAGCCAGGGCGCTACCACTTGGAAGAATGAACTGTTATGGCGGGATTTTTATCACCACCTGATGTTTTTTATCCCGGGGCTTAGTCGGCAGAATTGTTTCCATGCCTGGGCAGACGGGCTGGTATGGGATGACAATCCGAAACTGTTAGGGGCCTGGCAGGCGGGGGCGACAGGATACCCCATTGTTGATGCGGCCATGCGTCAGCTAAATCAGACCGGCTGGATGCACAACCGTCTGCGCATGATTACGGCAAGTTTTTTGACCAAGGATCTTCACATCGACTGGCGTCATGGCCAGGCCTATTTTATGCGCCATTTGGTGGATGGCGATTTCCCCGCCAATAACGGCGGCTGGCAATGGTCTGCATCCACCGGCTGTGATGCCCAGCCCTATTTTCGTATCTTCAATCCTGTCAGCCAGGGGAAAAAATTTGATCCCGGCGGGCGGTTTGTCAGGACCTGGCTTGCTGAGCTTGAGGGGGTGCCGGATCGTTATGTCCATTGTCCATGGACCTGGTCGGGCAGTAAACAGCTCCCATACCCGCCCCCCATTGTGGATCATGCCCAGGAGCGACGTATTGCGCTTCAACGTTATTCAAAAAAGTAAAAGGAGTTGACAATGAAAACTAAAGATACCGCCGCCATCGAGTTTTCCCTGAACTGGGACAGTGGTGAGGCACAGCATACAGATACCACTTATATAGCATCCATCGATTTCTGGCGGGATTTTTTCCCGCAAAAACTTGAACAACCCCTTAAACAAATGCAGGCCGGGGAGGATTGCCGGGTAGATTTTTCTGCCGGCGAACTGGTGCCTGCTTTTTCTGCCGGCAAGATCGTTAAGTTTCAGCAACATGGGTTTGACAGCTCCCGGTCACCCTTTCCGGTGCCGGCGGAAGTGGGGCGGTTTTATCCAAGCGGTTATGCCCATAGCGCCTTGAACTGTTTTCCACAAAACGTCACACCGTTTCGCATTATTGCCATGGAAAATGAAATGATTACGGCAGACAGCAACCACCCCCTGGCACAATACCCCATCGGCGTTCATGCCCGGATGCTGTCACGAAAAATTGCAGGTGCCGAGCGGGGCGGCACCTGTCAGGATATTTCCGAGGTCATTACCAATGACGGCCCGGGTATGCAGCACCTCTGCCAAAAGGCATATAACACCAGCCTTGGCCAGTCGCCCTTGCCCCGGGAAAACAATCAGCCTGACCGGGATTTTTACAGCAGCGCGAGGATGGTCCCACACTTGGACAGCTGTGCCCGTGACCATATTCGAGAACGCTACGGCAGGCTCTTGCAGCCCGGCAGCCGGATACTGGATCTGATGTCAAGCTGGGATTCACATTTGCCGGATACCCTTACAGACTGCCGGGTTACAGGACTTGGCATGAATTCGGAGGAGCTGGATGCAAACGGCAAGCTTGACACCCGGCTGGTGCAGGATCTCAACGAGACACCCAGACTGCCCATGGATGACAACAGTTTTGATGCCGTGATCTGCACCGCTTCCATCGAGTATCTCACACGTCCGGTGGCGGTATTGCAGGAGGTGAGGCGGGTGTTATCCCCGAATGGGCTTTTTATCATATCCTTTTCCGACCGCTGGTTTCCCGGTAAACAGATTTCCGTGTGGGGGCAGCTGCATCCGTTTGAACGGTTGGGTCTGGTTTTGAAAATGTGCATGCAGGCGCAACTGAGCAAACTGCATACACAAACCATCCGGGGATACCCCAGACCCTGGGATGATCCGCATATTCGTGAGCGGTACACCTCAGATCCCGTGTTTGTTGTGTGGGGCAATGTCTGAAACAAGGAAGAGCTATTGACAACCTGCTGTTTGCAGCGCATAACCCTGGAACCTGATGCGGATAATGCCGATGTAGGGACATAGAGATACATTGCCTGCACCGGGTCGATAATAACGGTTTTTTTGGGAGGTCAGCATGGATAAAAAAAGAAGTTTTGACGAATTTGCACAGGCATATGATGCGTGGTTTTTTGACAATATGAATCTGCTGAATTCAGAGGTGAACCTGGTCGCTTATTTTTTGAAAGATGCGGGTGATACCTTCTCGGTGGGGTGCGGAAGCGGCCTTTTTGAATCAATCCTTAAAAGAGATTTTAACATACCCATTCAATACGGACTCGAACCATCAGACGGGATGGCCGATATTGCCCGTAAACGCGGGATCAGTGTTGAAGTCACCACTGCCGAAGACGCAGATCTGGGCCAAGAACAATACGATACAATTCTCTTCAACGGCACGCCCAGCTATATCAATGACCTGCAGTCCGTGTTTCACAAAGCCTATAGTGCGTTGAGAAAAGACGGTAAAATCGTGGTGATTGATGTGCCCAAGGAAAGTTCATATGCAACCATGTATAACCTGGCAAAAAGTCTGGAAACATGGGATCATCCTTTATTGGAAGGCGTTCATCCAAGGGACCCGTACCCAATAGAATTTGTAAAGGTTGCCAACTGGCGTACAACTGACGAGAAAGTCGAGATGCTTAAAACGGCGGGGTTCCGGGACTTTGATTATGCACAGACCCTCACCAAACATCCACTGTACTCAAACAATGTGGAAGAACAGCCCATTCCGGGGTTTGACTGCGGTGACTATGTTGCCATTTGCGCCTTTAAGAAATAAAAACCGGGCAAGCAGGGCAGGGGGGATGAATAATATGAAAGCAGCAGGAAAATACACCGAAAAGATGTGGGATGCGGTTGCGTCTATCTATGCGGATACAATTTCTCATCCCTTCGTTGTACAACTGGCCAAAGGTTCCTTGGATAAAAATAATTTTGCACATTTTTTGTCCCAGGATATCCTGTATCTTAAAGATGATAATCTGGCGTTGGGCCTGGTAGCCCAAAAAGCGCCCAGCGCATATGAAAAGCAATTTTTTCAATTGTTGGCCAAGGACGGGCTGGACATTGAACGCGCCCTTCACAATGAGTTCCTGACGCATTTTAATATCAAGGAAGCCAAAGAAAAGTCTCCTGTCATTGAAAGATACACTTGCTTTTTGCTCAACCACAGTAAACATTCGGCGTTTTCCATTTCTGCTGCGGCGCTTTTACCCTGTTTCTGGGTGTATGGCAGCGTTGGTAATCACATTCTGGCCATCGCGGAAGCCGACGGCAACGCATACCAGATGTGGATCAACACCTATCACAGTGAAGCGTACGCACAATACACCCAAAGATTTATTGATATTGTAGAGCGGCTGGCATCAGAGGCAGATGAAGAACTTCGTCAGGAAATGTTGAACGCATTTATGATATCAACACAATATGAACTCGATTTCTTTGAAGAAGCGATGAATATATGAGATTCCATCACCACAAAAAGCAGGACGATATACACCCTGCCTTTTGTGGTGATGGGATAGGCGTTTTCCGGGCCCCAAACCGTCTAATCCATCACATAAGATTCCAGATCACTGGAATCAACATCGTTTTCGGCTATGGCTCTATGCCGAACCGAAGCGCCGGACTCGTGAACCGTTTCGGGGTTACCTGAAACCAAAAAATGAAATGACGGAAGCGCCCGGCCTTCAGCCAGTCGACGGTAGGCACAGGTGTCGGGCAGCCATCGGTATTGCGATATTGAATCCACCGTAAGTTGGAGGCACTCCGGCACCAGGTCCGATCGGTTTTTGTAGTCAGTACACCGGCATTTATCAATGTCCAGCAAACGGCAGGCCACATTGGTGTAGTAGATTTCGCCGGTGTCTTCATCTTCAAGTTTGTGCAGGCAGCATCTGCCGCATCCATCACACAATGACTCCCATTCTTCTTGGGTCAATTGGTGAAGGGATTTGGTTTTCCAGAACGGCTGCCTTAAGCCCTCTTTTTTTTTCATAAGCATCCTGCCATCTTAAAAAAGGCTTCTTTTATACGTTTTTTATTACAGCGGAGAAATCCTCATTCCCACAGTCGTCCTGCCTGGCTTTAATATAAGCGTTGTTGGCAGCAGCACTTGTATAAAGGGGCTGACCATGGGCGTCCCCCAACAGCAATGCGAGGCGCATATCCTTTTGCATATGTTTCAACGGAAAGGCCGGTGAGAAATTTTCTTCGATCATGAGGGGGCCCTTGAGCTTAAACATGGGGCAGGTGATAGCACCCTGGTCTATTACATCAAGGATATCCGCTATGTCCAATCCGATTTTATCCCCAAGATTAAGTCCTTCAGCAAAGGCCGTCATCATGGTTCCCATGATCATGTTAATGACCAGTTTCATCTGTGCACCCTGGCCCATAGTGGGAAAATAAAAGGATTTTTTTCCCATGATATCCAATGCGTCGGCGGCATCCTCATAAAGGGACCGGTCACCGGCACAGAGAAACACCAGGGTGCCGTCCTCCGCCGGTTTTTTGCTTCCGGAGACAGGAGCCTCAAGAAACCGCCCCCCCTTTGCCTTAACGGCGCGGTAAATGTCGCTGGATGTATCGGCATCAACCGTTGAAATATCAATGTAGGATTTTCCTTCTGAGATGCCATCCAGAACACCATTTTTGCCGAAACACAGGGCTTGGGCGGCGTTGGGATCAGAAACCATGGCAAAAGTGATATCGCAATTTGCCACCACGTCTGCCGCAGTGTTCCCTTGTTTGGCTCCCAGATCCGTGAGTGGTCGGCAGGCTGCAGTTGTCCGATTCCAGACCGTAACATCAAAACCTGCATTGATCAGATTGGTTGCCATGGCTTTTCCCATAATGCCGAGTCCCAGAAATCCGTATTTAGTCATATCTTCCTCCTAAAATTATGTTATGTTGTTTTGCTTTTCATCTTTATTGATTTATGCATACCCCAATTTTATGCATTCAAGGCAAGCCACTTTTTTAAAAGTAGATCCTGAATCATATATTTACCATTTTTCACTAAAATTTCTTTTTCAGACAGACTTTTCAAACATCTGGTGACAACAGAGGCCGTTTTTATACTTACAGTGGTCAGCGCATCTGCGGCAAAAAGATTTTTGCCGTCATTGATCAATACCAGTTTCAGCGTTTTTTTCTGATTTATCGACAAATTATCCCAAAGCGTTTGATATTCTAAATGTTTTTGATCAATCATGTATCGTTCAATGGTATTGATCATTTCGTCATGCCAAGGCGTATCCTGCAGTTCGCGCCATAGAAAGAAACAGAATAGTTGAATATACATGGGATGATTGTTGAACTGCTCGACAATTTTTTTTAAATTTGCTTTTCCAATGGAAAAATTTCCTTTATCAAACGAATGTTCCATCCAGGGGATATAATGTTTCGTTTCAATCTGTTCAAGCGGGTAGCTGGCTGCCTGTTGATAAAACGCTCTGTTCTGGGACTGGAACATTGCTGTCAGTATATGCTGCTGACTGCCGGAAAATATATAACAAATATTTGTGTGTTGCTGAACGTAAGATCTTAACTGCTTTTCAAACGCATCTGCATTGGTATATTTTGCCACTTCCTGAAATTCATCAAACGCAATGACAATTTTGCGTTTTACGGAAAATTTTTCAAGCAACGCCATAAGATTTTTCAGGACCAAGGTCTCACTTGCCGCGTTGAATGTTGGGGTGATGGTCGGCGCATTGGTGTTCGGGTCGATGCCCAACTGAAACGAAAATTTGTCAATGCTGTTTTTTAGTAATTTTAAAAGTTTATCCGTACTTGTTTCCAGGGCATTCAATTGCTGAAAGATCCGGGTCAGAAATTCTTTTTCAGATGTCGTACCATACAGATCTATATAAAGCGCCCCGATTTCCGGAGACTGATCTTTGATATTGAGAAACACCTGTTTGATCAATGAACTTTTGCCGGTTCGTCTATGGGAATACAGCAATACATTTTGGGAGGTTTTGATAAACCCTAACAACTCGTCCTGTTCTTTTTTTCGATTACAAAAATGAGGTCCGGTGACAATATTGCTGTAGGTGAATGGATTATTCATGTTTACTCCTGAATTACACAAAGCAGTATGCCTTTGTTTGTATATAAAATATTACACTTTGTGCGTAAAATCAATAGAGAAAGGTAAACGATATAAAAATCAACGCACTGTGCCGGTTGAAATGCATTTTTAAACGCCCAAAGATTAAAGGACAAAAATCCGTTATGCCTTAATATATCGTAGGTAAATCGCATAGCCAATTAATTTCGGAAAAAAACCATTTAATGTATGGATAGTTCTTGACGATAATCTAATACGATGGTATGTCTAAATTAACTTAATAATTATTTGAACATATTTCGCACTAAAAACACAAGATGATTGTGGGCTGGCGATGCTAAGGCAGCCCGGAAGAGATAATCTTAATTGTTGCACATCCCTATGATGCGAAATTAAAGAGAGTCTGTGGTGAGAACTTAAAATCAATATAGAGCAAGGGCTCTATCATACCATTAAATTTTTTAAAGGGATTGAAATTTAAAAGAATTTTCAATTTTTTGTAAAAACCATTTAATGAATGGACGCTTTAGTCCGATATTAAATTTCAGTACAGAACAATCAAAGAAAAAGAGCAAACGGTAATTTTTAGGCCATTATGGGATATGAAATATAGGTATTCCGGCCTTTATTGAGTTTTTAGTTGGGTTATCGCAGCATAGACATGTAACCGAAAGAGCGGAGCTATTTCTTTTGATTATCCCTTACACCACTACTTATTTTTCTCCAAGCAAGGAATATCGAAGGCTTTCCATATTAATGCTTATCAAAGACATGCCCCATTCCAGCCAACATGTACTTGCACAAAAAAGCCACCTAAGTAGCTCAATGGTAAACATATACATCAAAGAGTTGAAGCAGGCATGTCTGATTACCGTCTCTGGTAAGACGAATCGCACCACAGAATATCACCTTACGCCTAAAGGAGAAAAAAAATTATTTCAGGATTTTATCTCTTTTTCGTCCGAAGCCGTTCAAATTTATGCTTCCGTAAAAAGAGAAATTATCCGGGTGCTTAAACGATATGAAACAAGCGGAATTCGCACAATTGTTCTCTACGGCGCGTCGGATACGGCGGAAATCGTTGTTTCCGCCATCCCCAATACGAGGCTTGTCGTTATCGGCATTGTAGATGGCGATGCAGCCAAGCAAGGTCACATTTTTAACGGCACATTAATTCAGGCGCCGGAAGCTATTTCGCAGATCGATCCGGACGCTGTATTGATTACCTCTTTTGCTCGCCAGGATGAAATTTATAATAACATTGAATCGATAATTGATGACAATATAGAAGTATTAACACTGACAGATCTTCAACAGCTTCAACCAACATCTCCGGAATTTGCCCGCTGAAAAGAGGCCGCAACCTATAAAAAGAACACGATAACGCCATGATAATCGGAAAACAAAAAATAGGACCGGACCATCCGACATACATTATCGCAGAAGCCGGAATTAATCATAATGGAAGCCTTAAATTAGCAACAGAGTTGGTGGACGCAGCAGTTGAAGCCGGTGCACACGCCGTAAAATTCCAAAAAAGAGACCTTATAAGCCTTTATCCGGAAGACATGCTGAATCACCCCGAAAAGTACGAACAAAGTTTTCAGTATATTATTCCTCTTTTAAAAAAGTTTGAATTATCCAAAGACGATTATTTAAAGCTTAGAAAGTATGCTAAAGATAAGCCCATTGATTTTATTTGCACGCCATTTGATATAACCAGTGCAAAATTGGTCTACAATGCGGGTATCACTGCATTTAAAGTCGCCTCAGCAGATTTAACCAATTATCCCCTTTTGGAATATATCGCATCCAAAGATCTTCCCATTATTATCTCCACCGGAATGGCTTACAGGCATGAGATTCAAAAAACCGTCCGTTTTCTAAATGAACGGACTGCGGATTATGCCATACTCCATTGCCGCAGTGCCTATCCGGTTTGGCCCAGGGATGTGAACCTTAAAATGATTAACTGGTTGAAACAATTTGGTAAACCTGTTGGTTATTCCGGGCATGACATCGGTATTGTCATTCCGCTTGTCGCTGCATCCATGGGCGCCTGCATCATTGAAAAACACCTGACCCTTGATCCAACCATGGAAGGAACCGACCATAAAATCAGTCTTGATCCTTACTCTTTCAAACGACTGGTCAGGGACATCGAAATTGCCGACCAGGCCATGGGCAGCCGAAAACGGTTTCTTCTTCGCGGCGAAGTTTTGAACCGTGAAGTGTTTGCAAAGAGCCTTGCGGCAGAACAAGACATTCCCAAGGGCTGTGTTATCAATGAATCACACATTAAAGTCATGGGACCCGGCAAAGGGCTTCACACGTCCAGAAAGGATGACTTGATAGGCAAGGCAGTTCATCGGGACATCCGGAAAGATACATTTTTCTTTGAGGAAGACTTGGAGACAAAGGGGAATGGAGACCTTCCCCATCCTTCGGAATTTTCTTTCCAGAGTAAATGGGGGTTGATTGCAAGGTTTAATGATTTTTATGACATTATCGCTTTTGACCCTGAAGTTATTGAAATCCACTTAGCAGAAAAGGATTTTGCCACAGCGTTTATCCCTGAACGTTCCCATCGGCAGGAGTTAATCATTCATGCTCCGGAATTTATCGATGGTGAAATTATTAATTTATGCCATTCCGATCCAGCCGTACGATCCAAATCCGTGGACCTTGTCCAAAGAACCATCTCATTGGCCAGAGAGATGAGGCCTTTTTTTCAGGGAACGCCTAAAATAGTGGTGCATCCAGATGCTGTCAGTCTAAAAGAGAAGCTGCCTAAAGCTCCGCTCAGAAAAGCGTTGATGCAATCTTTATTTGAAATAGAGACCACCGGCGTTGAACTGCTTTTGGAAAATCTGCCG
The DNA here is from genome assembly GCF_963666675.1 of uncultured Desulfobacter sp. Lineage (NCBI taxonomy): Bacteria > Pseudomonadati > Thermodesulfobacteriota > Desulfobacteria > Desulfobacterales > Desulfobacteraceae > Desulfobacter > uncultured Desulfobacter sp. Next base: position 3,019,696 of record NZ_OY762929.1, on the reverse strand, counting down.
CCATATCCCTGGCTGTTTGGCGGGGAATGGAAGGGAAACTTTTTCATGGATGCCGACGAAATCGTTTCAGTCTGCAATGAAGCAGGCCTTAATATCGTTTTTGATCTTTCCCATGCCGCCCTTTACTGCAATGCCAAGGGATTAGATCTGAAAAATTACATTGAAACGGTCTATCCGTTAATTCGTCACCTCCACCTGGCAGATGCCTATGGAGTAGACGGCGAAGGCGTCCAGTTCGGCGAAGGTGATATTGATCTGTCCCGCATCATGCCGCTTTTTTCAAATTACACGGAGTCATGGGTTCCGGAAATCTGGCGGGGACACCTGAACAACGGGCGGGCCTTTTTTAAAGCGATATCCTTAGTCTCTAAATATATGAGGTAGCCCATACGTCCATGTTTGAACGGTTTATTATTTTTGCCCAGAAAGAGAACGCTTTTTACCATGTTCCATCCATTGTGACGGCACCGGACGGCTCTATTCTTGCTTTTTGCGAGCAGCGATGGCAGTCCCCATGTGACGATGTGGGCGAATGTCATATTGTGATGAAAAAAAGTAAAGACAATGGCCGGACATGGGGGCCGTTGGTTGAACTGCGTCGCAAAAAAGGCGCCAAGTGGCATATGGGATCGGCGGCGACAGATAACCAAACGGGTAAGGTTCTGCTGATGTGTGGCGGCGGGTGGCTTCAAAGCTCAGACAATGGGGAAAGCTGGACGGATTGGCGGCCTGAGCACAATATACAAGCGCCAGGCGGATTGGGGGGCACCCATGGCAGTGCACCTGGGATTCAACTTCAATTCGGCAAACATAAGGGACGTCTGTTGTGGCCTGCCAGGGTAACCATCACGTCGGGTGGGTATAATGATCGGTCCATCTACGATAGAAGGGAAAAGTGCTACAGTACCGCCATTTTCAGCGACGATTACGGAAAAACGATTAATCGATCAAACGCCTTCCATCAAGGAACGGGAGAAGCCTGCTTAGTTGAGAGAATTAATGGGGATATTTATTTTAATGCCCGGGCCTATTTTGATGATTTTAGACGGAAAACCGCAATAAGCCGTGACGGTGGAGACTCGTTTACTGAGACCAAAGATGACGCAATCCTCAAGGAGCATTCCCAAGGGTGCAATGCCAGCATGATTCGTTACCCAAAAGAATTTTTAAAAACAACTGGTAAGTCAGAATGGCTTGGCAATGACGTCATCATTTTTGCCAATCCTGATAGCGACGGACCTTATCGCGAACACGGCATGGTTCGTTTGAGCACCGATGGCGGGAATTCCTGGCAATATTCCAAAGTGGTAACGGACTTTGGAGAGTGGTTCGATTATTCAAGCATGACCGTGGCAACAAACGGCACCATTATTTTAATGTACAAAACTACTCCCAACATGACCGGACTTCCTGCATCGTCTGATGAATGTTGTTCAATGGCTCTTGCTCGTTTTGATCTGAAATGGATAACAGATATTTCAGGTGAAGGCTATTGAGTGATTCTCTGACGTAACCTTCAAAAAAAATGAAATCAAATTATCCAAAACAACTTACTGTTTCGGTTACCAGTAAATGCAATCTTCGATGCAAGTTATGCTTTCAATCAGAATACAATTCAGATCTGGATCCCGATCTTTTGGATAAAATGACACATGTCTACCCTGAACTTGAGTGGTTTCACCCTATAGGGGGAGAGCCGCTTTTATATGACCTTGCACAATTATATGCATTGCCCCTTAGCGAAAACTGTAAATTTAAACTGATCACCAACGGCACATTAATTACCCCTAAAAATGCGGCAGGTATTGTAAAAAATATTCACCGCCTCATTATCAGTATTGATGGCGGAACACAGGATGCTTATCGGGCGATGCGTGGGTACTCTCTGAATAAAGTATTCAAAAATATTGAACTGATTCAGTTATATAAATCCAATACCGGCAATCAATTGCCGCGCATCGAATTTAATTTTCTGATGACCCGAACCACGATTGAAACCTTACCGGAACTTGCGTGTTATGCAGGGACCCATGGCATTGACTGCATAAACACATTTTATCCGTCCTACCATGATCCAATTCTTAAAGACACCGAGAAAATTGGAAAAACAGATACGCGAATGCCAATCCAGGAAGCAAATAAATACGTTGAGATCATCCAGCCCGAAAAAAGGGGCGGGGAAAAATGTCAAAGGCCCTGGAATACCTGCTTTGTGGATGTAACGGGGGACGTTTTTCTGTGTTGTTTCGGCACGCCTTGCCTTGGTAACCTAAATACGATGACCTTTGATGAATGCTGGTTCGGTTCTACTGCAACGCATATCAGAAAGACTGTAAATACGCCGGACGAAATGGCTCAATGCAAGCGGTGCCCTGTAAAGTAAAAACTAACATTATACTTTTTTGAGTTTATAACCATGCGCATATTAATGATAGCCATAAACGATCCTGCCGGCACAGCCATAGAATTTACAAAGGCAATTAACCAATTAACCAACCACACCTGTCGCCTGATCACAAAAGAAATTCGTTACAACTTCATGTTTGAAAAGGATATCCATTTGCCGTGGCTTGATAAGGATGGATGGGAAGAGGTGGAAAGTTTATTAAAAGAAAGTGATGTTTTTCATTTTCACATGACCGCCGATGAATATACCGAGCTTGGCCCTTTTGTCCCCAAAAATTATCTCAAAGGAAAACGGATCGTCCATCACCACCACGGCCATCCCGATTTTCGGGGGAACCCCGAAAAATACCGGGAAAAATATAAAAAACTTGGTCGTTCCAATCTTTTAGTCAGCACGCCGGATTTACTAAAACTTTTGCCCGAAGCAAAATGGCAGCCCAATCTGGTTCCAATAGAAGACCCCCTTTATTCTCCCTTAAAGGATAAACCCGAAACTTATATTGGGGTTTGCCATTCTCCCACGAGAAAAGATCTTAAAAATACAGATGAATTTATTCAGATTATGAATGAAATGGGCACGTTTTCAGCAGCGCCTGTAAAAATGTGTCTTATAGAAAATACCTCCCACAAAGAATGCCTCAAATCAAAAAGACAGTGCCATATTCTTTTTGATCATCTTCAAGGATATTATGGCGTTAGTAGCCTTGAAGGCTTGAGTCAGGGGCTATGCGTCATAGCCGGATTAGATGAATGGAATATCCAGCATATTACAACATTTGCCGGGACAACATACCTTCCATGGGTTATTGCAACATCCTGTGACTTAAAAAAGCAATTTATCTCACTGATCAACGATCCGGACAGGATTAAGGAAACAGGCCTTAAGTCCAGGGCATTTATGGAAAATCACTGGTCTCCCAAAAAAGTGTCTGAGCTATTGGTGGCACAAATCCAATAAGTGATTGGCATTTATAGTAAGACCCATGATTCAAATAAGCTCGCCCATCCGCTTGTATTTTAAACTACCTATACGTGTACGCCGGCGGATACATATTTTAAGAGGATTTTGATGTGAAAGTAGGGATTATCGGGTATGGAAAAATGGGCAAATTGAGGCACAGTGTGCTCAATCATATGGGGAATCATACCGTTGTCCATGTTTGCGATCCCATTGAAAACCATGGAGATTTTAAATTTTCACGGGATCCCTATCAACTTATAAACGACAAGGATGTGGACACTGTTCTTGTCTGTACACCAAATAATCTCATTAAGGATTTGGTCGTCAGGTCACTTGATTCGGGTAAACATGTCTTTGCTGAAAAGCCCCCAGGGATCTCTTCTGTTCAAGTTGAAGAGATGATGGCGGCTGAAGCAAGAAACCCAAATCAAAAACTGATGTTTGGTTTTAATCATCGCTACCATGAAAGTATCAGAACAGCAAAAGCGCATATTGATTCAGGGCAGTATGGAGACATTTTATGGATGCGCGGCAGATACGGAAAAAGTGTTGATGAATCTTTTTTCGAAGATTGGCGTTCAGACAGGGCCCAGGCCGGAGGCGGCATTCTTATGGACCAGGGTATCCACATGCTTGATCTTTTAGGATATTTTGCCGGCGGTTTTGATGAAGTTAAAAGCTTTTGTTCAAATATCTATTGGAATTTAGATGTTGAGGATAACGTATTCGCCGTCTTGAAAAACAACCAAAACAATATTGTGGCATCGTTGCACTCAACCATGACCCAGTGGCGCCACCTCTTTGCTTTGGAAATTTTTCTTGAAAAAGGATACATGGTTATCAATGGGTTGATTACATCTTCTATGAGTTACACCATGCCCGGCGGTGAAGAAGTGTTAACCATCGCCACCAAACGTACACCTCCGCCCCAGGCCATGCATGATAGTGAGCAGCGATTTGTATATTCGGAAGATGATTCCTGGCGGGCGGAACTCACTGATTTTTTTGAGGCTATAGAAAAAAATAAGCCGGTTCAGAGTGGAAGCAGCCGCGATGGCTTCGAATTGATGAGAATGATCGAACGAATATACGAAAATGGAAGTGAACAGGGGCACATGTATTGAAATCTAAAGTGTTAATCGGGACATCTTCGTTTGGAAAAGAGGATCCAAAACCCGTTGAATTATTACAGGCCCATGGGCTTGAGGTTATTTTAAATCCCTACGGCCGTAAGCTGATGCGTGACGAATTAATAGAACTGCTCCAGGGGGTGGACGCTCTTTTGGCAGGACTTGAAATTATTGACAGGCAGGTTCTGGAAGCATCAAGCCTTAAAGTGGTATCACGATGCGGCTCAGGCATTTCCAATGTGGACGTAGATACTTGCCGGGAGATGGGGATCGTTTTCAAGTATACACCTTTTGGCCCCACACAAGCCGTAGCCGAACTGACGGTGGGCATGGTGATCATGTTGCTCAGAGAGGCCTGTGCCATGAATTCGAGTTTGCATCAGGGGAAATGGGATAAACGCGTAGGCTTCCAGTTAAAAAAGAAAACAGTTGTTATTATAGGATTTGGTAAAATTGGACGCCGCACGGCATCATTATTAAAGCCATTTAATGTCAATTTGATTGCTGTGGATCCACTGGCCGAACAAGGTGACTGTGACGTGAGGATCATGGCGCTTGATCAAGCGCTGGCACTTGCGGACATCATTATTATTCACGCAAGTGGAGAAGAAAAAATTATTCACAGACAGGCATTTGAATGGATTCGGCATGGGGCTTTTATCTGTAATGCCGCACGGGGGATCAATGTTGACGAAACGGCATTGCTGGAGGCGTTGAATTGTGGAAAGGTTGCAGGCGTCTGGCTTGATGCCTTTGCAACAGAACCTTACAGTGGGCCTTTATGTGGACATCCAAACGTGCTGTTGACACCCCATGTAGGATCGTACACACGTGAGGGGCGCCTACAGATGGAGATGGATGCGGCGCAAAATCTGATCGACGGCCTTATTTTAAAAAAACGAAAATTGAACTTTCAAAATATATGAAAGGGCGAACAATGGCGGTAAGTCTATCTGAGATCCGACTGTACTTAAAAAATGGCTTACGTTCTTCGGCGGATCATCAACTGGAAGTTCGGGACTTCACAACATTTAACCGATCTTTGTTTTTTTGGGGTGCCAATGCCGATTGTTTAAAATTCATCGAACTGATCAAGCTCACCGGTTTGGATCCAAGTGGTGTCATTGATTCCAATACGGAACTACAACAAAAAGATTTTGCAGGACTACAGGTGATCTCGTCGGATAAACTTCACGCCTATAGACCATTTTCAATTATTATTTCAACACGTTATAATTCACTTTCCCTGGCGTGTAATCTGGCTCGCTGGGGCCTTGAAAATGATACCGATTTTTGTTTGCATCCTCTGGCCTCTTTAGGGCGGCAAGAAGAGCGGGCATTGGTTGATTTTACACATTCGGCCAAAGAAAAACCACCCTATGACCACAGCTGGGCAAATAGTGCAGCCGAAATGAAATTGAAAGTTGTCGATTTTAATCATACACAAAGCCATATCGGTACACTGGGGTGGCAAAGCCCTATTTGTACCGTACATAATTCACCTCTGAAAAGTTCGTATTAAATGGAAAACGATGATGAATATTTTAGGGATTTCCTGTTATTTTCATGATTCAGCGGCAGCTTTGATTTCTGGGAAAATTATTAAAGCTGCCGCTGAAGAAGAACGATTCAGCCGAAAAAAGCACGATGCGACGTTTCCTTCACATGCTGTCGAATACTGTCTTAAGGAAAGCGGTTTAGATTGGAACAATATTGATGTGGTCGTCTTTTATGAGAAGCCGCTTCGAAAAATTCTTCGGCGAATTCAGGCCTTTCAACAGTATGGCAAACAGTTTGAACCAGAATTTCTCAAACAACTCAATAATGACATTCAGCTTGGCGGGCATATTGAAAATACCATTCGTGACCGTTACGAGTTTACAGGTGAAGTTTGTTACTGTCCCCACCACCACTCCCATGCCGCATCGGCATTTTACCCATCCGGGTTTAAAGAAGCGGCAATCCTAATCTGCGATGGCGTCGGCGAATTTGCAACAACAACCTTGGGTTTTGGGTCCAATGCGACCTTTTCACTTGATTATGAGACGGTTTATCCACATTCGATTGGATTATTGTATTCTACGTTTACAGCCTTTCTTGGATTTAAGATAAACAACGATGAATACAAAGTGATGGGATTGGCCGCTTACGGTGAACCAAAATTCGTTAAACACATCGAACAAGTTGCCATGGCAGATGAAACCGGCGCCATCATTTTGGATTTAGATTATTTTGATTTTCACCGGGGTGCCCCCCACATGTATTCACAGGCACTTGTCAGGCTGCTCGGCCCTCCCCGTGACGGGGAGGGTGATCCGCTCACACAGCGACACGCCGATATCGCCGCATCTGTTCAAAGATTTCTTGAGAATGCATTGGAAAAAACCTTTGCTTTTGCAAAAAAGGAATACAACACGGATAATATCTGCCTTGCGGGCGGAGTAGCTTTGAACGGTGTCGCCAATTGGAAGGTGTTTTCTTCTTCGTCGTTCCAGGATATTTTTATTCAGCCTGCGGCCGGGGATGCCGGCGCTGCAATTGGTGCGGCCCTGGCCATAGCAACGCAGTCTGATCCGGTCTCAACATCTGAATCCATGATGCCGCATGCTTTTTGGGGCCCTTCTTTCAGCAATGAACAAATACAGGCCGTTCTTGATAAACACCCTGTTGTTTATGAATACATGGAGATCAGCGAACTTACGGAACATGTAGCCAAAGCCGTTTGGGATAACAAAATCGTGGGGTGGTTCCAGGGGCGCATGGAATTTGGTCCCAGGGCTTTAGGGAACAGAAGTCTTCTGGCTAATCCCTGTACGACGCAGATGCAGCAGATCATTAATCGACGTGTCAAACTTAGAGAATCGTTCAGGCCCTTTGCACCTGCGGTTCTTGAAGAGTATACATCCGAATTTTTTGAGTTAGATCGGCCGTCGCCGTATATGCTTCTGGTGCCCCAGGCCACAGAAAAGGGTGCACGGTTATTACCTTCAACAACCCATGTAGATCAGTCCGCACGTGTCCAAACCGTATCCAAAGCTGTTAATGAAAAATTTTACAACCTTATCGAGGCATTCAGCCGGGTATCTGGTGTGCCTGTAATTCTCAATACATCTTTCAATATCAGAGGGGAACCGATTGTCTGTTCCCCGGTGGATGCGGTTCGGTGTTTTTTATATACGGATATCGATATGCTTGCAATTGGTAACTTTTTGGTCCTAAAGGAAAATGTATAATGGCAAGTGAAGATATTTTAAACTTACATCAGGAATCTGATGATGCTGATATCGTTTTAAAACTGATGGAACTGATGAAAGCGGCCAAACCGTTGCCTGACAGAGACGCCTGTCCCTTAGATGATACCCAGTCTAAACTGCTGCACCTTGTGAAAACCCATGGCCGTCAAGCGGACGCACCAAATCAGGACAAAAAAGAGATTCGGCATAATGAATGGATCTATCCGCATTGATGATGAAGCATTGGCGTTTTGATCACTATATCGCAAAAGGGAAATAATGACTTCTACATTATATCACAGCTTTCGTTGTAGGGAATATACGTTTGAAAAACCCAAAGGATGCTTTCGGATCGGAGTGGTTGGAGACTCTTACGTATACGGCCAGGGCGTTGCCGCCCATGAAACGCTTCCGGCATTTCTTGAGCAGGTTCTCAATAAGTCCCTGGCTGCCCCATATTTTCAGGTGATCAATTTATCTAAAGGCGGATTGTCTATTCACGATATGGTTCCTCTGATTGATCACTTTAGCCGCGCATATGACTTTGACCTGATTTTGCTGAACCAATGCTTAAATGATGCGGAAGTTCAAATGTGGCGGGAAAATTTTAATTCACCCAAAGCATCTTACGAGACAACCTGGCAATCAGATAACGTATACGGCCGGCTATACGATGACGCATTAACTTATATTCAAGAAGCGCTCAAGGACCGCAGCATACCACTTATTGTGTATCATTCTTTGTACCAGCGATATGATGTAACTGAAAACAGTCAAAAAATGCTTGCTGCAATATGCAAAGAAAAAAGAATTCCATACCTATGCGCGTTGGATCAATTAGATTGGCTGCCGGACAGACGACAATGGGCGACGGAAACCGATCATCATCCATCGGCTTTTCTGCATATGGCCAGCGCAATGAATATTGCGCGTTTTCTGGGTCGGCACGGTTTTATCTCTCGAAATACTGAAACCACGCAAGTATGCTCAGTTCCAGAAACCTGTGGTACCGATCTTTCAAACCTCATTGAAATTCAACACTACTGCCGTTACAAAAGGGATGGGGGATGGCTGGCCAAAGACTGGCAGAATACGCAAGAAGATTGGCAGACAATGGCCGCCAAAATTTTGAATACTCGACAGATGCAGGTTTTTGAAAAAGCCATTCTGGATCTGGAACAGTCGGAACCCCTTCGCTGGGATGTTTTGCGGCAAACGATTTGTGATATCGAAAAGTCCTTGCGCATTGCCCGGTCATCCCGGAAAAATGGAGATATTGAATTTCTTCAACTCAAAGACTTTCGATATATTCCGCCAAAAGAGGACGACCCTAAATCCCTTGACGATTACAAAAGTGCGTTGCTTGTTATCAAAAAGCAATTAAAAGGTTCCTCAAAGGCGTCTGTATTTGTAAATATGGCGTTATGGTATTTGGAACGTCTTGAGGAATTGTTCATCCAAATTAGACAGTTTAATAAGAATGGCGGCGCCCAGGAGTGCCAAGGTTTATTACCTCGAATACAGACAGAAAGACGATATTTAAGTGATATTTTATCCCGAACCGGTGTTTGCCGGGCATCAGAGCGGTTGGAACCCCAAGATATAAATATTGAAGATTCTCTCAATCTTAAAATAAAATTGACTTTAGTTGTCCATCCGTGTCAGGAACCCTTTTACGTTGTGGGAAAACTTTGCGGGTATTATGACATATCTACCCAGTTAAGTGAATTGGCCTTTGTAGATCATCGTCCAAAGATTCAGCATATATATTTCGATTATCCCCTGCCAAAAGCATTCTCACTTGACATAATGTCAAAGCCTAAACTTTTTCAACTCGTATCTGCCCAGTACCGAGTGAATCATTTAACTTGGAACGATTTAAATTTTCAAACTGTTAAACCCGGCCAATATACAACCTTCGTTACATACCCGTATGTTGGCGCCGTTGTCCCAGGGCTGAAGATCGACAAAGGGGCGGATAAAAATTTTAAAGAAAATAAGTCATGAAATACAAAAAAAAAGAGCGCCCGTGCAACCTTGAAGAACTATTTGTTCGATACAATGGTGATGTTTATCCGTGCTGCAGGAAATGGGGTGATCCGAGCTTTCAAATCGGCCACATCACCGATTCGGATTTGAAGACCAAAATTGAATCCATGTACCAAGCGTGTCAGTGTGCACGATATATTTTTCGAAGACCCTACCAAGGTGAGACGATTAGATGTCAAAAGCTTAACTTAGAGCTTTCTCTTGCGTGTCAGGCCCAATGTGCCATGTGCAGTGCAGGCTCACCAGGCTGGAATGGGAGCTATGACCTGTATGAACCGTTATCACAACTACTGAACCAGATGCAGCCGGAAGTGCTGGAGGTCCAGGGCGGCGAAATTTTAATCCAGAAAAAGACCATGCAATGGCTGGAAAAAGAGAAGGAAAAACTTCCGGAAACCTGGTTTACGGTCGTAACCAATGCTTCGGTACCTATTGAGATGAAACCGGTTGTTGAACATTTATTTCGCAGCGTGACGGTTTCTTTTGTCGGTTTCCAGCCAGAGACCTACAATCGCATCATGGGGCTTGATCTTCATCAAACCCGAAATTTTGTGGAAAGTCTGATTTTTGGAAAGAATACACTGATTACGATTAAGTTTCTGATCACACCGCTGAATCTTCACGAAGTTGCGCTTTTTTATGAGTGGGCACTGCCACTGAAGCCCTATGGAATTGTTCTTGCGTATGCAGGCATGACGGATCAATCCATTCAAATGGATGGTCCTTATAATTATTGGCAAAAAATATTTGACCGGACAGGAAAACGACTCAGGGAATGCCTGTATGCAAAACGGCAGCTCATTCAAGACCATGGGATTCTTCTTCAATTTGAGGACAGGGCTAAAACCGTATTTGATCTTTCCGACGATTTTTTGAGTAAACTGGGAGCAAACAGCATGATTGACGTTCCCATTACCCCTTGGGAAACTATTTCTTTGGGATCCGGAATACAATAGAATCAAACCGTGCTCAAAACAAATGACCGATTACCGGCGTCAATTTTCTTTCTCATTTCGGCGTAAGTTGCTCACCGCGCCCTGGTTTCAGGGCTTGTTCAAATCAGCTCGACTGCTTTTAAACCCTCCGAATAAACGTCGGTTGCTTGCGGTCTGGGATTTTAACGAATATTCGGGTGTTATCGGGGATGCAATCCTCTTCCAGGCAAGTGCCTTGGCCCAATGCCATCGACTGGAACTTGAACAAGTGGACTATGCATTCATTGACGATCCCTCGCACATCAATGCCGGTAGTCTTAAATTTAAAAAGAGCAGGGTGCTTAAGGACAACATCATCTCGTTGTGTGATATCTCCCCGAGAAAAGGGGCTGTATTTCGTTTTGATAAATCCGGTCAATTTCGAAGTTTTTTGCGGCGAATGGCAGGACAATATCACATTTTCCCCCCATTTTTTTCTGACACAAAGGGCTTTGATCCGTATCTGCGGGATTTTTACGCAGCATCCCGCTCAATGTCACCCGAAGCCTTTATACTGCCTCGCTTACCCTATGATGTTCGGTATATTACGGACTGCATTGATCGGACAGGGACATATCCCAAGTTGAAATGTCCAAAAGACGTCCGGGAAAAGATTACGGTTTTTCTTAAAGAAAAAATTTATCCGGCAAAGCCTGTGGTCTTTCAAATTCGAAATCGGGATGATTTTTGCGCGAGACGCAATTCCAATGCTGTCGTATTGGAACAATTGATTCGACAATACACCGCCAACAAAGAATTCGTTTTCATTGGTATCGGATCTAAACAGGAGATTGTTGAAGAGTTTCGTGAGATCGATGGTGTATATTTTTCCAAGGACTATTTTGATACATTACTTGAAGATTTAGCCTTGGTTGAAGCCGCGTTTTTAACGATTTTCCCCAACAGTGGGCCAATGTGTTTCGGTTGGCTTTCCGATGCGCCCTATCTGGAATTATACGATCAATATTTCCCTCTATCTGAAGTGTATTTTGTCAAAATCGGCCAGGTTTATCCCTTCACTACCCGTTTCCAGAGAAGGCTGTACGGCGGAATCGATTTTAAACGTCTTGAGCAGGCCTTTATTTCTCTTTCAACGGATATCGAAAACGCCCAAAATATGAATAGAAAAGGGGGGTGATATCAGACTTTTTCAACAGCCGGTACCTGTTTCTGTCATTTTAACAGCAGAATCCGATGATATCTCCTTATGGCAGACGGCTTCAAAAATACTTCGAATGAGACGCCCCGTTGAACTTGTGATCGCCGTTAACTCTCCATTTGCTGATCCGGATAGGCTATTTGAGCGGCTTAAAAAATTGGGACAGGTATCCTGTATTCATTTACCTGGAGCCTCTTACAGCACGATATTGAACAAGGCCGTAACACTTACAAAGAACAATATACTTGCATTTGCACATGCCGGAGATGATTTTTTTAGGGCCGGATTGGTCTTCGCAAGTCATATGAGAACTACAATGGGGATTGTCCGGGTTCGAGATGGAAGGCCCAAACCGTCTCCCAGACTTTTAAGCGACAGGTTTGTTCAGCGTCTTGGGATAACCGGAATCCCTGCCGGGTTCCCGGATCTTTCGGGTATCATGGTATCCCGTAACGGTGTGGAGAGGATATTTCCTCTTCCGTTTGAGGTCGGCCGTGACGCGGTTGCTCTCTACTTATATGCTTTTTTTTCCAATTGCGGGGAGATTCACTGTTCTAAAACCATCGGGGTGGAAATTCGAGATCGTGATTGTAAAGACGTGCCGGGGTGCGACTTTGTGGAAGAGACCGGTACCGTTATTGGAACTCTGTCCGAACAAATTCATACCTACCGCAATGCATCACAGCGGTGGTCCCAGGCTGTAAATACACTTAAAACCATGTCCCAAAATTTTTTCAACGAACAGGAAATAGTCTGCTTGGCAGTTTCCCCGGTTTACGGTAATTCTTCTCGTCAAACTTATTTTCTGCAATTGTTGTGGCGGGCGCTTGATTTGCCGGACAGATTATTTCCCAATGAGTTCGAAAGCGGCTTTCACGGTTTCAGCAAGGAAGGAAAACATCTGGGACGACACCTCTCGATTTCAGGTCATTTAGCAGCTGCGTTGAGGGTGCTTAAATGGTGCCATGAAACTGATCCATATGACGCCGAAGTTGCTGCCGAACTGGGCGAAGTGATGTATAAGATTGACGGCAAAGACGCTGTAAACGTGTTTTTTAAAACCCACCGGTCGAATTTGGAGAAAACCTGTTCATTACGTCGTTTAGGGCGTCTTGCCCGGTTGTCCGGTGACTTGGAAACAGCCAAAGATTATTTTCACCAATGTTATGAAGAGGAACGGTTCGAATTTGATCGCCTTGGAGATCTTGTGGAGGTGCTGGCAGAAACGGGTGATTTGGAACAAGCATCCCACCTGCTTGATGAGTTTGCCCAACGCGCTCCTTTTTATGTGCAGTCTGATCCCTTTGGGTTTGCCAAACGGTTAAAAATAATCGGGCGCCACGAAGAGGCCATCGATTTGTTTTTAAGCCTGCCGGAGGAAAACCTTGAGGCCCGGCATTTGGCTGCAGGAAGTTGTGCGGCACTAGGAAACTATGAACGCGCCCATCAATTGCTGCAGAACTTGACGAACACGGCACCGGAAGAAACCCAATTTTTTATCTCGTTGAGCGATGTTCGCAAGTATATGGGGGACCATGTTGGCGCCCTCAAGGCTTTAAGGCGAATTGCCGCCGATAATCAGGCCGACCCGCTGATAGGTAAAAAAAAGAAACAATTGAAAGAGAAGATAGCTCTTGAAAAATAAGATGAGTAAAGACGCATTATCTCCTGGAATAGCCCTTGAATGGTCTCCTGCAAAAAAATGGAATCCTTTCAACAGCTATAAATTGCTGGCACAGGTGTATCGCTGGCGGTTAATTCGCCAAGGCGATCCGATTCCGCAACCGGGTTTGGTAACTGTTGATCCAATTAATTCCTGCAATCTGTCATGCAGTTGGTGCAATGCCGGCCATATCCTTCGTCATCGCCATGACCGGATTTCAAAAGAGGCCCTTCTTGACTTGCCCCGGCAGCTAAAAAAATGGCAGGGAAGCCCTGAATGGCCGGCGGGTGTTGAAGCCGTTTGCATTGCCGGCGGAGGGGAACCCCTGCTGCATCCGGATATTAGCGCTTTCATTGAAGCATGTGTTGCCAACGGGGTAGAGGTTGGCGTTGTGACCAACGGCACAGTGATTCAAGAACATATAGAGGCACTGTCTCTGTGCACTTGGGTCGGCGTATCGGTCGATGCCGGCAGTGCAAAGGTGTTTCACACGCTAAAAGGCAAAGATTATTTTTACCGCGTCTGTGAAAATATCCAGATGCTCAACGATTATATCCGTGGTCGCAAATGCAGGCTGGGCACAAATAGACCTGGATACGGGGTAAGTTATAAATACCTTCTATTCAACGGAAATGTCTCCGATCTCTACCCTGCGGCCTCATTGGCCAAAGAGCTTGGATGCAAAAACTTTCATGTCAGGCCCGCCGGCGTCCCATGGGACCGCCTGGATCAAGATAAAAAAAGCCTGTTCGCTGCATCAGACAAAACGATTTTCAGTGAGCAGATTGAGCAGGCCAGGCACTTGGAGGATGACAATTTTGGTGTTTACGGTATTACACACAAATTTGATGAGGATTTAAATCGGGCTAATTTTTTTTCCGCCTGTAGCGCTGTTTTTATGACATGCGTCTTCATGCCGCCGCGAACTAAATTTGACGAGGATTTTTGCGTCAGCCTTTGTTGTGATCGAAGGGGTGATGATCGCCTGGAATTTTCCGGTCCTATTTCATCCTTTAATCAATTTAAAAAATTATGGGGTAGCACCGAACACTGGGAAATAAAAAAAGCGATTCGTTTGAAGGATTGTCCCCGCTGCACCTATCAACCGCACAATCAAATTTTTGAACATGTTATCTGCAACGACAGTATGACATTTAAATTTATTTAGATGCACAAATAAATACTGACAGGCAATAAGGACGTCATATGAGCAAAGAGATAACTAAAATTTATAACTTGGATGAATTGACTTCGCGATTGGATTCCGTGCGTGAGGGCAAACGCGTCGTTCTTTGCCATGGATGTTTTGACCTCTTCCATGCAGGGCATTTGCATTATTTGAAAGAAGCGGCCGGTATGGGCGATCTGCTGGTGGTCACCGTATCCCCGGACCGTTTTGTAGACAAGGGCCCGTTTCGCCCCAAATTTACAGAGAGTGTGCGGGCTGAAACAATCGCTGCCATGAGCATGGTTGATTTTGTTGCAATCAATGAATGGCCCACCGCCGTTGAGACGATTGAGCTGATTAAACCCGATGTCTATGCAAAAGGAGCTGATTTTAAAAGTGTAGACGATGATCTGACAGGAAAACTGGGGCTGGAAGCGGATGCCGTAAAACGGATCGGCGGCGAGTTGGTAATTACCTCCGGTCCCGTATATAGCTCCACCACTTTGATTAACCGTTATTTTTCTCCTCTGCCTGAATCCGTCAAAAGTTATTTGCTGAATTTTCGTGACCGCATTGGAATAGACGGCGTGGCAACGGTTTTGGAACAAATACGATCGATTCGGGCTTTGGTAGTAGGCGATGTAATCGTCGATGATTATCATTTTTGTGACGGTTTGGGCGTTTCTTCAAAAGATTCGGTCTTGGCCATTCAACATCGTCGGACAGAAACATATGCAGGCGGAGCTGTCGCCGTTGCAAATCACATGGCGCATTTTGTTGACCGCGTTGATTTTATTGGCGTGGTTGGTGACAGCGACGAATACGCATCATTTGTCAATTCAAAATTTCATCCCAATGTTCATCCTGTTCTATTCCCGCGGGCGGGCAAGCCCACAACCGTCAAACGCCGTTTTGTTGATGCTTATAGCCTGAAAAAATTTTTAGAAATTTATATCATGGACGATCATGAACTGGCGGAAAAGGACGATGCCGAATTCATAGGCTTAACCCGGGATCTTATGAAAAATTGTGACCTGGTTGTTGCATCCGATTACGGGCATGGCTGCATCAGCGCGCGGCATCGAGAGATACTTAGCGATCAGTCCCCATTTTTGGCCGTAAACACCCAGGCCAACGCAGGAAACAGGGGACTGCATACCATCAGTCGATACCAACGCATGGATTACGGTTGCATTGCACAAAACGAATTTAAAGCGGAGTTGCGTGATTATAATTGCAATGTGCGTTCTTCCATCGCCTCATTAACTCAAGCTGTCAACGCAAAATGCATGACTGTAACCCAGGGTAAAAAAGGCTGTATTGTGTATGAAAAAGAACGAGGACTTGTTGAAGCGCCTGCATTCAACCTTGATGCAGTGGACAGGGTGGGCGCAGGGGATGCGTTGCTTGCTGTTACCGCGCCGGCTGCCTGTGCAGGAGTCGATTTGGAAATTTTAGCTTTTTTAGGCAATCTTATGGGTGGACTTGCCGTGGGGATTATTGGCAACAGTCGATCCGTGGACCGGGAACAGATGGAAACCGCCATTCGATCACTTCTCAAGTAAATTTTAAACAGCCATGCCTTTCTGCTGCAACACAAAGGAAATACAATGAAAGTTCTCCTCATATCGCTTAAAGCACAAAACAATATTTATTTCTTTAATTTGGGACTTGCATATGTTGTGGCCGCTTTGAGACAAGCAGATATTTACCCTGAACTGGCACTGATGGATGCAGAGCAAATGGACCTTGAGGATATTAAAGAAAAACTATCAAAATCAAGGTATGATTTTATAAGCTTCGGATTTTTATTCGATAATTTGCCTCGTGTACTGAAATTGATGGCGGTGATTAATGATACGGCACCGGAATCAAAGGTGATTATTGGTGGACCTGGTCCCAGTGCCTGCCCGGAATACATGTTACGTAAAACCGGGGCAGATGTTGCAGTCGATGGCGAGGCTGAATTAATTTTTCCCCATTTGCTGACACACTACCCATCCGACTTGAAATCCTTTACGACAAAGGGCATTCACTATCGAATTGATGACGAAATATATTCAACCGGCCCTGGAGAAATATACGAAGATCTTGACCGTTGTCCTTTGCCCGCATGGGATGCGTTTCCCATGGAAGATTATTTGAAAACTGCCTTGCCGCCTGCAACAAAAGAAGATCGATATATGGTAATGGTGACATCCCGGGGATGCCCGTATCGGTGTAATTTTTGTTTCCATACCAACAAATTTCGATTTCGAAGCCCGGAACGGGTTGCACAAGAGGTTGCTTTGCTGCAGGAACGTTACCGGATTACTTTCATACAGTTTTATGACGATCTTTTTATGTCCAGTAAAGAACGGTGTCTTTCGCTTTGTGATGCGTTTGCAAAAAACAATTTGAAATTTAGATATCGAATTAACGGTCGGGTGAACATCGTAGATGACGAACAACTTCTCGCTTTAAAATCGACCGGGTGTGAAGCTATTGGATACGGTATCGAATCAGGGGATCAGCAGGTATTGGATTATATGCATAAAAAGACTACGATTCGACAAATACACCAGGCCGTCGAAAGTACAAAGCGACATGGAATTCACGTAACGACCCCTATGATTTTTGGGCAGCCTATAGAAAATTTAGAGAGTCTAAATGCCAGCAAAGAGTTATTGATGGCGCTTATTGACGGACATGAATCCTCACCTAGAGATATCCGCCGGTTAACCCCTTACCCCGGCACAGATATTTACAAATGGGCTGTTAAAAAAGGTCGAATCAAAAATGAGGAGGATTTTTTTCGTCGATTTCAAGGCGCCTTCCAATTTAGCTTCAACCTTACGGATCTATCTGACGAGATATTTGAAGCCTCTTTAAAAGATGCCAATGATGAAATTCGCTTGGTCTGGGAAAAAAAACGGCAGGCGTTGCAGTCAGGTTAAATGTGTTTACATAGTCAAAGTATAATAAGTCGATTGCAGGAGACTCACATCATGACACACACAAAAAATGCGGCTTGCTGTCTTGCTTTTGGAGATGTTTATCTAAAAAATGCTGTGGCATGCCTGGCATCAGCAAGAAAATTTCTTTTGGATCAGGCACAATACGTTATTTTTTTTGCCAATGCCGATCCAACCCCGTACAAAGGACTTGAGTGGTTGCATTTTGAATCCATTGAGTCAATCATTTACGCGCGTCGTAGTGCCGAAGAGATCGCTAAAGATCGTTTTATTCCCAGAGAATTTAAGGGGATTCCTTTCCATCATCCGTTATTGAGGCAAAAAAATTTATTGTATCTTGATTGTGACTGCTTTGTTTTTGGCGAAAGGATTGTCGATATTTTCGATATAATTCGCCGAGAATCTGTCGTTATCTATGGCGGTTACCGGGAAGAAAATGTGGATTTGAATTATATGGGGAAATCTTTCAAATTACATGAAAAAGCCCAAGATGCCGGTATCCATGTACGCAATATGAGTCTCAATAGCGGGTTTGTGGGCCGTGCGGCAGACCGGAAGGGATGGGCATTCGGACAAATGATTGATGAACTGTTGCAAAAGCGGCCGTTGACCATGCCCCAAGGATATTTCAATGATGAACCCTATTTCATGATTGCCTATCAAAAAAGTATGGAAAATGATTCTTTTGATATGAACGGTATCAACCCTGATTCTGGACTGAGCAATTTGCCCCTGGATATGTATGCGTGTGCGGGCAAAAGTTATGTTGACATGATAGATGAGGGGTCCGGTTGGCCGTCACTGGTCAAGAAAAAAGACGGAACCATGTGGACAAAGCCTGCCGTGATTCATTTTGTCGGATTTTCCAGTTACCCTTTTTATCTGCAAAAGGTTGACGAAACACTGGCAGGGCTTGGTCTCACTCAGTTAACTGCTGAACCCTGATTGGGAGTTAAAAGTATGATTGCATGGACAAAACGATTCCCGGAACAAGATAAACCCGAGGCATACCGGCGTATTGTAGAGGCTCGGAAAAAATTCTTTGAACATTATGCTCAAGAATGGCTTGCTGATGAACCTGAACCTAAACGTATCCCCGGTTACCAGAATATCATAGCCGATTGGCGAAACCGATACAAAGGACAACGGTGTTTTGTCATTGGGAACGGACCCAGTCTGGATAAAATGGATCTTACCCCCCTGAAAGACGAAATTACCATCGGCTGTAACGGTATTTACAAACGGTTTTCAAAATGGGGGTTTACCACGAATTACCTTGTCCTGGAAGATATTGAGCAAACAGAATCACGCCGCAAAGAACTACCCCGGGTAAAGGGTCCTTTGAAAATGGCAGCGCTTTATAATGCTTATGCATTGGCGCCTGCGGCAGATACTGTTTTCTTTAACGTTCCGCGGACTGGAAACAACCCTTATTATTTTTCAGATGCCTACCCCCAGTTTTCAAAAGATTTTTCAGGGGTGGTTCACCTTGGCAGTACCGTAACCTATATCATGCTGCAACTGGCATACCATTTTGGATGTGATCCGGTTTACATTATCGGCGTTGACCACAATTACGGGAATCTTGTGGTCATGACCAAGCATCTTCCCGGTCGTCATTTATTGTTAACTGAGGAAAACATGCACCTGGTAAAAACCTGTTATGGTATCGCCGATTACTATAAACCCGGAGATTTGATCGGCGGTCCTTGGGTTGAAAAACAAGAGCAGGCATATCGACTGGCACGAACCGAATTTGAAACGGTAGGAAGACGGATCATCAATGCCGGAGTTGAATCAAAACTTGATGTGTTCCAGTCTGAACCGTTTGATACGCTTTTTTAAACAGATCTGATTGTTATATCATTTGCAATGATATTAAGTTTTTACGCGTTTTTTAGATGATTGTGTCCCGCCCTGGGAGAAAAGACCGATACGTTGCTCTCGTTCATCTCCTATCCAAATACCGTCTGCTGTTGAACATATACCGCAGACCGAATCCAATACTTCGGATGCATGGGGATGAGAACAAATAAAATGTCCATCCAGGGAAATGCGAATCAATTTTTTTTGGTGAAGGTGGTCGCTGCCTGCCACAAGAATAGCGTCATCTAAAAGTAAAAATGACTTGATGTGCAGGTTGTTGCCGCCCCCTTGGAATACGGTTGATACTTTCCCATTGGGTTCCAGTCGAAGGATATCACTTCCCCATCGATGAATGTATAATCCGCCCTTATTATCCTGTTGAATGTCTAATGCCAGACCATCGAAGTGTTTGTCCTGAATCCGGGTCATTGTGCCCGCTTCCACGTCAAAATCAACCAGCGTTGAATGGCCTGCACTCAGACGCATATGGTAAGCATCATTTACTTTTTTTTCTAGGGTATGCGGCAAGCGCCATTCGGATGCCAGAAAACGACGGTTCGACAGCCATAGGGGCGCGCTGATGGAACGATTACTGTTGATTGCGTCTTCGGAAAAATCGACAACTACCTTACCCTTTTCTTTGATCAGATCAAAATGTAAAAGAAGATGCGCTCTTGGATCATTGACAATGATATGGGATCCATCCGGTGAAACAGCAAAATGATACGTAACCTGGCATAGGTTGCCGGACATGGCACCCAGGTCAAGCGTTGAAAAGGTTTGCGTGCTCCTGGAAAAAAGTGTCAGAGTTGGTGCGGAAACAGTTCCTATGGCGATTTCGCCGGGTCGAAAAGAACGAAGCGTGAGCACATTATTGGACGGCAGTCCCGGGATGGCCCATTTGTCGATTAATTTAAGACAGGGATAGCGGTTCCGTATTTGGCTGATTCTGTAAGAATTGGATTTCATATTACACTTATGCTTCCACTTAAATGTTTGGGGTTGAGGTTTTCTGCATCAGGGCTTTTAAGAAAAGGCTTGAGTCCGAAGAGCACCCGCCCATGGTTTCGCAAATACCGATGCCGCAGCGCTTAAAATCAACTGCTTTCCCATGGATATCAAGTTCTTCATGGAACGTCAGATCGCGCATCAATATGCACCCATAGCCTTTGTTGTGCATCATGTTCCAAAGCCCTGCAGGTCGGAAAAAAAGACATTGAAGTGTAGAACCACCAATGTAGATAATATATAGAATTTCATTTTTTTTTAAAATATTATGGATGGCTTGGCAGTCACTCTCAATGTATTCTTTGTCTCTGTTTATCGGAAGTGCACACTTGTGGATACCGATGGGCGGTTTTTTCCCGGATAGTTGTGATTTAAAGTATTGCTCCTTTTCTCTGTGTGAAAATATACCCTTCTTTTCTTTAAAGAGCATGGGGGGCCATTCATCCTTTTCAATCAATTCGGGATCAGGAACCGTAAAAGTTTTTGCAGAGCCTTTTTGTATGAATTTATAATTTTTATCACAGGTATGGTGAACGCTGTGAATAACCACCAGGTCATGTTTACGAGCTGTTTTTAAAAAATTTGGTAATTTGGGGCAATATGGGCAATCTTTTGAATCAAAATCCCAAATATCGATTAGGATTACAGCTGTTTGGTTTAATGGAAGGGGTAGGGCGTATTCATGAGAATCATTCCATTCTCTTATACGGACAGGCAAATATATCAACGAATCATTAGAATTTGACAGCTTGCCGCCGCAAATTGATGCTGATTTGATGCCCCAACTGCGATACATGAAAATTATGCCCCGAGCCCGAATGGACGCTTTGATGTTTTTTGTAATTACATCATAGTGGCGTGGGGACGTTGCGACAAAAACATAATCCACGTCCAATGATTCTTCCACAGGTCCGTGAGGTAGTTCGGAGAGTTCGATGCATGGCGGATATTTACTAATAATCCCGGCTATTTTCAAATCGTTAATACTTTTTAAAGCGCTGTATGCGACATAAGCACTGTACTCTCCGCCATATATTGCGATGCGAACTGGAAAATCGTGGACAGTATTACTCTGAAGCCCACTTAAAATATTGTTTACCTGCTCTTTTAGACCATTTAGACAGTCATTTAAATTGTGATTCACTTTTTGTATAAAATTTTCATATTCTATGTCGACATGTGTTACGAGCATCTGCCAGGCTCCATTTTCAAGTTACAAGATTTGAACGACTTTATGGTACTAGCTATACCACGATTTCAATGATAAAGGTAAGAATCTAATGAAAATCGTATGCATTATACCTGCGCGTGGCGGCTCCAAAGGTATCCCTGATAAAAATCTTCAATTGCTGGGAAACATACCTTTGGTGGCATTTTCCATCATGACGGCTCTGAGCATTCCCAAAATTGATAGAGTGATTGTTAGTACCGATTCCCCAAAAATTGGATCTGTTGCCAAAGAGTATGGTGCGGAAGTTCCATTTTTACGTCCAAGGGCGTTATCTGCCGATACTTCCGCATTGGAAGGCGTTGTTGCCCACTGCCTAAGGTGGCTGACCGAGGAGGACGATTATCAACCTGATATTTGTGCGTTGATGCTGCCCACGCACCCTTTTAGGCGTATTACTACGATTAATACGGTTTTGACACGTCTTTCAGATCGATGGGGCCGGGTTGTCACAGTTCGAAAAGTAGGGGTTAAAAAAAGATGCTACTTTGATGCACAGACAAAGAATTATAGGTGTTTGAAAACAAAAAGTTTATCTGAAGGCCTGCACAGTGCCTACCGGCAATACGGTCTACTTGATGCATTTTGGGTGTTTCCGGGAACGTCATTCGGAACACATTACCACATCATAGACAACGATATTGAGTTAGTTGATATTGACGAATGGTCGGATTTACACCAGGCCCGCAAGATTGTAGACCAGGGCTTGTATGTTCAAAAAGCACTATGAATGTAGTTTTTCCCGTATTTCCTGAAGATTCTTGTGAGTCGGAACTTCTCCAGACCCAGGTAAAAGGCGGCAATTTACTGGACCGCATATTGTCCACGGCGGTTGGGCTAAGGCAAATGGGGGTGTTTCCCCTGATCGTGACATCAGAAGAAGCTGTTGCAAAAAGAGTGGAACCCTTAAAAATTCAATGTCTTTTAAAAGGAGTGGAAAATCGCTTGCCTGGGGATATTTTGACTGAATGCAGCCACGCTTTTGCACGGTTAACAGAACTTAGGAAAAATGGACAGCCTGTGGCTGTGATCGATTATCGCTGCCCGGGGCTTGATGCAGATTTCATTCTTAAAGCCCTTGGCGACATAGTCACAAGCGAGGCGGATGCTTTTGTCGGAACAAAGCCCGTCGTGGACCATCCCATTCAACTGTTTTCGCTGCTTAGTTTAGATGCTGTTGATCTGTTGTTGCCCATTGATGACCATGGGCAGGATTGTGTGGCAACACGACAAATTCCAATGCTTTTAAGTTCCCGGTATAATGCAGCTGTGGCGCCCGAAGACAAAATGCCCGCGTTGCCTTCTCTTATGCCCATGACATTGGCTGGACGGTTTGACCAGTATACTGTTTCAAAGGGGACCATGTTGTCGCGCAATATCGAAAGAGATCGTTTTTTTTGCGATGGTTTTGAGACAAGCGTGTCAGCCGTGCCGCTTTGCAGTGCTGTGCATGATTGGCGGGCCGTCGTAGTGGTTTCCGATGATTCAAAACGCTCCGGCTTGTACGTACGTAAAGATGCAGTACAATCCGGAACAAAGGTTTTTATGGCCGGGTTATCAGGTGAAACTGTTTTTTGCGCTGATATTGACAGTCTTGAACATCATCTGACCATGCCCCGTTCTTTATTTTCTTTTGCAGGCCCCGTTCCGCAGATACCAGTGACCATGACACAGTCTCCTTTTTTTCTTGCCCTGGTCCGTGAAGCGCACAAAGGGGAGCACGGCGATATCCGTTTACCCTTGGACCTTGATGCCATATCCTGGAAACGGCAAAAAGATAAAGGCATGTCTGCACTTGACAGACAATCAGGGCAATTGTTGTCATCCAGACAGCTTTTTCCGCCCATATGGGAGTCCAATGAGATGTTGTACATATTCAAGACCATCCCGGGCCCATCATTAACCGACGATCCTTTGAAAAATATAAAGCCGTTGTTGCTTCCCGAATCGGTTGGGAAACCGATTCGGACACTGCTGGATCTCAATGAATGCGGGGTAAAAGAATGATTATTTACCGCGGCCTTTCCAAGAAAATAAGATGTTTGCTTACGGATGTGGACCGTTTCAGGCAATTGGTGAATATGGATGCATTGACCGCGGCTCAGGACCTAGTCTCCTTGCTTGAAGATGAAATTTATAGCGTGTTAAGATCCTGTGCACATCTTGCCTTTATCGGGCAACAGCTGAACGAATGCGATGCCTGGCAGGCTGAGGCTTTTTTCCAAACATTATCCGGGCCGCAATCCATGCATGCATGCATGGTGGGGCATGTTGTCCCTATCTTTGAAAAGTCACTCTTTGATTTTCATAAAAAAACAGGCATGCTGCATCTTTCCAAAGGGGATACAAATGAGGCATTGAAGTGCTTTGAACAGGCACTTCGTATCAACGCCGATGACCAATCAATCCACCACGTTTTAAATGAAATGGCAGAGGCTGAAACCCTCTTTGGGAAGATCATGTAATATGTGCGGCATCGTCGGAATAGCCGGAGATCATTCTCCTGGGTGGATAGACCGTATGAACATGCTTATCGCCCATCGAGGGCCTGACGACGCCGGTGTATACCACAGCCCTGACAATAAAGTCACTATGGCCATGCGACGCTTGAGCATCCTTGATTTGGCGTATGGCCATCAGCCCATGTCTGACAAAGATGACAGTATTTGGATCGTATTTAACGGGGAGATATTTAATTCACCCGCGTTACGCCGTACGCTTGAAAAGCAGGGATATCATTTTAAAACACGTAATTCGGATACGGAAGTACTGCTCAAATTATATCAAAGAGACGGCCAAGAAATGGTTAAGGCTCTCAACGGAATGTTTGCCTTTGTTATTTACGATCAACAAACCGGCATCCTGTTCGGGGCCAGGGATCGTTTTGGTATCAAACCGTTGTACTACCATGTGACGCCGCAAAGATTTGCTTTCGCATCGGAGTTGAAATCACTTAAAGCAATGCCTTTTTTCAATTCAAAGCTTAATCCCCAGGCCGTGTTCCACTATATGTCCTTGCTGTACGTGCCTGGTCCTGAATCAATTTTTTCCGGCGTCCGAAGACTTCCGGCCGGGCATTGGTTTTCGTACAATTTAAGAGAAGATGAATTGAAAATTTGCAGATTCTGGCGCCCCGGATTTGATTCTTGCTGCGGACGAACCGTGCAAGAGTGGGCAGTCAGCATTCGCCAGACTTTTCAGGACGCCGTCAAACGATGGAGCCTCAGTGATGTCCCGGTTGCCTGCTCTTTGTCCGGCGGCATTGATTCAGCAGCGATTACAGCCATGATGAGTCGTTTTTCCGATGGGCCGGTAAGGACTTTTACATTAGGGTTTTCAGACCAGATGTCAGCCCCCTGGGATGAAACGGATCGCGCCAACCTTATTGCTGAAAAATACCATACGGATCATCACGTGTTTCGGCTTTCCGCCGAGGAACTATTGACCGATCTGGTTAAAATGGTCTGGCACATGGACGAACCCTATGCCGGCGGCCTGCCTGCCTGGTACATATTCAAGGAGATGGCAAAAACGGTTCGTGTCGGTATCACAGGGACGGGCGGCGATGAATTGTTTGGTCAATACGGACAATTTATCCGTTACGAAAGTGATCCACATACCTTATCAGCTATCACCAACCGAGCCAATTCTCTCAAGCCCCTCGAGAGCTGTGTGGATCCACCCTTTGGCGCCAGTTATTATGCGCTATCTGCTTATATGAGCGATGCGCTCAAGAAAAAAACCGTATTTACACCATCGTTTTGCAGGAACCTGCTGTTGACATCAAATTTTATGCAAGATGCCTATGATGAGTTTTCAGAACCCATTCTTCGCAATGGTCTGACGGCGGTGAATTTTCGATATCAATTAGCCGAAGAGTTTTTGGCTATGACAGACCGTTTTTCCATGGCTCACAGCGTTGAAGCCAGAACCCCTTTTCTGGATAATGAATTTGTCGATCTGGTCTTGACTATTCCTCCGGAAATTCGAACTGACCCTCAGGATCGTAAATACCTGGAGAAACTGGCGTTTGCTCCGCTGCTTCCCAGCGCGCTCATGTCGGCACCAAACCGGGGGTTTGTCCTTCCCATTGAAATATGGCTCAGAACGATTTTGCGCAAACCTGTACAAACCCTGTTGTCCAGGCGCCGGTTGGCCCTTCAGGGCATATTTTCTCCTGACGTTTATGATGCATTCATCACGCCCCACCTGGAGGGACGGGAAAATCATACGTGGCGTATTTGGGCCCTGTTCATGTTCCAGTTGTGGCACGTGGTTTATATTGAAAAGTCAGCTGTTGAGTGCCCTGAGTTTGATTTTTCACAGCTGGTTTTACAAGCGGATTCGTTTGGTGTTTTATGAAGGTGGTTTTAATTTCAAACAGCTTGCAAGGTGGGGCCAATCGTGCAATGTTGCGCCACCATAACACATTGAAACAAAAAGGACTTGATGCCCATATCCTCGTCGGCAAGGATATGGAACCGAACAGTGCATCCATCCACAGTATTCCCCGCCTGGTTCGCCGGGAAGGTTTTGCCGTTGGAAGAGATCCATTGATGCCGTTTGCAATGCTCACACGATTGCCCTTTATGCAGGATGTGGATATTGTTGAACTTCGCAGCCCCCATAACGGTCACGGCTCTCCCTACCTGGATTTAAAAATGCTGCCTGGGCTATCCCGGCGTTTTTGTTTTGTTTATCGGCTTTCCGATATGTGGGCTTTGACCGGGTTTTGTACGTATGCTTTTGATTGTGTGAAATGGAAAAGCGGCTGCCATGACTGCCCCCAAATCATTGGAAATGAAAAAAATCGGGCGGAGGTCGCAATTCCGGGCCAAGATATCAGCCAAGCCATTTATGCGCAAAAGAAACAAGCGTTCGGCCGATCTCAGGTGCATGTGGTTTGCCCCTCCATGTGGATGCTCAAAAATGTCCGGCAGGGGGTGCTGAATCATGCAGCAAGCCAATCCCACATTCCCGTTGGGGTGGATGTGGATCTGTTTGAGCCTCATTCCGGTAATCAAGTTCGAAAAAAAATGGGAATAGCCGAAGATGTGTTCCTTGTTATGGCAAATATTCCCAATCCGCGTAATTATCGAAAAGCCTATGATTTACTGATTGAAATCTTATCTGCTTGCAGCAATCTGAAAAATATTGAGCTTTTATTGGTCGGCCCCAGTTCTGAAGATGTCATGGCAACAGGGGTGGGGAATATGGCCGTGCATATCGTTCCATATATCGAAAAGGAAAGCGACATTGTTCCCTACTATCAGGCCGCTGATGTATTTCTTCTTCCTTCACGGTGCGATAACAGCGCCCAGGTACTGGTTGAAGCTGCAGCCTGTGGTGTGCCTTCGGTTGCCTTCGAGGTATGTGGAAACATGGAGTATTGTCGGCATATGGAGACGGGTTTAACCGCCCGTCCTTATGATGTGGTGCAGTTTAGCCAATGCATCCGTAATTTGACGGATGTCGGGCTTCGCAATCGCCTCTCCTTGGGGGCCAGAAAAGTGGCGGTCGAAGAATGGTCGACCGACAAGCAGGCAGACCGATTCATAGAATTGTACCAATCGATTATCCAATACAAAAAAAAATCTAACGGCAATGCATTTTAAACACTGGTGTAAAAGGCTGCTGATCGCCATAGGCAAACAATGTCTTGGAAAAAATGAAGAAACATCAGATCCTGTGCGTAAAGTGCTCATTTATTCCCCTAATACCGGAGGGCATCGGCATCAGCATATTTGGCGGATCGTTGATGTGTTGAGCAGATATGACATTGAGATCTACTTGTTTACCCTCGGTCTTGAAGTTCATGGGGGCCAAACCAAGTGGTATCGTCCCCATGAAAGTTTTTATTTGAAAGACGCCCTCAAAACACCCAGGGTTCATTCCTTGACTGTGGGGGCTATCGATCAAATGTATACCGATGAGCTGACATTTATCCGCTCCATGCAGGATGCCTGTAAAGCAGACGCAACCATGTTTGTGGATGGCGACCGCCTTAAATGGGTATTATCCAGGCAGTTATTGCCCTGGAAACCCGCCCTGCGTGGACGAAATTATGCAACTTTTTTGCTTTCCGAGTATGTATACCGTTCCGATGTAGTTCTTTACGGTGCGGTTGCTTCCCGCCATTGGTTTTTTCATCAAGTTTTTTGCCGGAATTTTTCCCTGCTGGATGTTGCTTTCCATACAGACGAAAACGCCGTTCAATCCAGCCAAAGCAACCGGTTTATCCATTTACCCGATTTTTTAATCCCGCCGCAACGATTGCATGAAAGTGATGCCGGGGACCAAATATATTCAGTTCAGCAAAAGGCCATCGAAGAATTTCTGAAAAGAAACAAAGGAAAGACTGTTTTGGTCTGCTTCGGTGAATTGGAACCCCGTAAGGGGTTTGACCAGTTGCTTCGTTTGGCTGCACTGGAGCAAGATACGGTATTGATCCGTGTCGGGCGCACTAAACCTGAGTATTCTCCAATCTGGGACGAGATTATAAATTTAGAAACGCTTTATCACCAGGACCGTCTTTTTGAGTTTAACACCTTTGTTCGCTCTGAAAAATTTGTTGAATTCCTACTGGATCTGCCGGATTTTTTTGTGTTGCCCTATCAAAATTTTTATAGAACGTCGGGGTTTATGCTTGATGTCTTGTTTAGAGGAAAACCGGTTGTTGTTCCTGATACCGGATTGTTTAAGACCCGGATAGAGGATAATGGTGTGGGACTGACATTTTCCAAAGACAGTTTTGAGTCACTTCACAAAGCATTTAGACAAATGAAAGAAACCTGGCGGACATTTATTCCAGCAGTCCGTGTGTATGCAAAAACATTTGGACAGGAACGCTTTTCCCAAACCATAGGTCTTATTGCGGGAAGTTCCCCACCGCCGGATTTGTATGGGGATCGTTTTGAACGCGGCAGGCAGATGGCACCCAGGTTACCATGGTCATCGGGGTTCGGACTGCTCACCAAATTTATTCTCAAGCCCTCGTTGGAAGTGCGTATCATTAAAAAAATCAGAAAAAAATGGGTCAAATTGCTTTTTGCAGGCGTTGAAAAGGGCAAGGTGCATATTCTAGGCAGAGGGGACTTTCTCAAATGGTTTGCAAACATAATTGAAACTTGTCCGGCAATGCCCATCAATGGCGTTTATACAATTGATGCAACGAGAATAGAATTTTTGAAAATATCTTCCATGTTCCTGACTGACATTAACGCAGATCACGATGACACCATAATCTGTATAACAGATACGGAACACCAGTTGTTTGGATCACTTTTAAAAAAACAGGGAACAAAGGGAACAATCGAACATATATACGATAAAACCGATCCCATGGAAATGAGATAGCCTGTGTCTGTGATTTATCAAAAATTTGATTGTGCAAGGCTTCGGCTCAAATCCCTTGACGAACGCGAACATGATCTTGATATTTCGGTGATCAAACCGCTTCAAAATAGATCGCCGCGTCCAAAATTGGCTGACGCTGCAGATATCGCATTGCAGGGCCGAAAAAATAATGGCTCTGTCATTTTTATGATGGGAGGGCATGTGATTCGCTCGGGGGTGCAGAACTATCTAATTGATCTGATGCAAAGAAAAATCATCACCTGCATGGTTATGAACGGGGCCTGCATAATTCATGATTTTGAATTGGCAATGATCGGAAAAACCACTGAAAGTGTTGAAAAATATATTAAAGAAGGACAGTTCGGACTTTGGCAGGAGACCGGCCGGATTAACGATATTGTAGCAGCCGGCATTAAAAAAAGCATGGGTTTAGGGGAGAGCGTGGGGCGTTTTATCTGGGAAAGTGATTTCCCCTATAAGCAGCTTAGTCTTCTGGGCATGGCCTGGCACTGCGGTGTACCCGTATCAGTATCTGTCGGCATCGGTTCGGATATTATTCATGAACATCCAAATTTTGACGGCGCAGCGTTCGGGGCGGCATCCCATCTGGATTTTCTGCGATTTGCCGCGGAGTTGGAGAACATCGGCGGAGGACTTCTGGCGAATTTCGGCAGCGCGGTTGCCGCACCCGAGGTGTTTCTCAAAGCCCTTGCCATGGTCAAAAACGCACTGAAAAATGAAGGACGTGCGCTGAAAGGATTTACGACGCTTGTTTGTGATCTTGTCCCGCTTCCTGAAAATCCCCAGGCGAATCCGCCCTCAAAAAGCGATTATCGGTATTATTTCAGGCCTTGGAAAACCATGCTGGTGCGAACCGTCTCCGATGGACGCAGTATCTATGTACAGGGACCCCACGTGGAAACGATCCCCGAATTCTGGACCGCTGCTGTTGGAGGTACGCCTTGAATAATCTTTCTGCGAACCACTCCTTTTGTTGGGAACAATTTGCCAAGATACCAGGAAATCCATATTTTTTCGGGGAAGACGCGCTTAGAGGATTTAACTGTCTTTTTGTCTGGTATTCCGATAAGAACGATTATTCTGCGGCGTATTATCCCCTTGCCTTTGGCATTATGGCATCCCTTGTCCGCATGAACGGAGGAACCGCTCAAATTGAGTACATGGGCCCACATAACGAAAACCCATCCATCTTCAGCGGACGGTCCCTTGTCTGTTTTTTCCCCCAGGTGGCAGCTTTTGATATCCTGGAGAAAATGTGCATGGCGTGCAGACGGGCAAACCCGGACGTTCCAGTGGCGGTATTCAATTCTGAACAGCATCAGCATGAAATGATGCTTTGTTCCCCCCAGGCCGAAACAATCGGTTTCATGCTGATGCATCAGATACCGGTCATTGATTTTTGTCTGATCGGTGAGGCTGAGTATTCCTTTATTGCGCTTTGCAATGCATTGTTCGACGGCGGCGGGGCTTTCCACAATCTGCCCCATGCCTTATATCGGGAAAACGGAAAAATCCATGTGACGACACGAAGCCAGAAACCGGTTCAATTCGAGTCTCTTCCTTTTCCCTCCCGGGACCATTTGGAACGCTCTTTGGCACCCTCTGGTGTCAATAGCGCTTCGATTCGCATACAATCCAGCAGGGGATGTATTTCAGCATGCCGGTATTGCGTCGAGTCCTGTGTGAATCTGCCCCAGAAAGGACGAACCAAAGCCTGGATTGAAAAGCCCTTAGCCCTATTCATAGACGAAATTAAAATGCTGTCTGAACGTTACGGGGCCTATTATTTCAACATAAACGACAGTTCATTTGAAGATCCCGGTCGCCGGGGAATAGGCAGGATGTTAAGATTTTGCAGCGGGATCAAAAAGCTTGGCATTGCAGCTTCCTTTAAAATTCACTTGCGGGCCGAGACCCTTGACAGGCTTGATGACAAGGCCTTTGATCTGCTTAAAGAAGCCGGCGTGGACATAATTGTTGTAGGTGTGGAATCAGGTCTTCCAGCAGAGCTTGACGCCTATGGCAAAAGAGCTACAGCCGAAATCATCCAACGCAGCATCAGGCGTGTGGACCGGGATGGCCGCTTTTTTCTGCTGACCGGGCATATGATGTTCAGTCCCCTGCTGCATTTGGATGATCTGCCTGCCAAGGTTGCCTATCTAAGAAAAATTGGGCGCGGATGGGACTACCTGAATCTATCCAATAACCTTTTGGTATTTTACGGAACAGCCTTCCACCGTGCCATCGAAATGGAAGGGCTTGTTGAAAAGACGCCTGGAGAGGTCCGACCGGTGGTGCCTTACCGGTACCGGGACCCTCGGGTCGGGAAAATTTCAAACGCCGTTTCCGCACTTCGCACATCAATTCCGGAAGTCATTTCGCTTCAGAATCTGTTATACGATGCCTGCAATATGCGCGCGCGTTTCAGTAATCCATCCAATGGCCATCTTACTTTATTTGCCAGTCAATTTCATGAATATGAACAGGTCGTAAATGATGTAAAGGAACAGTTACAGGATATATACAAATGCTACTGGGATGATTGTTACGCCGCCGTAACCCGGGGGCTGACTATTCCTGATGCCGAATACATTGCGCCGGATATCGCCGGGCTATACGACCGGCTGTGCGAAGGCGAACGAAAAATACTGACATCGCTCCATGTCAGCGGTCTGAACACGGACCGTCTCCATCTTAAAACCTGGTTGTCTGTCATAAATACAGCTAAAAATACATCATGGGGGCGGATCTAAAATGAAATGGGTTCAATCTGTGGATATCGGTCGTGGGCATGCCCCCAACCGAATTGTTTTTCCGGCACTTTCACCAAATTGGGCGGACGAGCATGGGTGCGTGACACCAGCGCTGGAATATTTTTACGACGCCGTGGGAAAAGGGGCGGTGGGTATGGTGGTCGTTGCGGGAACGGCGGTTTCCCCTGAAGGCAGGGGCAGCGACCGCACACTGTGCCTGTATGAAAATTTTCATGTAACGGGTATACGGCGGCTGTTCGATATTCTGAATGCTTACGGGGCCTATACGGCCATCCAGCTTATGCATGCCGGAGGCCAGGCCAATCCGGCTGTCACGGGGCAAACGCCTTTATCTCCTTCCGGTGTTGCCTGCCGTTCATTGGATAACCGGCCCCGTGAAATACCGTATGATAAAATCGCAAAGGTTCGGGCTGATTTTGTCCAAGCGGCCCGGTGGGCTTACCAGGCAGGTGCCCATGCCGTTGAGCTTCATTTGGCCCACGGCTACCTGCTCCATGAGTTTTTATCTTCGCACACCAATCGGCGTTCCGATTCTTATGGAGGGGATATGACCGGACGCATGAGATTCATTTTGGAAATTGTGCAAGACATTCGATCTGCTGTCCCGGATCTGGATATCGGTGCGCGGATTTCAGGAGAGGATTATATCCCTGGCGGCATACTACCCATAGATGCCGTTTTGATTTCCAAAGCTTTGGAAACGGCCGGGGTCGCCTATCTGAGCGTCACCGCCGGAATCTATGATTCCGGGGCAATTAAGCACCGGATGATGGCTGAGGGGCGTTTTTTTGAATATGCCCGGGATATAAGGGCGTCCGTATCCATACCCGTTACCGGGGTGGGGCGGATCATGGATATTCCCCAGGCTGAGGCCCGGCTGACCAATGGATTTTGCGATCAGGTGGCCATCGGCAGAGGGCTTGTGGCTGATCCGGATATGATTCCACGGCACCTTCGCAAAGAATCCCCGATTCTTTGTACCCAGTGCGGCAGGTGCATGTATTTAAGACAGGGATTCAAAGACCTTGACTGCCCGTTGCGCGATTTTCCAAGACGGGTGCAGGACAACCCGGAGGACGAATTTTCGTGAATATCCTAGTGCTTGGAGGAAATCGTTATCATGGTCGTCTCCTGGTTGAAATGCTTGTGGATAAAGGATATCAGGTTACCGTCCTAAACCGGGGCAATCGAGCAACAAAGGGAATCCAAGGTTATCGGCATATTCAAGCCGACCGGAATGATGAAGCCCTGATGTCCCGCCTTTTAAATAAAAGTGTGTTCGACGTTGTTTTTGACAACAATGCCTATAATTTCAGGCAGGTAGAGATCCTTTTCAACGCATTGTCAAATGGGTGTGGCCGATATGTGTTTACCAGTACCCTTGCCGTATATCTCAGACAGACATCTTTAACTGCTTTGGGTGAAGACCAAGTGACAGGTGTGCCTGATCCCGACTACCCTCCCCATGTGAGGCCCTATGCAGAAGGAAAGCTTACGGCAGAGCATTCGGTAATGCAACTATATCCTGAAAATCATACCATTTTACGCCTGGCCAACGTGTTTGGCGGTCCGGACTTTGCCGGCAAGCTGACTTATTTTGAAAAGCGGTTGGAGATAAACAAAAGAGTGCTGCTGGAATCACCCATCAATGATATCAGCCTTCTTTATGTCGGAGACGCGGTTCGTATTTTATGCACAATGGCAGAGCATCCTGGTGCAGCAGCAAAAGTGTTGAATATCGCTGATTCGACTCCTATGAATATTCACACTTTTTTTAAAAACATTTTTGGTGCCGCCTGGTCCAAAGATCGTATGGTCACAGCACCTGCTTTTCAGATTCGTAGATACGGCATCATGTGCCCGGTGGCCTGGGGACCGCTGCTTGATGTGTCGGCGATGATTTCAATGACAAAAAAAATGGATTTCACACCCATGCAGAATTGGGTATCTGAAAGCCTTGCCTGGGAGCATCGCCACTTTGCTCAACGCAACCAGAGCGATGCGTTTCAAAGCGCCCTTCAGCTGGAAGCCGATTTTATGAAACGGCATGGTTATGCCTGATACACTCATCATCCGTACCTCTGTATCTCGTCTCCAGGATGGCTCATTCAAATCCAATTTAGGGGATTTGCTGCGCAGCACACTGGTTACCCGGTTGTTTGACGACTGGCAGTTTGCTACGGATCAAAACGGTTACCAACTTTTGGACGGGTTTATTGAAAAAGACAAGATATTCCTGACAAACGAGATTGATGAAGAACAAATACCCCATGGAATTCAACGGATCATTAATTTAGACAATCATCTGCACGCCAATCCGGTATCTGTATTTCAAAATACCCATGTCATGGGGTTTGTTTGTGAGGGCGGGACCGTCCGGGGTGCCAATCAATTTATGGATTTGCTTTTACCCTACTCAAAAAGTCGTCTTGCCTGTAGTTGGCAGGAAGCACTTGTCCGTGGTCTTGGCTTTTCCTGGATGGAACAGGATTACCCGGACATTGATGCCGGTAGGGTGCGATATGATGTTGGGCTGAATCATTTGGTCCACCAGGATTGGCCTTCAAAATCCTGGCCCCGTGAACACTGGATCCAATTGGCAAATCTTCTCCAGGGCTCTTGTTCAGTCTCCTGGCAGCAGGGAAAAGATAACCTGTTTGAATATAAAAATTGGATCCGGGCCTGCCGGGTGGTTGTCACCTGTGATTCTTTGGGACTTCATTTGGCATCGGCTTATGGTCGGAAAGTAGTGTGTCTGGCCGGCCCCACACAGTCCAATGAATATTCATATGGAAGAGTCTTGTTTCTGAAACCAACTCCCCGGGCGTGTATGCCATGCCGGCAACCGGTCTGCGATCAAAAAGAAAAATGCCTCAAGGAATTGCAGCCGCAGGTGGTGGCTGCCGCTTGCCTCAACGTATTGGATGAGCTTCAAATTCAATAATTCCAAAAAAATAGAGTCTGCAATGATGACAGCTAAATTTAGGAAGATCAATGAAAGATCAAGACAGTTATTTGATTGACGGTCACAAGCTTTACTGGCACCTGGACAGAGTGAATGCGGACAAACGCGGGGAGATGATTGCGCCCATATATGTGGAAATCAGTCCCACAGACCGGTGTTCCCATGACTGCATCTTTTGCGGGCTTGATTTCAAACGGAACGGGGGGCATTCCCTGGATGGTGACCGGCTTGTCATGTCCATTGGTGAGATGGGAGAACTCGGGGTACGCAGTATTTGTTTTTCAGGAGAAGGTGAGCCTTTGCTTCACCCCCAAACGCCAAGGTTCATTGAGGCTTGCGCTGAAGCCGGTATTGATACCTCTTTGTCAACCAATGGTTCTGTGAATAATCCGGAAACATGGAATAGTATACTCGGGCACTTATCCTGGGTTCGTTTCAGTGTGGATGCAGGGACGGATGAAGTACATTTAAAAATCCACCGGGGAGGACAAAAGGGATTTGGGCAGACGATTTCCACGATTCGGAAGGCGGTTTCCATTCGAAACGTCATCAATTCAAATACAACCATCGGTGTGCAATTTATTTTGCTCCGGCAGAATTTTGAAGATTTGGAAACCGCTATCGAACTTTTTCAGGATATTGGGGTGGACTATTTGAGTATCAAGCCGTTTTCTGCGCATCCCCAGATGGAGCGAGGGGTCGGCGATCCGATCACCGAGCAGGAAACAAAAGACGCGGTGGCGCTTATAGAACGGCTGCGCCAGCGTTCAGATATGCGGTTGTTTTATCGACAAACAGCGTTTTCCGCGGCGACCCGTTCGGATATCTCTTTTTCTGCCTGCCGTGCACTGCCGTACTGGATGTATATTTCATCAAACGCAGACGTATACACCTGTTTTACATTTCTGGGTGATGAGCGGTTTATCATCGGAAATATCGGCACTCAGGATATGAAACATATTGTGTTTGGTGCGCGCCGCAGAGAATCCATTCGTGTGGGCCGGGAAACACTGAATATTGGTCATGAGTGCCGCCTGAACTGTCGTATGGCCCGTATCAACGAGTTTCTAGAAATGCTGGACAATCCGCCGGAACATGTGAACTTTATTTAGGAGAGTCATGAGAACAGAAAGTGATTCCTGTCGTAACGCCGCCCTTGAAATTAGAAGAACCATCATACGCATGGCAGCCCGTTCCCGGAGCCCGCATGTGGGATCATGCTTATCCTGCGCCGATGTGCTGGCGGTGCTTTATGAAAAGTGGCTTTGTCTTTCCCCATGGGAAAGCCGCGATATCATGATTTTGAGCAAGGGGCACGCGGCCATGGCTTTGTATGCTGCCCTTGCCTATAAAAAAATTCTGGAACCGGCCATGCTGGAAGGCTATTTCCTTGACGGCGGCACGTTGCCTGCCCATCTGGACCGAAGCATCGCAAAAGGGATCGAAGTTTCCACAGGATCGCTAGGGCATGGATTTAATATCGGGCTTGGAATGGCCCATGGTTTTAAAAAGCAGGGTGAACAGCGGCGGGTGGTAACGCTTATCGGAGACGGTGAGTCCCAGGAGGGAAGTATCTGGGAAGGTGCTTTGTTCGCCCCGCGCCTGGCACTTGATAATTTTACTGCTGTTATGGATTTTAACAACCTGCAGGGTTACGGCCGGCCCTGTGAACTTTGCCATTTTGAACCGATTGCTGAAAAGTTCCAAGCCTTTGGGTGGTTTGTTCTGGTGGTTGACGGGCACGATACATTGGCGCTGCACCAGGCCCTGAACCGGGATTCCGGGGGCCGGCCCAAAATGGTTATCGCACGCACCATCAAGGGGAAAGGGGTCTCCTTCATGGAGGACCAGCTGATCTGGCATTATTATATCGTCACACCTGAGCACGAGGCCAGGGCCTTGGAGGAGTTAACATGAGGCAAAGATTTGTGCACACACTTCTTCGGGCCATGGACCATCGCGATGATATCATGATTCTAAGCGGTGATGCCGGGCTAGGCGTTTTTGACGGCGTTCAGAAGGAACGCCCGGACGCGTTTTTGAATATGGGGGTTGCCGAACAAAATATGGCCTCCTTTGGCGCCGGTATGGCCCTTACGGGATTCAAGGTGGTGCTGTACAATATTGCACCCTTTGTGCTTTACCGGTGTTATGAGCAGGTGCGCAACTCCATATGCTATATGGAGTTGCCGATAATCCTGGTGGGTACCGGGTGTGGTCTTACCTATGCACCATCCGGGATGACCCATTATTCGGTGGAAGACATTGGCGTTGCCCGGACCATTCCCGGATTGACTGTACTGTCTCCCTGTGATCCCATGGAGGCCGCCGCTGCAGCCCAATATGCCCTTGCCGCCGATCATCCGGTGTACGTGCGTATTGCAAAATCAGGAGAGCCTGAATATCACGAATCAATTCCCATGGACATCACAAAGCCGATGGTCCTGAAACCTGGCAACGATGCCGCCATTGTCGTTCATGGCCCCGTAGTTGAAGAAGCTTTGCATGCCCGGGAAATTTTGACCGGTGAAGGCATTAGAACAAGGGTGATATCCGTCCCCCAGGTTCATCCCTTAAACAACGAATTGCTGGCAAGCGTTCTAAGAGGAGTCGAAGCTGTGGTCGTTGTTGAAGAGCAGTTTATCGGGTGCGGCCTTGGTGCCCGTATGTTGATGATGGCCGGCCAGGGAATGTTGCCTTACACCATTCGGGTATTGGGTATCCCCGACGATGGGTACATTCACGATATCTGTAATGCTTCAACCCTTAGGCGTCATTTTAAAATGGATGCAGCAGCTGTTGTGAAAACCGTTTTGGACATGTTTGGACGGAGACCAATGCTATGATACATACCTCATGTCCGGCCTGTGGTGCAAACGATATGGTTCGCTTTCTTGACAGACCGGATCACCCCATCAGCGTTTTCTGGAAAGATTACGAAACGATTCCTGAGATTAGAGGCCGTTTTGATCTTTGCCGTCAATGTGGCCATGTGTTTCTTACTTGCGCCTATGACGACCCCTTGTACAGTGATGTCGCGGCCCGGATGTATGCCGGGTATGAGCTGTTGGACATAAAAACGCGCCCCTTTCCCCAGCGCGATGCCCACTATCTGGGCGCTGTGGAATTTCTATCCGGCCTGTTAGACTTTAGGGGCAGGGATTTTGTATTGGAGATCGGATCCAATCGAGGCGATTTTTTATATCTGCTCAAAGAGGCTGCTCCCGGGTTCAACGTAACGGGTGTGGAACCGGCTCAATTGACTTTTCAAGGCGTGCCTACCATCCGTGGATTCTTTGATGAGACAACGATTGGCGGTAAATTTGATCTGTTGGTCATGCGGCATGTCCTGGAACATATCCGTGATCCATTGGAGATATTATGCCGGGGGGTAAGTCTTTTAAACGATCAGGGTCAGATATTCATAGAAGTGCCCAACATGCATTTTGACATGGCCAACACCATAGAGTGTTTTATTCCTGAGCATATTCATCACTTCTGTGAATATTCCCTGGCAACTCTTTTAAAGCGTGCCGGTCTTTCCGTTTCTGTGGTTGACAGGTCCTGTCCCGAAGGCCTGAGACTTTTGGCGCATAAAAGTCGCCCTAATACTTCTCTTGAGAATTATGAAAAGATAGATAGCGCGACACTTGAGATGTACACGTCAATAATGGCGGCCTGGGTCCAGCGTTTTGAAGCCCTGTTAGAAAAGGGGGTGCGGCCTGCATTCTATGGATTTGGAAATATTTTTCTGTGCACCTTATCGGAACTGAAAAAAACGATTCCCATGAAGACCTTGCTGGACCTTGGCGCCGTAATTTTAGACGATACACCTTCCAAGATCGGTCTGTCTTTTCAAAAAATGGATATCATCCAGCCCGATTCTGATCTTTTAAAGGAACCATTTGCGGTCATCGTCTGTACGATGAATCCAACACATAGAGATAAAATGAAGAAGAAAATACTGGAACTATCTGAAAATCGTGCTGCGGTTTTATTTCCCTGGGAAAAAAATAATGGATAGCAAAAGAGCAAAAGATACGTATCGCATGGACGGCCATAAATTGTTCTGGCATCTGGATCGTGTACAGGCATGGCAAGAGGGTAAACCCATTGTGCCTTTGCATGTGGATATGGGAATTTCAACCGGATGTAATTTTTCTTGTCGCTATTGCTATGGCACACTCCAGGGCAGAACCGGAACAGGAAAACGATTTGATATGCCCCAACAGACCATTGAACATTTTTTTGCCGATGCAAAGCAGATGGGGGTACGCTCCATTGCACTGATTGGTGAAGGGGAAAATACCCTGAATCCTGCATTGTACGATGTGTTGAATTTTGCAAAAAACATAGATCTGGACGTCAGTCTGGCGACCAACGGGCTGCTGCTCAAATCCAGCGGACTTGAAAAGGCTCTTTCTGCTTTGACCTGGATTCGCTTCAACATCAGTGCGGCCACTGAAAATGGTTATCAGTGGGTACACGGCATAGGACCACAGGGTTTCAGGCAGGTTCGTGAAAATATTGAAGCATGTGTAAAGATCAAACAAAAACTGGGACTTGACACAGCCATAGGTATGCAGATGGTACTATTGAGACAAGGGGTGGATGAGGTTTTGCCCCTGGCCCGATTGGGAGAGCAGTTGGGGGTTGATTATCTGGTAATTAAGCCCTGTTCGGATACCTATGACGGTCGCCTGGATGCACCGCTGGACGAATATCAAAAAATGGAGTCCGTTTTTTTAGAAGCGGAATCGCTGTCCAAAGGTAATTATAACGTGATCATCAAGCGGTTGAAAATGGAGAACAGAGGTGTCAAGGAGTACCCTGTCTGCTACGGCACACGTTTTATTATCGCGGTCAGCGGCAACGGTAATGTACTCCCCTGTGGTCACTGGTTCAATATTCGCACGGACGAATTTCTTATGGGAAATATTCTGCATGAGCGATTTCGTGACATGGTAAACGGCAGTCGTTACCAGAGCGTTCAGGAACGAATCAAAACGGTGGACGTAAACCAAGAGTGTGAATCAAACTGTCGTCAGCATTATATCAACCGGTTTTTGTGGCAGCTTTCCCGGAAACCAGAGCATATCAATTTTATTTAGGAAACGGCGATGCGTATTCTTCTATTGGGTGCCACCGGAATGCTTGGCACATCCCTTGTCCATATACTGAAAAAAAAACATGTAGAGGTTATAGAGATCGGGCATGATACGCTTGATATCGAATCTCATGAATCCGTTATTCGTGTATTCGAAAATCATTCGGCAGATGCGGTGATTAACTGTGTGGCAGTTGTCGGTATCAATCCTTGTGAGCAGGATCCTGTCAGATGTACGCACATTAATGCCCTTGGTGCGCTTTATGTTTCCAGAGAAGCGGCCAGGCGCGATATGACCCTGTGTCAGATTTCCACCCATGCTGTCTTCGACGGTTTTAAACAAGGATATTACACTGAGAATGATCCGGTCTGCCCAACGGGCGTCTACGCGGCAACAAAATACGATTCAGAAGTATACGCCGCCATGTGCCCCAGGCATTATGTGGTCCGGGTTCCGACCATGTTTGGTCCACGTCGCAATACGGCTTTGGGCTTCGTGGATAAGATGCTCGAGTTCATGGTTAAGGGCCAAGAGCTTCGCGTGGCAGATGATAAAATTGATTCCCTGACGTTTTCGCTGGACGCAGCTGAGTGCATTTTCAGCCTGATAATGGATCGTATGCCGCATGGTTTATATCATGCGGCCAACCAAGGGCATGCGAGCTATTATGAATTTATTGTTGCCTTGCGTGATATGATCGGAGCGGATGTGACGATTCACCGAGCAAAGGATAAAGATTTTCCAGGACTTGCACATAAACCCTTATTAACAGCTATGTCATCGGTCAAACTGCCTGCCATGCGGGGATGGAAAGATGCGCTGAACGCTTATGTGAAGGCGTATAACCTGGGCGTTGAGCGCCCTTTGGATTTAAATCTTTAGGAAAGAAATCAATCGTGACTGATTTTATTGCCATGATTCCCGCCAGAATGGGAAGTAAGCGGGTGCCTAAAAAAAATATTCGTTTTTTTTGCGGAAAACCGCTCATTCAATACGCCATTGACGGGACGAAGGCATCCGGATGCTTTGATGAAATATGGGTCAATTCAGAGAGCGAGCATATCGGGCGTCTGGCTTTGGCCTGTGGCATCAATTTCCATAAAAGACCGGCTGCCTTGGCATCCGATACGGCGACAAACCAGGATTTTACAATCGAATTTTTGCGTGCCCATAAATGCGAGTATGTTGTGATGGTCAATCCGACCTCTCCTCTTTTAAAGCCCGAAACCATTCAAAGATTTTGTGAATTCATTAGGGCAGAAAAGCTTGATACCGCCTTGTCCGTATTGGAAGAGCGAGCCGAATGCTTCTTTAAAGAGAAGCCTGTAAATTTTTCCATTGAAGAAAAAATCAACAGCCAGAATTTAGAACCCATTGAAAAAATTGTTTGGGCTTTAACGGCTTGGCGTCGGGATCATTTTCTTAGTGTTGCCCAAAGTGGTCTGTGCAGTGTCTTTTCCGGGCGATTAGGGCGGTTTCCCATATCACTTGACGAATCATGTGATATTGACACTCAAGAAGATTGGGATCTTGCCGAGGCTGTATATATATCAAGAAACAGAGTGAAGAACACAATTTTACCTGAATATTGGGGAGGATAAAATGAAAGAAAACAAACTTTTGGGACAGCAATTATTCTACGGCCAATATTTAGACGATCTTTATCTGGCCTTAACAGAGATGAAGGCCACAAATCGATATGGCAAATCAATTGGCCAGGAACAGGCACTGATAAATTTTTGTAAGCTGTTTTTTGATATACGAAGGTCCAATAATACAATTTATTTTATCGGAAACGGGGCAAGCGCGACCATGGCATCCCATATGGCTGCTGATTTTAACAAAACATGCGGGTGTCGGGCTACGGTATTTAACGATGTTGCTTTAATGAGCGCAGTAAGCAACGATATTCATTTTAAAGAGTGTTTTTCCGTTCCTCTCAACCGGTTTGCCGAGAAAGGAGATGTTCTTGTAACGATCAGCAGCTCTGGTAACTCTGCCAACGTGATTGCCGCAATAAAATGTGCCCGGGAGAAGGAGATGTTCGTCATTACGTTTTCCGGCATGGATTCCAATAATGATTCCCGTAAGATGGGAGACCTTAACTTCTGGATACCTGCAAGTACGTATGGTCTTGTGGAATCGGCCCATCAAGCTCTTCTGCACAGCTGCCTGGATACATTTTTTGAACTATACGGGGGAACAACTTCTTGACTCAATCCAATGCGCAGTTGGCCCAATTAGCCGTTGATATTGTCCTGGACTCACTGAATTCTCTGGTAGCGTCAAATATTGGCAACCAACAGATATTTCATGAAAATGAAAAAGATATCAAACTTAATGCAGATTTAATGCTGAGTCGTGAATTGAGCATCCGGCTCAGCAAAGCAACGGGGATTTGTTGTTTAAGTGAGGAGGATATTGAAACGCATCAACTGTTTGCCAAAGATGTGGTCTGGATTGTTGATCCATTGGACGGCAGCATGAATTTTTTTAAAGGTATCCCTCTCTATTGTATATCCATTGCTTTATGGCGCAAAGGAAACCCGGTAGTCGGTGTCATTCATGATATCGCTCGTAACCGTACGTTTGTTTCCGCAGGGAATCAGAGCCGGGTAGATAATCAAATAATGCATGTGGGCAATATTGTAAAAATAAACAAGGCTGTCCTGGCCACAGGTTTTCCCTTGCTATCTAACCTGTCGTCAGCGTCTGTAAACTGGTTTTTGGCTTTTGCCGAAGAATTTAAAAAGGTACGTATGCTTGGCACCGCAGCCCTTTCTCTTGCCTGGGTCGCAGAAGGACGGCTTGATGCTTACTTAGAACGAGATATCATGGTATGGGATGTGGCGGCAGGCGCTGCATTGGTTAAAGGCGCAGGCGGTATTTGTATCATGCGGCAAGGACGGCATCCGATGAGTCTGGATGTCATGGCTGCGAACCCTGAACTTGCAGAGTGTATGAAAAAAATCCTGAAGTGGTAAAAAGATTATGAGCTTTGTTGAGAAAAAGGATATACTTGTTCATTTTACGATTCCACCCAGCACCCAGAAATTAACTGCGCTTCGTAATATTCACCAGGGAAAACGTGCTTTTTTTATTGGTAATGGTCCAAGCCTTACAATTTCTGATTTGAATTTATTGCAAGGGGAAATCAGCTTTGCATGTAATAAAATTTATTTGGCCTTTGATCAAACCCAATGGCGTCCCACCTATTACATGGTTGAAGACGGACTTGTTGCACAGCAAAACGCTGGAGAGATAAATAATCTGCATGGAATGACCAAAATATACACCACATACATGAAGACGTTGGATATACCCCTAACAAACGGTATCTATTATCGGTGTTATTTTGAGAATTCATGGCCTGAGCCGCCAAGTTTTTCAAGTGATGCACTCGATGTTCTTTATAGCGGGAACACAGTAATATATCTAATGCTTCAGATGGCAAGTTTCATGGGGATTACACAGTTTTATTTGATCGGCATAGATTTCTCTTTTCGTCTGCCGAACAAAGTTGAAAAGCCCAATGGGCAAACATTTTCCGTCTATACCCACGCCAATGAACATAACCATTTTCATCCGGATTATAGGGCACCCGGAGAAAAGTGGTATGAACCAAACCTCGAACGTCAGGCCCTGGCTTTTAAAACCGCAGAACAGGCTATCTTAAAAAAAGGGGGGGTGCTGTATAACGCCACACGCGGTGGTAATCTTGAAAATTTACCAAGGGTGAACCTGGACTGTTTATTCACTTAGAATCATGTTTGAGCTGTTAAGGAAAAAATAGCATTGCCACTGCTTCAAAGAATCAGATTATCAAAATCTTCTGCTTTGCAGCCACTGTATTTTCAGATAGATGGAGAGCACTATATTGATCCTGATGGCGGATGCACACTAAAAAAGGGCAGCATATGTACATTGGATTCTTTTTACAATGCATGTTTTATTGGAACAGGCGGGTGGCCCATATCCGTGGGGAGACTGGCATGCCGTCTTTTTTTAAAAGGCAGTTTTGATGTTTCTTTCGTTTTTCATGGTAAAAGCGGTCGTAAGGTGGTTTTGCTAAATCGTTTGTGCTTGGATACTGACCTTGAAAAATATTACGATTTTTTAATGCCTCAATTACCTGAAACAACAGGACGGGTATATCCGGTTTTGCGTTCTTTGGCATCAAACAGTACCTTCCGAAATGGAGAATACATTTGTGAAAACAATGCCGGAGCTGCTGTCCAGCTTGGATTAGTTGTATGTACATATAAAAGGGAACGTGAACTTTTAAGGATCCTTTGGAAAATTTACGACGACCCTTTTTTGAAAGACCTGCATGTTGTTGTAGTGGATAACGCACGCACGCTGTCTGCTGATCAAATTCCCGACAGTTATTGTCTTATTCCAAATCAAAATTTGGGCGGGGCAGGCGGTTTCAGTCGAGGCCTTTTGGCCTTGTTGGCGCAAGGAGAGT
Source organism: uncultured Desulfobacter sp. (assembly GCF_963666675.1). Taxonomy (NCBI): domain Bacteria; kingdom Pseudomonadati; phylum Thermodesulfobacteriota; class Desulfobacteria; order Desulfobacterales; family Desulfobacteraceae; genus Desulfobacter; species uncultured Desulfobacter sp. The sequence goes on along the minus strand of NZ_OY762929.1, from coordinate 2,975,205 downwards.
GTACCCATGCAATACTCATGGATGATGATGTTCAATTGGATACGGAGACACTGCTTCGCACTAAAAAACATTTTGAATATTCTTCGGGGACGGCCATCGCCGGAGCGCTTATGTCCTTGGAGAGCCCTTGTTACTTAAATGAAGCAGGTGCTGATATAGATCCTGTAAATTTGCTGCAGGTGATTCCCCAGCATTGTGGGATAAATCTTGGGCATGCTGATGGCTTATCATTCTGGCAGCAGTGGTGTGGCGCCCAATATGGAGGGTTCTGGTTTTTTGCTTTCCCCCTTGAGATAGTTCAGGACATCGGGATGATTTTACCCTTTTTTATAAAGGCCGATGATATAGAATTTGGGCTGCGTCTTACAAAAAAAATGTCCATTGATATTCAGGCAGGCGTCTGTGTTCATCATCCCGATTTTATGAGTTTTGACCTTGCAAAACGTTACTATTGGGTTAGAAATATGCTGATCGTTCGAATGCTTCAAAATGTTACATTGTCCCACACGGCCCGTGGCATTTTTTCAGAAGCCTTAAAAGAGTTTTGTACGAGACGGTCAGGTTTTTTGCTTGCCTTTGTTCATGGTGTGCAAGATTGTTTGAAGGGGCCTTGTTGGCTAAAAGAAACAAACGATCAAGTCTTGATGGAATCGATAAAAAATGATTTTGAAAAAAAAATACCACTATTTTTTCTATGGGTTCGAGCCGTTCTGGCGATACTGAAATATGTTGTTTTTTACAATAATTTAAAAACCCAATGGAAGTCGGCAGCAGTGGCGTATACATCTGTGGACTTTTGGAAAAAACGTTTAGGGCTTGTTTAATTTGCTCAACACCGATTCCACATTAAGCGGCTTCAAGGTAATCAAGAAATGAAAAGGATATTATGAATCGTATTTCAGTGATTGTTCCCTCATATAACCAATGTGGATACCTGGCAATCTGTCTGGATTCAATTTGGTTTCAGGATTGGCCCGAAATAGAGATTATTGTTATTAATGACGCATCCACAGACGCGACCCGTGATGTTTTGGACAATTATGAGAATGCACTATCTTCAGACAGGGTCTCCTATGCATGTAATTACAACCAAGAATCAGAGACAGTGGAAAGGCATGAGCATCTTCGATATCCCCCCAAAGGCAGAACTTTACGAATCATTCATCATTCTGAAAACAAAGGTCTTGGCGCTGCCCTCAATACCGGTTTTCAAAAGGCCACTGGAAAATATTGCACGTTTATCGCCTCAGATGATGTGCTCTTTCCTTCTGCCCTATCTGAGCTGGCCTCCGGGTTGGAAAAAAACATTGCGGACTTTGTTTATGCCGATATGCACATCGTAGATGATACAGGGAGAATTTTACGGCAATTTTTACTGCCGGAGTATGACTTTGAAGAGACCTTCTGCCATTGGTATTTCTGCGGGATATGTAAGTTGTATCGCAGAGAACTGCATGATCGAATCGGATATTATAATGAAACAATCAAGCCCCAGGATCACGAGATGTTTCTGCGATTTGCCATGAATGGCGCACGGTTCATCCACATCCCCAAGGTCCTTGCCAATGTCCGCATTCATGATAATGAACGAAAAATTGACAATCATGCACCTGAGAACTGGAACACTTTGTACACAGAATCCTCAGCACTTGTGATGCAGGCACGAAAATACCTTGATGAAAAATAGTTGGCAAAAGAAACAAAATAAACTGATTCCACAGCATCTTTTTTACATAGGCAGACCGGGAGAAAAGCTCACAAATCTTTTTTACAAGGGGACCGGCCTATTATTTTATTGGAAGATATGGATTTGAATCATGTATGGGCAAACGCTTTGTTTAAGCAAATCATAGTTGCGCCATTGCAAGTTGCCAAATCAGATGCCGCCCCATGTACGGTAGTGGCCTTGGTTGAAAATGTATAGCGGTCTTTCCTATTGTATTGTCGGCAGCGGCTTTAGCGGTTCCGTGCTTGCCGAAAGGATTGCACGCGTTCTGGACAAAAAAGTACTTGTTGTGGAAAAGCGGTCTCATATTGGCGGCAACAGTTTTTCTGATATTGATTCTGCAACCGGTATTGAAATCCATAAATATGGATCTCATATTTTCCATACATCAAAAAAAAATGTTTGGGACTACATCTGTAGATTTGGCGAATTTTCTAATTATCAGCACAAGGTAATGGCGTTATTTAAACACCGTATCTATCAGATGCCCATTAACCTGAAAACCATCAATGATTTTTTTGATAAAAATTTTAGCCCAAATGAAGCAATTGAATTTTTAAACAAAGAGATAAGTTCTTGCGGCATAAATGTTCCCAAAAATCTTGAAGAAAAAGCAATCGCTTCCATTGGGTTGAAGCTGTACGATGCTTTTATAAAAGGCTATACCCGCAAACAATGGGGAAAAGATCCCGCATTGCTGCCTGTAGATATTATTTCGCGTTTACCGGTTCGTTATAACTATAATGCTAATTATTTTAATGATCTTTACCAGGGTATACCATTGGATGGGTATGGTCGACTTTTTGACAGACTTTTAGCCCATAGGAACATTGAATTAAAGTTGAATACCCCATATGAAGAGATCGCCCATGACATACCGTCAACCTGTAAGATTATCTATACAGGAATGATTGACCGGCTTTTTGATTACCGGTTTGGCGCATTAGAATGGCGGTCCCTGAATTTTGAGTGGGAAACCCAAAAAGTATCAGATTATCAAGGCACGTCCGTTGTTAATTATTCGGATGAAAGCGTTCCTTTTACACGTATTCATGAATTTAAACATTATCATCCGGAAAAAACGGAAATTTTTAACGCACCGCAAACCGTTCTTTGCCGTGAATACCCTCAAGCATGGCAGCAAGGCGTTGAGGCTTTTTATCCCGTCAACGATAGTTATAATAATGAGCGTTTAAAAAAATATCTTCACAAGGCCAAACAGAAACCAAACTTAATCGTTACCGGTCGATTGGGATTATACAGGTACTGGGATATGGACACAGCCATTGAAAAGGCTTTAAATCTTTTTGAGCGAATAAAAAAAGAAGATAGCGTCCACCATCAGGATACAGCCATATGATCATCAAAGCAGGGTTTGGCCTATACTATCCTGAAAATCGTATAAAGCGTACACTATTCGGGGCATACCCCCAGATACTTCAAAAACAGCCTATCTCTGGCGACTGATTCGGTGGACCATCGATAATTTCCCATGGCAGTCTGTATCTTTGTGGTTTCGATACAGTCAAACCAATCCAAAATCTGATAAAGCGAACGTTGTGCAATCCAGTTCTCCAGCTTTTTTTCGAGCTTGATAAGTGATTGGGTTTTCCCGGATTCTTTTTCCCTCAGCCTGGATTGTATTTCCTTTATTTTTTTTGTCAAAAAACAATGATAACCCAGAGAGACAAATTGTGTAAATTGTCTCCCACGCAAATTGTCTGGATACCATGTGCGCGGCCGAGCGCCGTCGAGTCTCCCCTTTTGAACGGCAAAAAGTTCTTCAATTTTTTCACGCAGCCGGTAGTTTTCAAGCGCTGTAAATGTGTCCATAGCCTGATTGCTGACAAGGGCGAAATAGCCAAAGTATTTCTTTGCTTCGGCAATGGCCTCATCGTTGAACCCAACCTTCAACTGTCCCCCCCGCCCCTTTCTGGAGCTTGTCAGGTACTTGTCTATTTTTCTTTGCGCTGATTCCGTAAATTCTGTTGTGTTCTCTTCCATCAGCATCTTTAGGTCAAGTAAATCCTTGCGAAAGGCGAGTTCTTTCTTGGCTTCATTGTCAGGGGAATAATAAATGTGGACATACAGGCGGCGTGAGAATGTCTCTTTTTCACCGGCAGCTATGCCGTTGCGTGACCGCTGGCGAACTTTACTGAACTGGTGTGTTAAGCACGAAGTTGCGCCACAAATTGACGGATCAAACGGGCAGGTGCTGGACATATTCGCTATACTTGGGCGAAGAGCATCAACTGTCTGACGGATCCAGGTAATGTTGGGATCAACCAGGGTCAAAAATTTCACATTGCGTAAGGAAAATTCCATCATGTTTTTCTGGCTATAGTAGCCGTTATCAGTGACAACCAGAGGTTTTTCAAGATGGAGGCATTTAAGTTGTGTCAGAGTGTTTTCAATAGAGATAACATCCGGAACATTGCCTGGTTGTTTGGAGAAGGCTATTGGTTCGCCGGACTTCACGGAATATAGGGTTAAAAGCTTGATCGTGTTGAGTCCGTCTTGAGCTTTGTTGAACCCTTGTCTTGCCTCCGACTGATTTTCAGAATAGGTCGAGATTGTGGTCGAATCAAACGCTACCACAGGAGATTTCCCCAAGTGTTCAGTTCGAGCTGAAAAATAGCGTTGAACGCCTTCTTCATTTCGTCCAACATTTTTAAACAGATTGCCATACACGTCTTCCGTGATTCCTTCATGATATGGAAGTGGGTGCATCACTTGCCAACTTTCAAGGCGTGGCAGCGTATTACCGCCGGATCCGATCCAGTAACGTGCGATAGACAATATCTTTGCGGCATCGCCCTCACTGAATGAAGCATATACATCATCATCAATACCAGACGACTTTCCAACCCATTCTAAGATGTCCGTGAGTCCAGTATGCTGCCGTGTTGCACCGGCAATGATTCCTTCTCCTTTGCGTTTTTTCGGACGAGTCGGCACAATTTTTTGGGTTCCCGACTTGATTTTGCCTTTGAGTTTTTGACTGACCGTATATGTCTTCCTGGTCTTTTCGTTGTAGGCCGTTATCCGTTCATAGACGTAAATGTCACCATTCGGACGCTTTTCACGCCGCTCTCCAACGTGATTTTTCCTTGTTATTGGTTTAGACATGGATAAATCCCCTTTTAAAGTGTATGTATAAATATAATACGTGCATTTTAAAAGGGCAAGAAAAAAGCACGGTTTTTCAATTAAATCTGTGCTTATCGATCGGTCTTAGGGTTTAAAGTGTACGCTTTATACGATTTTTAGGATACTATTTTAAAGACACCATTTATGGCGTTTCTTTTAATTCTTTAAGTGCCGACTGTGCTGATTCATTGGCAGGATCTTTTTGTAGTACTGTTTGGTATGCTGTTTCTGCCGCTTCAATAAATCCTTGTTTTAAATAGCAATCACCAAATTTTTTTAAGACATGAACCTTTTCAGGTAAAGCAATGAAACATTTTTCGTAGGCCACAGCGGCTGAAGCAAAGTCCTCATGTTCAAAAAAAGTATCCCCAAGCTCTTCCCACAATGCAGCCTGATTCGGGTCCAGCGATACGGCTTGTGTGAGTTTTTGAATCCCGTAGTCAAATTGATCTGTTTCCATTAACAGTCTGGCTAAAAAAGCGAGCCATTCAGGATATGACGATTCGTTTGAATGTTGTGAGTGATTCGGTCCAAGCAAATGTTTTTCCAGATAGCGTGCTGCGGCAATCTTATCATCCCTTTTGACCATACATCGTGCTCGCCAATAATGCCACTCGGGGGTTTGGTTACAAATAGGTGCCCATAATTCTAAAATCTTCTCTGCTAAATCGATATTATTATCCGTTTCAAGCCATTGGGAAAGCCATTTAATCGTCATTTCCCAGGTTGCTTGTTTTGCTTTAAGAACAAATTCTTTTTCTTGACAAGAACGCAGGGCCCATTCCAAATATCGTGGTATCTTTGATTCTGTAAGTCTTTTTATCCAATACGCTCCCAATTTCCTTCGTTGTGCCGCTAATTCCTTCCTGATCGCAGAATTATCCTCTGCAATGCTTGTCCCCCACCATTTTTCAGCTGACTCAAAATTTAACAGTTGTGCTCTTGCAATTGCCATAAAGATTTTGGATTTGTCTGCGTCCATGGACGCTTTTTCCCCTTTTGAAAAAATAAGTTCCAATATATTAATGGCTTTTACAGGACACATTTCTCTCAGGTAAAGTTCGGCAAGTGCCAGTGCGTTATTGGCTGGAAAAGGCAAATCTGAATTTAAATCTGAAAGGAATTGGTCTTCTTGTTGCAAAAAAAAGACAAGATTTCCAACCTCTTCATTAAAAACCGTCAACCCTTTTCGATATCCTCCCATCTCAAGAGCTATAACTTTTGCTTCCTTTGTTATCATTTCAAAATAGGTATTGGCTTTTTCAATTTCCTGGACAACCCTGGCCTCATTGATCATTTTAGCGGCGACTTCCTCTATGGGTAAAAAGGGTTTTAATCTGTTTCGGGCTTTTAAAATATTTTGTTTATGAGTCCGGACCTGTTTGGGAAGCTTGGCGAAAGACGTAATTTTTTTAGATGAGGAAACGGATTGTTTGTCTAAAAAATGAACGATTTTTTCATTGGTTGATAGAATAGAATTAACTTGTTTAAGTCGTTTTTTTGCTTCCTGAAGCTGGTATTGTGCGGTTTTTAGAAATTTAGAAAGGGATACACCAGGTCGTTTTTTTAATGCAGATACGATAATCGTTTCCACATTTATGTTTTGCATTAAATCATTTTTAAGCACATCCTCAAAATTTTGAACAATCGTGCCTTCAATATGCGCACCGGCAGCTGTCGCATTGATATATTTACAGGGTTGCTGCGTCATAATTTGCTCAAAGGTCTGTTTGAATTCGAGCAAAAAATCCTGGGTTTTAACCATGTTTCCATCGACACCTTTAACATTGATTAGATTTTTGCCTTTGTGCCAATTATGATTAAATACGGTACCTTTTACATGATCGGCATTGTCAGAAATTAATGCGAAATCGTGCCCAACCATTATAATTGGATCGGCGTCAATCATCTGGGCAAATGAAAGAGAAAGAGAGGCAACTGTACCGGCAGGCTTCATTTGATGTTGTACTTTCAGCGCGTCAATCATCCATTGCTGGGTGTCATTATCCTGAAAACAATAAAAAAGATGGTTTAAAGACAGTCTTCTGGCCGTTGGAACCGATGAGGAAATAACAGCCACAAGGGAGAATGGTGAGTCTTTTATTAGATGTGGAGATAATTTATCGGAATTGTGATCCCGAAAATCAAGGGTCGTTACAAAATCGGGAATGATTCCGTTATTCAAAAGAGGAACAGCCGCAGAATCAACCGCGATAATAACGCACCGTCCCATGGCCATTTTTAATTGTGCCATACTTTGATCCAAAGAAGGGCCGGCAGAAACCAAAATAGCAGGCTTTCCGCGAAACGCTCCTTTTAGGACATCCACATTGCGGGCTTCCCGGAATAATGCCATATTCCGGATTCTGTTTCTAAATAGCTGTTCGCCGCATTTATCGAACACGCCTTTGGCTGAAATGGCTTTGGTTGCATAGGCCCTTGCTTTGTTGACCGCCTCGGTGTAAAGCGTTTTATTCCAGTCAAACTGGACCATATAATTGCTGAAGAAAATATTTACGGAAATTGGGGCGCTGATTAACGTTTCGCCGAATTCCTGCCAGTCAATATCTCCCACAAAAAACGTTACTTTTCCAGATGAGAAAAGCGGGCGCAAATCTATATAGGTTAAAGCGGTGCAAAATATATCCAAAGAGGGTTCGACAACCATCATCCGGTACATGTCCGAGCGCATTTCCAGAGCAGCCAGGGGACGGTATCCAAGTCCCATGCCCGTAAGGATGCATACGGTCTTGTTTAAACTTTCCTCCTTTTTCAGCATGGGAAAATTTTGTTGAACCGCGCCTAATACGTCATTTTCATCGCAGAGGAAATTGAATTTTTCTCCGGGCTTATGAAATCGTAATGTCGGACCGGTGGGGGTAGGAAGGATTGTGCCGATTTCGACTGGTGTATGGTCGATTACTTGTTTATGCAGTTTTGGATTGGATGATTTCAGAGAGGCCAGGTTTTCTTCACGATAGTTTTGCACTCATTACTCCTTTGCCATTTGAGTCAACGGTCCGAACGGGTTAACCAGCATTTGAGTCCACAGTGAAACGTATTGTTTTGAATTTTATAATAAGACCTTTATACTGCCAGCATGGGCTGGGTTGGTTTATCAAGACAGGGCCCAGCCCACGACAAAGCAAGAATGTGATTAACGGCTTATTACAACTTCATATAAAAAAATAACGGTATTTGCAACTATTCTGATGGGATCGCATTTATTTTAAGTGTCTATTGTCAAGACAAAGACCTGAGGGCATCAACGGCTGCCATGCATACGGCCATGGCTGATTGGGGATTTTCGGCTGAAAATGTCGCCCCTTCTTTTAAGAACGTGGCACGCCAGTTGGTTTCAACCAGACTTTTGGGGCACAAATCTTTTAGTTTAAATGTGAATCCTTTGTTTTCAAGGATCCCTGCAAGTTCCATGGCGGCATTTATGTTATAAACAGCCTGGTTTGGAAGGGATTCATCAAGAAGCAGTTTAAGTTGTTCTTCTATATTTTCAGTGGCAGAGTCAGACATTATTTTCTCCTATACAAAGGTGTATACGTTTCTTTAGTAGATGCAGCAGCATCCATTGTTTGCGGATTTTAAAGATTGTACGCCTATTCCAGGGATGGTGGAAAGGAATTTTTAATTTTAGATTTGAAATTGACAAGGGATGATCGGAGAGAATATATTTGCCGCTAATTTTTTTGACCGTCCCTGGAAAAAAACCAAGTTTTATTGTATTTTTTTATTGTTCTGATTGTATTTTTAAATGAAAAAAATAAGGAGAAAAAATGAAACAGGTATTTAAACTGTTCCCATGCGTCGTAGTGTTGTTTGCAATTGCCTTTACCGCAACTATTTTAAATGCGTCGGAGCTTGATGCCTTCAATGGTGAAAAAGGCGTGTTGCGCATTGCCGGGGGCACAGCCCATATTCCAGTGATGAAAGAGGCGGCCAAGCGGATTATGCAAATGAATGCCGACGTCCAGATTACCATTGCCGGCGGCGGATCAGGTGCCGGGATCAAACAGGTGGGAGAAGGCCTGGTGGATATCGGCAACTCCGGCCGAAAAGCCACGGATGAAGAAGTTTCAAAATACAATCTTTCCATGTACAAATGGGCCATTGACGGTGTGGGTACCGTGGTTCACCCGTCAAATCCGGTCAAGTCGCTTTCCAGCGAACAGCTCAAGGGTATATATGCCGGAACGATCTTAAACTGGAAGGAACTTGGCGGTGAAGACCGGCCCATCAACATTTACACACGGGACAAGTCTTCGGGCACCCGTGCGGTATTCTGGAAAAAGGCCCTGGGCAAAGGGGATATTTCCGGAAAAGCCAATTTCGTTGCGTCCAACGGTGCCATGAAAGCGGCCATTACCAACGATCCCTATGCCATTGGATATGTTTCCGTGGGGTATATGGATGAAACGGTTGCTCCCATTGCCCTGGACGGGGTTACGCCGACTTTGAAAACAGTTCAAACCGGTGAATACAAGGTTGCCAGAGGACTTTACAGCAACACCAAAGGCGAATATACAGGCCTTGCCAAAAAGCTGATCACTTATCTGCTCAGCCCAGAGGGCCAGAAAATTGTCGCAGAGATGGGATTCATTCCTGTAAACTAATGTCGTTCAAAGATAATTGTGCACCGGCGGTTTTCGCCGGTGCATCTTTTTTATGCGCTGCCGTCACCCTCTGTGTTCTAATGTTCATGGTGAGTTTAAGCCTGCCTGTTCTTAAAAGCGGCATGCTCTGGAAAATCTTGACCGATTCCTGGTCACCGGACCATGGCCGGTTCGGCATTCTGGCCATGATTGCCGGCACATTCTATATCGCATCATTAAGTCTTGTTATCAGTTTACCCATCAGTCTTGGGTGCTCTTTTTTTATACAAATTACCCATAAAGGTCCGATGGGACGGTTCCTCAAAAAATTTGTCCAGTTCATGACGGCCATTCCAACGGTCATTTACGGGTTTGTGGGGGTATTTTTATTGGTCCCCCTTGTCCGGAATCTATTTTCCCATGGATCAGGTATGAGCATATTAACAGCGGCCATCATGCTTGGTCTGCTCGTTTCTCCCACCATGATTCTGTTTTTTTGCGCAAGCTTTGAACGGGTGCCTAAAATTTATACGGACGCTGTGGATTCCCTTGGGGCAAGCCCGTTTCAGAAGCTATTTTATGTAATCTTACCCCAGGCATGGCCCGGGATCTTGACCGGCTTGATTTTAGCTTTCGGCCGGGCCATGGGAGATACCCTGGTGGCCCTGATGCTCAGCGGAAACAGTGTCATGATGCCGGGATCGGTGCTGGATTCGGCCAGGACATTGACCGCCCACATTGCCATGATCATTGCTGCGGATTTTGACAGCATTGAGTTTAAGACCATATTTGTCAGCGGTGCCGTTTTGTATTTGATGACCGGTACCGGAATCTTTTTGGCGCGTCTTTCCGGCCGGAGAGTGGAATAATGGTACCATCTTTATCCGACCGGCTTTTAACCGTTTTTTCCTGGATCTGTGCCCTGGTGCTGACCACAGGCGTCTGCATCATTATCGGGTTTTTAATCCTGAAAGGCGGCCGATCCTTAAATTTGAACCTCATCTTTGCCGACACCCGTCCCCTGGATGCCGTTCTGCTTAAACGCCAGGTCTTCGGCGGTCTGTTTCCCGCCATGGCCGGTACATGTTTACTGATTATTTTATCCGTGGGGATTGCACTGCCTTTAGGGCTTTGCGCCGGAATTTATCTGGCCGAATACGCATCGCCAAAGGCCCGGAGCATGTTTGGTTTTATGGTGGATCTTCTGGCCGGCATCCCGTCCATTGTCGTGGGTTTGTTCGGCTTTTCAATTACCATCTTTTTGCACCATGTTTACAAGAGCCGAATTTATCCGTGCCTGTTGATCTCAGCCTTGTCCCTTGCGTTTCTGGTGCTGCCTTATATCATCAAAACCACCCAGGGTGCCATTGAAAGAATCCCGCTGTTAACCCGGCTTACCGCACCGGGATTGGGCGCCACAAAACTACAGAATGTAATGCTGGTGCTGTTGCCTTTGGCCCTTTCGGACATTATTTCCGGCGTGGTTCTTGCGATTGGTCGATGTGCCGAGGATACGGCTGTCATTATGCTCACCGGTGTGGTTGCCACCGCAGGGGTTCCTAAATCTATTTTTTCAAGTTTTGAGGCCCTGCCGTTTTACATCTACTATACGGCATCGGAATACACCGATACTACAGAACTGGTGAAAGGGTACGGCGCCGCGCTGATTCTGCTTTTCATTTGTTCAATGCTGTTTGTATTTGCCCATTTAGTCAAGACGCTGATTGATCGCAGGGCAGGAATTATGTTTTAGGAATTACATATGCAAAATCCCATTAAAATAAAAATCAGAGATCTTTATTTTTATTATAGAACCCGAACCATCCTGGAAAATATCAATATTGATATTGATGCCAATACCATTACCTCCATTACCGGGCCCTCAGGGCAGGGCAAATCCTCATTTCTTACCATCTTAAACCGGCTTTGTAACAACATGGATGGGGCAAACGTTAAAGGCCGGGTTTCCATTGATTTCGGCAGCGGCTTTGAAGATATTTTTCAAAAAAATTATAATTTATCTGAATTAAGAAAAAAGGTGGGCATGGTATTCCAGGCACCCAACCCGTTGCCCATGAGTATTTATAAAAATGTGGCATTTCCGTTGAAGCTTGCCGGAAATAAAAATCAGGAGAGAATACGCGAAAGGGTGGTAAAAGCCCTTGCACAGGCCTTTTTGTGGGATGAGGTTAAGGACCGCCTGTCCGATGATGCACGCCTTCTTTCAGGCGGTCAGCAGCAACGGCTTTGCCTGGCAAGATCCCTCGTTCTTGCCCCCCAGGTGCTGTTGCTGGACGAACCCACCTCCAGTTTGGATGAAACATCGGTTCAGGTGATTGAAGGCCTGCTGACCGGGTTAAAAAACAGATGTACGATTATCATGGTGTCCCATTATATGGATCAGGTCAAGCGTATTGCCGATCAGCAGTTTGTGTTGCGTGATAGGCAATTACGGTCTGCTTAAACCCCAACAAATTATATTTTATCATGGGATAGACGGCTTTGTTTTAATTCATAAACCAGCAATTCCCGGTGAATGCACCAATGATGATTGGAATACAAATTATCGCCCAAATTAAGGATACTTAATGCAGCAAAGGGTTCTCCAGGATCTGTCTTGGCAGGATATCGCCCTTGGAAAAATGATAGGGATTGCAGCTGTCCGGGACACCCCATGCCCGGTCCTGCTCTTCGCGTTTAATTTCCAAGGCCAGCATATGTTCAAAAGGGTTCAGCCTCTCATACCGTAAATCCGGCAGACTCGGCATATTGCTGATCAGGTCCAAAAGTGAAGATTCTTCACAAATTCTGCCGATGGAATACGGGGCGACGCCGGTTTCGGACGCAGCCCGCCCACGGGGAAAGGCGCCGTGATGGACTGGGCTGCAATCCCCTCCGGGGGTGATGAACATTTTAAACATAGACTGCTTGTGGGGTTCGCATTCACCATCCCGGTGATGCCAGAACATGTTGTCCCCGGACAGGGAACCGGCGAAGTAGATGTTGAAACCCTGACCGCTCTGTGCCTTTATGCGGTCTCTCTGGTCTGAAATTGTCTTGAGGGTTTGTGATGTGTAGGTTGAAAAATAATTGGGTTTAAAATCAATATAATCCAGCCCCAGATCTTTGGCTATATAGACGAACCGTTCCAGATCCCTGTGATTTTCTTCCAGGACAACGGTATTAATGCCGATCCGGGTATTGACCCCCAGACGATTCCGTTCCTTCACAAGACAACGCAGATTCTCAAGCACCACGGGTAGCCCGTATTGTCTCCTTAGGGTTGTATCATTGCCGAACATCAATTCGCCATAAGCATTTTCATCGACCATACTCAGGCTGACTCTCACGTCTCCGGCCCTGAGGGCCAGGCGTCGAAGCCGGGGGGTATTTAACAGAATGCCGTTGGTGAACAGTTTAACATGGATCTCCATGGCTTCAGCCTGGTTCAGAATAACAGCCATGGTGTCCGGATCGGTCAGCGGTTCCAGCCCTCCGGAAATTTTCACCAAAATGGAGGTGTTTTGGCGCGTAATTTTATCGATATCCCGAAAGACCGATTCGATATTAACGGAAGACATTGAATTAACTTGCCGGCTGCCATAGAGAGAAAGCTGCCGGCTGCCGTCGGGCTGAATTGTTACATTGGGACAAAAACTGCATCGCCCGGGACAGGCAAGGCCGGTAAAAAAGACCACCACATACGTCCGGCCGGAAAAATAATGCCTGACAATATTCAGATAATCTCCATTGACCGACAATCGGATTGCATCGGCTGCGGCACGGGTTCGCTGGATCAGTTTATACCCGAGAAGGATTTCCTCTTTGTCCATGTCTAAGTCGGCTGCGGCTGCTTTGGCAGACGAATATGGCGCATGGGCAAGATATGCAGTGAGCGCTGCGGTTTTTTCGGTGATCTGGTTTTGCCGTCCCATGACGCGTTCCGAAGAAAAATCACCGGACTGCACTTTGCACTGCGCCCTTAAAGTCGTGAATTCCCGGGACAACGCATCGGCCAGTTGTTGTTTTTCCATGGTATACCCTCCTATAGCTGTAATTTAAATGAATACAGTCCCAGAAGAGACAAAAATATTCAGAACAATGGGAGAACATGGCATAATACAGGCCGGGAAGGGTACAAAGCGAATTCGGCAGAGCGCGAAAAAACGGGGAAATTCGGGACAGGTCCGGAGAAAATCAGGGGTACCTGAATTGCTCTCCGTCATCCGGTGCAAGCGGCCTGAATCCAATACCAACCCTGGGAACGGCCATCCAGGAATCCACGGTTTTTCGCCAAGTCCTGTAAGAATCAGCTTTCCTGTGCAGCTCAATAGCGTCCTGGGATCTATAGGCCTCGTAAAAAAGAAACAAGGTCGGGTCGTCAAGGGACTGAAGGAAGTCGAACCGCAGGTTGCCCTCCTCTTTTACCGTATTGGCCTGATGCAATTTGCTGGCTTCGATAAATTCGTTTACAAACGCCTTTTTTACACGGACAGTGACCGCACTAACTTTCATGGATCCTCCTGGAAATCTCAAAATCAGAAATTTATGGACCGAATCATGGATCTGGGAACTGGGATGTTTTATATATGTCGTATTATCTGTTTCCGGTCAAGCGAATTAAAAATTTGGATTGCTTTTTATATCTTTTTTTTTTAAACTTTATCCATTGATTTCATTCAAATACCGTGAAAATTTCAATATCGTTATTATTTGATCGTAATTCTCCCAAAAAATGAAATCGCACGCAAACAAGACACAAAAGAGCTAAACACCTGCGGCCCCCTATTGCATTGTTGGTGTATTTAGTTTCATTCTTTGCTGTGGCTTTCGGCCCGCATGCGTCTTATAAAAAACATCATGATCCCGGGAGGTTAACATGACACCTCCCGGAATTCTCGGAAAAGAACGCCAACGCCTGGACGAAATGGTAATGACCAAACAACATGACATATTCAATCAGGCCCAGATGGACCGGCTTCCCTTTTTTGCAGCCTGGTTTACACCGGATTACCGGCTCATCAGCGACAGACCATTTGTCGGGAAAATAGCTGACGGCAACCAGCCGGAGCCTTCCTGTTCTCCCCCATTGCACTGTTACGAAATATGGGGATTGAAACAGCCCTGCACGGGATGTCCCATGGCCGAGGTACTTCACACACAAACGCCTGCAGACTTCAACCTCCCGGCAACCGGCCTCTGCGACTGGCCTGTTGAAAACGGATTCTGGCAGGTCCGCATGATCCCTGTGACGGCCTGGAATAACCAGAAGACGATTCTGGGAATTGCCTGTGAAATCACAACACTGAAAGAAGCCAGGTCAAATCTGAAGATATTCAAATCCAGATTGAGGGATACACAGCAACTGGCCCGTATCGGCCACTGGGAACTGTATCACCGCACCGGGGGATTATTCTGGTCCGAAGAAATCTACCGGATATTTGAAATTGACCCCTCCTCCTTTGACGCCTCCTATGAAGCGTTTCTCAATGCCGCCCACCCCGAGGACCGGGAAAAAATCGATCAGGCCTACACCCGGTCCCTGGAAACCGGAGAACCATACCGTATTGAGCACCGCCTGCTCATGAAAGACGGCCGCATCAAGCATGTAGAGGAACGGTGCAAAACCGAATATGATGCACACGGCGACCCTGTCAAATCCATCGGCACGGTTCAGGATATAACTGAAAACAAGCGCATTGAGGCAGAGAACAAAGAATTGCAGGAACAAATCCTCCAGGTGCAGAAAATGGAATCCGTGGGCCGCCTGGCCGGCGGGGTCGCCCATGATTTTAACAATATGCTCTTTGTAATTTTAGGCAACCTGGAATTGGTGATGGAAGGGATCAATGAAAACCATACCGATTACGAGG
This sequence comes from uncultured Desulfobacter sp., assembly GCF_963666675.1. NCBI lineage: Bacteria > Pseudomonadati > Thermodesulfobacteriota > Desulfobacteria > Desulfobacterales > Desulfobacteraceae > Desulfobacter > uncultured Desulfobacter sp. The sequence continues at coordinate 2,959,849 of NZ_OY762929.1, read as the reverse complement.
CATTAAGCGAGATTCAAACGGCAGCCAAACGATCGGCCGACCTGACCCGTCAACTTTTGGCCTTTTCCCGCCAGCAGACGATCTCTCCAAGGCCCCTGAATCTTAACACGGTTATCGGCGACATGATCAAAATGCTGGTCCGGCTCATCGGTGAATACATTGAACTCAAATGGATACCCGGTGAAGACCTGGGACAGGTCCTGCTGGACCCCACACAAGTGGACCAGATTCTAGTCAATCTTTGCGTAAATGCAAGGGACGCCATTACCGGGTCCGGGCAAATCACCATCGAAACCCATATGGTCAGCATAGGGGAATCCGAGTGCCTCCAATGGCCGGGTTTTAAACCTGGAGAATTTGTCACCCTGGAAGTCAGTGACAATGGATGCGGCATGGATAAGGCTGTTCAGGCCCGCCTGTTCGAGCCCTTCTTTACCACAAAAAAAACAAACGAGGGCACCGGCCTGGGCCTGGCCACCACTTACGGAATCGTCAAGCAGAACAAGGGATTCATCAACGTATACAGTGAACCCGGCAACGGTACAACATTCAGGATCTACTTCAAGGCGTATAAAGGCGATGACAGCAATGACAGGCCCCTCCAGAACACGGGCAACGCGATTAAAGGAGGCAGTGAAACCATTCTTCTGGTGGAGGACGAGGGCATGATCCTGAACTTCTGTGAAAAGGCCCTGAAGAAACTGGGCTATCAGGTCCTCAAAGCCGATTCTCCCCCCAAGGCGTTATCCATTGCCAACCGTCACGGCGGCAAAATTGACCTGCTTCTCACCGATGTGGTTATGGCTAAAATGAGCGGAAAAGAACTTGCCGACGCACTTCAGCGTGATTTTCCATCCCTGAGAATCATTTACATGTCCGGATATACAGCCAATGTTATTACCCACCGCGGAATTTTGGACGAAGGAGTGATGTTTCTTCAAAAGCCTTTTTCCAAAGAAGCGCTTGCAAAGAAAATCAGGGCCGTCCTTTCCGGCGCCAATTAACCCCCAAATTGTATAAATTTCTTTTAACGGCCACGGGCGGTCCTTGCTCTATCAATACCCAGGCGTCGGCCCCCAACGAAAGTTGAAAGATCTGTGTATCAATGATTTCGGGAAAACAAACATAGACAATGATCCGATCGAGAGCCGGGAAGAGTTCAAACTGAATTTAACCGGCGGCTGTATTTGCTGGGCCATTTAAAAATACTGGCCAGCGTATCAAGACAGATCACAATATCCGGCGGCTTCTCCCGGTATCCTGCACACGACAGATGGGAAGGCAATTGCTGTTCTGCACGCCTTCAGCAGGCATGTAGTGCCGCCGCCATTAAGAGTGTGCTATCAAATCTGGGGCTTCATCGTAATTGAACTTGTATTAGAATCCCACGGCTGTTAAATTTAAAGACAATTCAACAAAATCATCAAAACCGGCATAAAGCCCCTCTATATGGAGAGGTGTGCCATAATTAATTGTCGTAACCGTATCGTAAACGCCGGGGTAAACGGCTGACAAAAAGATCCTTTTGCCTGATCTCTGCATTGAATGAACGTTAAGCTTTTTATGCAGGAGCTTGAGGAGGAAAACAGATGGGCGCAGGTAGATTTAAAAATAGTAAAAGCGCTGGCATGAATAGCCGGTTAGGAGAAATGGAGCGCTTTAACCATTTGATGCTGGGCAGGGAAGAGCGGATAATCGAATTAAAAAATCAGGTCAATGATCTTGCAGAACAGTTAGGACAGGACCCCATTTACCATAATCCGGAACAGATTGAACAGCTTTCTGAAATTACAAATAAAAAACCGGGTGACAATGATTTATCTTCACCGGTTACAGACGATTCCATTTCAATACATGATCTTGCAGAGATTAAAGAACTTTTTAAACTGTTTTCACATTATGGCGACACGGTCGGCGTTGCAAGCGCCATTTTGGACCTGAAAGGTGAAATATTCCAGAAGTCAACATGGCGGCGGGTTTGTACTGATTATCACAGGGTTAATAAAATAACAAACTGCCGTTGTGTTGAAAGTGACACCATACTAGCAGGCGATCTCAACAAGGGCATGCAATATACCTCCTATACCTGTAAAAACGGCATGACGGATTGTGCCTCTCCCATTATTGTGAATGGTGTGCATCTGGCCAATGCCTTCATCGGCCAGTTTCATCTGCAGGCGCCGGATATGGATTATTTCAAGGCCCAGGCCATTCGCTATGGATTCCCGGTGGAAAGTTATCTGAAAGCGGTCAAGGAGGCCCCGACAATAGCGCCCGAGCAATTTGATCATCTCGTGGGATTCCTGGTTAATTTTACCGGCATTATTTCATCGCTGCTCATGGAAAAACAGAAAAATAAAAGACTGCAGCTTAACCTGACGAAAAAAGCAAATGAAATGTACCGCCAGCAAAAAGCCGCCATGAACCTGGCGGAGGACGCCCTGAGGGCAAAAACACTGGCAGAGCAGGCAAAGGCACTGGAAGTGGAGCAGGTAAGGCTGATTGCATCCAAACAAGCGGCAGAAGAACGTAGTGAAGAGCTGGAACGGGGTCGAAAACAGCTGCAGACAGAGAAGGCAAAACTCCAGAAGATTTTGGACACCTCTCCTGTCTGTGTTTTCATTTCAGTGGATGAGATTATACGAATGATAAATCCTGCCAGCATTGAAATGCTGGGAATGCATCCCGGGGAACGTGTCACCGATATACACGTGGACAGTGAAGAGCGAGAAAAAATCCTCCAAAAGCTATCAGAAAAAGGGATTGTCCGTAATTGGGAGCTTCAGGTGTATAATCAAGCCCGCGAACCGCTAACCATGCTTGCAACGTATATGACCATGGAATACGAAGGGGAAAAGGGGGTTTTGGGGTGGCTGGCAGATATCACCGAACAGAAACGTGCGGAAAGAAAGATGCAGCAGGCAAAAGAACTGGCCGAAGAAGCTACGAAATCCAAGTCGGAATTTCTGGCCAACATGAGTCATGAAATACGCACACCAATGAATGCCATCATGGGGCTGAACCATCTGCTTTTGCGCACACCCTTAACAATTAAACAAAAAGATTATGTGTCCAAAATCAATGCCAGTGCACAAAGCCTTCTGGGCATCATCAACGATATTCTGGATTTTTCCAAAATCGAAGCCGGGAAACTGCAGATTGACCATACGCTTTTCAACCTTGAAGCAGTATTTGATAACCTGTCCAATATGATCAACATCAAGGCAATAGAAAAAGACATTGAGCTCATATTTGAGATTTCGGTTGATGTCCCTGTTCTGCTGAAAGGCGACCCCTTACGCCTGGGCCAGATACTTTTAAACCTGGCCAGCAATGCCGTTAAATTCACACCCCGGGGTGAAATCAAAATCCATTCCAGCGTACGGGAACGAAAAGGCGACACGGTTTTATTGTATTTTTCCGTAAAGGATACCGGCATCGGTATGACTGAAACGCAAAAGGAACAACTGTTCCAGGCCTTCTCCCAGGCAGATATGTCCACATCCAGGAAATATGGCGGCACAGGATTGGGGTTGACCATTTCAAAAAAACTTTGCGAAATGATGGGAGGCCAGATCGGGGTAAACAGTGTTTACGGAGAGGGCAGTGAATTCCACTTCACTGTACCTATGGATGTTCAGCAACATATTAAAAAGAGACGTGATGCTTTTCCCAATGAGCTGAAAGGTCTTAAAACACTGGTGGTTGACGACAACCAATCCGCCCGGCTTGTCATGGAAAACTACCTGAAAGATTTTAATTTCCGCGTAGACGCCGTTGACTCCGGTGAGAGCGCCATCCGGCAGGTGGGTGAAAACTTGCAGGGTGATGATCCGTATAAATTGATCGTCATGGATTGGAAGATGACGGGGATAGATGGTGTCCAGGCATCAAAAAAGATCAGAGAGCTGACAAAGGAAACAATACAGCCCAAAATCATCATGGTCACAAGCTATGACTGTGAAGCAATTATGGCCCAGGCACGGTCCGTGGGGGTAGATGATTTTTTGATCAAACCCGCCTGCCAGTCATTGATATTTGACACCGTTGTCAAAGCATTTGGCCGGGCAGCCCCAGGCCTCATCAAGCCCGAGGACGAAAAGAGTGAAAAACCGTATGACCTCGATGCAATCCGTGGCGCCAAAGTCCTGTTAATTGAAGACAATGTAGTAAATCAGAAAGTTGCGGTTGGGTTGTTGGAGTCCGAAGGATTTGTTGTTGATATTGCGTCAAATGGGCAGGAAGGTGTTGACAAATATCTGGCATCGGCCGCAGCACCCTATGACATTATATTGATGGATCTGCAAATGCCCGTCATGGACGGCATTACAGCAACCAGACTGATTATGCAAAATCAGGCATTCAATGTTCCTCCGATCATTGCCATGACTGCGGATGCCATGAGCGGCGTTGAAAAAATGGTATTGGATATCGGCATGAAAGGGTATTTAACAAAACCCATTAACATAAAAAAGTTTTTCTCCACCCTTGAAAAATGGATACAACCTAAGGAACGGGGGGCGTCGGAAAAAAAAGCAAACAGCAATGCGGTTGTCCGTATTCCTGAGATCCAAGGGATAAATACCCAGGATGGACTAAATAGAATCGGAAAAAACACCACGGCCTATTACAAGCTTCTCAGGTCATTTGCAAACAATAATGCAAGGTTTAAAATGAATCTGGAAAATGCCATGAAAAACAAGGATTGGAATAAAGCCATCCTCATGGCCCATACTCTAAAAGGCAGTTGCGGCAACATCGGTGCCATGGCGTTGTTTTCGCTATGCCGTGATCTGGAAAATCAATTGCAAAAGCAAAACCGGGACATGCAATTGATTGGTGATGTTTTAGAAAATACCGACGCGGAGCTGCAACAAATCAGTACGGCGATTAATCAGGTTTTGGCAGAGATTAAAACGCCGGTGCCGGAAAGAATCCACCAGGCAGATACGAAAGAATTTCGTAGAGTTATCGGCAAACTGCAAGCAGCGCTCGAGACGCATGATATGCAATCGTCTAAAATATTGACACAATTAGAAGGTATGGCAAGCGATGCCGATATGGTACGGATGGTCTCCAAAATAAGAAAATGGATTGATATTTTTGAATTTAAAAAAGCGATGGAGCTCGTTAAAGATATAAAGATTTAACGTTGCCCCACTCCCCAACGGATAGGGCTGCCCTTTCGCTTTTATAGCGGGATTATTGACAGACCTAAAGGCAATACCTCACCGGAAATCCCCCCAAAGCGCTATAATTAATGCCAGCCGCTGGCCGGGATTTGGGAGTCATAAAAGTCATAAACCAAATCAGGGATAGAGTCTACCATTGGGACCTCTGCATGGAATCTAAAAGACTGGGCTTGATCATAAGATCGGCCATCTTTTGTAGGGGCAATCCCCTGTGGTTGCCCCCGTTAGGGCAGGCACAGAGACCTGCCCCTACAATGGCCGACGTTGGAACCAAGCCCAAAAGACTTATCATTAAATTACCACACCCAGCACAACAGGCGTGTAAGACAGGTTAATATAAAAGCTATAAATTTTGATGGTCTCAATGGAGAAATAGTTCATATAGTTTTGGACAACAAAAAAAGAACAGGACATAAAAGATAAAAGGATTCGGTGTTGTCGCATATGCTGGACATCTTTAGGATGAAACCGCGTCTTCAATATAGGAATATTAAATAGAATGCAGCGAAGATATTTATATTGTCATTTTGACAAATAGTCCCATCCCTTTTACATACAATGCTTTCAAAGCTGTAGATGGCTTTGAAAATGGATTTTAGGGAATATGATTAGATGTATCAACTCTTCGGTTTTACATGAGCAGTTTTTAAATTAACCTACCTGGGTTGGGTAGGCGTCATGTTGCCTGAAGGGTTGCAGTCGAATCACTATTTCTGATTCTTCACCGCCCCAAGACAGCCTGGCGACCCGGTTTAACGCCATCCCCTCTCCCTCCCTGAGCATAGAACGCTAATGTTGTAAAATCTTGTCCGAAGATACGTACGGAAAATGACGTATTCAAATTTGGTTGGAATGCTTTATGTCATCGGAGGAACTTAAATGACAAAAGAGAGTGTAGTGCAGGGCTCCGTACTTGTGGCCGGTGGTGGTGTTTCCGGTATCAAGGCGGCCCTTGATTTGGCAGAATCGGGATTTTATGTGTATCTGGTTGAAAAATCGTCCGCCATCGGCGGCGTGATGGCGCAACTGGATAAGACATTTCCCACCAGTGATTGCTCCATGTGTATTTTGTCTCCCTATCTTGTTGAAACCGGGCGGCATCAGAATATCGAATTGATCACCAACGCAGAAATCCAAGCCCTTGAAGGCAGTGCCGGAAATTTTGAAGTCACGGTCAACAAGGGGGCAAGATATATTGATCTGAGTAAATGTACGGGGTGCGGTGACTGTGCCGAAGTGTGTCCCGTAACGCTCCCCAACGCCTTTGACATGGGCATGGGGGAAAAGAAAGCCACGTTTAAATCCTATGCCCAGGCGGTTCCCGGCGCATACTCCATTACAAAAAAAGATAAATCTCCGTGTACCCAGCAATGTCCCAACCATGTGAATGCCCATGGGTATGTGGCCATGGTTTCCCAGGGCAAATACAAAGAGGCACTGGAAGTTATTACCAGAAATCTGCCCCTTCCCGGCATTATCGGCCGCATCTGCCCCCATCCGTGTGAAGACGCCTGCCGCCGTGGAGAAGTGGATTCGCCCATTTCCATCTGCACCCTGAAACGGTTTGTGGCGGATCAGGTGGATTTAAATGAGCTTCCAATGCCTGAAATCACAAAGCGGGATGAAAAAGTGGCCATCATCGGTGCCGGTCCTGCCGGTCTGACCGCCGCTTATTTTCTCGCCCTTGACGGGTTTCAGGTCAAAATATTTGAAAAGCTTCCCGTGGCAGGCGGTATGTTAAAAGTCGGCATCCCGGATTACAGACTGCCCGGCAATGTGCTTGATAAGGAAATCTCCTGGATCACCCGCCTGGGTGTTGAAATTCAATATGACACTGCCCTTGGCAAAGATATCACCGTGGACGGTTTGATGGATGACGGCTACAAGTCGGTTTTCCTTGCCATCGGCTGCCATAACGGTATGAAACTTGGGATCGAAGGAGAGGACACCCCAGGCGTCATGCCGGGGGTGGATATGCTCAGGGATGCTGCCCTGGGAGATCTTACCGAACTCAAGGGCAATGTGGTGATCATCGGCGGTGGCGACGTGGCTATTGACGCGGCCAGAACTTCACTTCGTCTGGGTGCCGACAATATCAGCATCCTTTACAGAAGAACCCGCGCCGAAATGCCTGCCCGTAATGAAGAGATCGAAGATGCCATTGAAGAAGACATTGATATTCAATATCTGACCGCACCGTGTAAAGTGGTTGAAAAAGACGGCAAAGTCGTGGGGATTGAATGCATCCGCATGGAACTTGGCGAACCTGATGCGTCCGGCAGGCGACGGCCGGTTCCCGTTGAAGGCAGCGAGTTTCTCCTGGATGCCGATGTGATCATCCCGGCCATCGGACAGCAGACCGATTCTGCATGCCTTGATGATGTGGACGGGGTTGAAATAAATAAATGGCGCAACATTGATGTCGATCCCATCACCTACATGACCGACAAGCCTGGTGTATTTGCCGGTGGTGACGGCCAGACCGGTGCTTCCATTGCCATTGCCGCCGTTGCAGCCGGCCGGGAAGCCGCCATCTCCATTACCCGGTACATCAATGGCGAAGATATGGCCGAGGGCAGGGAAAAAGTCGATGTTCCCCAAAAAGACTTCAATGAGATCCCTGCCAATGTTGAATCCAAGCCAAGACTTCATATGGCACGTATCCCCATGGATCAACGCAAATCCGGCATGACCGAAGTGGAACTGGGCTTCACCGAAGAACAGGCCAAGGCCGAAGCGGACAAATGCCTGAACTGCATGGTGTGCTGTGAATGTCTCGAATGTACCAAAGCCTGCGGGGCCGGTGCGCTCACCCCCATCACCCACATGGAAAAAGACGAACAGCTTAAACTGGGCGTGGGATCAATCATTCTCTCGCCTGGCTTTACTCCGTTTGACCCCTCTTCCATGGATTTCCTGGGATATAAGAAGACCCCCAACGTGGTCACCTCCATGGAGTTTGAACGAATTCTTTCCGCATCCGGCCCGTTCGGCGGCCACCTGGTAAGACCGTCCGACCATAAGGAACCCAAGAGAATCGCCTGGCTCCAGTGTGTCGGGTCTAGGGATCAGAACCGCTGCGGAAACGGTCACTGTTCATCGGTCTGCTGTATGTACGCCATCAAAGAGGCCGTAATTGCAAAAGAACACGCGCCATATGAGCTTGACTGCTCCATTTTCTACATGGACATGAGAACCCACGGCAAAGATTTCGAGCGGTTCTATGATACAGCCAGAGACAAACATGAGGTTAATTTTGTCAAAAGCCGTGTCCACTCCGTCATAGAGGTGCAGGGCACCACGGATCTGGAACTCTCCTACAGCAGTGAAGACGGTCACCTCATCAAAGAAGTTTATGATATGGTCGTGCTTTCGGTGGGCCTTGAAACCCCGCCGGAAACCGTTGATCTTGCCAAAAAACTGGGTGTGGAACTGACCCCCTCCAATTTTGCCGATACCGGTTCTTTCACACCGGTCAATACCTCTAAAGACGGTATTTATGTTTGCGGTGCCTTCCAGGGTCCCAGGGACATTCCCCAATCGGTTGTGGATTCCAGTGCGGCGGCAGCGGCTGCCGGAGAGATCCTGGGACAGGCCCGACATACCCTCACCAAGGAAAAGGAGGTTGTGCCCGAAATCAACGTGGTCAACGAACGCCCGAGAATCGGTGTCTTTGTCTGCAACTGCGGTATCAACATCAATGGCGTTGTGGATGTACCGGCCGTCCGGGATTATGCGGCAAACCTTCCCTTTGTGGAATACGTAACAAACAACATGTACACCTGCTCCCAGGATACCCAGGACAGCATGGTGGATGTGATCAAAGAAAAGAAGTTGAACCGGGTCGTGGTGGCGGCCTGTACGCCCAAAACCCATGAACCGCTCTTCCAGGAAACGCTGATCAATTCAGGCCTGAACAAATATCTGTTTGAAATGGTCAACATCAGGAACCATGCCTCCTGGGTGCACAAGGATGATCCGGCGGGTGCCACGGAAAAAGCAAAAGACCTGGTGAGAATGAGTGTGGCAAAAGTGGGGCTCATGCAGCCATTGAAAGAAGCCAAACTCCAGGTGGGCCAGGCGGCCATGGTTCTGGGCGGCGGCATCTCCGGTATGTCCTCGGCACTGAGTCTTGCGCGCCAGGGTTATGAAACCCATTTGATCGAACGCGAAGGCGTGCTTGGCGGCCAGGCTTTGAATCTTTTCAAAACCGTTAAGGGCGAAGATATCCAGATGGAACTGCAGGGACTGATCAGTGAGGTAAATGATGAAAAAAACCTCACCGTCCACTTGAACACCACCCTTGAAAATGTGGAAGGTTTTGTGGGCAGTTATGTGTCTGAACTTTCCACCAACGGTGACAGGTCAAAAATCGACCACGGCATTGCCGTAATTGCCACCGGTGCAAAAGAGATGACCCCGGTGGAATATGCCTATGGCAAAGACCCGAGAATCCTGACGAGCCTTGAACTGGATCAAAAATTTCTCAGCAATGATCCGGTACTGGAAACGGCCCAGTCCGCCGTCTTTATCCAGTGTGTCGGTTCAAGGGAAAAAGAACGTCCTTATTGTTCACGTGTCTGCTGTACCCACAGCGTTGAAAATGCACTGGAACTCAAGAAACGAAATCCCGAGATGAATGTGTACGTGCTTTACCGGGATATCAGAACCTACGGTGAAAAAGAGTTGGCCTATACCAAAGCAAGGGACAATGGCGTTATTTTCATCCGCTACAAGGTGGATGAAAAACCGGTGGTGGAAATCGAGGGTGACTCCCTTTATGTCACGGTAAAAGATCATGTATTGGGTGTTCCCCTGAAGATCGACACGGATATTTTGACCCTGGCCTCGGCCATCGTTCCCCATAAGGATGAAAGACTGGCTCAATTTTTTAAGGTGCCCCTCAATGATGACGGGTTCTTTGTGGAACGCCATGCCAAACTCGGACCCTCCGAATTTGCCACGGACGGCGTTTTTCTGTGCGGGCTTGCCCATTACCCCAAACCCATTGAAGAAGCCGTGGCCCAGGGTAAGGCGGCGTCATCCAGAGCCGTCACCTTACTTGCAAGGGAAAATATCTACACCAGCGGCACCGTTGCCCAGGCCGATCCCATGTTTTGCGCAAGCTGCGGGGTGTGTGTGGCCATCTGCCCCTATTCGGCACCGTCATTTACCCTTGAGGGCCGTTTTAAAGGCAAAGCCGAAATCAATCCGGTACTTTGCAAAGGTTGCGGGCTCTGCGTCGCCTCCTGCAGGTCCGGTGCAATTCACTTGAACGGTTTTGACAATGATCAGATTTTTGCCCAGATATTCTCAGGAACGGAATTAATCGAAGCGTAAAGGAAATTAAAAGGAGTATACATATGTCTGAATTTGAACCAAGAATCATTGCATTCCTGTGCAACTGGTGCAGCTACGGTGCCGCAGATCTTGCCGGTGTCGGAAGGCTTCAGTATCCCGCCAATATCCGTGTCATCAGAATCCCGTGCACCGGAAGAATGAGCCCAAAGTTTATCCTCTCCGCCCTGAAAGAAGGCGCGGACGGCGTCTGGGTATCGGGCTGCCACCCTGGCGACTGCCACTACCTGGAAGGAAATTATTATGCCCGCAGAAAATTTCTGCTCTTTAATGATCTTCTTGAGCACATGGGTGTGGAACCTGGCAGAGTTCAGTTTTCCTGGATATCTTCTGCAGAGTCTTCAAAATTTTTGGAGGTGGTTACCGAAGTGACGGAGTCCATAAAGGCATTGGGACCCAACACTGGTTTTGTAAAAAAGGCCAAGGTCGCATAAACAAAAATTCGGGATGGGTCTAACGTCAGTCCCTGTAGGGGCAGGCCCCTGTGCCTGCCCTGACGAGGTGTGTTTAGACTAAATCAATCTCAAAAATTTTAACATATGATCCCGGCCGTTCACGGGCACAATATGGTATGTCCGTGAACGGCCGGTCCCGTCTAACGGAAACGAAGGAAGATCAGTTAATTAGCGCTTGAACTGGAACCTGTGATTGGACGAAAAGTTGCCCAGATGCAAGGCGCAGAAAAATTTACAACCGGAGCATACTAATGTATGTGAGGATTGTAAATTTTTCTGCAACGCCGCAGGTGGGTGACTTTTCGTTCAATCACTTATTAAGGGTAAAGGCGCGCCAGAAATTCGGCAACACAGGCCGGTTTTTCACTACCCTCAATATCAATAGTAATAACATAGCAGATCTGAATTCCGTTTTTCACCTCTTCAACGTTATGAATGGTCGTTTTTGCCCGAATTCTGGCACCGGCTTTTACCGCGCTGGGGAAACGAACCCGGTCAAGCCCATAGTTCACCCGGTACTTCATGCCCGGATAATTTTTTTGAAAAAAATCAGGATGGTTGCTTTCAGTTAAATGGGGCAGTAAAGATAACGTCAAATATCCGTGGGCAATGGTTGATTTATAGGGCGACTCTTTTTTAGCACGCTCGACATCCGTGTGAATCCATTGCACATCACCGGTCACTTCAGCAAAATCATTGATGCGCTGCTGGTCAATTTCAAGCCAGGGGCCCACATGAATTTGCCGGCCAATCTGTGGTTTAACAAAATCCAAAAATTCCTGAAATTTTTTTTGATCGCTCATCATCTGCTCTCTTTCGTCTAATAATTGTTTTTAGGTGCTAATCTTTACTGCGGTCAAAGGCGTACAGCGGTATAGTGTGTGAAAAACCGTCAAGATCCTTGAGTCCCTCTTTGAACGTGTCAAAGATTTCAACTGATCCTTGAATGCTGTTGGCTCCCGGTTGGCTGAATGGGCATGCCTCCCTGTTGTTTAAACGGCCTGGGAATTTTTCCGATGGGATTAAATTCTACCTTCATGTTGTTCCCTCGCTGATCAAGCAGGTTAATTTGTGCCTTTCGTTTCTATTTCGCGTCATAAAATAGTTAAAGAATCAATGATGAAATCACTAACATCATCTGGAAGGGCTTGCAAATTTTTTTCTTCACTTTAAATTCCCTTCCACAATTTAAAATCACAGTGCCGGCCCGATAGGGCGCAGCATATTTTTAGATCTCTCGTTGTTGCCTATTGATATTAACTATAGTCAAATGGATATCCAGGCTTTTTGCCGCTTTTCATCAAGATCCATCAGTCTGTTCATCCGAATACAATATTTTGATTTTATGGATAAAAATTCTGAATAATGGCCTCTGAAATTTATACTTCTTGACGGCATAAATAATTTAGATTAATATTAGCACCTTTTTTACCCGTTTATGAGGTTTTTTATGAATAAGTGTTTAGTGTGGGCGGCAGTAGTTTTTTTATTGCTGGGTGCTACTTTCAATGCAGAGGCATCGTTTTATCAAGTGGACATTGATACCAGTGGTATGGATAAGTTGTCTTCCCATCTTTTTTACAATGATGATACATATACCTGGACATTTGATATCGATGATCCAATGTTTGATTCATCTTTACAAACTTTCGAATCAGCTTCTTTGGAGTTGGGCCTTTCCGACGACTCGGGCTGGGAGCTATTACCGGAAAAGGTGGAGATTTATTTTAATCAATCTAATGATAGGGGCAGGGCCGACTGGGCAGCCTGGTCCTGGGATATCAGCGGTACTTATTTGATTGATATTACCTCCCTTGATAGTCTGAACCAAGATGGAACATTGCGCGTTACTCTCAAGGCCGATGTCGGAGATTTTTATATCGACAGTATTAGGCTTAACGCCTGGGCAACAGATCTCCCAGCTTCCAGCGGGGGCGTTAATCCAGTGCCCACTCCGGAATCCAGTACCCTTTTGCTTTTGGGGCTTGGGCTTCTGGCCGTAGGCAACGTGATTCGCCGCAAGCAGATTTAAGCTAAGTTTCTACAAATTTAGCTTGCCTTGGATGCGGCAAGATCAGGATACATACATAAAAAAGCCGTTGATTTTTCAACGGCTTTTTTTTGTGTGCAATGCCATGCCAAAGACAGTTCCGCAGCTTATAAGTTTATGGGCTTGATCATAACATCTGCCATCTTTTGTAGGGGCAATCCCCCTGTGGTTGCCCCCGTTCGGGCAGGCACAGAGACCTGCCCCTACAATGGCCGACGTTAGAACCACGCCCAATTTTTCTGTTATGAAAAGCACGTCTTAAATGTTGACAATAAATCCGAAAGCGTGATTATCTTGCACCACACAAATTGAGAAGCGGGTTAAGAAGGATTTTGGGCGTGAAGGAAAAAAGAGAAACGATGAATCAAAAGGTCTGCATGGAGAATGTCGCCATTGTGCTGCATGATACCCGGATTCCGGAAAACATTGGGGCTGCTGCCAGGGCTGCGGCAAATATGGGGGTCGGGCGGTTGATTTTGTCCGCACCCAGGAATTTTGACAAGGAACGTGTTCTTAAGGTCGCAACCCATTCCGCTGCCGGGCTGGTGGAAAACATGATCGTTTGCAATTCACTTCCCGAGGCCCTTGGCCGTTTCAACTGGGTGGTCGGCACCACGGCAAGACTTGGCGGTACACGCCGGGTGAACGCATCTCCGGCAGATCTTGCCGCAACCTTGGTTCCAATTTCTTTAGAAAACCGGGTGGCACTTCTTTTTGGTCCCGAGGACCGGGGGCTGACCAATGAAGATTTACAGCTGTGCCACGATCTTGTGAATATTCCCACCGCCGGATTTTCTTCTCTGAATCTGGCCCAGGCCGTCATGGTCATGTGCTATGAATTATTCAAGGCACGCACCCGGGAGCCCGAATTTCACCTCCCCCGACTGGCCTGCCGGCATGAGCTGGAGAACATGTATGACGAACTTGAAGAGACCTTTGCCCGCATTCATTACATTAACCATGAAAATCCCGAAGAACGGCTGGACAAGGCCCGAAGTTTTTTAAGCCGGTACCGGCTTAGATCCCGGGAGGTCAGTATCATACGGGGTCTGTGCCGTCAGGTTGCCAGGTATGGAGACAAGCGTTATCAGGATGGCCTAACCGCAGCCGGTGCCGACGGCCTTAAAAACGAGTCGAAATAAGATTTATTCGCTGCAGGGTCCATGGGTAAACCCCTCCACGTTTTCATTACTGCAGGCGGTGCACGGGTTGCTGAATGTTTTGACACTGCCGTCTTTTAAATGACCGCACACAGGCCTGTATTCCATGGTGCACATGCTGTGTCTGGGACCTTTGCAGGCAACCGTGTTCTCAGGCGGCCCTGGTTTGCTTGGGGATGCACCCACGCATCCGGAAATCAGACAGATGATTGCGAAGGCAGATACTGACAGTGCAAGCTTGATATCGAATTGTGTTGTCATAATACCCTTTCGTTTTATAGTTTGACCAGTTCCAGAGCACCCCACAGCCCAATCTGTTTTCCTGAAATGATGACAATGCCCTGAACCCCTGCCATATTTTTGCCGGCGTTAATGACCTTTTCAATATCCTTGGGCGTCTGAATTTTATTACCCAGGGATGTGGCCGCCGCATCGGCCAGGGCACAGCAATCCGCCAGCACGGATACGGCATCCGCCTTGCCAAAGCTTTTGGAATGACCGACGGTGCCCGAAGAGGTACACATGGCAAAGGAAGCGGGGCGGCGGTCAACTTTGATGCCGGTTTTCATACTCAAAGGCGATGATCCGGCATAAATGGTAAATATGGTCTGGGTATCTGATTTAACAAAGATATCGCCACCGTTTTCCACCAGGACATGTGAGGACCATTGGAGCAGGTCTCGGCCCACACCCTGGGCCACTGCACCGGCTACGGCTGCCATGGGACCCACACCGGCGGTTTTTGCAGCCGCGGTCATTTCAGAAATGATTTTCGGCGCGATATCTGGGTTACCTAAAGGGGTCAGGCTGTCGGCAAACCTTGGAACGCGGGCGATGTAATTTTCAATGTATTGGCGGTGGTTCAGAATCGAACGCACCGCCTGTTCACTTAGATCCGAATCTGCCTGGATATTGAGGTTGGTCTCTTTTACGGTTACATTAAATGCAACCAGCCCCTGTTTCCGGTGGCAGATTCGATAGACATTGCGGTTATCAAACATCGGCATTTCAGGTTCTTTATTGGTTATACCCAGTCAATGGGGGTAGGGCGCAAGCCCTCCGGGGCCTGGCGGATAAAATAGGAGTCGGTCATGCCGGCAATAAAATCCCGGGCAATTTCGGCATGGCTGTGGTGTGAACGGTAGGCGTCTGCCATGCCGTTGAGAAACTGGGAATATATGACCGAAGATTCGTTTTCAACGGCCAGGTCGTTCATGTATCTGTTAAACAGACATTTGAAAATATCTTCAACCGTTGTCAAATGTCTTTTTATGGCGGGATTTTTATAAATATACCGGTAATTAAACTGTTTTAATTCTTTGAGGGCATCGGCCACCCCGGGGGAAAATCCGATAAAGTCCTGCTCCATGCTTGTGTTGATCAAGTCCGTCACCAGGCTGAAGACAATGGTGCCCTGGGTGTCACCCAAACGATTGCGACATGTCGCTGGAAGCTGGTCCCGGGTTAAAATTTTCAAGCGTACAGCATCTTCAAAATCCCTTCCGATATATGAGACGGTGTCTGCAATGCGAACCACACACCCTTCCATGGTCATGGGCAGTACATTGCCCATAGTACCGGCCCGGATCTGTTCGACAATTGAATCCAGGTCTTCAAAAGTTCTTGGCGGCGCCGGGGTAAGTGTCCGGGCGTGGGACTCGCCATCATGGCAAACAATGGCGTCCAGGGTTTGTAGGGTCAGGTTCCAGCCTTTGCCGTTTCGTTCAATCACATCTAAAAACTGCATGCTTTGAAGGTTATGGTGGAACTGTCCGGCGCCTGCCGACTGGGTCAGTCGGGATAAAAACCGTTCTCCGTCATGGCCGAACGGGGTATGCCCGATATCATGGCCCATGGCCGCCGCTTCAATGAGGTCTGTGTTCAGCCCGAGATAGCGGCCGATGGTTCTTGCCACCCGGGAAACCATCTGGACGTGCAGGACCCGGTGGGTGAGATGGTCGTTGTTGATCAGGGAAAAAACTTGGGTTTTATCACTGTAACGGGTGTAGGCCAGAGAGTTGAGGATACGGTCTGCATCGGCAGAAAAAGAGAGGCGGTATTCGGTGTCGGATCGCTTTTCCGAATACCGCCGTACTGCATTTTGGGAAAAACAGGCCCGGGTGCCGAGAATTTGGGTCTCCTTTTGTTCAAGGCAGGCTTTCAATGCCCGGGGTGTTTTTTCCGGATTCAATTAATCAGCCTTCAAATTGTTTGAGGACATTGTCGACAACCTTTTCAAATGCATCTTTAAAGGGACCGGCTGCCTCATAGGTCATGACGGGTACACCTTCATCTCCGGATTCCACAACCCGGGTGTCAAAGGGGATGGAGCCCAGGAAATTTAAGCCTTGTGCCTTGGCTGTTTTTTCTCCGCCGCCGCTTTTGAAAAGATCAATGTGCTGGTTGCAGTGGGGACAGGTATATCCGGCCATGTTTTCAAGAATACCTAAGGTTTCCATTTTGACGGTTTTGCAAAAAGAGATGGATTTTCTGATGTCCGCAAGGGCCACTTCCTGGGGGGTGGTCACGATGATACCCCTGGCATCGGGAATGGTTTGTACAACGGTGAGTGGTTCATCACCGGTGCCCGGAGGGGCGTCGATGACCAGATAATCCAGTTCTCCCCATCTAACGGACCCCACGAACTGTTTGATGATGCCGGTTTTGGCAGGGCCTCTCCAGATAATGGCCTGGTCCTTGTCCTGCATCAATGCCTGAACAGAGACCACGGAAAGGTTTTCATTGACCTGTCTGGGCAACAGCTGCTTGGTGTCCGGGGCAATGTCTAAAAGCTCGGTGATGTTAAACATTTGGGCGATGGACGGTCCATGGACATCCACATCCACCAGCCCTGTTTTATATCCCTTATTTGCAAGGGCGATGGCAAGGTTTGCCGATACGGAGCTTTTTCCCACACCGCCTTTGCCGGACAGAACAAAAATTTTGTTTTTGATTTTGGCCAGATTATCCTTGATCATTGCTTCCATTTCCATCTGCTGCCTTGCAGCGTCGTTCTGGGGCTGATGGGAACAGCTGCTTGCTTTTTTGGCCTGCTCAACATTGTCATGAATCATGAGTTATATTTATCTCCTTATGAGGTTTGGTAATAATAACACCGCCTAAATTATGTTCATTTTCATGATCCTGTCAACCTGAATACGGATTCTTTTATAGGAATATTGAGGATAATGTTTTTAAAGGATATTTCCATACTCATCTGCTGCCCGTCTTTGATGGTGATAAGCCCGGGAAAGGTGAACTCATCCTGTGTAAAAAACCTGGAATACCATATTTGAAAAATGACGTTCATTTTTTTGTCAAGCACCCGGTATTGGTTCGTTATTCCGTTTTCGTCGGTTATCCATTGTTGAATTTGCGGGGAAAATGACTGGGAGGCAAAAACGGTGTCCGGGGTCTCAGGAAGAACCCAGGCCCGGTCAAAGGGACGTTCCGGGACCTTGCCGAGAAGTAGGCTGACCAGTCCGGATAAGCGCAGGGGGATGTTAATATAAGGACTAAGATCGGGATCTGTGGATACGGCGGAATGGGGGGTGTGCGCACCGGTATGGGAGACAAACGTAACCCATTCGCCGCTGGCGGCAATGGTTTCAACCGGGTGACCGGACATGAGCAATGTCATGCGCAGGCGGTTGGGGGACTGGGCCGCCCAGGCCATTTTGTATTTTTCCCTGCGAAGGCCCCGGGTCAGGGTCAGTTCACCTGTGCCCTTGGATGTGGTAATTGGTGCATTAAACGCCCGGGTGTGGTGTATGATCTCTTCGGCTTCAGGGTCACTGCTTTTTCCCAATTGAAGTCCAAGCAGTGCGCACCCGGGTGTGGTCAGTATCACAATGAGCAAAAGTATAATCGTTCCAACACCGGAATCCAAAAAAGTGGCGGGGACTTTGGGGCGATCACATGGAGATACCTTTGTCATTGGGCCGTATCGTTTAACCGTTCGAGTTTTTCCTCAATCTCCCGGATCTCTTTTTGCTGATCCTCACCGGCATTATCAAGGGCTTTTTTGTACATGGCCTTTGCTTTTTCCAGCTGTCCCGTTTTCAGGTAGGCCTCTGCCAGGTGGGCGGCGATAACGGTTTCATAATCCGAAAGCTCAGCGGCTTTTTCAAGGTATAAAACCGCCTTTTCGTAGTCCTCTTTTTGAAAATAAATCCATCCCAGACTGTCGGTGATATAACCGTCATCAGGCCGGATCGCAAGGGCACGCTGAACCAGATCAAGGGCCTGGTCCAGGTGAACGCCCATTTCGGCATAGGTGTATCCCAGGTAATTGAGGGCCGATGCATGCTTGGGGTCCAGTCTGATAATGGTTTTCATGGTTTCAATGCTTTGCTGGCGCTGTCCGGCCGTATCCAGCACAGCCCCCAGCTTGAAAAGCAAGGCCGTATTTTTCGGGGTCTCTTTTAACGCCCGCTGCAGCATGGTAACGGCAATGTCGTGACGGTTGTTCTCCTGGTAAAATGAGGCCAGGTACGTGGTGATATCAATGTCTGCCGGGCTTTGCCTGTGGTGCTGCTCCAGGAATCGAACAGCCTCCTCGGTGCGGTCCATGTCCTTATAAAGAAACGCAATGCTCAGGATCGTTTTTTTATACTGGGGGTGGTCGGGCGTGACTTTGAGATAATATTCAATGGCCTTCTCGGGTTTTTCCAAGCCTTCATAGGCCATCCCCAGGAAAAAATTGATGTTGGCGTTTCCAGGCAGGGCTTTTTTGACCTGGGACAATACCGTTGCCGCGTCCTGATATCTATGTTCGGGAACAAGGATCTGGGCGATATTTACCACAAGCTCAGGATTTTTTTGAATTTCCCGGCCAAGCGCGGCAAACATTTGATCCGCGTTTTGATAATCCTTGATGTGATAATAGAACAGGCCAAGCTCTATCAGCGCCCTTTCGTCTTTTGGGTCGGAATCAAGAATGTCTTTGAGCACCGCAATGATTTGTGCCTCGTTTTTCTTTTCACCCAGGACTTTATACACATCGACCAGTCGGAACCTGGGTTCTAAAAGATCAGGCTCAAGTTCCAGGGTCTTAAGATAAGAATCCCTGGCGGCGGCGGCCTTCCCCTCCATGCGCTGGGTCTCACCCAGGTAAAAGTGGGCGACATAATAGTCGGGATATATGGTTGCCATACGGGAAAACAGATTCATGGCTTTCAGGGTCATACCCTCATCCATATAAGCTTTGCCCAGTCTGAGAAATGTCTCTTTATCCTCGGGAGCCAGTTTCAGAATCCGTTCCAACAGGGGCGTCATATCCTTTTCATCCCCTTTTTTGAGGCGGGCAAGCAGGATCAGATTTTCCACATCCTCCGGATATTTTTTTGCCAGGTCCTGGGCGAGTGCCAGGGCCCGTTCTGACTGTTTCTGGTTTTCCAGGGAGATGATATATTCTCGCTTTAAAAAATTGGAGTCGGGATCCTTTTTAATGGCCTGTTTCAGGGCAGTTTGTGCCTGGTCGGCTTCATCTTTGTTCTCGTGGCGCCGGGCCGCAAGATAGTAGTAAGAGGCCTGATGCCCGCTCTCTTGGCTTAAAGAAAGGTCCTGGTCTTCAACTGTAGCTTTGTTGCTGTCGGTTTGTTCCAGCTTGACGGTTCCCAGATCCTTGACACAGCCTGAAACGGCAAGAACGCTTAGCAGTGACACCAGGGCCAGGGGACGCATTGTAAGATATTTCATGAACGGTATGCCTTTTTAAACGCTTGAAGGACGACCCTTATTGGTCATGGTCGTACATGTCAAAATCCGGCATATCCTTTTTAAAATATGCTTTCATTTTTTTTATGATGTTGTTTTCAATCTGCCGGACCCGTTCCCTTGAAATGCTGTAGACTTCGCCTATTTCCTGCAGGGTTTGGGGGGAATCGGAAAAAATTCTTCGATCAAATATATCCAGTTCACGGTCGTTCAAGGTTTTTTTAAACTCATCCACCTTGGTGTAGAGGATATCTTCGATCTCTTTTTTTGCCAACTGGTCTTCGGAGGAATCCGAATCAACGTTAATGAATTCAATGCGCTCGGTATTGGAATCATCCTTAAGTGGCTCATCCAGGGAAAGATCCCAATTGGCCAGGCGCTGGTCCATGTCCACCACCTCTTTTTCGGAGACGCCGAGCCGCTCGGACAGGAGCTTGGGCTTGGGGTCAAAACCCTGCTCAATGAGCAACTGTTTCTCTTTTTTCAGTCTGAAAAAAAGCTTGCGCTGCCCCTGGGTGGTCCCGATTTTAACCATCCGCCAGTTGTCCATGATGAATTTAA
Organism: uncultured Desulfobacter sp.; assembly: GCF_963666675.1. Taxonomy (NCBI): domain Bacteria; kingdom Pseudomonadati; phylum Thermodesulfobacteriota; class Desulfobacteria; order Desulfobacterales; family Desulfobacteraceae; genus Desulfobacter; species uncultured Desulfobacter sp. The sequence goes on along the minus strand of NZ_OY762929.1, from coordinate 2,939,355 downwards.
GGATATATGCCTTGATCCAGAATGATGCATAATAGGAAAATTTGACATTTTTATAGGGATCAAATTTTTTGACGGCCCGGACAAGACCGATATTGCCCTCCTGGATAAGATCAAGCAGGTTCTGCATCCAGATGCGTTGAAATTCCAAAGCGATTTTTACCACCAGGCGCAGGTTGGATGTGGTCATGATATAAGCGGCTTCCTGGTCGTTATCTTCTTGAATCCGCCGGCCCAGTTCAATTTCCTGCTCCCGGGTTAAAAGTTTATATCGGTTGATTTCGTTAAGGTAACTTTGAATGGGATCAGATTTAACAAGGGCTTTGGAGGAACTGACCTTGGTTTTCCCTGCGGGTACCAAAAAGTCTTTTTTGGTCAGTTTCTTGGTAACTGCGGGAGTTTTTGGGTCAACTTTTTTTTCCATTTAGAAACCTTTAATTTTTAAATTAAGTTAAACCTTATTATTATCACACTTCACCTGAAAACGATATAGTTGTATATTACCACTTGGTTATCTTAATGATCTGGACCCCATGTAATTTCCCTGTCCGGACGGTCTTGAAAAAATCGTTTTCACGCTTATTTTAAACGGCTTGATAGTAATATGAGTCATTATGTGATAAATTTATAAGCAAAATTTTAAATTAAATTGCAAGTACAGGAGGACGGCTTGAGCATTATACCCGGAACAGAATATGAAGGTTTGCCGCTGATCAGGCAAGGAAAGGTCAGGGACATTTTTGATACGGGCGATGCCCTGCTTATGGTGACAACCGATCGGCTTTCCGCGTTTGACGTGGTACTGCCCGACGCCATCCCGGACAAGGGCAAGGTGTTGAACCAAATCTCCGTGTTCTGGTTCAAACAGATGGAAAGCATCGTTAAAAATCATATTATCAGTACCGATGTAAATGATTACCCCCAGGAATTTCACAAATATAAAGATCAGCTTGACGGCCGCAGCATGCTGGTGAAAAAGGCCGAACCCATGGCTGTGGAGTGCATTGTCAGGGGCTATATTTCGGGGTCGGGCTGGAAATCCTATCAATCCGAAGGTCATGTCTGCAATATCAAGCTGCCCCAGGGGCTCAAGGAGTCCGACAAGCTTGAGACGCCGTTGTTTACGCCGTCCACCAAGGCTGAAATCGGTGATCATGACATCAATATCGGTTTTGATGAGGCTGTAAACATTATCGGCAAAGAGACCGCAGAAAAACTACGGGACTTAAGCCTTGAAATTTATAACCGCGGTGCTGCGTTTGCCCTGGAAAAAGGCATTATCATAGCGGATACAAAATTTGAGTTTGGCCTGCTTGACGGTGAAATTATCCTTATTGATGAAATATTGACCCCGGATTCATCCAGATTCTGGCCTCTGGATGATTACGCACCGGGCAGGGGGCAGAAGAGCTTTGACAAACAGACGGTCAGGGACTGGTTGACCAATTCAGGCTGGGATAAAACCCCGCCGGGTCCCAGCCTTCCCCAGGATATCATTGACAACACCAGCAAAACCTACAAGGAAATTTTTACCCGACTGACCGGGAACACCATCTGATTTATGACAGAGATGACATTTACTGATATCCCGGTGTCTGAGATTGACCTTTCAGACACCGGGTTTCGCGTTACAGGGCCCAATCAAAATATTGAATCGCTATCGGCGTCCATTTCCCAATATGGCATTGCTGTTGCGCCTTTGGTTTTGCATATATGGGACAAATACATTGTGGTGTCGGGGTTCAGGCGAATTGAAGCGGCCCTGCATGCAAAGGTGTCCCGAATCACCTGCCGTGTCATGCCTGTAGGAAAAGAGAGCGATGCGGCCATCTCTGCTGTGACCGAAAATGCATTTTCAAGGGAACTGAGTGCGTCCGAGCTTGTTCGGGCCACCGGGCTTTTATTGCGTTTTATGGATGCCAAGGATATTGCAAGAAACGCTGCATCACTCTTTAACCGGCCGATGAATACCGGATATATCAACACGTTGGCTGGTATTTATGCCATGCCGGATGCGGTCCTCGATCTTTTGGATGATAATAAAATATCCATCAAGGCGTGCAAGTTTCTTATGTCCATGGATGCAGAGACCCAAACTGAGTTTCTGCTGCTTTTCTCCCGGATCAAAGTATCCTCAGGCATTCAGATGGAAATTATTACCTGGACAAAAGAGATATGCGCCCTTGAGAAAATCAGCCCGGCAACGCTCATCCGGCAAAGCCCTTTAGGCACAAGAGGTAACCATGCCCCCCAAGCAGACGGGCATCGGGATATGAATGCCCTTGGAAAGCAGTTCAAGGCATTTCTTGCCCAAAGACGGTTTCCTGTGCTGACGGCAGCTAAAGACAACGCCCGGGAAAAGATCAATGGGTTTGGACTGGATGCCGGGTTACAACTGGCCGTTCCTGAAAATTTTGAGGGTATGGTATATACCATGCAACTGGCATTTAAAAATGTGGATGAGTTTAAAGCACAGCTCAATCGCCTGACTGAACTTGCGAACCGTTCTGAATTCAAAGATCTTATGGACAATAAAATATGATTCGGCCGACCCGGGTATTCATGGACAAGGATCTGGATCGGACACCGGAAATTGAGTACCTGATTTCAAAAGTTACACCGGAACCGGAGACGGTTGAAGATTCAAAGCCTGTGTACGACCTGATCAACCAGGCTGATGATCCCGTGGGATTTGCCAAAGAGGTGCTTTACATTACCAGCAACAAAGGCGCCCTGATTCGCCAGTGTCCGGGCACCAGCCATTACACCTGCTGTGATTACACCATTTTACATTGCGGCACGTTTTGTACCATGGATTGCTCCTATTGTATTCTACAGGCCTATTTTCATCCACCAGTGCTCCAATATTTTGCAGGTTTTGACCGGTATACGGCCGCACTGGACCCGATTTTCCAAGGAAAAGAAATTTTACGCATCGGCACCGGCGAGTATACCGATTCTCTGATCTGGGAACCGGTCAGTCTGATGCCCAAGTTTCTGGTTGAAAAATTTGCCGCCCAGGACCGGGCGATTCTTGAACTGAAAACAAAAACCGTTAACATAGATTCGCTTTTGGATCTGGCGCACAACCGGAAGACCATTCTCTCTTGGTCCGTAAACACCCCCGAGATGATTGCCTCCCAGGAGCGAGGTACCGCCACGCTGGCCGCCCGGCTTAAGGCCGCCGCCAAAGCGGTGGCCAAGGGGTTTCGGGTGGCTTTCCATTTTGATCCCATTTTCCTGTACCCTGATTGCGAAACAGCCTATGAACGGGTGATTGAAGATATCTTCAACCATGTCAGCCCCAAAGATGTCGTTTGGATTTCCATCGGCACGTTCCGGTTCATGCCCCATCTGAAATCCATCATTGAAGCACGGTTTCCCGAATCCACCATTCCCTATGGAGAGTTTATCACGGGGCTTGATAATAAGATGCGTTACTTCAAGCCGTTACGCATCGCCATGTACCAGCGTCTTGCGGCTGTGTTCCGGCAGCTTGCACCTGATGTTACCGTCTATTTTTGCATGGAAGATGAGGAGGTGTGGATGAAAACCTTTGGGGTCTTTCCGGGAAAACCCAAAGCACTGGCCCGTATGCTGGACCGGGCTGCCGCAGACCGTTGCGGACTTAACGCCTGCTTGCTTCAGACTTAAAATTAAGGATCTATAATGGATGATTACGAAAAATATGAAGCCGACTGTGAAAAAATTCGAAAACATAATGAGAACTTATTGGACGACTTCGAAAGATGGCTGAAAGCTTCTGGACTTAAAGATAATACAATCAGGAAGCATGCTGGCAATGTCGATTTTTATATAAACAGCCATGGGCTGACCTGACATATCAGCACTGAAGGACATCCCACAACGAAGGTTGAAAGAACTCAGTAGCTTACTGAGCTCTTTCATATAAAATCACAATAAGCAATATTTAGGTTCAGGGCCGACAGAGTTAAATTTAAACGTTCTAGGAAACAACAAACTTCTTATAGGGCCAGCACACCACTCCGCCATCCATGTACTTTACGTTTTTGTAGCCGGCGCCGGTCAGAATACGTTCGGCCTCATACCCGCGCAATGAGATTTTGCAAAACGCGATGATCTCCTTGTCCTTGGGCAGTTCGGCCAGAAAGTTTCTCAGCTGACCCAGGGGGAGCAGCTTTATCCGGGGATCTTCAATGCGCATCTGCTCATACTCCTTGGGGGAGCGCACATCAAGGAAGATAAAATCATCGCCGTTATCTATTTTTGCCTGGACTTCCACAGGTGACAGAGAACTGCCAAGGTCATAAAGTTTATTTTCAGCAATATTGGCTGCCGTGATGATGTTGTCCATGGCCGGGGAAAAGGGCGGCGCGTAGGCCAAATCATACTGGGCAATGTCTGTGACGTCGGCCCCGGAGGAAATATTTGCCACAACCACTTCCATGCGTTTGGCCACATCGCCGGGCCCCACGATCTGGGCGCCTAAAAGTTTGTGGGTGGCCTTGTCAACCACCAGTTTAATGATGATCAGCTTGGCTTCGTCAAGGAAGTGCGGCTTGTCAGGGGCGGGACTCAATACGGTAACGCAGTCATACCCCATCTGCCTGGCCTGCTTTTCGGTCAAACCTGTTCTGGATACATTTATTCCAAAAACCCGGCAGATGGCCGTGCCGCAAACCCCTTTGAATTCGGACGGTCTGCCGCAAATATTATCTCCAATGATTCTGCCGTGTTTGTTGGCTGTGGACCCCATGGGGGTATAAACGGGTTTTCCGGTGATGATGGAAACGTTTTCAACACAGTCTCCTCCGGCATATATGTCGGGATCCGAGGTCCGCATGGCACTGTCCACCCGGATGGCTCCGGTTTCACCAATTTCAAGGCCGGCCTCTTTTGCAAGCTGGGTGTTGGGGTTCACGCCAACAGCGACCAGCACCAGATCAGCCGGGTATTCGCCTTTGTCCGTGATAACGGATTGTACGGTTGATTGATCATTCCCCTTGATTTCCCGGACCGTTTCCAGGGTTTTGAGCACAACGCCGTTTTTCTTAAGCTCATTGTGCAGGTGAAACACCATTTCATGGTCAAACATATTCCCCATCGCCTGATCCATCATTTCGATCATGGTAATGTTTACGCCCTGGGCCTTCAACGCTTCCGTGGCCTCAAGCCCGATGAGCCCTGCACCGATGACCACGGCATTTTTTCCTTCCAGGGTACCGCTTTCTTCTCTAATACCCTTTGCATCTTCGACGGTTTGAAGAAAATGGACACCTTCCAGATCAATGCCGGGAAACGGCGGTTTTTTGAACTGACTTCCCACGGAGAGGACAAGGGAATCATACTTATATTCACATGCTTCGCCCGATGCAAGGTCAACAGCGTTAACCACTTTATTTGTACGATCAATGGATTCGGCCAGGGTATGATTTTTAACCTGAATATCTTTGACCATCTTAAAAAAATTAGGATCTCTGACTACACCTGCCGGGGTTGTCATTAAATCATCATCATTTTTCACCTGCCCGGAGATGTAATAGGGCAGGCCGCATCCTGCATAGGAGAGTAGTTCGCCTTTTTCTAAAATGGTGACCTCGGTATCCGGGGCAAGGCGCTTAATCCGGGATGCGGCTTTGGGGCCACAAGCTACCCCGCCGATGATCAGTACTTTTTTCTTCATTATTAGAGACTCCTTAATTATCTTAAGTTTATAATGTGCTATGCAGCATTCAAGCTACTAAAATTCTAATCTGCTTCACAGTTCGTGCCTGGGTGCGACACTTTTTTAGCTAAAACAAAAAAAACAGGGATATCTATTGGAAATTACGGCGTATAAAAATGTTCTTAACATATCGAAAAGAATCGGACAAACGAAATCTGTAACGTTACTGTAGTTTTTGTAACGTTACGAAGTTGCGCATGGCACATATTATTCTGCAAACAAATAAGCCGCCCGGATAATCTGTCCGGGCGGCTTAAACTTCTGATATGTCAGATCAGCCAATGGCTGTTATGTATCTGTACTATCCTTCTTTTTCAGCATTGACCTGGTCAATAATCTTTTTGGCCAGATCCGAAGGTACTTCATCATACACCTCAAACTCCATGGTAAAAGTACCCCGGCCACCGGTCATGGAGCTTAAGTCCGGTGCGTACCGAAGCATTTCAGACATGGGAACAAGTGCGTTGATGACCTGTTTATCAGCTTCAGTATCCATGCCGAGTACCCGGCCGCGTCTGGAGTTCATATCACCCATGATATCGCCTGTGGCATCATCGGGTGCCTTGACCGACACTTTCATAATGGGTTCAAGTAAAACGGCCTTGGCTTCTGCGGCCGCATTTTTAAAGGCCAGGGAGCCGGCAGTCTTAAACGCCATTTCCGAAGAGTCAACGGCATGGTAGGAACCAAAATCCAGGGTGGTCCGGAAATCCACACACGGAAATCCTGCAAGAATACCTTTCTGCATCGCTTCCCGGATACCTGCTTCAACCGCAGGAATGTAGTTTTTGGGAATCACGCCGCCCACAATCTTATCCACAAATTCATACCCGGAGCCCTTGGGTAGGGGTTCCAGCTCGATCCAGCAGTCACCGTACTGACCATGACCGCCGGACTGTTTTTTGTGTTTGCCCTGGACCCGGACTTTTTTCTTAAAGGTTTCACGATAGGCAACCTTGGGGGTGGCAATGTCCATGCCCACATTAAATTTACGCTGGATCTTTTCCGCCGTAATTTCAATGTGAACCAGGCCCCGGCCGGACAGGATCGTCTGGCGGGTCTCTTCTTCACGACGCAGGGTCAGGCCGGTATCCTCTTCAAGGATTTTACGCACGGCTTCATGGATTTTATCTTCGTCGCTTTTGGACTTGGGTGAAATGGCAAAGGAGATGCACGGGGGCAAGGGTGCCGGTGCCGGAATCTGAATGGCTTTGCCGCCGGTCAGTGTATCGCCCGTCAATGTGCTTTTCAATTTTGCCACAGCCACGATGGCACCGGGCAGTGCACCGCTGATCTGTTTTTGTTCTTTGCCGGCAATTTCAAGCAATTGTGAGAACCGCTCTTTGGTGTCCTTGGTCACATTAAGGACGTTGCCTTCCTTGCCGAGCGTTCCGGAAATTACCCGGAAAAGTGAAAGCCGTCCCGCATAGGGGTCGACAATCGTTGCAAAGACAAACCCTGTAAATTCAGCATCGGGATCAGGCGCCACTTCCACATCGTTTCCATCGGCATCTTTGGCAATCCAGGCGCCGCGGTCAAGGGGGGAGGGCATATAGTCATTAATAAAATCAAATACCACATCAATGCCTATAAGCTTTGCGGCGGATGTGCAGATGGCCGGATAGAACTGAGCATCAAGAACGCCTTTTCTGAAAGCGGCTTTAATCTCTTCTTCGGTCAGTTCTTCGCCTTCCAGATATTTTTCAAGCAGATCATCATCTAACTCTGCGATATTTTCAACGAATTCTTCCTTGTCGGCGGTAATTTCATCTGCCATGTCCGCCGGGATATCGATTCTTGTGGCTTTGCCGTCGGCGTCATACTCAAAGGCTTCACCGGAAACAATATTTACAAGGCCTTTAAACCCGTCTTCTGTCCCAATGGGATAGCAAACGGGGATGATTTTTTTCTTAAGGGACGTATCGCACGCGGCTACCGCAGTGCTGAAATCAGACCGTTCACGGTCAAGTTTGTTGACAATAACAAAACCGGGCAGGTTATATTCCAGGGCAGACGCTGCTGCTTCCTCGGTCATGGCAGAAGGCCCGCCAACACCGTCAATAACAAAAGCCATACTGTCGGCTACAGGAAAACATGTTTTGGCAGCAGAAAAGAAATTTTGGTCCCCTGGGGTATCCATCAATGTTACGACATGTTTGTCATGTGTATATTTGATAAATGATGTATTAATACTTTGCTGCTTCTTGGTTTCTTCGGGCTGGAAATCCATTACGGTATTTCCCTCTTCAACCTTGCCAAGGCGATTGGTTACCCCGGCCTTGAAAAGCATAGCCTCAGCAAGAGTAGTCTTGCCCGCACCTCCATGGCCCGCAAAAGCCACATTCCTCATGGATTTGATTTCTTCGCTCATTACGGCTCCTTTAGAATATTATTAACAGCCGTGGGCTGACTTGGGATACGACACCCGGATTCACCCCACAACAAAACATGAAAGTAACTTAACAAGTTTATTGCAACTTTCATATATAAATAACAATACTCTAATAATCAAAATGAAATAAAAATAACAGAATTATTTTATTTTTTTCCGTAAACTAACGAAATTACGTATTCCTCATTGCCCTTTGCGCCCAGAACCGGTGAGGTAACGGTGCCGTTCACCTTGTATCCCCGGTTTTGAAAAAAGAAGATAATATCCTGTTTTACCTGGTTTCTGATTTCAGGATCCTTGACGATGCCGCCCTTGCCGACATTTTCCTTTCCCGCCTCGAACTGCGGCTTGATCAGGGCCAGGATATTGGTGCCCGCCTGCATGAATTTTTCCGCTGCCGGGATTACGGTTTTCAGAGAGATAAACGAGGTGTCCGCCACCACTGCATCCATGGGTTGGCCAATGCTTTCGTAGGGAAGGTGGCGGATATTGGTACGCTCTAAAACCACCACCCGGTCATCCTGGCGCAGGGACCAGTCCAACTGGCCGTAGCCCACATCCACGGCATACACTTTTTGGGCGCCGAATTTAAGCAGACAGTCGGTAAATCCCCCGGTGGATGCGCCGATATCAAGGCACACCGCATCCTGGACAGATACGGGGAAACTTTGGAGTGCTTTTTCAAGTTTAAGCCCGCCCCGGCTGACGTAAGGGTGATCCGGGGCTTTGACCTCAAGCTGGGCATCGGGGTTGACCTGGCTGCCCGGTTTATCGACCTTGATCCCGTTCACAAGAACCTTTCCGGCCATGATCATGGCCTTGGCCCGTTCCCTTGACCGTATCAGGCCTTGTTCAACCAGGGCCTGGTCCAGGCGTTTTCTGACGGCTTTATTTTTCACGGCTCAATTTCAACCCTGCGGTCACAACCGCCTGGGCATCTACACCGTAATCTCTTCGAAGTTCATCCTGGGTGCCGTGTTCAACGAATTGATCTTTAATGCCCACCCGGTTGACCCTACACCCTGAAAGACCGTTATCTGCGATGAGTTCAAGGACGGCAGAACCAAAGCCGCCTGCCAGGACGTGCTCTTCAATGGTCACCACTTTTTTGATTTTTCCTGCAAGCTCCAGGATCAGATCTGCATCCAACGGTTTTACAAACCGGGCGTTGACCACGGTGCTTTCAACGCCCTGGGTGGACAGCTGTTCCGCAGCATCCATGGCGTCATTGACGCAGCGGCCGATACCAAGTATCAACAGGTCGTCGCCGGTACGGAGCACCTTTGCTTTACCGATCTCTAGGGCTTTGGCATTGTAATCAATGTCGACGCCCTGGCCGATGCCCCTGGGATAACGCAGGGCAATGGGGCCCGGGAGGGCCACGGCTGTGTGCATCATCCGAACGAGTTCGTTTTCATCCATGGGTGCCATAACAGTCATATTCGGCATGGACCGAAGATAGGAAAAATCAAACAATCCGTGGTGGGTGGGGCCGTCTTCGCCCACAATGCCGCCGCGGTCCAGGGCGAAAATGACCGGGTGGTTGTCAATACAGACATCATGAAGAATCTGGTCGTAGCCGCGCTGCAAAAAGGTGGAATAGATGGCCACCACAGGCTTTCCCCCTTTGGCGGCAAGTCCTGCGGCAAAGGTCACGGCATGCTGTTCGGCAATACCCACGTCAATGAATCTGTCGGGAAATTTTTCGGAAAAAGGTCCTAACCCCGTCCCCTCGGGCATGGCAGCCGTCACCGCCACAATGCACTTGTTTTGTTCGGCAAGGTCAATCATGCACTTACCGAACACGGAGGTATAGGAGGGCGGGGTACTTTTTGACGACACCGGGCATTTTCCGGTGTCCACGGAAAATTTACCCACGCCGTGGAAATAGACCGGATTTTTCTCAGCGGGCTCATACCCTTTGCCCTTTTTGGTGGTCACATGCAAGAGCACCGGAGAATCCGGATCTTTAATGTTGGATAAAATATCAATGAGATGGTCCAGATTATGGCCGTCAATGGGTCCGAAATAGTCAAAATTAAAGGCTTCGAACAGCATACCCGGGGTCACAAAGGTTTTAAACGACTCCTCCCACCGTTTGGCCCAGCCGTACATATCATCCCCGATTTTGGGAACGGACTTTAAAAACTGGCCGAACTGGTTGCGCATGTTCTGCAGGGCCTTGTGTGAAAAGGTCCGGGACAGATAAGATGACAAGGCCCCCACATTGGCGGAGATGGACATGTCGTTGTCATTTAAGATAACGATGTATTTTTGCTGGGAGTCGCCGGAGTGGTTCAGCCCTTCATAGGCAAGGCCTGCGGTCATGGACCCGTCGCCGATGATGGAGACCACATTGGAGGTATCTTTTTTGAGCTTCTTGGCATAACTCATACCAAGACCCGCAGAAATGGAGGTGGAGGCGTGCCCCACGGTTAAACTGTCATAGGGGCTTTCCTTGATCTTAACAAACCCTGAAATACCCTTGTATTTTCGAAGGGTGTCAAAGTTCTTGTGCCGCCCGGTTAAAAGTTTGTGGGCATAGGATTGGTGCCCCACATCCCAGATCAGGGTGTCCTTGGGCAGATCAAACACATAATGCAGGGCAATGGTCAGTTCGACCACACCTAAACTGGATGCCAGGTGTCCGCCGTTTTTTGATACCACATCAATAATTCTGCTCCGGATCTCACGGGCAACCGCACCGAGTTCGTTTCTTGGGATGCGTTTCAGATCATCGGGGCCGTTTATTAGGTCAAGATATTTCAATGCCTACCTCTTTTAAGCCTTCATCGTTTCCTGTTAATAATATATCCGGCAATGGCGCGCAGCGGCTCACTTTTTTTCTTGAATTTTTCATCACCGTAACCGTCCAAGGCCGCCAGGGCATCGGCCACAAGCTCTTTTGAAAAATCTTTGGAGCCATCCAGACCCAAAAGGGCGGGAAAGGTCATTTTGTCGTGCAGGGCATCGGTACCCACGGCCTTGCCCATGACTTTGGGATCGCCTTCCACATTCAGGATGTCATCCATGACCTGGAAAGCAAGGCCGATATTCTGGGCATATGTGCCCAACGCGTTTAAGGCCTCGAAGCCGGCCCCGGCACTGAGGGCCCCGGATGCCACACTGACTTCAATCATGGCCCCGGTTTTATGCCGGTGGATTTTTTTGAGATGAGCAAGGGCGTCAGACTTGTCTGACGGTAAGGCTTCTGGATTGTTTTCAGCCTGCATATCCAGCATCTGACCCTCCACCATTCCGTTGATGCCGGCTGCGGCAGATATCTTTTCAACCAGGATCAATCGGGTTTGGGCATCCGGAAACACCTTGAAACAGGACCCGGGCGCGGCAAGTATATGAAAGGCATGGGTCAAGAGCCCGTCTCCGGCCAGAATGGCCGTGGCTTCGGAAAATTGCTTATGGCAGGTGGGAACCCCACGGCGCAGATCATCATCATCCATGCCCGGCAGATCATCATGGATCAGAGAATAGGTATGGATCATTTCAATGGCACACGATGCGGGCAGGGCAATAACCGGATCGGCACCCAGGGCACCGGCCGTTGCCAGTGCCAGGGCAGGGCGCACCCGTTTGCCGCCGGCCATCAGAGAGTGTGTCATGGCCTGGACGAGCTCGCGCTGCCGATCCAGCGGTTCAAATACGCTAAATAATGCATCATCAACCAGGTTTCTGTTCCGGGATAAAAATTCGGAAAGGTCAAAAGCGCTCATTGTTCTTCCTTAAAATCTGATACATCGGGTTCGCCGTCGGCATTCAGGGTCAGTTGGGTGATTTTCTGTTCGGTTTTGTCTAAAATTTCAAGGCAGAAGCGGGTATTGGCAATCCCTTCTTCGTATTTTTTGACTGCCTTTTCCAATGTCAGGTCACCGGATTCCATCTCTTTGACAATGGATTCGAGCTGTTTGAGTGCCGATTCAAAGGTTTTCTTTGCCATATATTTTTTCCACCCGGGCATCCAGGCGTCCTTTAGATAAAATAATTTCAATGCCGTCGTCCGTATTGACGGCGTCGGCATCCATCACAACATGACCGTCGGTGCGCGTGCGTGTGATGCTGTAACCGCGCTTTAACACGGATGACGGATTTAAGGTCTCAAGCTGGCCATGTTGTTGGTTTACCTTGTCTTTGCATTGCTTCAAGAACGCTTGAAACAGATAATCCAGGTTTGTCTTGAGATCCACAACATCCTTTCTATGTGTCTGGATGCGGGGCAAGGTGCCTGCCAGCGTTCTTTGGAGCCATTGGGTTCTCTCGCGTTGGTGGGCAATCTGATTTTTGACCAGCGAAAAGGCTCTGGTCTGCAGATCCTCAATGCGGAACCTGAAATCATCCACCACCCTGAGAGGACTTTTCAGACGACTGCGCAAATCGTTTATACGTTCTTTCAGCTGCAGGATACGTCTTTCAATTTTGTTGTTTAACTCTTGTTGAAATCCAAGAATTTGGTGGAGAATCGCGGCCTGGTCCGGCAGGGCCATCTGGGCAGCCGCCGATGGGGTTGGTGCCCGAAGATCGGCAACAAAGTCGGCAATGGTAAAATCGATTTCATGGCCGACACCTGAAATGACGGGCAGTTCCGATTCAAAAACGGCACGTGCCACGGTTTCGGTGTTAAAGGCCCATAGATCTTCCAGGGAACCACCGCCTCTGGCAATGATAATCAGGTCACAGGTGTTGACCGTGTTGGCAAGTTCAATGGCTTGGGCAATCTCAAACTCTGCGGTATCGCCCTGGACCTTGACGGGAATGATTTCAAGGGGCACGCTTGGACAGCGGTGTTTGGCCACCTGGATAATGTCACGCACCGCGGCCCCAGTACCCGAGGTGATCACATGGATGCCCGACGGCAAAAAAGGGATCTCTTTTTTATGGGCCGCATCAAACCAGCCCATCTCGGCAAGCTTGGCTTTGAGTTGTTCAAAGGCCTGCTGGAGCGCGCCTGTGCCTTCGGGTTCAATATGTTCAAAGATCAGCTGGTAAGCCCCACGGGGTTCGTAAAGCGAGAGGCGCGCCATCCCTTTGACCTTCATTCCGTTTTCAGGGGTGAATTTCAGATGGCGTTTTTGTCCTTTAAAAATCACGCAGGAAATAACGGCCGTGTCATCTTTTAATGAAAAATAGGAGTGACCCGACGCAGGCGTTGAAAAATTTGAAATTTCACCTGTGATCCACAAAAAAGGATACCGATCCTCAAGCAGATTTTTTATCTGTTTTGTCAGTGTGCCGACGGTGTAAACTTTATTATCTTTTTGTGGTACCATTCCTTATCCTGAGCTGATGCGCAAAGTCAGTATTTATAAGATAGATCATTTATAAAAGTCAATAAGTGCATGTTCGGACAGGATGACTGCTGTACTTTGCGGACCTGAATGAAAACGTTGACAATTTTTCATCGGTAAATTAGTAAGCAGTTCATGAACTATGCTGGCTGTCTTTTCTTGCGGAACAACGAGTGGTCGATATTATTGTCAGTGTTTTGGATGATGAAATTGATACTTTCATTAAATTAATTAAAAAACTTTAACCATTATCTCCTGTATTCTAAAATTTATACTGGAACAGCTATCATAAACGCACAATGACAATGGGGTGAAAAATGAAAGAAAGTCCAATTGAAAAAGACAAAAACCGCAGGGAACAACTTAAAAAATTATTGGTACAAATGCCGGATGTCGGCCGTCATGTCGGTGCCATGGATAAAACGGCTTACGCGGATGGTGCACTGAACACAAAGACAAAGCGGCTGATGGCCCTGGCCATTGCCCTTGGTGTGGGATGTGAAAACTGTATTTTGGGGCAGGCCAACGCTGCGCTTAGCCAGGGTGCGACAAAAGAGGAGATACTGGAAACATTGGGGGTGGTGATCAGTATGCGGGGAACAACGGGGGTGGCTGAATCCCTGAAAATCATTCAAATGCTGGATGAAATGGATAAATTGTAACGCCAAACATTCTGCAAAACGGTCTATTTTAGCGGCAGGGAGAAATCAAAAATGAGTGATATACTGGAATGCCATAACCCCGCCACAGGCGAAAAGTTGGGTGAGGTTAAAATTGCTTCCCCGGAGGAAATCAACCAATGTGTTGACAGGGCCCGTGAAGCCGCCCCAGCATGGCGGGAATTGGGCCTTGAAGGACGCCGGGGCCTGGTGGAAAAGGCCTGGGCCGGGGCCGAGTCCGGGGGCAACACCTTGGTAGATCTCATATGCCGGGAAATGGGCAAGGATATCCGGCGGGCCACAGTGGAAGTTAACGGCACGCTGTACGGTGGCCCCTATATTTCAGGCCAGGTCCTTGAGGCCCTTCAGCCCAAAGAGACCGGCAGCGGTACACGGATTGAATACAGGGCTCTGGGGGTTGCCGCCGTGATCTCTCCCTGGAACTATCCGCTGGCCATGGCCAACAATCTCATTGTCCCGGCACTCATGGCCGGAAATTCCGTGGTGTTCAAGCCCTCGGAGGAGACCCCGCTGGTGGCGGATTTTTTTGTGGGACTGCTGAACCGGGTACTTCCTGATAATGTGCTCCAGATTGTCCACGGCAGGGGGGACCAGGGCAGGGCACTGGTGGAAAGCCCGGTAAATATCATTGCCTTTACCGGGTCCCGGGCTGCAGGAAAGGATATCATGGCCAGGGCAGCCGGCGGCGTCAAACGTCTGGTCATGGAACTTGGGGGAAACGATCCCATGATTGTCCTGGCGGACGCAGATATTGATGCAGCGGCCCGGTTTGCCGTGGGCAGTTCTTTAGAAAACGCAGGGCAGATGTGTACCTCAACGGAACGGATCTATGTGGACCGGCAGATTGCAGAAGAATTTGAATCCAAGGTCGTGGAAATTGCCGCCCTCTATAAAGTCGGTCCCTGGGATATGCCCAGTGTGAACATCGGTCCAATTATCAATAAAAAACAGCATGCCGTGATCCTGGGCCATATCCGGGATGCCCGGACCAAGGGGGCCCGGATACTGCTGGGGGGGGCTGATCAGTCCCCGCCCTATATTCATCCCACAGTGATCGCAGATATGACCGAGGATATGGTCATGTCCCAGGAAGAAACCTTCGGACCCGTTGTTGCCGTCAGCCGGTTCTCCACCGTTGACGATGCCGTCCGTCGGGCCAATAACAGCCCCTACGGCCTGGGTGCAGTGGTCTTCGGCAAACAGGAGGTCCGGGAGGTGGCCGATCGCCTTGAAGCCGGAATGGTGGGTATCAACCGGGGCGTCGGTGCCGTCGATGCCCCCTGGGTGGGCGCCAAGGAGAGCGGGTTCGGATTCCACGGCACCCATGACGGGCACCGGCAGTTTGCCCAGGTCCGGGTCCTCGGATATTAATACAGACAGGGTTGTCCGGCCCATTAAGACCGGACAACGTTTATTTTGATTGGAGATAAACATGCAGATTCAAATTAATACTGAAAAATGCAAACGAGACAACATTTGTATTCTTGAGTGCCCTTTTAATCTTCTCAGGGAAAACAGCGACGGGTTTCCGGAAGTCATACCCGAAGCCAAAGATATGTGCATGCGCTGCGGCCATTGCCTTGCCGTATGCCCATCGGATGCACTGACTTTTGACGGCGTCGCGCCCGATAACTGTGAACCGGGCTTAAATCAGATCGCCGTGGATGTACCCGCCATGGAGGCCTTGCTGAAAAACCGCAGATCCGTACGTGTTTATAAAAACAAACCCGTTGAACGGGAAAAGGTGGCCCACCTCATGGAGATGCTGCGCTGGGCGCCCACAGCCAAAAACCGTCAGCCGGTTCACTGGCTGCTGGTGGATGACCGGGATAAGATTCATGACCTGGCAAAGATGACCGTCCAATGGCTGGACCAGAACAATGCATTTCCTGAAATTGTCGCCGCCTGGGAAACCGGCGAAGATATGATCTTAAGAAGTGCGCCCCTCTTTGCCATCGCCCATGCGGCAACAGACGCCCTGAATCCAATCGCAGACTGCACAATTGCCGTAACATCCCTTGAACTTGCAGCGACATCATACGGTATCGGCAGTTTCTGGGCCGGTTTTTTCATGCGGGCCGCCACCCGGCATGCACCTATTTCCCGATACCTGAAACTGCCTGAAAACCACGGAGTGTATGCTGCCCTGGCCCTTGGATATCCCAAGTTTAAGTATCATCGTATTCCTGATCGTCGGGAAGCCAAGGTCAATTGGCTATAGGATAAGCCAGGGGGGATAATCGTATATAAACGGCCACGGGCCGCCCTGGTATATCGTCTACCGGGCTTCGGCCCACAACAAAAATTGAAAGAACTCAATAACTTATTAAACTCTTTCATATGAAAAAATATATCAAGGGGTCAGTAGCGTCTCTTTTTAAATTTTTTCTTCTTTTTGGCCCCTGAATCCCCTTGTTTTATTTTAAGGGGCTTTTTATTGATCATGTTGCCGTTCAAAGCCTTAATGGCTTTATCTGCTTCGCTGTTACTCGGCATTTCCACAAAACCGAACCCCTTTGAACGACCGTTGAATCTGTTTTTTATGATTTTAACACTTTCCACAACGCCAAATGCCTCAAACATTTCCCGAAGAATTGTTTCCGTCATCTGCTCTGTAAGATTGCCGACATAAATATTCATTAAACCATCCTTTTCTATTGTTCGTGTAACGGCCATGGGGTGACCTGACATATCATCTGCCAGGCTTCGACCCACAACGAAGATTGAAAGATCTCAGTGGCTTACTGAGCTCTTTCATATAAAAACAGCCAGGTTTTCCTAACCTAAAAATCTTAAGAGATCGGTAATCGACCCAGACGCTTTTATAAAAAGCTATTTCGAATAGGTTAAAACCCAGCATTTAAAATGTTTTTTCAGATAATCTGTACTTTCATGCTTTTTTTGAGATTTCGAATAACCAAAACTTTCCATTTTTCTGGTGAATTTCGCATGAAATCCACGGCCTGGATCCACGATTACCACCTCACAACAGGGCCGGGCATGTTGATTTATGAATGTGGCCAAAAGATTTACATGTGCATCTTCGTAGAGCAAATCAGAGCCGATGATAAGATCAAAAGCACCGAGCTTGTCATGGAAAGGATCGGCCCATCCGGTTCGAACAAAAGGAATGATTTTGCCGTTATTCAATCCGACATTGTGATCCAGAAAGCCCCCGGCGGCGGGATGGTGGTCTGTTGCTGTAATATCCGCAGCCCGTTGATTTAACACCAGGCTTGCCAGGGCAATACCACACCCAACCTCCAGAACGCGTTTGCCTTTGATCTGATAATCCAGCATCAGATGAGCAAGCACCTCTCCTGAAGGCCAGATCACCCCGAAGATAGGCCAGGCTGCAGAAGAAATCCCAAGCTTTCCGGCAACGCCGTTCGGGTCATCGAACTGAAGAACGTCACGGAGCATACGGACATGGATATCCATATCTCCTATTTCCAAGGTTGTATAGCGAACCCGTGCATCGGAATCAGACATAAATGAAATTACGCTTCCGGATTGGATTCGATTTCGGGCGCATCTTCCGTTTCGTCCTTTTTTTCCATCCTGCGCTGTTTTTTTTCTTCTTGTTTCTTTTTTTTCAGCAGTTCTTTCTGTCGTTTTGCAAAGGTATATTTATTTTTGACTGCCATGCACCTTCCTTATTTTTCGGGTTATCCCTGCCGGGAGTTTTTCGTTGATAATCGAATGGTATTCTTCGCTAAGGTATATATCTCAAGGGTAAAAGACCAAGTCAGTCCATGGCTGTGATACGGACCAGATCATCACACCTCTCATTTTTTTCGTAATTTCCTGTCAAGTATACTTTATCTGCCGGTCTGGCATATCGGATGTAAAAATGGAAATCCTGAAGCCTGGAATAAAATTGGGAAAACACTTCCTTATCGGTTTCCAGATTGACCCGGCATTTATTTTGTAGTTGAAACGCGCCCGCGGCATGATGAATCAGGAGATAGAAGCAGGCCGCCGACAGGTATTTGCAATTTATCTCTTTGTACAGTTCCGGATAAAACCTGGAAACATAGAGGCTGCCGGAAAAAGCTTCATGGGAAACAATCAGTGTTTTTGAAATTTGTTTTCCTGTCTGTCTGCTGCAAAGAAAATATTCCATACAGGTGTCATCCCTGGAAAAGGTGAGTAAATAACGGTTGTTTAATTTGGGAATCTGCTGATTTAAAAAAGTATTGTTTTCTATTATGGGTGTAATCATTCTAAACGTCCTGTTATCCCTGTCTGGGAATCCGGCACAGACAGGAATCCCCTTTGAATCCAAATTGTTCATACCACTTGCGTAACATATTGAAATCCCGGTTTAAAATGTTGTCGTTAGGATTAAAAGCCGGATTCGCACTGAGCCGGACATTAAAACAGTCGGCTTTCCGGCACAACTCCAGAAGCATCAGCGTTCCATTGCCGCTTTTGATAATAAAGGCTTTTAAATAGTGGATGTGCACGGTCTTGTTTTGGGAAACAACTTCATTCAAGGCGATGGCACCAATCGGTTTGCCATAAACATTTTGAAAAACAAACGAATGGATTTGTGGATGCTTTCCGGGAGATCCATGCCCGGCATGGCGTCGTTTATACTTGCCATAAAAATAATCGATGTACTCCTGCTCTCGGGATACAAGTAACGGTTGTGCAGTTCTATCCAAATATGTGACAAAGGACGGGCAATTATCAGATAAATGCACCCGTGACGATACTGGTTCCAACGGGGTATTTACATTTACAATATCTTGTCCTGAAAGCCATAACGGCAATGGATTCGTTCTTTTTAAACAATTGAAGACAGCCTGTGTTATTTCAAAGGGAACCGTTTCCAGTTTCAACTGCCTGCCAAAGTCAGCAAAAAGCGACCTTGAAGATTCAAATATAAGATTTCTGGCGGATGATGCTTCAATTTCATCATTAAATTGCCCAGAGTTAAAAATCTTTTTGCAAAGTGATGAATCCATACTGTTCCATGCTCGGCAGATAAAAGGACGGACTTGATAGATGCTGCACATCCCGTTTTCTAAAAAAATACAGGGCAGTTCATCCTTGATGGAAAAAAGGCTGCCAAGGGATTTTTTCCGAGTGCGTTGAAGTCGCTGATCAATTCTGTCCATGAGCAGGCGCATTTGTTTTTTGGTAAAACATTCACTAAGAAAGGAGAGGATAAGCAAGGCTTCAATGGGCAGCACATGTATTTGGGAATGACAGCAGTAACTGCAGCCTGCCCCGCATGCCACAGCAGGGCTTTGATTTGAACTTTCAAGGGCGTCAACAATATCATGGGAATATGCCATGACGTCCTTTAGCACATGAAGAACCGCGTCATTGATAAAACTGTTGTAAATTTTTTCCCGGAACTGGTTTTCCAGAATATCTTTGAATGCATTGCGGCATGAATCGCCCATGATTGCTGTCATATAACCTCTCCAATGTAAGACAGAGAGGATTCTGTAGCTAACCAAAAGGCTATCTGAGCTTACTCAATATAATGATAAAAACTGACGGCAGGCTATATAAAATTATACCCGGCGTCAATACGTCATTTTCAAATGCCTAGATGCCTTCTTCGGTCCGCATACCACCAGAATATGTCTTATCACCTATCGTACCTGCGGTAGAGTTCACTGATATGTTCGGAAACCTATGTCAAAGATTGGTTGCACCATCCGGTTATTTTTCAATTAGAACATCCGTCGATATCGAAACCGCTGAAGCATCCGACATCGCACCCGGCGCACCGTTTATCGAGGTGCAAAAGTTACCGGATGAAGTGTTGCCTTTCCTGAACCCAAGCCGGTATTGTGAATCGGATCGTTTTACGGAAATGGCCGTATCGGTTACAACGGACCGATTTTCAGGATATGATCAATGCGATGCCATTGTTAATTATATTCGGAATTCAATACGGTTTACACCTGGTCTTGGGCAACAGATAGTAAGTGCCTCTGAAGTAAACCCACTTGGACACGGCGTCTGTCGGGAGTTGGCCCATTTGGGAATCGGTGGTACACATTCGATCCGGCACGACCCGATTTGAAAGGAGGTCGTATTGCAATCGCTTTTGGTCGAGATGAGGCGTGTCCTTTCGGCAAGCCTGTGTAAATCAAAAAAATTAAGATAACATTCAAAACAGACCCGATCCAAAAAAACAGTGTGTAAGGCGATGAGGGATAGTTTGCAGTGCAAAAATGTGTCTCAAAACATACTGGATTGGCTAAAAGGTCGTTTTACAGATTATCAGCTGTTTCCCCTGATTTTTTAGCGATTGTGTTTTCAAATGACCACGGCAACCAGTCAGAAGGGTTTTGGAAGATCTCGGAAGAGTGCTTCTGTAGTGCGGTCAGGTATTCAAAGGGATTTATATTTTGCAGGTTGCAGGTATGTATCAGGCTCATGAACAGGTCGCCAATATAGGCACCGTGTTCGGTTTTATAAAATAATGAATTTTTTCGGTGCAGAATCGACTTTTTCAGCAATTGTTCGCAAAGATTATTATCCAGCGGTGCTCCAGGGATCTCCAGGAAACGGGTCAATTCCTGCCAGTGATTCAACATATATGATATGGCCTTGCCCAGACTGGAGTTGGGTTCTACTTCTTTGTTTTCAAACTTGTCTTCCAGCCATACTTTAAGCGCCCGCATCAGTGGACCGCTGTGGGTTTGATGATATTGAAGGCGTTGAGCATCGTCCAGGCCTTGCTCCCTTACCTTATGATCGTGCTCATAAATTTTAGCCACTGTATCAATTACATGGTCACACTCCTCAGGGAAATCGTCCATGACGTCGACAAAGTTACGGCGTCCATGCACGAGACAATTGCATAATATCGATTCAAAACCTTTTGGCAGATTCCTGGACAGAGCATCACACATCTGTATTGGCCGATCTTCTCTGGATCCCCGTTCTTTCAGAACCCTGGATAAATTTTCTCCAGCATGATTGTGGCCGGTAAAAAACAGGGCAATCTTTCCTACGTCACATTCTGACAGGATTCCGGAAGTGAACATCCCTTTTCGCTTGGCTGCCTTGTCTGTTTCTTTTATCAAGGATAAAATTTTCATTGTCGTGTCGTCATTGTACAACACCTTGCCTTGTGCAGCCTGACGGACTAACTCTGTATATACCGGATGAATCTTGTCTGCTACGCTTTCGATGATTTCCCATTGGGTCGATGGGGGCAGCGGCATCCCCAGGCTAGCCTGAAGTTTGCCCAAGCGGTATAAAGGGACTCCGCTGCCATATTTTAGAAGGGCCAGCATGGCACCGGATTTGGCATCATATTTTTCTTTGCCCACATTGTCGGGCGCCTGGGCAGTAAAAATCTGCCCACAAAGGTTACACCGCAATCTCTGCAGTTCATATACTGTCGCCTGGAAGGGAGCACCGCCTGTTATCCGGACGATCTTGGCAGGTGGTTTTTCACCATACAATTTACCTTTTTCACAGGCAGGGCAATCATTACCTGACTTAAGGCTTTGATGACAGATCTTGATCTTCTTGGCACCTTTATAGGCGTTTGCACCATTTTTGCCGTGACCTTTTTTCTTCTTTTTTCGTTTCGGCCGGTTCTGCGGATTCGACGTTTTCTTCTTTTCGGTCTTATCGCCGAATACCATTTTTAATAACCGTTTAATGGATGCTGCTTTTTCATTGGACAACGTATTCAAATAAGCAACGGTTTCAACCAATGCTTTGATCAACTCATAATCGCCGTCCTGCAGTTCATTTGATCTTACCCGCTCAAGGAGCGCGTCAAGTTCGTCCTGCTTTATGTCCATCGTTTTTGACATGAAATGTGTGCTATCACATTTAAACTCTAATGTCTAGATTTTTTTCCACAAAAGTACATTATTTTTTTGAGGATTTCCGTTCCATATCAACATCTGTAATTCATGTGCAGCCAATGGGTGAATTTCATCTCCTCCCTTTTTAGGCCACCATTTAAAACGCCCCTTGCTCAATCTTTTTTGACAAAGCCAGAAGCCCTGGCCATCATATATTAGTATCTTCAGGGCAGTCCCCGGTTTGTTTCTGAAAACAAAAACATATCCGGAAAAAGGATTTTGTTTTAACACCCTGCGACAAACAGCTGCCAGGCCGTCGATCCCCTTTCGAAAATCAGCAGGAGTTACCGCCAGCATTATCCGCATTTGCGGTGTGATTTGGATCATGGAACACCAGCCAGTAAATATTTACCAAGGCTGATCACTGCCGGGTCTGCACGACCTTTAAAACACATACGCATCTTAAAACCGGCCTGATTCTCCATTTCTATTATACAGTTGGTATCTTCCGGCGCTGGAGTGATCTCTATAAACAGGGGGGAGTCATCGTCTTCTTCAGGAGAATCGACTGTAGTACAATGAATGGCATTATAAATTTTTTGTTTTAATGTGGTATGATTAAGCCGTAAACTGTGGGCAATCTTATTTATGCTCAGCCCTTGAGCATGGTGAAGGTCTGCTGCCGCCTGCCATAAATTATCCGGTATTCTTGACCTTCCGGTTCTGTTATTTCGCCAGTCTGCAAAAAGCTGCTGGACTTTTTCTAATGCGATTGATTGTTCTGCTGTCAATAATTGTTTATTCATCGGTCCCTCCATTAGCAATGTTCAAGTTGGAACCGATAATATCACCCGGTACTGGGTATTTCACGCAGGCTTACCGGAAGGACACGATGAGGCCGACGTTGCAATTTACCAGCACTGAAGGACAGCCCACAACGAAGGTTGAAAGAACTCAGTAACTTACTGAACTCTTTCATATAAACGATCCAACTACCAAATGACAAGTTAATACTATGAAAATAATTATTAATAATGATGAAATATCCGCCGAAGAAAAATCCAAAGAAGTCAGAACTGACTCAATAAAGAACATAATCAGAGTTATACAAGTCACAACAGGTGAAGCTGTTTTCGCGAATGACCAAGACTTTCATATTTTTGAAATCAGAAATGAATTCTGGGCTCCACAATCAATCATTATAGAAAATGATCTAAATGACATTGAGAGTTGGTGCAGTAACCAAAAAATCAGGTATGAAACCAAGCATTTTGATTATCCGCCAAAGGCATTTTGGAAAAAACGGTTTTTAATTAAATATGCGGTTGTTTCACCAGGAATTTACAGTAAAAAATCTGTAACGGAAATTTAATGGGGGCTCATATATGCAAGGTTATACATTAGAAATCAGCACCCAAACAGGAATAAATCAGTATAATACCCTGCTGTTGCCTGCAAAAAATGAAAAAGATGCTGCCCTGTTTTTAGAGTCATTGCAGGACAATAATATAAACTTTTTTGGAACTGGATACAGAATGTGGAATTTAGGTATTTCAATTCCACAAATTCGTAGAGAATATATACATTTTGACAAGCTGTTGGCGAATCGTCTTAAAATCCGAATGGAGCAAGGCATCTATTCTGCTAACGACCTTGCAAAATGGGTAGTGGATGAACGAACCAAGATAGCTCGGCGTTTACGTTTGAAGGGAATGGCCCGACAGGGTTTGCCATCCTTTATCATTTATGAAACGAGAGATGCGCTAAAATATGGAATGGGAGGCAGGACTTACCCCAAAATGGTTAATTATGCTCAAAAAAAAGGATATAATACCGTGGCTCAAGCAGATCAATATCTGCTCAAAAGTGCTACACGTCCGAATACTAAAATATCTTCTGCATCACTTAAGGTGGGTAAATACCTAAAAAATGGGGGGCGTATTGGTGTAGTGGTTGGTGTCGCCTTGTCAACCCATACAATTTTAACTGCTGAAGAAAGTCAGTTAGAAGTAGTCATTTCCCGTGAAGCCGGAGGTATTATTGGTGGATCGCTCGCCACCAGTGCTACCGTAGGTGTTTGTCTCGTTTTCGGCATAGTTACCGGGGGGTGGGGCTATTAGCCGTTGGCCTTATATCTGGAACAGGAGGAGGTATTATAGGAGGGTATTTGGGCGAAAAACCTATCATTATATAGGTCCAAATGTTGTTACCGGAACTGCTATAGAAGGCGTGATGGCGGCGAAATGTCTTGTTCGGCCTAATTGGGATACCCATAATATAAGATGTATACCTGCCCACTAAAAATTTTAAATAGCTATTGACCAAGTTTTCCGAACCACAATATCTGGTGTTTTGCTATATTTTGAAGAAATGGAATTTATATTTTTTGCTAAAATTTATTATCGGGAGATCTTTATGAAAAAAATCGTGTTGTTATTATTTGCAATGGTTTTGATATTATCAGGATGCCTGCTCACGGTTCCAGGAAAGGAAGCTGTCACTTTTGAAAAACTGCAATCCTCAAACAATGGGCAAAGTATTCTTTACGTGTATAGGCCCTTCCATATCATGAAGGGATCTGTAATGTTTAACGTGCTGGTGGATGGAGACGTTAGAGGGACAATTTCTAAAAATGAGTATATTCCGCTTGTGCTAATACCGGGAACACATCAAATCACACTGGAAAGTAGTGCCACATGGCCCAAAAACACCTACGGTGATTTTTCCATTGATATCAAACCGGGGGAGATGATGTTTTATCGTTGGACGCCGGATATGATCAAGCAAGCGAAAATGGTCAAGGTGAGTGCTGCAACGGCAGAAGAAGAGATGCAGGGCATGATCTACCGGAAACCTGTAGAGGAATAGTCCAATATTGTCGTTGGAAAGGTTATTTTATTTATGAAAAAAAACCATTTAGTTCCAATTACATTAAACGCTCTTTCCTGACATAGTTGAATATTTTTTTTGAAAGAAATGCACATGGGCTGCAATTACAGGCAGAAACCCAGAAGGAAATCTATTGAACAAAAGCAGGCTATACCATGGACCATAAAAATTTGATCCCGATGAGTATCAAGACACCGCCCAAGAGGCGTTTAACACTCTGGGGTTTCATCTTTTTCTGCATGACTCTGGTTCCCAGATATCCGCCGGTCCAAGCGGCAAGGCCTGGAAAAGCAAGAATTTTAACGGACACGGACCCCATGGCCGCATAGGTGACAAAGGCCGAAAACGATGAAAAAGGCACTGAAAAGGCTGTCACCATGGCCACCTTCTTTGGGTTGAATCCCTGGAGCACCATCAGGGGAGAAATGATACCGCCTCCGCCGACACCCAGAAGTCCCGAGACAAACCCGGCCAACACGCCGACACCCAGAGGGCCGGCAACGGGACGGTCTTCACGGTACTGGTCTGCATACTTTGATCCCTTGAAAAAAATCATCATGGAACCGGAAAAAAATAAAAAACCGACGAAAACATAAAGCAGAGTCCGGGTGGGTAGGAAATGTCCGGCCCAGGCGCCCACCGGTGCCATCACAATGGACGAAGCGATTATGGGAAGACCTAAACGTATATCAAGCTTCTTTTCCTTGAAGTTGGACCAGGTTGCCCCGAGCATGCTCACGCAGTTGACAAAAAGCCCGGTGGGCCGGGCGATGTTAAAGGGGACGCCCAGCCAGGATAAAGCGGGAATAAGAATAACGGCAGACCCCACACCACCCAGAGCGAAAATGAAACTTAAACCGAACGAAAGAAAAACAATAATCAGAAGATGGGCTTCCACTTTAATATGTCCTTTACCGTTACCGTGAAAAAAATACCGGCAGGCGGTTATGATCATTGCCTGCCGGTATGGATATCAATTTACATTTTAGCCAAAGGCCCGGGCTTGAATGCCGGAGCCATATCCTCGGACGAAGCGGTCAGTCCTTTTACCTTTTCATACCCTTGGGCCAGCAGGTATGTGTAGGCCATCGCCCCCCTGAATACCGACGAGCAAAATGTGACGATAACTTTGTCCCTGGGAACCTCGTCCAACCGGTCCGGCAATTCATTCAAAGGGATATGCAGGGCAAAAGGGAAAGAAAGATATTTGACCTCCTCGTCAGTCCGGATATCCAAAAATAGAAAATGGTCATCGCCAAGCGCCTTGCGCATCCCTTCGATACTCATGCCGTGCGCTCCGGAACTGAAAAACTGGAAGTCCATCTCCTTAATTATCTGATTCAGATCGTTCATGTCGGTTGTCTCCGCTAATATTTATTTTTAATTGTACTTGAATGCTGCAAACGCCTTTTCTCCGGTTCAGTCATGACCGACTAACTTAAAAACGTGTTTACGATGAAATATCCGCCTAACAAAGCAATAATAATCCCGGCAAGCTTTCTGAACCATACTCCGGCACTGTTCCAGGCACTGTTTTCCAGCAGTTTTTTTACCAGTGCTGTGGAACTGCCGGCAATGACGATGGGAATACAATGCCCCACAGCGAAAAGGATAATAAAAATGACGCCCGTGGCCACTTTTTCCTGTACTGTGATAATGGCCAGTATCGGGGCAATAAACCCGAATGTGCACGACCCGGACAGGACGCCGTAGGCAAGGCCGAGACCAAAGGCACCCAATTTCCCCTTGAGATTTAGCTTGTACAACAGGCTGCCGGACATGGCGCATGTTTCAACGCCCAGCATCCCCAGGGCCACCCAGATCAGGATACTGCCGACCAGGATCTGCCAATAATTTCCCACATCCCCCAGCATCCGTCCAAGAAGGGCGCAGACCATACCGATCAAAGCGATGGTGATAAAAAGTCCTGTTGTAAAAAGAACGGAATATATGCCGGCCTGTTTGGGCTGAACCATTTTATCCTGGCCGCCTACATATCCGACGATTAAAGGGATGGACGCCAAATGGCAGGGGCTGAACAAAACACTGATCACACCCCACAAAAAGCAACCAGCACCCGCAAGGGCAAAATCGCCGGCCATCCATTGGTTCACCGTTAAAAATAGAGAATCCAGCATGAAATTATCCTTTGGATTTTTACAGGTCGGGTTGCTCGACACCCATTTTTGTCATCTGGCTGATAATTGAATTTTCATCCAGGAAACCGACGTGACGGTATATTTCTTCACCTTTTTCATTGAAAAAAATCTGGGTCGGGATGGCCTTGATTTTAAATCTGGACGCCTGTTCCCGATTTTCCCATACATCGATAAAAACGATGTCGGCCTTCTCTGCATACGCCTTCTCAAGTTTGACCATAATCGGGGCCATCATCTTGCAGGGAATGCATTTTTTTGCTCCCAAATCGACCATGGTAACCTTGCCTTTTTCGGGAATTCGGGAAAAATCCTGGGCGTATACTGTCGCCCCAAACAACAAAACAGAAATAACAGCCGGAAAAATAAATTTATTCAAATGGTTCAACATGATGCATTCCTTATTTAAAGATAGTCCGCTTATTTTTTAAGCCAGGTGAGAATGTCCGCTTTCTTGGGCACTTTCCCCGAGCATTTGACCTCTCCGTCCACAATGACCGCAGGGGTACCCAAAACACCGTATGAGGCGATCTGCAACATATCACTGACCTTTTCCACGCTTGCATCCACGCCTGTTTCCTTAATAACGTCCTGTACCAGCTTTTCGGTCTTGGTGCATTTGGCGCACCCAGGTCCCAATACTTTGATTTCCATTTATGATTCCTTTTGTTTTTTTTGTTTATCTGCCAGGCCGCCACGCTGTGACTTGGCCTTTTTATGTTATGAATTTGTTTTTTTACGCCTGTTTTGATTACAGAATCATGTTAAACAGATACCCCACAAAAAGGATGCCGCAGGCCACAACGCCGACAAACACAGCGATCAACCGGGGTTTAAGCACTTTTCGCAGGATAACCATTTCCGGCAAAGAGAGTGCGATGACACTCATCATAAAGGCGAGGACAGACCCAAGTGCGGCGCCTTTTCCCAAAAGCGCTTCAACAACCGGGATGACCCCGGCGGCATTGGAATACATGGGGACACCGATCAGAACAGAGACCGGTACGGACCACCAGGAGCCCTTGCCCATGATGGACGCCATGACCCCTTCAGGCACAAAACCGTGTATCCCTGCGCCGACTGCGATACCCAGGATGACATAGACCCAGACCCGGCCGATGATCTCTTTGACGGCATCCCAGCCGTATACAATCCTGTCGTTCCAGGTCAATTTTTCTTCTTTCACCGCAGCAACATCTCCCATATTTGCCTGGCTCACCCAGTCTTCAATATGATTTTCAAGTTTCAGCCGGCCGATAACCCACCCGGCTGAGATGGCGATAAACAGACCGGTTCCCATATAAATGGCGGCAACTTTCCATCCCAGAAGCCCGTATAAAAGGCCCAGGGCAATTTCATTGACCATGGGGGCGGCAATGAGAAAGGAGAAGGTAACCCCCAGCGGGACGCCTGCCGTCACAAAACCGATAAACAAGGGGACTGCGGAACAAGAGCAAAAAGGCGTTACAATGCCTAACAGGGCAGCCAGAACATTGCCTGCGAATTCGCTCTTACCCGATAAAAATGCCCGGGTTTTTTCAGGGGTGAAAAAGCTTCTGATGACGCCGACGCCGAAAACAACCAGGAACAGCAGCATCATCACTTTAGGGGTGTCATAAAGGAAAAATTCTATGGAAGCCCCCAGATGAGATCCTTGCTGGATTGACAATAGATCGTAGGTCAGCCATTGGGATAATCCGGGCAGTTGTCTGTAGATCATCCACCACAGAACAACGCCTGCTAAACCCATGAAAAGATATAATATAAATCCTGACTTCGCGGTGTTTTTCATTGGCTCTGTCCGGGCAGTCTTTGTGCTCATTTTAACCTCTTTTTTTATACATGGTCATTTAACGATATTATGCTTAAAAAATTTTTACCTATTCTTTTCCAACAATGTCCTTGCGGTCAATTCCCGGCAAAATTTTATTCAGTTCCTGAATTTCAGGTTCATTGTCCAACCAGTGCCTCAGGTTGCCAAGCATATTTGCGGCAAACGGTGAGTCACTGCCGTCCGCCAGGGAATAATTGACCCACAATCCATCCTTGAAGCTTCTTACCAGTCCGGCATCTTCAAGGATTTTCAAATGTTTGCTTGTGGTGGATTGAGCAATCCCAAGAGCTTCTTTGATTTCACAAACGCAAAGTGGTCGATTTTGCAGGATTTTCATCATTTTCACCCTGTTTGGATCAGACAGTGCTTTCATTACGCGTATAAAGGTTTTCATGATCGTTACATTAACGCTCCTTGTTGTTTGTCCAATTGGTCTGCCGCCCCGGTCGTTTTAAGTTTTATAAATCGTTAAAATGGAATATATAGATAGATTTACCCATCGTCAAGGGTTTTCTCGAAAATGGTTCAGGGCTTAAGATCTTTTTAAAAGAAATATTGTCTATCAATACATTGAGTTAGAAATTGATTAGATGTTAAGTTTTTATTGCCTTAAATAGGAATGCAGATTACCTTTAATTAGCAATTTGGCTAATTATAAATTTAAATTGGTATTCGTACATGGATAAAACACTGGCTTTATTGAAAGCGATATCAGACAGAAACAGGCTGAGGGTTTTAAGTGTGCTGCTGGTACACGAGGAGTTATGTGCCTGTCAGATCACTGAGTTCCTGCAGGTTGCCGGGGCAACAGCGTCCCGCCACCTGAGCCGGATGGTTGATTCCGGTGTGCTTGAAAACCGGAAGCAGGGCAGGTGGGTATATTTCCGATTAAACAGGAATGACGCTTCGTTGGAACCCCTTTTTAATTGGATTAATCAAAAAGTTAGCAACACCACACAGAGAACACAGGATCTGGATGCATTAGAAAAAATACTAAGGATTCCTTGTGAAAATCTAAGCCGTAAACAGAGAGAAGGCGGCGATTGCACCAACCTATAAAAAAAAGGAAACGCCATTTATGAGCGAAAAATTAAAGATACTATTTCTTTGCACAGGAAATTCATGCCGAAGCCAGATGGCCGAAGGCTGGACAAAAAAACTAAAGGGCGATCGCATAAAGGCGTATTCAGCAGGAGTTGAAACCCACGGTCTTAACCCCGATGCAGTCAAAGTAATGGCTGAAGCCGGAGTGGATATTTCAGGCCATGAGTCAAAATTGATAGATGCGTTCAAGGAGACCGAACTGGATGCGGTCATCACCGTCTGCGGCCATGCCCATGAGACATGTCCCTATTTCCCGCCCCGCTGTACGGTTATCCATGTGGGGTTTGATGATCCGCCTAAAATGGCCCGGGAACTTGCAGAAAAAGGAGAGAGTCCGGAACGGCAACTGGACTGCTACCGAAAGGTTCGGGATGAAATACGGGCATTTGTGGAAAAATTGCCTGAAAATATAAATAAATAAATGGTCAAGTAAACCGTTTGGGCATTATGGTGTTAGATCAATAGAGGAAAATAAAATGAGTGAGAACGCCA
Source organism: uncultured Desulfobacter sp. (assembly GCF_963666675.1). Classification (NCBI taxonomy): domain Bacteria; kingdom Pseudomonadati; phylum Thermodesulfobacteriota; class Desulfobacteria; order Desulfobacterales; family Desulfobacteraceae; genus Desulfobacter; species uncultured Desulfobacter sp. Next base: position 2,909,008 of record NZ_OY762929.1, on the reverse strand, counting down.
ATGAACGTAAAATGACCAGTCTGTTTGAGCGATATCTGACGGTCTGGGTTGGGTTGTGTATTGTCGGCGGAATTGTTCTGGGTAAAATAGCGCCGGATCTTGCCAAGACCCTGGACGGGATGTCCATCAATGTAAACGGGGCGCCGGTGGTGTCCATTCCCATCGCAGCCTGCCTGTTTTTCATGATGTACCCCATCATGGTTAAAATTGATTTTGCAGGATGTATTCTTTTGGGAATTGCGCCTTGCACCGCCATGGTCCTGGTGTGGGGATACCTGTCACGGGGCAATGACGGCCTGACATTGGTCATGGTGGCCTTGAATTCCCTTACCATGCTGGTGTTGTATGGAATTCTGGGCGGTTTCTTACTGGGTGTCGGCAAACTTCCCATTCCCTGGCAGGCCCTTTTATTGTCTGTGGCCATCTATGTGGCCCTGCCGCTTGTTGCCGGATTTTTTTCACGAAAGTGGATTATCGGTGCAAAAGGGGAGATCTGGTTCAAGGAAAAGTTTTTGGGCGTCTTGACGCCTGTCACCATCGGCGCGCTTTTATTGACACTGGTCCTGTTGTTCAGTTTTAAAGGAGAGGTCATTCTGGCCAATCCTTTAACCATATTGTGGATCGCCATTCCGTTGTTCATCCAGACCATACTGATCTTTGCTTTGGGATATGCCGCCGCAAAATTTCTTAAATTGAAATACGAAGATGCCGCACCTGCCGCCATGATAGGGGCGTCCAACCATTTTGAGGTGGCCATTGCAACAGCTGTCATGCTCTTTGGCCTTTCCTCCGGGGCTGCACTGGCAACAGTGGTCGGCGTTTTAATTGAAGTCCCAGTCATGCTGATGCTGGTGGCATTCTGCAAAAAAACAACCCATTGGTTTGAACCTTCATGACGTATGTCTAAAATAGGGTAGGGTGTATTTCTGCTGTTACGCCTAATCAAACTGACGCCCCTTGATACTCGCCACGCCGGTTGTATAATAGAGACAATGTTTTTTGTCCGTATGTCAACTTTAGTCACCATAACCATAACAAAGGAGTATAGACTTGAAAGTTATCGGATTTAATGGAAGTTCAAGAAAAAAAGGGAATACGGCCTGTTCCATGAACACTGTCTTTGAGCAACTTGAAAAGGCCGGCATTGAAACGGAAATGATCTTGGTGGGAAAAGAGAAAATCCAAGGCTGCGTTGCCTGCCACGGTTGTGTCAAAAATCAGGATGAGGCCTGTGCGATGAAAGATGATCCAGTCAATGAATGGATTCAGAAAATAAAAGAGGCCGACGGCGTATTACTTGGTTCCCCGGTTCATTTCAGCGGTGTTGCCGGGACAATGAAATCCTTTCTTGACAGAGCCTTTTTTGTGGCGTCGGTCAACGGCGGACTGTTCCGGCAAAAAGTCGGGGCGACCGTTGCTGCGGTCAGGCGCTCTGGAGGCATCTCCACACTGGAAACCCTTAACCATTATATCAACTATTCTGAAATGGTTATGCCTTCTTCAAACTATTGGAATGTGGCCCACGGCCTGACACCCGGACAGATGGAAGAAGATGCAGAAGGAAAGCAGATCATGGAGGTGCTGGGCCAGAATATGGCATGGATCATGAAGATCATCGCCCATGGAAAAGAACAAATCCCCGCACCTGCAGCGGCACGCAAAATCATGACCAATTTTATCCGGTAATTTAAAGCCTTAACGATACCTGTGGATATTTGCCAATCTTAACTTTTGGGGCAAAGTTGAGATTGGTAAAACTTAGATAATACCAAAAGCGGATAATAATTTAGTGTTTAAGACGCCATCATGATTCATCTGAACCAAATATCAAAGCAGTTCGGCCCGCAAATCATTTTAAAAAAAGCCAGTTTCCAGATCTTAAAAGGCATCCGGTCAGGGTTGGTGGGGGCGAACGGCTCCGGTAAAACCACGATTTTCCGCCTGATTACCGGCCGGGATGAGCCAGATGACGGGAGCATTGCTTTTTCCAAAAAAATAAAAATCGGATATTTTTCCCAGAAGGTCGGGGAGATGAAAGGCCGGACGGTCTTGCAGGAAGTGATCTCAGGCTCTGACGATGTGGTGGCGCTGGGGCAGCAGATGAAAGAGATGGAGGCGGCCATGGTCGAGCCCATGGATGATGACGCCCTGGCGAGCCTGCTTGAACAATACGGCGAGGTCACGGAGATGTTTGAGGTCCGGGGGGGGCTATGACCTTGAAAACCGGGCACAGACGGTTCTCACAGGGCTCGGTATCTTGCCGGACCAGCACCGCCTGCCGGTGGAGTCTTTCAGCGGCGGCTGGAAGATGCGCATCGCCCTGGCTAAAATATTGACCATCAACCCCAACGTGCTCCTGCTGGATGAGCCGACCAACCATCTGGACATGGAGTCCATTCTCTGGCTTGAGGACTGGCTCCTGAACACTTATAAAGGCGCGCTCCTGATGACCTGCCATGACCATGATTTCATGAACCGGGTCGTCTCCCGCATCATTGAGGTGGGCAATCAGACGATCACCACCTATGGCGGGGACTACGATTTTTATATCAGAGAACGGGAAATCCGGCGGGAGGAGCTGCTGGCAAGCTTTCAGCGGCAGCAGGAGATGCTGGCAAAGGAGGAAAATTTCATTGCCCGTTTCAAGGCCAGGGCCTCCCATGCGACCCAGGTGCAGTCCCGCATCAAAAAGCTCGAGAAAATAGAGCGCATCGAGATCCCGCCTTCCCAGCAGAAGATCAAGCTCCGGTTGCCTGAAATACCGAGATCCGGAGACGATGTACTGAGACTGGACCGGGTGTCCAAAACCTGGGCGCCGGACAGGGGCACATCCAAGACGGTGTTCTCCAATGTCTCAGCCATGATCGCCCGGCAGTCCAAGACCGCGGTGGTCGGAGTCAACGGGGCCGGTAAATCCACCCTGCTCAAGATCATTGCCCAACAGGCCGAGCCTACATCCGGGGCGATCAGCCTCGGGGCTGGTGTGAGCCCGGGCTATTTCAGCCAGCATGCCATGGATATTCTGGACGCGGAAAAAACGGTGTTCGAAACCGTTCAGGAGGTCCTGCCCCTGGAAAACATCGGGGTGATCCGGAATATCTGCGCATCCTTTCTCTTTGCAGGGGATGAGGTAGACAAGAAGATCAAATCCCTGTCCGGGGGAGAAAAAAGCCGCGTGGTCCTGGCCACGCTACTGGGGCGTCCCCTCAACTTCCTGATTTTAGACGAGCCCACCAACCATCTGGATATCCAGTCCAGGGAAATTTTGCTGGAGGCCCTAAAGGCCTATTCAGGCACCCTGATCCTGGTCAGTCATGACCGGTATTTCCTTCGCCACCTGGTCGATCAGGTCTTTGAAATCAACGACGGGCAAGTTTTTGCATATCCGGGCGATTACGAATACTACCTTGAAAAGACCGGACGGAATCACAAGGCGATTTAGGCCGGAGGGCTGCGTCACGACTTTCGGCAGTGTTTAGGGAAGGCGGTCAGCATTTTTCTGGCCGAGGCCCAGGGATCTTCGTCATGATATGATACGGATCCCGTCGCTTCCGAGCAGTGCAATCCGGCCCTCTTTGTACAACTTACCCACGGCTCGCTTGAACTCCTTCTTGCTCATGGAAAAGGCAGCTTGGATCTCTTCGGGCCGGCTCTTATCATGGCAGGGGCTGGCGCCGCAGTTGGCAGAAAGGACCGCTATTATTTTTTCGGCCGATCCCTCCACCGAGGCATAGCCCGGCTGTTTGAGGGTCAGGTCCACCTTGCCGTCCTCCCGGATCCGCAGGACGTATCCTTTGCATGTGTCGCCCACGGCCAGGTCTGTAAACGTCTCTGTTTTATAGAGCAGTCCTGTGCGGGAACGGTTGATAACGGCGGTATAGCCGATGGAACTGATGCTGTGGATGATGAGATCCACCTCCTGCCCCGCTGCCAGATCCCGGGCGCCCCCGTCGCAGAATCCTGCCGTCAGGGTGGAGCCAAAGATCCTGTGGGAAGACTTGTCCAGGCATATCTTTACCAGATGGGTTTCCCCGGGTTCCATCCGTCCTTCCTGTTCGTTTCGGGGAACCAGCAGATCCTTTTCAAGGCCCCAGTCCATGAAGATGCCAAAGGCCGCCGTATCCCGGACCTTCAGCCCTACGATATCCCCCACCACCCCGGCCGGGGTCAGGGTCGTGGCCACGGGCCGGTCCTCGGAATCGGTATAAACAAAGACGCCGATGATCTGCCCGACGGCAACGCCTTCCGGCACGTACTTATTGGGGAGGAGAACCCTGTCACGGCCAAAGCTCAGATAGACGCCGTAATCCGAGAAGTTTTCAACGGGCAGATCGTGGAACTGACCTACGACCGCCTTGGGATCCTGGGCCAGAAAGGGATGGGATTGCCTGGACGAGGAACGTTTCTGGTTGGCTGCACGTTTTTTTTCTGCCTGTTTCCAGGGTGGGGTATATGCTGACGCTGACATGGTGGTTATGGTTCTTTCTTGAAGGGTTGATGAAACGTAATTCTCACTTATAGCATATTTATACCTGCATATCCATGGCCGGAGTCACCTGATGTGCCGTTAATATCCCTGCATCACAGTTTCTGGTGCCATGCCGCCCTCCGTTGTTCTGGCAAGGTGGGTGGCGGTTTCAAGTGCCTTTTTCAGTGGACAATCCTCTTTTTGATCCTGGCCATGACGATAAGTTTCCAAAACTTCTATTGATTTTTTGGCAAGGAATCTTCGTACCTCTCTTCGCTTTCCCTTTACACGTGGAATTTTCATTGAATCATATGCAGTGGTCTTATGTCGCATCCATGCAATTACAGCGGCTTCAGCTCTCTTATTAATAGGAATACGCTGGGTTCTTCCAACGGTTCCGCTGCCCACAGGAGTTGCGTGGGTGGTTATGATTTTTCCAAGGTGTAGTGCCTCTTTTTGATACCTGGGGTGGAAATTCAAAAACTTGATGACCTCATCATTAAATTCCTGTGTATAGGCGGTTTGCTTGGCCTGTCTTCGTGCCAGTTCCCGCTTCCGCTCATTGGCATAGGCCGGTGTTGACCTCTTGGCAGCCACTTCCTGTTTTGCGACCAGGATATTGTCTGCGGGAGCCCATATACCTTTTGAAATCATCCGTCTGCGGTATTTTACCTGGACCACCCATACGGGGCTCTTTGATTTTACTCGCCTCGTAACTGCGGCATCCCCTGCGGGCAAAAAAAACCACCCTTCAGGCGGTGTCAGTTTTTCGCCTGATTCAGAATATAATGTTTCTTCTGTGGGCCCAGGAGAAACACTTAAATGCTGATGTATCATTCACAGGGCCTTAATAATCATTGTCTGTGGATTCCTGTTTGGTAAGCCCTGCTCTATCTTTGATTGCCTGAATTAGTTCAAGCTTGTTCATACTCATTGCTCCCGTCATTATTTATAGCGGGCAACATGCTTAGCTGGTTCTTTGAATTTTATCAAGTGGCAAAATTAAGCAACCTATTGAAATACACTACAACAATATCCAGAATCTCAAGGGTATTTTTGCCTTCCGAACAACAGGCGGACAATGGACAGCCCGATGGGATTGGGGGCGCCGGTGCGCCCGGGTGGAGAACAGTCCCCGTGGTTCAATGAGAAATGGAATTATGATATTTGACAACTGTTTTAAATAAATGATATAAGAAACGCCTCAATTAATTACAAGCGGTTTAAAAGGATTTTTTTTGTTTTTTAACTTATTGGATATTGTGCAAATCGTTACTGATAAAAGATAATCGGTAATGGATTGGTATTACATCTCAGTCTAATCACTCTATTTCTGAATAATAGGGTGCAGATCCGGCTTCAATACGGGAACCGTTTTTGCATCCATCTATCTTATATTTCCTTTTATCAGTAACCCCCTTTCGATTTTATAAATAACTATATTTTCAGGCTGTTATAGCTGATAACGATGCAGCTTTTAATACAGTTTCAATACTGATTATTGAATTCAAAAAGGATAGAATATTGAAAATAAGAAGTTCACAGGAATTTGATGGACTGGAGATAGAAAAAATTCATAAAACGGCATTTGGAAAGGTAAAGGGGCCGGTGATCGCCCAGCTTGTACATGATTTATTCGATGACCAAACCGCAGAACCTTTGCTTTCTCTTGTAGCTGTTAAAAATGAAACTATTGTTGGGCATGTTCTTTTTACAAAAGTAAACATCGCACAATCTCCAATTTTGGTTTCAGCACGTATATTGGCGCCTCTTGCAGTGCTTCCGGAGGTTCAATCCACTGGTGTTGGGGGCCTTCTTATCAAAGACGGCCTTGACCGGTTAAAGAAAAACGGGGTGGATTTGGTTTTTGTTTTAGGACATCCTGATTATTATCCCCGCTCGGGATTCGTTCCTGCCGGCAAATTGGGGTTCAAAGCTCCATATTCGATCCCGGAAGAACATGCCGGCGCCTGGATGGTAGCTGAACTGTCTTCGGGGATTATCGGCAAAGCCGGGGGAACGGTGGAATGTTCTGATGTACTTAACCAGCCTCAGCATTGGAGAGAATAATGAACGATGAATATAAATCAATTCATGAGTTCGATGTGGAATTGATCTGCCAATATTTTGCGAGTCTGAAACGACAGGGGCCGGGGAGCCCGGAAGTAACCATCAAGGCATTGAGTTTTATCGACAACCTTAACGACAAATCTCTTGTTGCCGACATTGGCTGCGGATCAGGTGGACAGACAATGATATTAGCACAGCATGCACCTGGGAATATTACAGGTATCGACATCTTTCCTGCTTTTATCGACCTGTTCAACCAGAATGCTGAAAAGCTTGGTCTTCAGCATAAAGTGAAAGGCATTGTTAAATCGATGGAAGATCTCCCCTTCCAGGATGAGCAGTTGGATCTTATATGGTCCGAAGGAGCGATCTACAACATTGGCTTTCAACGGGGCCTTAATGAATGGCGCAAATTGCTGAAGACAGGCGGTTATCTTGCGGTTTCGGAAGGAACATGGTTTACGGAGGAACGTCCCGCAGAGATCGAAGCGTTCTGGATGGATGCCTATCCGGAAATAGACACGGTCTCCAATAAAGTGGCGCAGATGCAGAAATCCGGGTATATACCCGTCGCCGCTTTTATTTTGCCTGAAAACTGCTGGATTGAAAATTACTTTGCGCCCAAAGTAGCTGTAGATGAACTTTTCTTGAAACAAAATGCCGGCAACAAAATTGCCGAACAATTTATCGTAAACCAGCGGCATGAAGCTCAACTATATAAAAAGTACAAAAAATATTATGGGTATGCTTTTTATATAGCGAAAAAAATTTAAACCGTTTTTTAAATGCTTGATACGCAAGACGGCATATCGCCGGCCAATACACCGGGGGGGGGCATAGAGCCACCCGGTGTATTGGAAACATGCGCTATTTTAAAATTTGGATGTCAACGTCATCAAATCCTTTCATTAATTCAATGAAGCCCGGCACTTGATCCTCTTTGTTGCTTGTCGTGTGATAGGGATAAACCAACCTGGGCTTAAATGCTTTAACGGCATCGGCTGCCATTGCTGAATCCATGGTATATGGCAAATTCATCAAACAATTTGAAACATCAATAATCTCGCTCATTGTGCATCTGCTGTTAGTACGATATATATTACTGAAACTAAAATTAAGCAGAATTGATATGAGTGACCATGTGATTGAGAATATAAAAAAATACTACCTTGAGATGCTGCCGTTCAACAAGGTTCTTGGCATTGATATAAAAGATCTGGATTACAATTCAGGAGAGGCTCTTACCACCTTTGAGATGAAAGCGGATCTCATAGGAAATTCATCTGCCGGTATTTTGCACGGCGGCGTCACCGCATCAGTGCTTGATTTGACCGGGGGGGCTTTCTGCACTGATTTCCTGTGCAAAATTCCAGGAAGGCAAATCTTTTGAAGTAATCAGTCAAAAACTTGTTGAATCTGCCACGATTAATATTCGGGTGGATTATTTAAGGCCGGGCAGGGGAGAATCCTTTGAATGCAGAAGCCGGATTATCAGGGCCGGCAGACGGATCGTGGTTACAAAAATTGATCTTTACAATGAACAGGATGTCCGGATTGCCACAGGAACCGGCACTTATCTGATTGGCTGAAAAAAGGGGAGGGGATATGAAACCTTGTCGCGAATGCCGGCACGAGATATCCGAACAAGCGATGGCTTGTCCGCAGTGCGGCACACCGTTCCCCACCAAAGAAAAATGGGATGGCTGGGGTTTTGAATACAAATCAAAAGCAACCCTGTTCGGGTGGCCATGGGTTCACATCTCATTCAAGTACAGTCCAAACAGGATACCTGTCCCGGCAAAAGGCATCATCGCCATCGGACAATTTGCATGTGGTATTTTTACACTATCCCAATTCGGGTTTGGTGTTATCAGCGTCAGCCAGTTCACCGTTGCCGGATATGCTTTGGCCCAATTTGCCGTAGCATATTCGTTGATCGCGCAGATAGGAATCTACATTCACCAAGGACATGGACAACTCGTAAAGAGCATTGCGGAGCTGATAAAAATGTTCTAACCTCTTACAAAAAGACTAATATAATTAAAAGACAATGGGATTGGTATTATATAATATGAATAAAAATGATATTTTACGAAGGATTCGATATATTTTTGGTCTCAGTGATTCAGAAATGATCTCCGTTTTTGGACAGGCCAACTATGAGGTGTCACGGGGGCAGGTCAGTGATTGGCTGAAAAAAGATGATGATCCCGCCTGTAAAAAATGCATGGATACAGAATTGGCCATTTTTTTGAATGGATTCATCAATCATAAACGGGGAAAAAGGGAGGGGGCTCAACCTGAACCCGAGCAAATACTAAATAATAATGCTATTTTAAAAAAACTGAAGATCGCTGTAAATTTTAAAGCAGAAGATATGATCAGAGTTTTATCCCTGGCTGGTGTGAAAATCAGCAAACATGAATTAAGCGCCTTTTTTCGAAAACCCGGGCACAAACATTACAGGGAATGCAAAAACCAGATGCTGCGTAATTTTTTAAAAGGGCTTCAGCTTGAGTTAAGGCCTGGGGAGGAGCAGTCCGAAGGCCCCTGGGGCAACTTGCGATAGCCATAAAAATCAGTGGATATCCAATATTTGAATGACAAATACAAGGCCTGATAATATATATGAGGTAAACTTCTGGAGAAAATGGACAGGTAAGCAAGATATCCATTAAATTTTTAAATAATAACATTGATATTCATCTGTCAAGAAATATTTAATTATTATAATAAAATTAAATAAATAGGATTTTTCAGTATTGAGGAAGTTGATTTAACTACTCAAAAATCGCGAGCCACGATTATTTCAATTCATAAATATTTAAAAACCGTTATTTCCGTTTATTTCTCTTTAATTAACTTTATTTTTCTTTAAAAATCTAAAAATTAGCAAAAATAAATGAAAATGAAGATTATTATATGAGGGTAGGGGGGCAGGACATGCAAAGTAGGCCCACTTTTTCAAAGAGGTCTACTTTGCGTCCTGCCTTATTCGCTCTGCTCAACGGAAACTTATTCACTCTGTTCAACGTAACTATCTAAAATTCCAAAAAAACATTTGCGTATCAACATAAGACAGATCATAATAGATCACTCCATGCGAAGCCTTTTGTTACCATTATTTAGTATCTGAGGAGTAGCTTCTATGTTTGTATTTTGAACCACCACCTTTTGTGCTAAAAAATTTTTATGGAAATCCACGATTATAAAATTTTTTGGTCGGTTTTTTTTGAAGGATTTTTTAGAAACAAGCATCGCTTGCTGTTAAAAAAAATGTATGGATTGTGATAAGTGAAATAATTAGTTTTGGGTGAAATTTTTGTAACTTCATAACAAATCGTTATAAATATTAATTTTTATTAATACCAAATTTTTTGGTCCTATTGAAACAGCTTATTCATAGGTTTTTTGGACCGATATCACTTTGGCATAAAATCATAATAATTTGAATTATTAGTACTTGGTATGAATTCTGCTGTATTTGGGTGCTACATGGCTTTAATGCTTTGCAGTGTATTGGTTTAACACTATTTTTATTGAGACGTTACATATTTTCTACGATGGAATCTGAAATCACTAAACTTTTGGAGGTTCTTTATGTCGTTTTAAAAATAATTGAAACGTCAGTTGATGAAGATTCCCCTGATCTTAGCCATGATGTCAGGGATAGATTTGTAGATATCCAATTAAAATTTGATAGTGTTGCTAAATTGTTCAATTATCAACAATTTAATGGTCGGGAGTTTTTAAGAGCCGTGAATATAGTCAAGAATAGTGGTTATGCTTCAATTTCCGAATTATCCAGGAAACTGGGAATTATTTACAAACAATCCGTAGAGCTGATTAATGAAATGGAACGACAGGGAATTGTCAAGACTATTGACCAGGAAACGCCCGCTCAAGGTATTAGAGCTTATAATTATGGTTATAAGCAAAACGAATAGTATTTATTTCCGGGCTTTGAGTATATTTCCTTCAATGTCACCGGGTTCCCGGCCATCCACATACCGCCTTCGGCGCTTGTGAACACTCTGCTCTGAAACATAAGACTTGCGTAGGAATAGACCGTTATGATTCTTGATGACTATCTGATTGTTCTGGAAGCTGAAAAAGGGTATTCTGCCCATACGCTTCGTGCCTATTTTACGGATATAAGAAGCTTTATCCTTTTTTATCTGGAGACTTGCAACTACCGGGACGAAAATTGGCAACAGGCCTTTGAAAAAACGGCCCGACAGGTAGACAAAATGATCGTGCGCAGATATCTTGCCGCCCAGACTGCCTTGAAAAAAAGTAAAAAAACCCTTTCAAGGCGTCTATCCGTATTAAAATCTTTTTTTAATTACCTGGTCAGATCAGGGCTCATCACGCTAAATCCTGCTGATGCCATCCCTTTTCCAAAACTTGAGAAAGCCCTTCCCAAGGCTATGAAAATTGATGACATTTTCAGGCTGCTGGACACTATGAAAAGAGATACCTGGAAGGACAGGCGCAATCTTGCCATGTTTGAGACCTTTTATTCCACGGGCATGCGAATCGGTGAGCTTCACATGCTCAACATCCAGGATATTGATTTTAATGCCGGATTGATCCGGGTACTGGGCAAGGGAAATAAAACGCGCATCATACCAGTGGGTAAAAGTGCCCTTGATGCCATCCAAAGCTACCGCGCTGATCTTAAGAAAAATTATTCTGCCGTGTTTTTAAATAAAAATTTTGGAAGGCTTGGCAGGCGGTCCATTCGACGTATTATGGATCAGGTGGTCTTGGAATGCGGGTTAGGCCTAAAAATATCACCCCACACCTTACGGCATACCTTTGCCACCCATATGTTGGATTCCGGTGCAGATCTTCGAGGTATTCAGGAAATATTGGGCCATGCCAGCCTGTCTACCACCCAGGTGTACACTCATGTGAGCATGGATCGCCTGATGGCGGTGTACGACAAAGCCCATCCACGAAACTAGGGAGATTGGATTTAATTATCCATTGTCAATGTTTTATGATAACAGCATATTTTTGATCAAGCTTAGGGATTGCGGCTGTGTTTGGTCATCCTTTAAAACAATCCACAACAGAATCACCTGCGATTATTTGATAATCATGTTTTCTAAATTTTTGCTTAATTTTAAGCCCCTTAGCATATTTTATTCTGCATTTATTCTGAAAAATATGTATTTTATTCTGAAATTTTCCACTGAGGGGCTTTTTAAAGCCTTCACTTTGAATTTTTCCTGATCTTGGAAGTTTCCGTAAGAAGATTGGCATTTTTTTTTGTTCATTATCCAAAACATTGTTTAATTTATCCAGAAGCAATTTATCGATCTCTTCAACTAAAAATGAAATGGGGTGACCATATGAGTTCTGCATCAGTTAGATATTTTATTATCACAGATGAATCCGAAATTCTCCGCGTCTCAATCAATAAATTCCAACGTCTGATAGAAGCAACAAGTGAGGAAAAATTAGAAAGATTTGCCGGAAAGCGTGTGCGTGTTGCAGAAATTTGTGTAAAGCTTGAGAACCGACAGCCAATTGAGGTTATACGTGCTATTTATTATTATTGGCACGTCAATGAAAAAGGCGTCCTTGATGAAGAGTTTTTAATAAAAAGTCGCGATATTGTATTCGCTGCAGGTGATGAGATTTCCAGCATGTTCACAGAAAAGGAACAAGGAAATGTAATAAATGCACAGCAGGAATTTGCAAAAAGGCAACGAGATCATGCTGTATGGTGGAAACCTGATATGCAACTTGAACGTAATATCTTAGATGCGTCTATCGATGAGTTTAAGTGTAAAAGATTATAATTATATAGGGTGAAAAGTATAATGACTGGCGGACAAAATAGAACGCAAATCAAAATCGGACAAACCGTATCCATTGTATTAAAAAAAGACCAAAAAACGGGCGTCCTGACCCAAGGCGTCGTAAAAAATATTTTAACAAAATCGTCTTTTCATCCCCATGGCATAAAAGTCCGATTGGAAAATGGCCTTGTTGGCAGGGTTAAGATCATTCACGATTAAAAATTCAGATTCACCATGTATTTTAAAGTCACATATTCAGCCATTTATAACTGGAAGGGTTCAGGGACCGAACGGGAACAGAACGATCCAAGCCTTATGGATTCATTTTGACATTTGATCATTGCTCAATCGGTTCTTGTTGAGTCAGAAGGGTAAAAGGTATTTATTGTTCGGACAATCGACATTGAGCAGTTGAATTTTAAAAAATTTGAATATACCCTCTTTGCACCATCATAATCAACAAAAACAGAGGGCCAAACACCAAACATTGGAAACTGTTAAAGTCGAACGTATTGACCACTTGGGTATTGTTGCTGGCGTTATCAAGGATTTGAAAATCATCGAAATCATTGACTCTCGCATACCAAAAGATGAGAAGGAAAATATCAGTGCCGGAGAAGCTATTGCCGGCATGGTTCTCAATGGGCTGGGTTTTTCCAATCGGCCGCTGTCGCTGACGCCTCAATTTTTCGAAAACAAGCCGCTGGATGTTTTGTTCCGTCCCGGGGTTGCAAGCCTCGGACTCCAATCACTACAAGCTCGGGCGCAGTCTTGATGATGCGGTCGACTACAGCTCTGAACTGCTTTTCACCGAAATCGCCTCATCTACCTGTCGGTCGGAAAGTATCCATTTACTTTTCAACCATCTGGATACTTCATCTTTTTCATTGACCGGGGAGTATCTTCCTGATTCGAATGAACATGCCATCAAAATAACTCATGGTTACTCCAAAGACCACCGTCCTGATTTGAAACAGGCTGTGCTGGAGCTGATGGTATCCCAGGATGGTGGCATTCCCATTTTGTGTAAGTGCTGGGACGGGAATGCTTCGGATAATACCGTTTTCAAAGAACGCAGCAGTGAACTCGTTCGTCAGTTCAAAGCAAGCGATACCCCTCGTTACCTGATTATGGATTCGAAAGGATATGCCGAATCCAATGCTTCCAACTTGAAAGATATCCCGTTTATCACCCGCATCCCGGGGACCCTTTCTATTGTAAAGACCGTAATCGAACAGGCCCTAAAATGGGATCAATGGGTGGAGATTAACGATGATTATCAGCGCCAGACGTTGGAGTTAGGCCATTATGGAATTGATCAACGTTGGTTGATCATTCGATCCAAAGGGGCTCTGGAGCGCGCAGTCAAGAGCGTTGAAAGAACTATTTCAAAAGAGAAGGAACGCGCGGAAAAGCAACTCTTCCATCTTCAGGCCCAACGATTTGACTCGGAAGCCGAAGCAATGACGGCCCTCCAAGAACTCCGTGATAAATGGAAGTATCACCTGGTTGACACTATTGAGTTTAAACAGCACATCAAATATGCCGTCAAAGGTAGACCAACGCCGGATACCCCGATCAAATCAATGTGGACTTAAAGGTCAAACAAGGTAACATCATGACCGTAATCGACCAGGGCTTCGGTCAGCAGGGAGGCCACTTTTTCCCAAGGACCATAGTGCCGTGGCGGGGTGCGCCAGGCAATAGGCGACAGCATGGCGATTCGCATAAAAATCTCCTCTATTCTTGACCTGTTGATCAGGGTGAGGACTGATGCAACAATTCATCGGCATGCAACTTTTGCAGTGTCAATAACGACAACAGCCAGGAAAGCGTGGCTTCAGCCCCCTGGTTCTGGTTGATGCCATCCACCATCAGGCCGTCCATACAGCCGCCTGTTTTCGGGTCATACAGCGGCATGTTCAAATCATTGTGACCGAGAAACCAGTTGAAACACATGACGGCATTTTTAAACCATTGCCGATCACGGGAAATTTTATAGGCGGCGGCACATGCCTCAACCATAGCTTTGGCTTCAATGGTCTGCTGATCAAACCGGGACCTTTTTCCTTTTTTTCTAAACCAGCCGTTACAACCGATGGGGGCAAAATGATGATCCGTGGTCTGGATGGAAAGCAGCCACGTAAGACTGTCTATCCCCATCTTTACCATCTGATGATTTTTCATTTTATGACCGGAGACCAGAAGGGCATGGGACAATTTGGCATTGGCATGATTCAAGGTATCCTCTGCCCAGGGCCAGTCATCGGTTTTATTTTCACTGAACTGGGTGAATAATCTTGTGGCCAGCACATCCCTTATCCTTCGGGCATCACGGTCCCCGGAAAATCTTTCCAGGTAGGCATCCAGGCCAACCAAACAAAATGACACAGCCCGGGGGGATCTGAAGCCTTCTGCCGCGATGATTGCATTTTTAAAAAGAACGGTGCTCATGGCCAGATGGCCTGGGTTTTCCAGAAAGGCTACTGCTTTACCTAAGCACCAGACCGTTCGACCATGGAGATCCTCAGAACAGGCATCCTCATTCCATTGTCTTGCATAGGTCATAAAATTGCGAAACCGTCCGGTTTTTTTATAAATAAATTGCGAAACCGTCCGGTTTTTTTATTATATGCAAATAACAGGAATCCCAGGTAATGACCGGTCAAGGCATCCAGGCCAAGTCCGTTTGTCGGCAGGTGTTTTTGCCCCATGGCCGCCACCAGCATCGCTCTGGCATTATCATCGGTGCAGTATCCGTGAGATCTGTTGGGGATGGTATGATCGGCATGCTGCAGCATACCGGTGTCGTCGGTCATAGCTTTTAAGTGATCCAATTTTATCTCCGGCAGATCGAAACTGGTGATGGCTTTGATATTTCCAACATAGGAATGCCGGGGCCGGGGATGCCGGACGCGGTCTTGACGGACTTCGTTGAAGACGTCAAGATATTTTTGAGAAACTTCTTTCCAGATGGCTTCACGGGTGAAGGTATATGCCTTTTTGCGCATGGTATGCCGCTGGGTATCGTTCTGCAACAGCTCATTGATTTGTTCTGCCATTGCATTTGGTTGGTTGAACGGTACGATTTTCCCCCGCCCCTCGGCCAGCATTTCAGTGGCATACCAGTAAGGGGTAGAGATAACGGCCTTTCCGGTCCCCATGGCATAAACAAGGGTTCCTGAGGTAATCTGGGCTTCTTCAAGGTAAGGCGTGATGTATATATCTGCAATGCCGAGGAAGTCACACAGCTCCCGTAAGGCGACAAAATTATTCTGAAATATCACATGGTCACTGATGTTCAGATTGTGAGCGATTTGCTGGAGCATGATCCGGTAGGCTTCCCCTTTGGTTTTCAATACATGGGGATGGGTGGCGCCCAGGATGATATACACAACGTCCGGGAATTTTTCGATAACAGCCGGAAGGGCCTGCAGCACGGTTTCAATTCCCTTGTTCGGGGAGAGCAGACCAAAGGTTAGCAACACCTTTTTGCCTTCCACCCTGAATTTATCCTTATGAAAACTGGAGTCGATAAAGGGCATGTCCGGAATACCGTGGTGAATAAAAGCAATCTTTTCTTCAGTAATACCGTAGATATCATGAAGAAAGGATTTTGCTTTGTGACTCATCACCACCAGTTTGTCGGATAATTCTCCAAGCTTAATCATGACGGTCCGATATTCATCAGAAGGATCTATTAAAACGGTGTGTAGTGTTGTCACTAAGGGCATATGCAGATCTGACAGCAGTTTGAGCAGATGGCTACCGGCAGGCCCTCCGAAAATTCCGAACTCATGCTGAAGGCAGACAATATCGGTTTGGCTGATATCCAAAAACTGGGCGGCGATATGATAGTCGGCCAATTTGTTTTGATTGATTTCAAAACGCACTTTTTCAGGATAATCATATCCTTGAATACGATCATTCATGGCAACTGCCCAGGTAAATGTATCCGGTACCCTGGCAGACAGCCCTTCAACCAGATCCCTTGTAAAGGTCGCAATACCGCATTGCCGGGGCAGATAGTTGCCGATGACAGCAATGGATTTGATCCCTTCAACGTATTGTGTGCTCGTTCGCATTTTTACCTCCTTTCCTATTAGGATCAATCGTCCTGGCACCACGCATTTCAAATTACATCATGCCGCCCATTTAGCCACCAGGCATCCCTTATGTTTTATCCGGTTTTTCAGCAATCATGGCCTGTGTGGTCAGCATGACAGATGCGACACTGGCCGCATTCTGGAGGGCAAAACGGACCACCTTTTTCGGATCCATAACACCGGCTGAAATCAAATCTTCATAAACGTTTGTCCGCGCATTGTAGCCAAAAGCGCCTTGACCCTCCTTTACTTTATTGACAACGACAGCACCTTCAACTCCGGCATTATTGGCAATTTTACGCAGTGGTTCTTTAATGGCTTTGGCAATCACATCAATACCCAACTTTTCCTCACCCTCAAGGGTAAGGGTTTCAAGGTCAGGAATACACCTGATAAGGGCGACACCGCCGCCGGGAACGATGCCCTCTTCCACCGCCGCCCGGGTTGCGTTAAGGGCGTCTTCCACCCGGGCTTTCTTTTCCTTCATTTCAGTTTCAGTGGCAGCACCGACATTAATGACGGCAACGCCGCCAACGAGTTTTGCCAACCGTTCCTGAAGCTTTTCCCTATCATAGTCAGAACTCGTTTCTTCAACCTGTGCCCGAAGCATTTTGACCCGCCCCTCAAGGGCTTCTTTGGAACCTGCACCATCAACGATTGTGGTGTTGTCTTTATCAATGGTAATGGTTTTTGCCTGACCCAGATCCTGCAGCGTTACATTTTCAAGTTTGAGTCCGATATCTTCGGAAACAAGCTCTCCGCCAGTTAAAACGGCAATATCTTCCAGCATGTTTTTTCTTCTGTCACCAAACCCTGGCGCCTTGACTGCCGCAACATTTAAAGAGCCACGAAGTTTGTTGACAACTATGGTTGCGAGGGCTTCGCCTTCAACATCTTCAGCTACGATCAAAAGTGGTTTTCGCGTTTTGGAAATTTCTTCAAGAATCGGAAGAAGGTCTTTCATGGAAGAGACCTTTTTTTCGCAAATCAACACATAGGGGCTATCAAATGAAACATTCATTTTTTCAGTATCGGTTACAAAGTAGGGAGAAAGGTATCCCCGATCAAACTGCATGCCTTCCACCACCTCAAGGGTCGTATCTATTGACTTGGCCTCTTCAACCGTAATAACGCCTTCCTTTCCGACTTTATCCATGGCTTCGGCAATAATATTGCCGATGGTCTCATCGTTGTTGGCCGAGATGGTGCCAACCTGGGCGATATCATTCTGGTTTTTGATGGGTCTTGCCATTGCTTCTAACGCTTCAACGACCTTGGCAACGGCTTTGTCAATACCCCTTTTAATCCACATGGGGTTATGACCGGCAACCACCAGTTTCTGACCATTTTCATAAATCGCCCGGGCAAGAACGGTCGCCGTGGTTGTACCGTCCCCGGCCATATCAGAGGTCTTACTGGCCACTTCCTTTACCATCTGAGCGCCCATATTTTCGAAATTGTCCTTAATCTCAATCTCTTTTGCAACGGTTACACCGTCCTTGGTTACATTGGGTGAGCCCCAGGATTTTTCAATCACCACGTTTCTGCCTTTAGGCCCCAGAGTCACCACCACTGCATCTGCAAGTGTCTTCACACCCTTAAGCATTGCCTCACGGGCGTTTGCATCATATTTAATTTCTTTGGCCATCCTAATAAATCTCCATTGATTACACGGTTTATTGATTATTCAATTATCCCAAGAACATCGTCCTGCCGAAGGATAAGGTAGTCTGTACCATCGATTTTCACATCGGTTCCGCCATATTTACTGAAAAGGATACGGTCATCAGGTTTTACATCCATTGAAATCAATTTTCCATTGTCACCCATTCGCCCGTTTCCCACGGCCACAACCCTTCCTTCCACTGGTTTTTCTTTTGCTGTGTCTGGGATAATAATTCCGCCTTTGGTTTCTGTATTCTCTGGCCCGCGCATAACTACGATTTTGTCACTTAATGGCCTTAAATTCATGATCAATTTTTCCTTTCTCTGAGTCTTTTGTTTGTTTTGAAATTTACCTGGAATTTTTGTTTAAAATTAGATGTTTTTTTCATATCCATATTCTCTTTTAGGTCTGACTATTATTTGTCTTCCTTTAATCGTATATATCAATTTGTGTGCCAGACGATATACATCTGAACTTCATCTGATAACGTACAGATTAATCAAGATAATTTACTCTTTTAGATAAAAAAGAGAAGCCTTTATCAACCGGACAAAAAGGTCATATGCGTCCAAAGGGTCCTATCTGACCGAAGCAAAAACCTTGCCTTTCCGGCAACCTGTCACTGAAGCGTTTTTACGAAATGTTGATTGAGATGCTTTAATCTGCGGTCGCAAGTATCTGGGCAGACACAGCCATTGATAAGATAACCGGCTTGACTGCAAGATGTATCCATTAGAAAACGTTTTGGTATAGAATCCATAGGCGTTTCAAAGCAATATTGCGGTAATCTTGGTAAGGTTGATAACTGCCAAGTCGGGGTGTTTGCCGCATACGCCTCTCAAACAGGATATTCTTTGGTTGATAAACGCCTTTTCATTCCGGAAAAATGGTTTGGCGATGACTTTGAATCGCGTAGAAAAAAGTGCAAGTTACCTGCTGAAGCTATATTTAAAACGAAGCCTCAATTAGCAGTGGAAATGTTAAACAATTTAGCCGATGAAGGTATCCTCCCGTTTAAATACATTTTGGCAGATTTTTTTTACGGAGTAAGTCCAGAATTCATTGACGCTGCAAGCAATTTGGTTGGCACTAACTATTTTGTATCAGTCCCGGGCAAGACGCTGTGCTGGCTGAAATCCCCGATAACTATAGAAAAAGAATATAAGTATAAAGGCGAAAAAAGCTCAAAAACCGTTCTCATTGACACGAACAGAAAGCCCATATCTTTGTCTACTCTTGCTAAAAACACGAATTCCTATTTTTGGTACCGACGAAAAGTGTCTGAGGGGACCAAAGGACCAATTGTTTATGAATTCACTCGCCGGCGTGTTAAACTTTCAGGCGAAGGAATTCCCCAACGAGAAGTATGGGTGGTCATACGCAGGTCCATCGGCAAAAATCCTGAGTACAGCTATTATATCAGCAATGCCTCAAGTGGCATGCGCTGGGCAATCGAGCAATGTTTTGAGGAAACAAAATCAGAGCGGGGTATGGATCAATATGAGGCTAGAAAATTTCAGGGCTGGCATCACCATATTATAACATGCATGCTTGGACATTTTTTCCTCTGGCACCTGAAAATCAGATTTGGGAAAAAAAGCTCTATCTATTACGCTGGCCCTGCTGAGGTTCTTGTTTCAAGCCCTTCTACCGATAAGGGAGAATGATTTGGAGGCTTTGATTGAGCAAACGCTCTGGATCCAAAATCGGGGCTTGGTCATAGGACATTTCAGACGGCATGTTAATCCGGGACACATCCATCCCCTCTGCCATTTTCTCCTCCAGCCAGTCTGAAATTTTCATTTAAACCCCATTGAGGTTTTATGGATTCCTAAAAACTACCCGGCGATTGTCATCAGATTGGTGACGTTTTTGACCCCATGGACATCCCTTACCAGTTTTGTGGCCAGGGCTTTTTCTGCCTTGTTTCCGGCTTTCCCTCCCAGGGTGACAACGCCGTCTTTTGTCTCCACTGTGGTAGCCACAGCACTGGTTGACCGATGGTACAGCAGGGTCATTTTAACCATGGCCGTGATGGATGCATCATCTATGACCTGGACGATTTCATCCATTTTCTCTTCCGCTTGTTTTTTTTTCGACCAAATTGCCGCCCCCTGGACCGTCATCTCATTGTTGACATGTTTGACACCGTCAATATCCAGGACGTATTCGGTGGTCAGGTCTTTTTGGGCAAGGCTTTCGGCATCTCCGACCAGGGTGATGGTCCCGTTTTTCGCAGATACCTCTGTATTCCCGGCGCTCACATTCCGGTGAAAAAAAAGGGTACTTTTGACCTTGGCCGCAAGCCAGGCATCTGAATAGCCGGAAACCGCCTCCCCCTTTACTGCCAGTTGGTTATCCACACCTTTGACCCCGGGCAGGCCCGCAACCGTTTCCCGGGCCAACGATTTATATGCATCCGAGGATGCTGTCCCTGTGAGGGTCACATCACCGTTTTGGGAATGGATTTTAATATCTTCATCCTTAAAATAGGTCTGGAATATATAAGACTGCCTTGCCGATGATTCGATGCGGTCATCGGTCTCGGATGCGAACAGACTGGAATAGGTGACGGTCCAAGCGATGATGCTGACCAGCAATGCCAAGGTATAAATTCTTATTTTCATAAAAAGACCTCCTGTTAAAAATTATTCAACCTGATCATCAGGTTTATCCGGAGTGTCTTGGGGCCTGGAAAAACCGGCAGCAAGGGCACCCAAGCCTACCCATGGATGATGGGTTACAGTTTGCCCAGGACGAGCAACACCAGAACAATGATCAACACCAGTCCAATGCCGCTGCTGGGACCATACCCCCAGGATCTGCTGTGGGGCCAGGTTGGGATTATTCCCACAAGCGCCAATACCAAAATGATGAGAAAGATTGTGCCCAGTGACATGATTACCGACTCCTTTTTATAAATGGCGTCTAAAGGCTCTCTGATATCCTGCGCCCTTATTTCGCCTCTTTTTCGTTAGAAGAAAACATCGCACCGATCATCTTGACAATTTCACCCAGTACCAGGGCATAGGTTGCCAGGGTGCTGGCGGTTTCGTTGATCGTCAATACCGTATCCGCGGTGTCATGGGAAATGGTCCTGATGGCCTCACCGGCTTCACCCAGGCTGTTTTTGAATTCTTCACTGATCCTTGCAGTGTTTTCTGAAACCACAGCCATGTTGGGAATGATCCGATTCAAATTATCTTTGTTGTTTTGCAGCATGGACGAAGCGTCTTTGATCAGGCCATTTATGTTTCTCAACATTATGACGGTGTATACACTCACCGCCACGATTAAAGCAAACACAATAAAGGCACCCAACTCATTCAAGGTGATCGATCCCTGCATAAACTTGTCCTTTCACGTTTTGAAAACCGACGACATCAAACAGGCTCTATTTTGAGGTTTCTGTCCCCTTGTCCTCACCGGTTTTCTTTGTGCTTTCATTTTTTGAATCCCCGCCTTTTTTACCTGCGTCATGCAAATGCGCCTCTTTTTTCGAAGCCGCATCAAACATCCTGGCTCTGGTTACTGTTACATTTTCTTTAAGATTTTTAACGGTTTCGCAGGTTCGATCAGAAATTCCCTGCCGGATTTCTCTGCCGGATTTCGGGGCGAACAGAATCCCTGCGGCCAATCCCAAGGCAGATCCGATGCTGGCGCCGATTATTATATTTCTATTCCTGGCATGCCGCATGGTCTTGGTTTGAAACCCTCTGATTTTTTTCACCTGATTTGCCAGGTCATTCAAAATTACCATGTACCCTCCTGTCCTGATCTTGTTTATCAGCATGGATGAAGCTCTCTTTCTTCTGTCTTCAACCCCCTGTGTCAGGATAGATGTCGCCTCAATTGAAAATTAAATTCGGGGCATTGAGGTTATAAAAATGGGACATTCTATCCAAATCAAAGAGGCTGTGTTACAAAAGGTACTACTGGGCAACAAACCCCACCATGAGATATCGCAAGAATTCGGAGTTGGCCGATCAACAATCGGAAAATGGCTAAGACAATATAAAGAAAGCGGCAACACTGCATTGAAATCAAAAGCGAAACGCCCCAAAGACTGGTCTTCTGAGCAAAGAATTTCAGCACTTATAGAAACAGGAACTATGACTTCTGAAGAATGTGTTGCCTGGTGCCGTAAAAAAGGAATTTTTTGCCATCACTTGGAGCAATGGAGAAAAGATGCCGTTTCCGGTATGTCAAACACTGCAGATAAAAGGCAAAGTGAAAAGGAAAAACAATATAAAAAAGAAATATCCTCTTTAAGACGCGACCTTTCCCGTAAAGAAAAAGCACTTGCAGAAACAGCGGCCTTGCTGGTTCTTAAAAAAAAAGCCCAGGCGATCTGGGGGGAGCCAGAGGAAGATTGATAACCTCTGAGGATAAACGGTCCGTGTTAACCTTGATATCTGAGGCCTGCCAAGCCGGCGCCGGTAAAAGTAAGGCGGCACAATTATTGGGATTAACAGTGCGAACGATTCAGCGCTGGAAAAAGCAGGGGACAACAGATCACCGTAAGGGTTCTCGTGCCGTTCCTGCCAATAAGTTGTCGGTTGAAGAGCAAGATAACATTGTCAATGTACTGAAATCTCAGGAATATGCAGATTTCAGCCCCAATCAAATCGTTCCAAAGCTTGCTGATCAGGGTATCTATATGGGATCTGAGTCTACAATGTATAGAATTTTGAGAACGCTGAAGATGAACGAGCACCGTCAGGCAAGCAATCCAGTGCATAGACATAGCCCGGAAACATTCACGGCATGTGGTCCTAATCAGATATGGTCCTGGGATATTACATATTTGCCTTCATCAGTGAAAGGTCAATTCTATTACCTTTATATGGTGATGGATCTATACAGCCGGAAAGCTGTCGCCTGCCAGGTTTATGAATCGGAGTCCGGAGAATTTGCCTCAGATTTGATAGCAGACGCCTGCATTCGTGAAAAGATATCAAAAAAACAGATTATTTTGCATTCTGATAACGGATCTCCAATGAAATCAGCAACTATGTTGGCCAAGCTGCAAGACTTAGGGGTCATGCCGTCCTTTAGCCGGCCCAGTGTCAGCAATGATAACCCTTTTTCAGAGTCATTGTTCAGAACAATGAAATACAGGCCGAATTATCCGGAAAAGCCATTTGAAAATGTAATTAAAGCAAGAGATTGGGCGGATAATTTTGTCACTTGGTATAATACTGTGCATTTCCATAGCAGTCTCAATTTTGTTACTCCTGATGACAGACACCGCGGAAAAGATGTTCAAATCCTTGAGGATCGACATAAAGTGTATATGGAAGCCCGGTTGAAGAATCCTGAAAGGTGGTCCAAGGGAACAAGAGCCTGGAAGCCAATTACAGAAGTAAGTTTGAAAAAATTCAAGCGGTTAAAGCCTGAAACCGCTGCTGGAAAAAGGCTTGCTTGATCGTTGGAATTTAGCACGGCATTAGCACAACTCCCTCATGGCTGAGAATGGGCCCCCAATTACCCGTCGGAGGTCATGAGGGGGTTGTGCGGCAAAATTAGAAAATATTATAGAAAAGGCGACAACTTGCTTGACACGCGCCGTCAATGTTAAATTCTTGAACCCGTGACCTTTTAGGCCGTACACAAATGAGATGGCATTTCATCAGAGGTCTGTGTGCGGAATGTCGCTGTCCCTTGCCTGATTCCATTGTACTACTCAAGGTACTACTCAAGTTCCGTACCCGGATGATCAGAACCCGGATATATATTCTATAATTCCGATTTATAAGGATAAATTTACAAAGTCCGCCTTGTTGAGATCCATTAAACCCACCTATTAAAACGGTCACATTCTCCCAAAGGGTCAGATTTGGTCGAAACTCAATGCGAGGCGCTTGCCAGGGGTGAGATTTGATACCCTCATTATACGACCCGGATACGCAATATGAGCCGATATGCTAAGTTGCCCTGAAAATTTTCTATCCCGCCAGCTCTAACGAACTTCCTATGAGGGAGGCAGATAAACGTTCTCGATCATGGTAACGAATTATCACCGTTACCGGCCTTGGGATAAGAATGACAAATAGACCAGCTGTCGGATCAATTTTCACAACAAACGCAATTAGAATCCCAGCGCGACCCCCAGGCCGATGGAATCAACCTTATTGTTGTAGAACTGGCCGTGCGGATCATATCCGGTGTACCATTCAGCCATGAGCCGCAGGCGGCGCTGGCCCGTGCTATGATGACCGAATTCAAGGCCGGCCTTGATGCTGGTATCGACGTACCAGTCATTTTCCTGGGTGCACTTCATATCCAGTCCGACAATGGGCCTTCCGCTCCATAAGAAAGGCTTGTCACCTCGATACTCGAGCCCCCAGTGGACGATTGCCGGCTTCAGTTCACTTGGTTCCTTGTGAACTAGATACTCCCCACCTCCGTACACCCGCCATGCGTGCCATTCCCGGGAATAGATTAGCTCAATGGATTCGTAGCTGAGGTTAACTCGATTCGGATGATTGGCACTCAGGAGCAACTCATCCCCTAAATGCGAGCTCTGGTGATAAAGCCGGAAACGGAACGAATTGTCGCCATACCGGTAGGTGACGGGGATGCCGATGGTGTAGTCCGCATTGATGAGATCGGAGGAGGCACTGTCCAGGTTGAATTGGGCGAACAAGGCACCTTCCAGGCTCAATTGAAGCCCATCCCCCTCGCGGATACCGTAAAATCGGTACATACCGAATGTCTCTCCGAAACCAACCGACGCCATGGTATATCTCACATCCATTGAGCTGAAGCTCCGGAGGCTGACAAAGAACTGCGGTTGCTTCGGGTCTGCAATCAGTGACTGGAACAGGTCGCCAACCGGATAGGCTTTCCCCTGGCCGGTAACCGCCATAAAGCTGCCTGCTGCTTCCGGCTCGGCATCATTCGATGGCTTTACCACAATCGTTACCTCATGAATTCCATCGATGGCGCGCAGCTGCGTCCCTGCGGCTTCCTGCCGCACCGGATCCTCTTTATACACGGTGATTGTGGTCGCACCGTTAACAATCTCCAAAATATAGCTGTCTCTTTTCCAATTAAGATCCCGTTCAAGGATAGAAGCCACATAACCGGTCAGAAATTCATCACTGGTCCTGTCCGCAGCCACTGCGGAGAAAGATGAAAAAAGGATCGTAAAGCACAAAGCGGCAGCGAACATACGGACGGTCATATTGAGCCAGGTGGCGATACACAGCAGAATGATCATTTTTCTCCTTTGGAATTACTGATGGTTAGTTTTTTTCCCACTTCCCTTGGATGTCAACAATAAGGTTCCCATTCAGCATTCCCGGTTATTTTCGTCAACAAGGTTGTCCGGGGCAACCCCGGCCATTCCCGTCATAAATCGGGCCAAAGCATAGCAGATCCAGCTTGCGATCTTTTGCCGGACAGGCTTGGTTTTCCATATGTCTGGTTCTACCTTGTACGCCCTGTCAGCGATGGCAGTCTCAAGGCTGTGCGTTAATGTTTTGGCAAAGGGTTGGTCATCGATAACGATATTGGCCTCAAGGGACAGCAGCAGGCTGAAAGGATCAAAATTTGAGGAGCCAATTGTGGCCCAATGGGAGTCAATCACAGCAACTTTGGCGTACATGACGCCTTTATGGTATTCGTAAATTTGAACTCCGGCTTCCAAAAAGCTGCAGTACAAGGCTTTGGCCGCATAGTTGAACAATGGGTGTTCTATTCTTTCCTGCAACAACAGGATCACCCGGACGCCTCTTTTTGCCGCATCAAAGAGGGCTAATCGAAATTTTTTAACCAGGCAGGAAATAGGCATTTGCAAGAATGATTTCAGCGTGTGCCCCTGCAATTGCTTGAAGATAGGCATTTTCGATATCGCGGTGGTGCCGGATATTATTCCGTACCAGAAAAGCCGCGCGCATGCCGCCGCTGGCCTTGATAAGCGGTTCTTGCCTGGGGATGTACCGGTCCCCATAAAAAGAGGTTCGGAGCCAGGTTATCCTCGGAAACAACTTCGGCAAGGATAAAAATGGGGCGTCCGGATTTTGCCGCCAGCTCAAGCACCGGAAGCAGGTTCTTCATGGCGAAAAGTGATACATTCATTTTCTCGGTATCGGTTACAAAATAGGGAGACAGGTATCCGCGGTCAAACTGCATGCCCTCTTCAACCGTAATCCCCCCTTCTTTTCCAACCCTGCCCATGGCTTCGGCAATAATGCTACCCAATGGCCTCATCGTTGTTGGGCGAGATCGTGCCCACCTGGGCAATATCCTTCTGGTTTTGAGTGGGGATTACCATTGTTTCAAGGGTGTCGACCACCCTTGCAACAGCTTTGTCAATGCCTCGTTTTATCCAGGTAGAGTTATGCCCGGCTACCACCCGTTTCTGGCCGTTTTCATAGATGGCCCGGGCCAGAACGGTTGCCGGAGTTGTGCCGTCCCCGGCCATATCAGAGACGTCTTGCTGGCCACCTCTTTTACAATCTGGGCGCCCATATTTTCAAACTTGTCCCTAAGCTCGATTTCCTTTGCAACGCTGACACCATCCTTGGTGACGATGGGCAATCCCCAGGATTTTTCAATTACCACGTTTCTGCCTTTAGGCCCCAGGGTCACCACAACGGCACCTGCAAGCGTTCTCACCCCCAGAAGCATGGCTTCCCGGGCTTTTGCATCATATTTAATTTCTTTTGACATAGTAGGTACGCTCCATTTCATTGACTGCTTGTTTTTGGCTACTCAATTATTCCCAAGACATCCCCCTGACGGATAACAAGATAGTTCATACGGTTATCGTATATCTCACATTGTGTGCCAGGATAGACCACCCCGGCATTTAGTAGATAACATACTGATTGATCATTGGAATTCAGCCTGACAAAGAAGACAAAAGCCCTTTAACGGCTGGATAAAAAAGATTACATGCATCCAAATGGTCATATAGCAGGTAGCGGGCTGCAACGGGATTGTCAATTCATCAATGTTGTATGATGTCCCAGCCAAATTCCTTGACCGCATCGATCCATCCCTGTTTGAAAAACCGATATTCTTCAAGATTCCAATCAGCGGCTTCGGTTTTATTTACTGCTGACCAGAGTTCTTTAAATCTGTATCTGAAATCATTCTTGAAATAGTCATATTGGTAGTCATCCTGACGGTTTAGGGTTTCTTCTGCATCATCAAAATCCGATGCATAGACCGCCACCCTGAGGGCATCATCATTTGCCAGGTTTTTGATCCAGTTTTCCGCTTCTTCTTTGCCGAATTCGATCCAGTCGCTTTTGCTGTCATTGGTCACCCGGTTCATTTTTTTCTTTGTTTTTTTCATCATGCCCTCCCATGGTTTTCCTGTCAGTGTCATGCCATTGCCGCCGCGCAACAATGGATGAGCTCACATCATGTCTCTGAGTTCTTCCCCCCGGACGGTTTCCTGGATGGCGAGAAGTGCGGCCAGCTTATCCAGCAGCGCCCTTTTGTCTGAAAGGATCTTTTTCACCCGCAGATGCGCCTCTTCCATCATCAGTGAGACCGCTTCATCCATCCGGGCCGCGATTTCCTCACTGTAATTTTTCTCGGAAGAATAGCCCTGGGGCATAAACATGGGGGTTCGGGGACGGTCATAACTGACAAGACCGATCTTTTCATTCATGCCGTATTCCGCCACCATGGACCGAATGATGTCCGTTGCCCGCTGGAGGTCATTCTGGGCCCCGGTTGATGTCTCGTTAAATACCAACTCCTCTGCCACCCGGCCGCCCAGAAGCACGGCCAACCGGTCGAGCAGTTCAGACCGTGTCATCAGGTACCTGTCTTCGGTGGGCTGCTGCTGGGTGTATCCCAGGGCTGCGATCCCCCGGGGAAGAATGGATATCTTATGGACAGGGTCGGCAAAGGCAACGGATTCGGCCACAATGGCATGGCCGGACTCATGAAAGGCCACAATCTCTTTTTCACGGGCATTCATCACCCGGTTCTTTTTTTGAAGCCCGCCGATCACCCGATCGATGGCCTCGTCAAAATCACTGGGTTCCACCATGTCCTTGTTGCTTCTGGCCGCCAGCAGGGCACTCTCATTGACAATATTGGCAAGATCCGCACCCACAAAACCGGGTGTGCGGCCGGCGATCTTGGAAAGATCCACATCATCCCCCAGAACCACCTGTCTGGAGTGGATTTTCAGAATGGCTTCCCGGCCGTTGATATCCGGCCGGTCCACCAGGACCTGCCGGTCCAGGCGTCCGGGGCGCAGGAGTGCCGGATCCAGGATTTCCGGCCGATTAGTGGCAGCCATGATGATGACCCCCTTATTGGTATCAAAGCCGTCCATCTCCACCAGAAGCTGGTTCAAGGTCTGCTCCCGTTCGTCATGGCCCCCCATGGCATTCATTCCCCGGGCCTTGCCCAGGGCATCCAGTTCGTCGATAAAAATGATGCATGGGGCCTGGGCCGCGGCCTGGGAGAAAAGATCGCGGACCCTGGCCGCGCCAACCCCCACAAACATCTCCACAAATTCCGAGCCGTTGATGCTGAAAAAAGGCACCTTTGCCTCACCGGCCACCGCCCTTGCCAGAAGGGTTTTACCGGTTCCAGGCGGTCCCACCAGAAGGACGCCTTTGGGGATCCGTCCCCCCAGTTTCTGAAATTTTTCCGGGGTGGTTAAAAAATCCACAACCTCTTCCAGTTCCTCCCGGGCCTCGTCAATGCCGGCCACATCCTCAAAAGAGACCCGGGTGTCGCTCTCTGCAAAAATCTTGGCCTTATTTTTACCAAAGGACATCACCCCTGAGCCGCCCATATTTTTTGCGGTGAACCGCCAGATCAGAAAGAGAAAGCCAAGGGGCAGAACCCAGGACAGAAGGATGCCCCAGAATCGGTTCTCAGTCCGGCCGGAATATTGGATCTTGCGCTCATCCATCTCTTTTGCAAGGCCCGGATCATTCACCCGGACGGTAACAAATTTCTGCCCCTGTACGCCCTTGAGAATACCTTCAATCTTCTCGGGACCTATCAGAATGTCATCCACGCTGCCCTCGGCCATGGCCTGCTTGAAACGGCTGTAGGGAATCGTCTCTGTCTTAGGAGTAAAAAAAGACTGTTGCAGATAGACAAGCCCCCAAAAAATGATGAGAACCGTCCAGAAATTTAAAAGAGGCGCCCCGGGTTTCTTATCTGATGCGGCCTGTGTTCGACCAAAGAGGCTGCGCAATTTTTCCTGGATGGTGTTAATCGGATTGGGTTTGTTTGACATGGACTGAATCCTTTTCAGCAATCATAGACAACGCAGTTTCTACCACTGGACTTGGCCTTGATCCTTCTATGTTTTCTTTTTCCACGGAAGTCCGATCCAAGTTCTCCCAAAGCCGGACCGATTTACTGGTTGCTCCGGATGCAGCGGTTGGGGGCGGGAGTGCTTTTACCCCGCCGCCACCATGACCTGGGCCGGGCGCAGCAGTTTGCCGTGATATAAATATCCTTTTCTTTCAACCCTTACCACGGTATGGGCAATTGCTGCAGGATTCCGGACCACTCCAAGGGCGTCATGGATCTTCGGGTCAAACACGGCGCCTAAAGCCTCAATTGGCTGGACCTCATGTTTGATGAAAAACTGATCCAGAATGCCTTTGAGCCCTTGGATTCCCTGGAAGATATTGCGGCTGTCATCTTCACCGGAGATATGGTTCAAAGCAAGATCCAGCCCGTCAGCCAGCTTGATCACATCTTTGAGCAGTTCTGTTCTTTGCCCCTCTATTTCAAGAGCGGAGGCGCGTGCCAGGCGCTTTTTCGTGTTTTCCAGATCAGCGAGCAGATAATAATATTTCTCCTCCCAGTCAGATGCCGGATCTGAGGTTTGCGCCTCCGGCCCCCTCAGCCCTGAAAATTCATCTTCCAGACCGTAGCCGGGTTGGGAAAAAGAATCTTTCAGTGCAGCATGTAGTTTTTTTTGAATTTTATTGACCATTTTTACTCCTCATATAAATATAACGTTCACAGATTTTCCGGTAATGATACCCGTATATAGATAAGGTCACGGCCAGGGAAATCAGCCGGGGTTTTCTAAGGAGGGTCCATAGAATCAACTGCCAATAGCAGAACCGCTCTTTTCCCAGGATACCCAGCCTGAGGCTTGCCCTGAAAAAAGAGAGAAACCGCTGGAAATCCAGGGGCTGGAACACCTCCGGGGGCGTGAGGGCCCGCAACTGGGTCTTGACCCGCCGGTAATAATTTGCCGGGGAATAAATCTGTTTCATGATCCGTTGATACCCCTTTGACAGCGCCTCCATTCCCATCCGGGGCAGAATATTGGTTGTGCCGTCCACATTATCGCCCGTAAATGGCCTGACCACCCGGCTCTGGCGCTGAAGCCTGTCAAACAGCCGGGTTCCGGGAGGGGCCTGAAGCATCCCCACCATGGCCATGACGATTCCACTGTTCTGGATAAAATCGATCTGGCGTTGAAAAATGGAGGGCGGGTCACTGTCAAATCCCACGATAAACCCGCCCATCACCTGCAGGCCGCTGCGGTGGATGATGGCCACGCTTTCAAGCAGATCCCTGTTTTTATTTTGAATTTTATGGCATTCGCTCAAGGCGGTTTCATCCGGGGATTCGATACCGATGAAGACCGAGTCAAATCCCGCCTTTACCATCAGGGAAAGCAGGTCCGGATCATCGGCCAGGTTGATGGAAGATTCTGTGAAAAAGACACATCCCTTTTTATCACTGCGCCATTGGATCAGGGCCGGAAGCAGATGGCTTTTCAGAAATCGCTTGTTGCCGATAAAATTATCATCCACAAAAAATATGCTGCTCCGCCAGCCCATATCATAGATACGGTCAAGTTCCCCAATGATCTGGCCGGGGGTTTTCAGCCGGGGCCTGTGTCCGAACAATGCGGTGACATTGCAAAAATCGCAGTTAAAGGGGCATCCCCTGGAAAACTGGATGCTCAATGCGGCATACCGATTTATCTTCAACAGATGCCACAGGGGAACCGGCGTCTCACCAAGGTCACTGAACCCTTCCGCCCGATAGATCTTTTTTGCCTGGCCCTTTTCCAGGTCTGATAAAAACAGGGGCAGTGTCAGCTCGGCTTCATCCAGCACCAGGTGATCCGCAGTCCCGAATTGCTCCGGTTCAGCCGTAAAAAGAGGACCGCCGCAGACGATGGGCACCAGCAAGGCTTTGCACCGGTCAATAATCTGGCAGGCGGATTCGCGCTGAACCGTCATTCCCCCCATAAAGACCATGTCCGCCCATAAAAGGTCCGTGTCGCTCAGGCGTTCTACATTGGTATCCACAAGTTTCTTGGACCATTTTTCTGGCAGCAGCGCAGCCACCGTCAGAAGGCCCAATGGGGGAAACGCAGCTTTTTTGCCGATGAAACTGACCGCATGATTAAAGGACCAGAAAGTGTCAGGAAATTCGGGATAAATCAATAAAATATTCATTTGGGACCTCCTTTTACCCGCTTTCTTTTCCCGGGGCGGGATTGTTGTAACTTGAATAAGGCAATCATTGTGCCAAGGGACGGATTGGGGAAATTATTCTATGATGATGCCGGCATTGAAAGGGAAAGACTCAAAGGAGGGGCTTGTTTAAAGAAGTCGGATGGCCTCAAAGGCGGTCTTATTTGTTCAATGGGTCATATGGTACCTTTTTAAGGTTCCCTTTTTGGAATCAGCTGCAGGATCGCAAAAGGATCGGCCACAAGAAAAATGGGCCTCATTGGGAATCAAAGGGAAGGCGCTCGGGAGGGACAATTGAGAGTTTGCGCATACGGGCACGCAATGTGCTGCGGTTAAGGCCTAAGATCTGGGCGGCACTGTTCTTGCCGCTGACTTTCCAGTGGGTCTTTTCGAGTACGCGGATGATATAATCGCGTTCAACTGCCTCCAGGGTTTTAAAGTCTTTGCTCAAATGTCTGTAGGATTTTTCCAGATCATCCGCCAGATGGAGTTTAGGGCTTGATGAATTGATCACTGCCCGCTCAAGGACATTTTCCATCTCCCGGACGTTTCCCGGCCAGTGATAATTTGAAAGGGCATTCATCACGTTTTGGGGAACCACCTTGATCTGTTTTCCCAGTCTCCGGGATATTTTTTCAATATAAAAATCTGTCAGGAGGGGGATATCCTCTTTTCTTTCACGCAGCGGCGGCATGGTAATTGGAAAGACATTGAGCCGGTACCACAGATCTTTTCTGAAACGCCCTTTTTCAACTTCATCCTCAAGGTTCCGGTTTGTCGCGGCAATGATCCGTACATCCACCTTGGTGGTGTGAGAACTGCCCAAGCGCTCGAATTCACCGTCTTGAATGACCCTGAGCAGCTTTGGCTGCAATTCCAGAGGCAGTTCTCCGATTTCATCCAGAAACAGGGTCGCTTTGTCAGCAATTTCAAATCGCCCTTTTTGGTTGCGGTCGGCCCCGGTAAACGCGCCTTTTTCATGACCGAAAAGTTCGCTCTCTATAAGATTTAAGGGCAATGCCGCACAATTGATTTTGACCAGTGCCCGGTTTTTCCGGTTGCTGTTGCTGTGAATTGCCCTGGCCACAAGCTCTTTACCTGTCCCTGTTTCACCGAGAACCATTACCGTTGTGTTGCTTTGGGCAATCTGCTCAACTTTGAAGAGCACATATTTAAGCCCGTCACTCTGACCGATAATGCTCTCGTGGTTATGTCCCAGCTTAATTTCTTCTTTAAGATACGCCTGTTCATCTTCAAGTTGCTTTTTCAGTACTTCGATTTCCTTTAAAGATTTTTCGACAATTCGTTTTTCCTCTACGGTTTTCTGTTTTTCCAAAACAAGCTGTTCGGTCCTTTTTTTTACGATATCCTCAAGATTCCGTTTGTAATGCTCTTTTTCGGTCACATCCTCAATGGCCAGCAGAATCAACTCCACTTTTTTGAAATCGTTATCAATTCTTCGGGCATTCAGATGCATGATTTTTGGTCCGATGCCTTCAAAGGAATGCTCCACTTCGAAATCATTGAACACGGTGTTTTCAGGGAGGATCTTCTCAAGTAATTCTCTGAGTCTGGGGATGTTCCACTGCCCGTTGCCAAGGTCATAAATTAAAACGCCCTCTGTCTCTTCCTGCTTGGCACAAAAGGCCATGTAAAACGCATGATTTGATCTGACAATTTTTAAATCGGCATCAAGAACCACGAGCGGTTCACGCACTGAATTGAGAATATTAGTGAAAAGGTCTAAAAAGTTTTGCATATATGAATCCTAACATGTTTAGACTGCAATACATCTAATAGGAAATTATTCTGGTTATAACGGATTTATGGGACCCGTCCGTAAGCCTCCCAATGAACCCCAAATCAAAAGGTTTTGAAGCCAGTTTTCGTGGTACCGAAATCCGTTAATTCTTTCAAAAGAACTCACATGGCCTTTTTGCTTTACCGTCCATGGATTGAGTGGGGCAAAATTTTGGGTAAGCGCCCAGGCACGAATGCTGAGATTGGCAGATTTCATAGTGCCGTGAAAGTACTTGGTACTGAATAAATGACGGTCCATCCGCTGTATAAGCCGGTCAACCATGTTGCTCGTTCTATGTGCGCCAGGAAAGTCATAGGCTTGGGAAAACTGTGGAAGATTATCCCTGAGCTTCTTGATTTTAACTGAAATGACGTCCGGAACGTCATTCTCAGTATTTCGACACCATTCGGAAAGCCTCCGAACTCTTTGTGAGAATGATCTTTTGGACTCTGCCCTGAAGCAATCCCATAATCTGGTGGCGGCATCCAGAAAATGGTCCTTGTATTTTTTGCGTGAGCGATCACGTATGCCAATAAAAATATGTGTAAAAAGCAGGATAGCACGGCTATTGGTCAATCACGGGAAAAAATAGGGTGAAACAGACGCCTTGTCCTGGTTCTCCGGTTGCCGTAACCGCGCCATTATGATTTTTAACAATGCCGTGAACAACGGCCAGGCCCAGGCCCAACCCCGCCCTGGTCCCAAACTCCCTGGTTGTAAAATAAGGATCAAATATCCGGCTCATGATTTCAGGATCAATGCCCGGACCATTGTCACATACCGATATTTTAGCGTAGGTTCCGGCTTTCAGAGCCGGATAGTGTTCCACAGCGCCCTGTTCTAAAAATTGAGTTTCCAATTTTATTTCAACGGACCCTCCGGTTTCCTCCATTGCCTGGGCGGCATTGGTGCCCAAGTTTATCAGAATCCGACCGAACTGGATGATATCTGCCAGAATCATCACTTCGGTATCCGGAACAATTGTGCGGATATTTATGGTAGATGGAATCAATGACCGTAATAATTTAAAGGCTTCATTTATCTCAACGGCAACATCCATCGGTTTTTGTTCCTGATCAGTCATAAAACTGAAGTTGAGCAGCATCTTTACAATGCCTGCCGCCCTTAAAGCGGCGATTTTAATGGTGCCAAGCTTAGAATATGACGGTTCCCATTCCGGGATGTCTTCCATGAGAAATTCAACATTCCCGAGAATGATGAACAGTATATTATTGAAATCATGGGCGACGCCCCCGGCCATAGTAGCCATGGCTGTCATCTTGTGGGTCTGGAAAAGCTGTTTCTGTATGTGTTCCTGCTCTTTTTCCATTTGTTTTCGCTCGCTGATGTCAATGATCACGGTTCGATATGGTCCGGGTTTGCCGATTTGGTATGACAGAACCGTGCTTTCAAGTTGTACATAAAATGGGGTTGCATCTGTTTTTTCCATGCGCAGTTCGCAGCCCTGTTTTGTTTTTTCATCAGCAAGGCGCCCTAGGTGCTGATAGAAAATGTCCTGATCTTCAGAAACGATATGGACGGATAACGCCTGGTCTATCAGAGAACTCCTTTCTATTGCCAACATATCCGCGAGAGTCAGGTTCGCATTCCGGATCACGCCGTTGAAGTCGATGGTAAGATACCCCACCGGCGCAGAATCATAGAGCTGCGTGTATTTTATCTGGGTTTTCATCAAGTCCTGCTGCGACCGCTGCAGTTCTTCATTCTGCAGTTCCAGTTCAATCTGGAAGGTCTGAAGTTCATGGATTAATTTGAGCGGATCATCCACAACAGGGGGCGTGCCGGAAAAAGTCTTACTGGCCATCATGGTTTCCGCCTGTTTGCGCAATTGATGAAATTTTTCCTGTGCATTTATTTTATGATTCATTTAACATCCCTGATTTAAAAATTTACCGGGTTGCCGTATCGATTAAATAATCGAATAAGATAATCTGTATTTTCCCCCAGCCGGCGCTGTCCGTTATCGGTACGTTCACTCCCCCTGTAAGCTGATGATACTTGACGTATTGATTGATTTCCGGTTTTTTGGTTCTGAGATTATTCCATATGGTATTTGCCTTATCAATTTCTGACAGCGCAGATATTGCATCTATCACATACACTTTCCCGCCATCGGTAAATCGGACAGGATGTTCATCCAATGAAAAATTGGTGCAGGGGTTCATTTTATGGGTCTCCTGTTTTGTGATGACGATTTAAAATTTCAGGTATGCTGAGCTAAAAAATTGTTGCTGCGACAGAGAGCAGAAGCACGATATCAGTTGTGGCGTATCAATATTGGTCTCTTTTCTAGGCTAGTATAATAAGTCGGCAAGCTCCGGGTCAACACTTAAAAAGCACATAAAAAGGCGCACATATCACCTATTCAAAATAGGCGACAATTACATGTGATATGATGCGTATTCTGACGGACAGGGTATTGCCTGCCTCCAAAAAATACTAGGTCGCAAAGGAAAGAGGCAGGCAACCGTACCGGTGAATTTCAGTCACTTTTCGTGTTCGATGTTTTTAACCCGTATTGCGGTTTTACAAAAAATATCAATTGCCCTGGGGCCGGTCAGCCCCTGTTCGATAAGGCCGGTTGAAAACAACCGTCGTGTTACGGTTTTGCGTGACACATGCCCTGCAACTTACAGAGGGCGGCAAATTATGATAATTCGGTCAAATATGACCGTTTGGCGTTATATTGTCTTTTTATCCGTCGGTTTCGGGCGTCTATTTTATTTCTTATAAATGCAATTGCCTTAATGAATCAAATGATTATGAGGCAGAATGCCAAAGATAGTGTCCTGGCATGCAAATTGAGATACAAGTTTAAAGAAAGAGAGATACAATCAGTCTTTAAAGACAGGATCATGATTCATTATGTCGGAAAATTCAAAGATGGGTTTAAAGATCATCTTTTAAAAAACGTGGGGTGATAAGCAGACCCAATTTAGTGGATGGGCCACTGTATTTTTATTTGTCCGAAAACCATAACAGGTGAACAGCATGAACCCGCAAGCGGATTATAAACTTGTCAATATACAGCAAAAAGACCTTAAGCTTCGGACGCTTCGTCAGGAAATCCTTGTCAGTGAATCTGAAAAAGCGTTGGAACTGATTCTTGATGCACCATCACCGGCCACACTGATACAGTCTTTTCCGGATCAAGATCTTTATTATCTGATGCACAAAATAGGCCCCTATGATTTCATTCCAATTCTGTCCATAGCCAGATCAACACAATGGGAATATATCCTGGATGTGGAAGTTTGGGATGAGGACAGGCTGGATACCAGACTCATGACCCTGTCCTTTGACCTGCTGTTCCAGGCAGATCCTGAAAGATTTTTGCGATGGATAATGAAAGAGAAACCGGATTATTTTGAATTTTATCTGTTCAAAAACATGGATATTATCATCCGGGAGCATGACGAGGTACCTCCGGAGGATTTTGACGATTATATCACGCTTGATGATAAGTTCTATTTCAGGTTTCCGGATAAACCCAGAATGGCCGAAGAGGATAGGCCTGCGCACCAAAACGATCAGAATGCCTGGGAACTGATAGAAAAAATGGTCAGAACTGTTGCCGGAATGGAACTGTCTGTTTTTCATGGACTGCTGCTTGAAACCAGTGCCATACTGACGGCTGTAACCGAGGAGGAACAATTCCGTCTTAAAACCCTCAGACTTGCTGAAAAAGGGTTTTTGCCCGCCCATGAGGCGATCGGTATCTATCAACCGACCCAACTTCCTTTTCTTCGTAAGCGACCGCAAAAAGCCTTACCTGATAAGGATGCATTAAACTCCGACATCCCATTGCCGCCCCAGTTTTTTTCCCGGTTTCTTGAAGGGGACGATCTGTTTGTCAGAACTCTGGAATTGTTTGAACCGCCATTTTTACTTACGCTTGAATTCGAACTTGCCGCATTGATCAATAAAATAATTTCCGCTGACAGAATCAAACTCAGGGATAAGGAAGACCTTGAAAAAGCGATTTTAAAGGCGTGTGCCTATTTGAATATCGGTCTTGAAGTCATGCTTGAAAGAGACCCGTCACCCGAAAGAGCCAGGAGAATAATTCAGGAATATTTTCTTGAAGATATTTTCAGAACCGGGTCAAGGGCCTGCATTACACTAAAGACCAAGGCCGATAACTGGTTCAAACACAGTTTGATCAACACAAAAAATCTGCCATTGAGTTTTCTGGGGGAAATGTTTTTGGGGGTTATTGGCGGTCTTTTCATCGAAAGACCGCTTTATTACGATAATTATGTCACAGGAAAATTATACCGAAACTTCAAATCTATTTCAGATATTGCCCGAACCGAGAAGAACTTGAACCAGATCATTGCGCTTGATCAGGTTCTGGGTACCCTTGATGTGAACCTCAAATCGTTTAAAAAAGGGATCTTAACTTATAAAACACTTATTTTGACCCTGTGGGCAAGAAGCCGGTTAAACCTTTCATCAACACTTGAACCGATTCATATAAAGGTCTTTAAATCATTTTTTGCGGCGTTGTTTCCAAAATCAAAGGCTGAGGATTCCAGCGGGATTCAATTGGGAGACCTGGTTCTATGGATATCAGAAACAAGCGGTAAGGATGAAGTGCAACTGGGAGATTTTTTTGAGATCCTGACCGATTTGATAAACGAACTGAATGAGGAATACGCCGCAGTCGATCCTGAAAATATTGACTCCAGATTTATTCCCCATTTTTTATTAACGAACAAATAATGCTGTGGAAATGGCCACCATAAAGTTACCAATAATATGAGATACTTGTCTTGTCCGCACGATCAGATTCCAAAATAGTATTACTTGATATTTCTACCTATTGAAAGATAAAGTGCAAGTATGCCGTTTCGGCTGTCAAATTTACGGGTTCAGGAGATGCTTTCATGGTAAAAAAAGAAAAATCTAAAGCGAATCAAACCGCTCATCCGGTCATTGAAAAAAAATTTCCTATCGTTGGTATGGGCGCTTCTGCCGGCGGACTGGAAGCCTTTGAAGCCTTTTTCAGTGCCATGCCAAAGGACAGCGGCATGGCCTTTGTCCTGATCTCTCACCTGGACCCAACCCATACCAGTCTTATGCCGGAACTGATACAGAAAAGAACCCAGATGACAGTACTGCTGATCGAAGACGGCGTGCAGATTCAACCCAATACCGTATATGCCATCCCACCCAACAAGGATGTGGCGATATTAAACGGCGTTCTGCATCTCATGGATCTGCACCGCCCCAGGGGCTTTAATCTGCCCATTGATAATTTCTTTAAAAGCCTGGCTCTGGATCAGGGGGCCAATGCCGTCTGTATTATCCTGTCCGGCACCGGCAGTGACGGCAGCCTTGGATTAAAACAGATCAAGGGCGAACTTGGGATGGTTATGGTTCAGGATGAGGCCTCTGCCAAATATGACGGTATGCC
Organism: uncultured Desulfobacter sp.; assembly: GCF_963666675.1. NCBI lineage: Bacteria > Pseudomonadati > Thermodesulfobacteriota > Desulfobacteria > Desulfobacterales > Desulfobacteraceae > Desulfobacter > uncultured Desulfobacter sp. The sequence goes on along the minus strand of NZ_OY762929.1, from coordinate 2,870,196 downwards.
CAGAAGTGCGCTTGCTACAGGACTTGCCGACTACGTTCTGCCCGTGGAAAAGATGCCGGAAGCACTGATGAAATATGCCCGGCACGCCATTATTGAACCCGGAAACAAGGTCAGTACGGATGAAAGAAAATTTCAAAAAGCCCTGCAGAAAATCTATATCCTCCTGCGGTCCCGGACCAATCAGGATTTTTCCCTTTATAAGAAAAATACCATTATCCGGCGGATTGAACGACGGATGAATGTCCACCAGATCAATGATATCAATGACTATGTCACCTATCTTGCAAAAAGCGAGCGAGAAGTCCATATCCTGTTCAAGGATCTTCTCATCGGTGTGACCTGTTTTTTCAGAGATCCCGAGGCCTTTGATGTTCTTCAGGAGAAGGTTTTACCCAACCTGCTTGTCAACAAACCCGAAGACGCCGGTGTCAGAATCTGGGTGCCGGGGTGCAGCACTGGTGAGGAAGCCTATTCCCTATCTATTGTGCTGCAGGAATGCATGGAGAAAATGAACCGGCATTTTACGATCCAGATCTTTGCCACTGATCTGGATGAAGATGCCATCAATGCCGCAAGATCCGGACTCTATCCCATCAGTATCGTGTCTGATGTCAATCCGAAAAGAATAAAACGCTTTTTCACCAGAGAGGACAGTTTCTTCAGGGTTAAAAAGGCCATCCGGGAAATGCTGGTCTTTGCACCACAAAACCTGATCAAGGACCCGCCCTTCACGAAGCTGGATATGCTCAGTTGCCGGAATCTTTTGATTTACCTCGGGCCCGAGTTGCAGAAAAAACTGCTCCCCATGTTTTATTACAGCCTGAAGCCTCATGGGATCCTGTTTTTGGGCTCGGCTGAGTCAGTCGGCCAGGAAGCCAATCTGTTTGAATATTCCGACAAGAAATGGAAAATATTCAGACGTCAGCCTCATCAGGAAAATGCCCGCCCGGCGTTGAACTTTCCCATTTCAGCTCCAAAGGAGATGGATAATTCCCTGGCGATAAAGACTCCGGACGCCGTCAAAAGGGCCGAAGAAATCGACGCCTTCATGCTGGTGGAAATTATCCTGCAGCAGAGTGATACCCCGCCCTGTGTGGTCATTGATGAAAAATCGGATATCGTTTATGTTCATGGCCGCACGGGTAAATATCTGGAGCCTGCTGCCGGCAGGATGTCCAATAATATCCTGGAAATGGCAAGACCCGGACTCAAGATTGCATTGGCGTCGGCCATCAGAAAGGCTGCCACACTCAGACATGAGGTGATTCAGAATGGAATTGATATCGAAAACAATGGCGGATTTATCACGATCAATCTGAAGGTAAAACCGATCCTCGAATATGGGGCTATCCGCGGCATGCTCATGGTTGTCTTCCATGATGTCGTCAAAACAAAAAAAACGAAAGCGTCCAGAGTTTCTCAAAAGACTCAGACGGTAATCCATCTTGAACAGGAGCTGCAGCATACCCGGGAAAATCTCCAGACCACCATTGAAGAACTGGAAACCTCCAATGAGGAACTCAAGTCCACCAATGAAGAACTGCAATCCACAAACGAAGAGCTGCAGTCCACCAACGAGGAACTGGAAACCTCAAAAGAAGAGCTTCAGTCCCTAAATGAGGAATCCGCCACGGTGAATGCCGAACTGCAGAGCCGGATCGATGAATTGTCCAACGCCAATGACGACATGAAGAACCTGCTGAATTCCACCCAGATCGGAACGATATTTTTAAATATGGATCTGGATATCCGGCGTTTCACCGACATGGCCACCCGGTTGATTCCCCTGGCAGTTACGGATATTGGCCGTCCCATCAGTCATTTCTCCTCGGAGCTGAAAGATTTTCAGCTGGCGGATCATGCCCGGCAGGTTCTCAAAGATCTGCTTACCCAGGAATTTGAGGTGGAAAGCCTGGACGGCCAGTTTTTCAGGACCCGGATCATGCCCTACCGTACCATGCAGAATGTCATTGACGGGGTGGTTGTGACCTTTGAAGATATTACGGAGTTCAAGAAATTCCGCTCGACTGCCCAGCGGTTGTCCGTGATGATGAATTCATCGGAAGCCGTCATCATCCAGGATAAAGACGGTACCATTACCTTCTGGAATACAGGGGCTGAAAAATTGTATGGATTCACCGAGGCAGAAGCGCTGACCATGAATTTCTGTCATCTGGTACCGGAAGATCAGGAAGAATCCTTCCGTTCCTTCATGAAGACTGTAATCTCAGGTGAACGTTCTTCTGTCTTTAAAACCCGGCGACTTTCCAAAAACAAGACACCCGTAACCGTAGGGATTACCGCAGCAGCTCTCAGGGATGAAAAAAGCGGTATCAACAGCATGATCACGATTGAAAGGGATATCAAAGAATGACCCATCCTGCGAAAAGATTAAAGGCGCCCATTAAAACGTGAAGGTGTGCATATGAAAGAGAACAAAAAAGTCCAGGGCAAGTTCAATCAACTGCGCAGACAAGCTGAAGAATTAATCAGAGGCAAGGCGTTTACCTCTCCGGTGGTTGATGAAGATCCCATAAAACTCATCCACGAACTCCAAACCTATCAGATCGAACTGGAACTGCAGAATGAAGAACTGAAACGTTCCCAGCAGGACCTGATGGAGACCCAGGTGAAATATACACGGCTTTATGATTTTTCACCTGTGGGGTATCTGTCCCTGAGTTTAAAGGGCGTGGTTTTAAATGCAAATTTAACGGTTGCCGAGATGCTGTCGACAGAAAGAAGTCTCCTGCTGGAAAGGCCGCTGTCAGACCATATTGTTTTTGAGGATCAGGATATTTTTTACCGGCACTTAAACGAACTGGCAGGGTCCAGAAAAAGACACCTCTGCGAGCTGCACATGAAAAATACAGAGGGCAGTATATTTGATGTACAGTTGGAAAGCACGCTTATTAAGGATGAAGAAAAGGGATCGATTCAGGTCCGGACCGTGGCCACAGATATTTGCGAGCGCAGGCAGGCAGAAGAGAAACTCCGGCAGTTTAAAAGCATCGTGTATAGTTCCTTTGACCTGATGGCCCTGATTGACACCCAGTTCAGATATCTTGCCGTTAATGAAACCTATTTGAATTTTCATGATAAAACCAGAGGTGAGGTCATCGGGCATTCGATATCTGACATTTTCAACGAAGCGTTTTTCATTGAAACGATCAAACCCAATGCCGAAAAATGTATGAACGGACACAATGTCCGCTACAGCGAATGGTTTGAATCCCCCGCCATGGGACGCCGGTACCTCGATGTTGAGTACTCACCGTACACAGGGAAAGACAAAAAGATCAAGGGGTTTGTTGTCAACGCACGTGACAGCACCGATCTCAAACAGGGCCGCACCTTATTGGAAAGGAACAAGCTTCAATTGGAGACCGTCCTTAACAATATTGGATTGTCCATCTACATTACGGATATAGATTCAAATGAGATCCTTTTTATGAACAAATACCTGAAACAGCATTATCCGAAAGACCTGACCGGCGAGATCTGCTGGAAATCGTTTCATGAAAATCAGAACGGCCCCTGCGACTACTGCAAAAAGGAAAAATTGACAGACTCAGTTGGGAAGCCTCTGGCACCCTTTATATCGGAGGTTTACAACAAAGAACAAAACACATGGCAGGAAAAGAATGATTCGGCTATCCCATGGACAGACGGCACGATTGTGCATCTCTGTATTGCAACGGACATTACGGAGCGAAAGCGGTTCGAAGAAAAACAAAAACAGATAGAAAAAAATCTTGAAAAAAAAGTGAAGGTAAGGACTGCGGAACTGGAAGATATGAATGCGGCCCTGAAGGTTCTGTTGCAAAAAAGACAGGACGATAAAGGGGAGATGGAAGACAGGATTTTTACCAATAATAGGTTATTAATTTCCCCTATTCTTGATAACCTGAAAAAAAGTCTTTCGCGGGAACACGACAGGGAAATGCTATATATCCTGGAAGCAGAGTTGAAAAACCTGATATCGCCATTTTCAAAAAAATTGTCTGACCAGATGATAAATTTGACCCCCACGGAAATTCATGTTGCCAATCTTATTAAAGCCGGAAAAATCAATAAAGAAATAGCATCTTTGTTGAACTGCTCCGTTCATACCATAGCCCGCCACCGGGAGAATATCCGGAAAAAAACAGGCTTGAAGAATAAAAAAACAAATCTTCGGACATTCCTGATGACCCTGGATTAAATTAGGCGGACATTAACTTGAACCGGGGTTGCCATTTTTATTAATATTGTATGCCAGATGTTGGCCACTCACCTCGGAAACCCTTATGAATAAAGGGCGGTGGTGGGTTCAACTCCCGTGTCTCCTAAATTTAAAAAACTTGTTGAGGTTGTCTTCCATGAGAAAGCAAGTCAAGTGTTCGATTTACGAACATCATTTTTTTGTGGGCGTTAATTTAACCTGTCCTTCGCAAAAATTAATCCGTGGTAAATTTGTCGAAAAAATATTCTCCTCTGTGCAGCGATTGAATGAAATATCCACTTTCCAGTTTATTTGAAAAGACGGATTTGACCTGGTAGGGTAATTCTGGACAAATGGATGCGGTTGCATGAGTTCCAGACTGTTGATGCTGACAGAACGCCTGGATGCAGCAACTGCATCGTTTCAGGTCGGGTATGAAAGTCCTTTTCAGTTCAGCCGGGAATATAGCCGACTCTTCGGGATATAAAAAACCTGACACAGGTGGCTGCAAAATCCATAAGCGGTTTACTGATGTAACAAAAGCAAGGCTTGGTTTTTACGCCTTCAAATGTCGGCAAGGCTCCATGCTTTGATGAAGTATGTCTATAATATCGACGTGATTTTTAGCTTTGCGGTAAAAAATAACATGTGATCCCGCTAAAAAACTTAAATAGCCTTTTTTAATTTCTTCACGTTTCCGACCTATATCGGGGCGTTCTGCTATCATTTGCAGCTTTTTTTCAATAAGCTTTAAGTAAATAATGGTCTGTTCTTTACCAAATTCTTCAAGTGAATAGGCTTTGATGTCACGCAAACTCTTTTGCGCATTGGGAGAAAGAATATATTGGATCATATCAGCCGATCAATTCATCCATAAAGGATTGGCCGTCAACACCTTGTCCTTTGTCAAGCTGCGCTTCACCTTCAGCCAGTCTTGCGCGTAACGCTTCGAGCTTGGTTTCTTCAACTTCAAGAAGCCGCAAGCCCGCACGAACCGCTTCGCTTGTGTTGTCAAATCGGCCTTGTGAAATTTTCGATTTGATAAAATCTAAAAAATGATCGCCTAAAGTGACACTGGTATTTCTTCGCATTGCATGACCTCCAAAAAACTTTCTGTACCAATATATAATACACATTCTTTCATAGGAGATACAGTTTTTATTTCCTTTAATCAACTTCACCTCTATCCCAATCTTAATTTTTGGTCAAAAGTTAAGATTCGACAAAACAGTGAAAAGCCTTATTCCATAGAGGTTTTAGCTATCTTTGTTAAAAAAATTCATCTTCTTTGATTTTTAAATCTTAAGTTATATGTATATAATACAACTAACTTAAGATTTATAATAGGGTAGGGGGATGTTATGGAAAAAGGTCAAAATTTCAATCATCCGAAAAAAGGTTCCAGAATTGAGGTGGAGCCGATCAGAGGAGAAAAAGATATTAAAGCGATCATCCAGCTTCTTTCCGGCCACCCGAGAGACCTGTCCTTCGCAAAAATTAATCCGTGGTAAATTTGTCGAAAAAATATTCTCCTCTGTGCAGCGATTGAATGAAATATCCACTGTCTAGTTTATTTGAAAAGACGGATTCAATGTGAAATTTTTAATTGAGGTCGATTCTGAGCACAGATCAGCAAAGACCGTTCGATGTTTTTGATATCAGAACGATTTGAGTTTTCAGGCCGCTTTCTTCCACTCGTATCGATGATGTAATCCACCAATACGCGGCAAATCAATTATCTTGCATTTGCCGACAGGTCTGGGTTGGATCGGCCGACCGTTGGGCATATTTTTTCCAAGGCTCAAATGTGTTCTGTCGTTATGATAATATTGGAAATACGCGCAAAGAATGTTTTTATGATTTTTCAAGAAAGTCCGCCAGGTTTGAGACGGCTTTGAATTCGGCGGATGTCGGGGCATCAGGTTCTATACGGTTCGTTCGGAAATCTCGAACCCCAGGCTGAGCAATTCCCCATGAATCCTGGGCGCACCCCAGTTTGGATTGGCTGCAGCCATCCTCCTGATCAGATCACGGATTTCACGACTGACTTGAGGCCTTCCCGGGCCTTTGGATTTGAATTTCCAGAAAAGTTTGAAACCCTTGCGATGCCAGTAGACAACAGTATCCGGCTTTACAATGATGAGAGATTTACGCCGGTGTTTGTCAAGAAAGTTGTCGCCTCAAGCGCATTTTTTGTGAAATTTTTAGGTATAAATTTTCACTGTTGTTTTTACCCTTACCCCAAAAAATTTGTAGCTCCATTCCAGGATAAGTCAAGAAAAAAATCGGTTCCTCCCAGAGGGTCCCTCCCATTTTTTTCTTGACTTATCCTTCCATTCCCGCAGGATTTTTTTTGGGGATAAGGGAAAAACATAATTATGTCTGGGGGTAACCTTTATATTAAGCTGCTGGACGGTTATCGTTTTTTTCAGGATTAAGAGAGACTTCTGTTACCACAGTCCAATCTCTGATTCCACGGCTCCAACGTTCTGGTTTTTTTGCCTTTGCTTCCAGATATACCTTTTGACGGGCCTCTAAAATCGTCCTATCTGCCCCTGTATGCCTTTCATTTGGGGTAACAAATTTTATACCACTGTGACGGTGGACATTATTGTACCAGCGAACAAAATTCAGTACCCATTCTCTACAGGCCTCCAAGCTCTCAAAAGGGCCGGAAGGGTATGAAGGGGCATATTTCAGGGTTTTGAACAATGCTTCTGAATAAGGATTATCGTTACTTACCGACGGCCGACTGAATGAGGGGACAACTCCAAGTTGCTGAAGAGTGCACAGCATGGTCGCACCTTTCATCGGGGAGCCATTATCTGAATGAAGCACTATTTCATTGCCATTTACACCCTCTGACAGATACCCCCTTTTTACAAGCTCGGAGGCCAGCTCATCACTTTGCCTGTCATGGACTTCCCAAGCTACTATCTTACGACTGTAAATATCCGTTATCATATAAAGGTAATAAAACGAACCCTTTAGCGCCGCTGGAAGGTAGGTTATATCCCATGTCCAGACCTGATTAGGCCCTGTTGCTGTAAAACCCGTCGGTTTTTTATTTGTTTTATACCGGGTTTTACCTCTATGGTTCTGAAGACCGTTCTCTCTCAGTGTCCTATAGAAGCTTGCTTCGGATGCGACATAGATCCCCTGATCACAAAGCATGGGAACAATCTGGCTTGGCGGTAAGCTTCCATACTCCTGACTATTACAAATATCTATAATCATATGTTTTTCTTCTTCAGACAATTTGTTTGCAGGATTTCTTTCTGCATGGGGGCGCTTATCTTCTATTTCAGCAGTCGTTTTTTTCTGCCACCGCTGTAAGGTCCTTTCTGAAATTCCTATTATTTCACAAGCCTTACATTGGCGAGCACCGGATTTACAAGCTTCTTCCACCAAAGACAATATCTGCATTTTGTCTTCAGTAGGAATCATTCTTCCCCTTTGTCCCCCCAGATGTCCTGGACTTTTTTTTTTAACACAAGCAGGGCGGCAGCTTCTGCTAACGCTTTCTCCTTACGGGTTAATTCTTTTTCAAGGGCTTTAGTCTTGCGTTGCAATTCTTGCTCTTTTTGCTTGGTTTTCTTGACAAAATTTTGATCGGGGCTCTTTCTACATCCGGATATACAGTCTTTCTTCCACTCTTCTAACTGTTCCGGGTATATTCCATGTTTCCGGCAATATTCATTTTTTTCTGCTTCACTTAACGACGCAGTTTCCAATACTGCCTGAAATTTCCTCTCGGCTGACCAGGTTTTCTTCTTCGAGCCCACTGTACTCCCATTCCTTTTTTTGTAATTTCTTAGCCAGGTTGCTACCGTTGAATTTGGAACGTTAGCCTCTTTTGAAAAGTTTACCATCGGCGTGCCTGGGTTTAAAAGAATTTTCTGAATCATTGCCGTTTTGAATTCTTGTGTATACTCCACGTTTTCATATCCATTCCACGCCCTGTTCAAATTGTCTTATTGGCTTTTCGTTCGACACGACAACTATCCTGACACATCGGGACGCCAAGGAGTCCAAATTCGGGAAAGCAAACCCCAGAAGAGCCGATCCACCATTCGAATTTTCGGCCGCTTGTTCGTCCTTTTCATTACGGCCAATTGGTGGCGAAGCGCAAGGTTTTCGGCAGCGAGATTCGAAGTGACTTTGAACTTCAGCCATATGAATAAAACAAAATTTCCAAGCATTTTCATCATGACTCCAACTTGGCAGGCGTATACAAATTTGTCAATGATTTCAGAAAGTACGAATACTTGTGAAGGACAGGAACGACCCAGAAAGTGTTGCATGGCCTGAAAAATACACCATTGTTAATCTTTGATTAATAGGAAACCAAATAAGGAAGGTCACTGGGTGTTTCGCCGCTGCTCGCATACGGAAACTTCCGGGAGCATCAAAGCCGGCTCCAAACCGAGGCCCAAGCCCTGGCCAAAACCTGAAATGTAGATGATAGAAACAGATCGTATATGATCATGTGGCCATATGCGATCTGTTTCTATGATGGTTTTCTTCTCCGGCCATGATCCATTGATGTAATTATTCTCTGATGATTTAACAGACTAAGACGAAAAATCAAAATTTGTTATGTTTGGTCCGAAACTTGAATAGGTTATGTCTGGCCCGAAACTTGAGATTAAATGTGGAGGTTATTCTAAAATGGAAGAACATTCTAAAAAAGTACGACCAATTGCCGTGCCGGTCTGGCTGATTATGAAACCTGCCATAAGTCCGCCTTTTATTGTTACGCCAAAGCATAGAAAGAAAACCAACCCGCTTCCGAATTTAACTCAAAAAATGAAAGCGGAAAGTTCGAATCCAGTAGCCAGGGAGATGGAGAACACATAGCCCTTCTGTTTGCCCGGGGATTGAATTCGGATGCATGAGACCCTGATCCCCATTTTATACGATCCCACCAACCTGGGGCATTGGAAAGCTGTGGGGATCAGGCGAACGGGCTGTTCCCTTCAAATCGGGACCCGTTTCATAAATATTCATCACAAGAAATAAGGAGAAATATATGAAAACAAATTTGGGGTTGTGGATAGATCATCGCAAGGCTGTGATTGTGACAGTTTCGGGCAAGGGGGAGGAAACAAACGTTATCGAGTCAAAAGCAGAAAAACAGGCCGGACGGTTTGACGGGGTACGTTCGACTGCCCCGTATGAATCTCAAAAGGTTCAAGCGGATGGCAGACAGGATATAAAATTTATCGATCAACTCAACATCTACTACGATGAGGTCATTTCGATTCTTCGTGACGCTGATTCCATTTTGCTTTTTGGCCCTGGAGAGGCAAAAGGTGAGCTGAAGAAACGTTTAGAAGATACCCATCTTGATAGCCTCATCCAAGCTGTGGAAACAGTTGATCAGATGACAGATCGCCAGATTGCAGCCAAAGTCCGGGAGTATTACAACTAAAGGGGGTGGTTGCCAAACTGATCGGGAGCCGATAGCGCCCCCCCCCTCCCCCCGCTACAGCCGGAATCAAAGGAGAGCATATGAACAAACAAAAACGTGTCAGCCATCCAATATATAATCTACTCGCCACAGATATAGAGGGTTTTGAGTTCCTGGCTGAGCTGGCCCTGGATATGCAATGGTCATGGGATCATTCCACCGACGAAGTGTGGCGGCAGCTTGACCCTGAACTGTGGGAAATCACGCATAACCCCTGGGTTGTCCTGGAGACGGTCTCGCGCAGCCGGATCGAGGATATGTTGACCGATTCAGTTTACCGTAAAAATGTCGATGACCTGGTTAAGATCAAACGACAGAATCTGGATGCTCCGGCCTGGTTTCAGCAGCATCACGCGAAAAGTCCTTTGACCTGTGCCGCCTATTTCAGTCTGGAATTCATGCTGAGTGAGGCCCTGCCTATCTACTCGGGAGGGCTGGGCAATGTAGCCGGTGATCAGCTCAAAGCCGCAAGCGACCTGGGCGTGCCGGTGGTGGGCGTCGGGCTGTTGTACCAGCAGGGCTATTTTCGCCAGGTGATCGATAAAGACGGGGCCCAGCAGTCCCTGTTTCCATATAACGATCCCGGACAACTGCCGATTACGCCCCTGCGCCGGGCAGATGGCGAATGGCTGCGGCTGGAAATTGCCTTGCCGGGGTATTTGGTATGGCTGAGGGCCTGGCAGGTTCAAGTCGGCAGGATAAAGCTGTACCTGCTGGACAGCAACGACGCGGCCAATATCCCGGCACATCGCGGGATTACCAGCGAACTGTATGGTGGCGGGCCGGAGTTGCGTCTGAAACAGGAACTGCTTCTCGGCATCGGCGGCTGGCGATTGCTAAATGCCCTTTGCCTTAAGCCGGAAGTCTGTCATCTGAACGAAGGCCACGCGGCCTTTGCTGTTCTGGAACGCGCACGCACGTTTATGCAGGAGACCGGGCAGCCCTTTGACGTCGCGTTGGCAGCCACCCGGGCCGGGAACCTCTTCACCACCCACACTGCCGTGAGCGCAGGCTTTGACCGTTTCACTCCGGCTCTGATCAAGCAGTATCTCGGCGGTTATGCTGAACATAGTCTCGAGATACCCCTCCATGACCTTATGGCCCTGGGCCGAAGGGACCCCGATAATATCTTAGAGGATTTCAATATGGCTTATCTGGCAATCCGGGGGAGCGGGGCCGTGAACGGCGTGAGCAAATTGCATGGAAAGGTCAGCCGACATCTTTTTGAGCCTCTTTTTCCTCGGTGGCCTGCAGATGAAGTGCCCGTGGGACACGTGACCAATGGCGTTCATATGCCGACCTGGGATTCGGCCCCGGCCGATGCCCTCTGGACAGAAGCCTGTGGCAAGGACCGCTGGGTGGGGACGATGAAGACCCTGGAACAGGATATCCGCGAGATCTCCGATGCCGGGCTCTGGCATTTTCGCCTCTCGGCCGGCAGGTCTCTTGTGGATTATGTCCGCAAGCGTTTATCCCGTCAGCTTACTGCTTTAGGCGCAGCGTCCGAGACAGTGCAAAGGGCGGGAAATCTCTTTGATCCTGGAGTATTGACACTGGGATTCGCACGCAGATTTGCCACGTATAAGCGGCCGAACCTGCTGCTGCACGACCCTGATCGGCTTCTGCTGCTGCTCACCAATCCCGAACAACCCGTGCAATTAATCATTGCCGGCAAGGCCCATCCGGAAGACCGGACAGGGCAGGCCCTGATCCAGGAATGGATACGATTCATCCGTCAACCCAAGGCCCGGGCCCATGTCGTCTTCCTTGATGATTACGACATGCTGTTGTCCGAGCAGCTGGTACACGGCGTGGACGTCTGGATCAACACGCCCAGGCGGCCCTGGGAGGCATGCGGCACGAGCGGCATGAAGGTGCTCGTCAACGGCGGCATCAATCTGTCGGTATTGGATGGCTGGTGGGCCGAGGCCTATACCCCCGAGGTGGGGTGGGCGCTGGGGGACGGGCAGGAGCATGGCGACGATCCGGCCTGGGACGCTGTTGAGGCCAATGCGCTCTATGACCTGCTCGAGCGGGAGGTGATCCCGGAGTTCTACACCCGGGATGAGAACGGCATCCCTGCTGTATGGGTATCCCGGATGCGGGAAAGCATGGCACGCTTGACGCCGCGCTTCTCCGCCAACCGCGCAGTGCGTGAATACACCGAACAGCACTACCTTCCGGCTGCCGCCGCCTTCCGAACTCGCGCCGCCGATAAAGGCACAATCGGCAAACAGATGGTTGAATGGCGGCACGAGTTGGAAAAAAAATGGGCTGCACTGCGGTTTGGTGAAGTAACGGTTGAAACAAAAGGCAAACAGCACCTGTATGAGGCCCGAGTCATTCTCAAGGAGATTGACCCCATGGCGGTGCGGGTCGAATTGTATGCCGAAGGAATAAACGACGGCGTACCGGTACGGCAGGAGATGATGTGTGATTCAATTTTTGCCGATGCTTCGGGCTGGGTCATTTACAATGCGGCCGTGTCCGATGATCGGCCACCAGATGATTATACCGTGCGACTGATACCATACTGCGATGGCGTTGCGATCCCTCTGGAAAATAGCCGTATTCTATGGCAGCGATGATGAAAGCTATAAGAAAAAAAACGCGGTGACGGTGACTGCAGATGTAATTTTCACGGAGACCGGACAGGTTACGGTTCGTGCCATCCGTACAGACGAAGAACTAATGATAGCCACCTTGGTTTACCGAGTCCTTGGGCCCTTGGCGGCAAAAAGGAGAAATGAATGATACCAACTAAAACCCTGTCCCCTGACCAGCTCGTCAAGATAGATGCTTACTGGCGCGCTGCCAACTATCTGTCGGTAGCCCAGATATATCTTTATGACAATCCGCTTCTGAAGAAGCCCTTAAAACTGTCGGATGTGAAGCCGCTGGTGGTCGGACACTGGGGCACGACGCCAGGCCAGAATTTCATCTATGTGCATTTAAACCGGGTCATCAAGAAGTATGACCTGGATATGTTTTACATCTCAGGACCCGGTCATGGCGGTCCGGCACTGGTTGCCAATACATACCTGGAAGGCAGCTACAGCGAGATTTATCCGGATATCAGCCAGGATAAAGCCGGGCTGAAAAAGCTGTTCAAGCAGTTTTCATTTCCCGGCGGGATTTCCAGCCATGTTGCGCCAACGACCCCGGGGTCGATTCACGAAGGGGGTGAGCTGGGATATTCGCTCAGCCATGCCTTTGGTGCGGCATTCGATAATCCGGATCTCATTGTCGCCTGCATTGTGGGTGATGGTGAAGCAGAAACAGGCCCCCTGGCCACTGCATGGCATTCCACCAAGTTTCTCAACCCGATCACCGACGGAACCGTGCTGCCGATTTTGCATCTTAACGGGTACAAGATCAACAACCCGACCGTCCTGGCCCGCATCGAACATGACGAATTGGAGCAGTTTATACGGGGCTGCGGATGGACGCCTTTTTTTGTGGAAGGCGATGACCCGGAAACCATGCACCATCTCATGGCCGATACAATGGAAACGGTCATCAAGAACATTCAGCAGATTAAAGACAACGCAACAAAAAATAACGACACCACACGACCCCGCTGGCCAATGATTATCCTCAAGTCCCCCAAGGGCTGGACAGGGCCGAAAGTGATTGATGGGATACAGATAGAAGGCACATCCCGATCTCACCAGGTACCGATTCTTGTCGATTCCAAGCACCCCGATCATGTCAGACTGCTTGAAAGCTGGATGAAGAGTTATAAACCGGAAGAACTGTTTGATAAACAAGGCTGTCTCATGCCGGAATTGGCCGAATTAGCGCCAACGGGCGATCGGCGGATGGGCGCAAATCCCCATGCCAACGGCGGAATTCTGCTGCGTGATCTGAACATGCCGGATTTTCGTCTCCACGCGGTCACGGTACCTTCCCCCGGGGCTGTTGACGGTCAGGATACGCTCGTGCTGGGCAAGTTCCTGCGCGACGTGGCCAGGTTAAATCAGGATCACCATAATTTCCGGATATTCGGACCCGATGAAACCCAATCAAATCTTCTCAGTGCCGTGTTTGAAGTCACCAACCGCCAGTGGGACGGCCGGGTCATGGAAAATGATGAATGCCTTGCGCCTGACGGGCAGGTGCTGGACTCGATGCTCAGTGAACACCAATGTGAAGGCTGGCTGGAAGGCTATCTGCTGACCGGACGGCACGGGCTGTTCAACAGCTATGAAGCGTTCATCCGCATTGTTGATTCGATGTTCAGCCAGCACGCCAAGTGGTTGAAAGTGACCAATGAACTGCCGTGGCGTCGGAAAATTGCATCCCTTAATTATCTGCTGGCCTCCCATGTGTGGCAGCAGGACCACAACGGATTTACACACCAGGACCCCGGTTTTCTCGACCATGTGATCAACAAGAAGGCCGATATCGTGCGTGTTTACCTGCCGCCTGATGCCAATTGTCTGTTGTCGGTCTTTGATCATTGCCTACGCAGCCGCAATTACGTCAATGTGGTGGTTGCCGGAAAACATCCGCTTCCCCAATGGTTAACCATGGAAGAGGCAGTTGTGCATTGCACACAGGGAATCGGCATCTGGCAATGGGCCGGCAACGACAAGGGCAAAGAACCTGACGTGGTCATGGCCTGTTGCGGGGATACACCAACACTTGAAATACTGGCAGCGGTTTCTATTCTGCGCAAGCATTTGCCTGATTTAAAAATCCGGGTCATCAATGTTGTCGATCTGATGCGGCTGCAACCTGAAAGCGAGCATCCACATGGGCTTAACGAAACAGATTATGATTCGCTCTTTACAAAGGATAAGCACATTATTTTTGGCTTTCATGGATATCCCTGGCTGATTCATCGGTTAACCTATCGCAGAACGAACCGCAATCTGCACGTCCGCGGGTACAAGGAAGAGGGTACGATTACAACCCCCTTTGACATAAGGGTACAGAATGATCTGGACCGGTTTCACCTGGTACTGGATGTAATTGACCGGCTGCCAAAGCTGGGCAATAAAGGGAATTATCTGAAGCAGATGATGAAGGACAAGCTCGTCGAACACAAAATATATATTGATAAACACGGCGAGGATCTGCCGGAAATCAGGAACTGGAAATGGAATCAAACCAAAAAATAGAACGCATATACGTTGAAACCAGTGCCGGAGAAAGACCTGATGGAAAAGCCATGAGCATGACCGCAACCAGCCCTGGATCGTTGCGCCTCTACCTCATCCGGCACGGTGAAACCGAGTGGGCGCTATCCAGCCGGCACACCGGTCTCACGGATATTCCATTGACCGCCAACGGTAAAACCCAGGCGCAAACCCTTGGCAAACACCTTTTGGGCATCCGGTTTGACCATGTGCTGACCAGTCCGCTGAAGCGTGCCCGGCAAACCTGCGAGCTGGCCGGGCTGGATAAAGCATCAATCATCGAACCAGATCTGACGGAATGGGACTATGGCGATTATGAAGGAAAGCGAACTGTGGATATCTTCAAGGAACGACCGGACTGGAATGTTTTTCGGGACGGTTGTCCGCGCGGTGAAATGCCCGCACAGGTTTCCGGGCGGGCTGATCGACTCATTGTCCGCCTTCGAACGATGGATGGAAAGGTGGCGCTTTTTTCCCATGGCCAGTTCGGCGGGGTCCTGGCCGCACGATGGATCGGATTGCCATTAATCGAAGCGTGGCATTTTCCGCTCGGCACGGCAGCTCTCAGCATTTTCAGCTTCAACCCCCACCATCCCGAAATACCTGTCATTGATTTGTGGAATGCAATCGTAAACCAGGAAGGAGTTTCCTGATGAGGGAAGAGAGAAGGAGTGGAGTAATGAATATTTTCAAAAACATGGGCATTGGTAAAAAACTTATCGTATCGATTCTTTTTGTCAGTATTTTGGGGATAACCCTTTTATCCGTGTTCATTTATAGCCGGTCAAGGACTCTTCAGATCTCTATTTCAATGGAGAATGCCAGAAACCTATCGGAAAAGTATTCCAAGGATCTCGAGGCCAAACTTGAATTGCCCATGAATGCCGCAAGGAACCTGGCCCAAATCATGGAAGGATTTGAGACCCTTGACCCGGATGAGCGACGCAGGGACTATAACAATATTCTAAAGGGCATTCTTGCTGCAAATCCTGAATTCCTCGGTGTCTGGACATGTTGGGAACCCGATGCTTTGGACGGGCTTGACGCAAGCCTTGCCAATACTCCGGGAACGGACGCCACCGGGAGGTTCATCCCGTACTGGAACCGGGCTGGCGGAACCATAGCCATGGAGCCGCTGGTCGATTATGACAAGAACGGGGCTGGCGACTATTACCAGATTTCCCTGAAAACGGGAAAAGAATCCATCATTGATCCCTTCCTGTATCCAATTGCTGGTGAGAATGTACTCCTCACCAGCCTTGTCGTACCCATCAAAAAAAACGGTAGCGTTGTAGGTGTTGCCGGTATAGATATTGGGTTGTCGTCTTTGCAGAGTATTGTTGAGGGGATAAAACCATATGGAACAGGTGTATCAGCCATTTTCAGCAATAAAGGAATCGTAGCAGCACACTTTGACCCATCCAGACTGGGAAAACAGATGCGTGAATCGGAAAAGGATATGAACGGTGAATTCAGCGACAGCTTCGCCGACCAGGTTGCTGAGGGTAAGGAATACGCCTTTTCTATATACTCACCACAGATGAAAACCACTATCCAAGTTATAGCCACACCGTTTACCATAGGGAATACGGTGACACCCTGGTCCTTTGCCGTGGGAATTCCCATGGATAAAGTCCTGGCCCCGGTGAAATCGATGATGTATTTTACCATTCTAATCGGGGTTGCCGTTTTGGCGTTCATATCCATTGCCGTTGTTTTGATTTCCAGAGGTATCACTTCTCCAATCCGACGTACCATGGAGATGGTCAAAGACATCAGCCAGGGCGAAGGTGATCTGACCCGACGACTGGATGCTACAAGTCACGATGAGCTAGGCGAGCTGGCTTTGTATTTCAACCAGTTCATCGAGAAATTGCAGAACATTATTGGTAGTGCTACAACCAATGCCGATACCGTGGCCTCGGCATCAACTGAATTGACGGCGGTTTCTGACCAGATGACCAGAAATTCCGAGAATACGGCGGAAAATTCACAGGCTGTTGCTGCGGCAGCAGAAGAGATGAGCACCAATATGAACAATGTATCTTCGGCTATGGAAGATACATCGGCGAATATCCAGATGATCGTATCAGCAGCAGAAGAGATGACATCCACCATCCAGGAAATTGCCAACAACACCTCCCAGGGCAATACGATCACCCAGAAAGCAGTCCAAACAGCAGATAATGTATCCCAAAAAGTACTCAACCTGAGCAAAGCCGCCAGAGATATCAGCAAGGTAACGGAAGCCATTGCCGATATTTCTGCACAGACCAATCTGCTGGCATTGAACGCCACCATTGAAGCAGCCAGGGCCGGAGATGCCGGCAAGGGGTTTGCCGTGGTTGCAGGAGAGATTAAGGCTCTGGCCCACCAGACGGCGCAGGCCACCAATGAAATCAATACCAAAATTTCCGATGTTCAGGCCACCACAACTGATTCTGTCAAGGCCATTGAAGAGATTGTCAGTGTCATCAATGATATCAATGATATTATGACCACCGTGGCCACGGCCATTGAGGAACAATCGGCCACAACGCTGGAAATTTCCAAAAATGTGAGTCAGGCGGCTTCCGGAGTGGAAGATGTCAACGACAATATGGGCCAGATTTTGGGGGCAACGGCTGAAGTAACCCAGAATATTTCAAAGGTCAGCCAGGATGCGGCACAGATAAATTCCGGCAGTGCCCAGGTCAATAAAGGTGCCAAAGAGCTCTCCAAATTAGCTATAGATTTAAATCAGATGCTCCGTCAGTTCAAAATTTAGAAAGGACCGGTTTCACGGATATTCCATTCACCGCTGAATGCGGGAGTGGTGAGGCAGATGCGTCGTCAATGTACCAGAAACAGCTGGGACCAGCAAATGGAACCATCAAGAAGTTAATACCATAGCAATCGCCGCGAAACAGAAGGGTGTACTGGCGGCAGACGAAAGCAATCCCACGATCAAAAAGCGCTTCGATTCGATCAAGGTCGAGTCCACCGAAGAAAATCGTCGGCGGTACCGCTTAAACGGTCTGGCCCGGGACGGAAAGTATGCCCGGGCAATGGAAGCGACTGGATAATCAGATAGTCGGGTAAGACATAATCAGATATGACCAAAGGAAGAGACACATGAACATAAGCCCTTATGCAAAAAAACTGGCCAAGCCAGCTATGTTGGTCCGCGTAAAAGGAAAATTGTATTATGAACAATAAGACACCGCAAACTCTTTTACCGAAAGCCGCTGCGACCAGTATCTTTGAAATGAGCGGAGCTGAGTTTGAGCCGGATATTGCTGCTAAAATGTGGTCTAAAATATTAAATCATAAGTGGATTCTTTCTGAAAAAGTCGGCCGGGACGTCGGTTTACGGACAGCCTGCATTGATTTTTTAGAAAATATGGAACAGGCTCATGATGAATACAGGACCTATAAACACAAAGATATCCTCATGGAGATGGGAGCACAGACTTTCAGCAGGGAAATGTGGGATACCATAGCCGACTCTCAGCCCCCAAAGCAACTGGTGCAGCGCAGAATAATTCTGCCCCTGACAGAGGAAACCCTTGCACAAAAGCATGGCGTTGTTCATCCCAGAGCAATCATATTTTTCGGACCTCCAGGCACAGGAAAGACTCATTTTGTAAAGGCCATAGCAGGTGTCTTGTCCTGGTGGTACATTGAGATTCTACCGAGCATGCTTATGGTGGATGGCGTTGAAAAAGTCGGGGCAAATCTGCGTGAAGTCATGCAAAAGGCGGGAAATCTTGATAAAGTTGTCCTTTTTGTAGATGAATTCGAAGAAATCGCCGGCAGCCGTGACAGGGCAGACAGGATTGATAAGTCCATTACTAACGAATTTTTAAAACAGATTCCCCTGCTCAAGAATCAAAAAAACAAAATACTCCTGGTTTGCGCCACTAATTATATCCGGCAGCTGGATGCTGCTATGCTCAGACCTGGAAGGTTTGACTGTGTTATTCCGGTTGGCGGATTGGATAGGCAAGGAAGGACAACCATCCTTGAATATTATATTGCAAAGCTTAATACCGGGCAAATCAATATGGATCAACTTATTGAAATGACATCCGGGCTCACCCCTGCTGACATCCAGTATCTTTTCGATCAGGTGGCATATTTTGCATTTGAGCAGGAGATTATTGATAAAAAGGACTACCGGGTGAGCACAGATACATTCATTCAAATAATGTCAAAAGTTCCCCCCTCTCTGAGCCAAGAAGTAATTGAAGAATTTGAAAAAGACAGGATTACCTATTCACGGGTGTAAAGCAGCGTTATGTAAGTGGTAAAATGGACGCGAAGGAATTTGACCGGAAGAGAAATGAGCTGAAATGACCTTCCTTTTCCCTGATGTTTTATGTTGAAAATAAAAAATCGTACCCTAAGTAGGTCATATATGACTAATTGGACAAGCATGACCTACTTATGTACTGATCAAGGCATGTTCTGAAAGTGTCTTTTTAACAAATCAATACCCGAACGGAAACTCTTTTTAACTCCCCCCCCCCCTGGCCACCATGCCAAGGGCGTTTCAGATCAGGCGTAAAAATTAAAAGGATGGGTGACGGCATCCTTGATACTTGCGGCCTGGCACAAACATTGCCTATAAACCATATGAGAGTCACAATAAGCTGTTGAATTACTTTCATGTTTCGTTGTGGGTTGAGTCTGGGTGTCAATAGACCAGGTCCGCCTGTGGTGGCTGCTGTTATATTGAATGGGTTGTATTCGCCCTGAACAGACAAGCGTCGATGAAGTTGATCGGCTTATTAATCAGGAGGTAGTTATGACTGAACAGAATCACCCCGCAGGGGTATCCAACCGCACAAGGGAGGCAACCATGAAGTTTACTTTGAAAGCAGTAACCGTCGCAATAGCGATGGCGATCGTTATAGTACTCTATGGCGGTCTATATACATTGGAAGAGGGGTTGCAGGCCATTGTCGTGCAGTTTGGCCGGCCTGTTGGGGAGCCGGTGACATAGGCTGGGCTGCACATGAAACTGCCCTTTGTGCAGGAGGTCCGGCGATTCGAAAAGCGTCTGCTGGTCTGGGACGGAGACCCGAACCAGGTTCCCACCAAGGGGCGCGAGTTCATTTGGGTGGATACCACCGCCCGATGGCGGATTGCCGATGCGAAAAAATTTTTGGAGAATGTGGCCAGCGAAAAAGGGGCCCAGTCGCGTCTGAACGATATTCTCGATTCGGTGGTACGCGACCAGGTGTCAAGCAGCGAACTCGTTGAACTCGTGCGCAGCGCATCGTGGGAAGTGCTCGAGGGCGAGGCCCTGAAGGAGATACCAAAGGAGCGCGAAGAGGAACTTAAAAGGGAGATTGCCCGGGGCAGGGAGGAGATCACCCGAACAATACTGACTGAAGCACAGAAGATCATCCCGCAACACGGTATTGAACTTGTGGATGTTCGTATCAAGCGCCTTGACTACGTTGAAAGCGTCCGTGAAAAGGTCTATGAGCGCATGATTTCCGAATTAAAATCAACATCATGCATAATGGTAACAATTTTATGCACCATGTGAACTGGGTCGTCCTTAAGGCCGATGGAAAAGAAATCGCCCGGTGGGACTTTAGCGCCTTTAACAGGCCTGAATCAGGGACGTTTTCCAAGGAAGTTGATTATACGATATCCGGTCCGGTAGAACTTACCGCAGAGGCCAATTGCAATATGCATGGTTCCACAGGGCCGGTCATTATTAAAATACCCCCTAAACAACAACCATAACGTTCGAGAGTAATGCAATACACAAAAGGAATTTTATATCAATGAAAACAATTTTGAAAGTCAAGTACCTCCGGCAGAGCCGGAGGCTTGAATTTATGAACCGCTCAAAGCGGTTATTTTATTGGCCACCTAAAAGGTGGCGTACCTATTTGAACAAACTCAGTTGCTCTAAACGTTGATCCTCTTTCTCCTGAGAACGGATATATTCCCGGATAGTCGCCTCATCACGACCAACGGTTGAAACATGATAACCTCTGGCCCAAAATTGCTGCCCGGTAAAATTTCTTCGATGTCCCAGGTAATTCCGTGCTATATGGATCGCACTTTTACCCTTGATAAACCCAACGACTTGCGCGACCGAATATTTCGGAGGAATCGAGATCAACATATGCACATGATCTGACATCATATGGCCTTCTATGATTTCACACTCCCTGCTACGCGCCAAATCTTTAAAGACTTGTCCAAGATATTTCCTTAGTTCTCCATACAAAGTCTTTCTACGGTATTTGGGAATCCACACAACGTGGTATTTGCATTCCCAACGGCTATGGGATAAGCTTGAATCGTTATTCATGAAAGTCTCTCCTTTGTGAATTTGAGCGGTTCACGTTTATTGGAGGGACTTTCATTTATTCCCTTAAATGTCAAACACTGGTGAGTCCTGAGCCTGATGTTTTTCGGTATGGGGAGTGACGGCAGAGCCGGGGGGTTACCTAAGGGCAATTAAAGCGGTTCCAGGCACCCCGGATGGAGTGCTGCTAATGCAGGCGCATGCGCTTTTCGGCAAACTTCCCTCGACCATGCCCGGCAGTGAGAAAGACACGCCCTCCATGATTGCATTGGGGAAAAAACTCTATTTTGAGAAAAACATTTCGATTAACAAAACCCAATCCTGCAACTCCTGCCATCCTATTGACAACAAAGGTGCAGGCGCTGACAATCTCAAGACAGGCAAAGGCGCGGAAGGAAAATTCGGCGACCGCAACGATCCATCAACCATGAATGCCGGTTTTCAGATTGCTCAGTTCTGGGACGGCCGCGCGGTCACTCTGGAAAATCAGGCCCAAGGTCCCCCACTCAATCCTATTGAAATGGGTATGCCCAATGCCGAAGCTGTGGCCGAACGGCTGAAAAGCATAAAAAATTACCCCTCTGATTTCAAAAAAGCTTTTCCTGGCGAGAAAGACCCCGTGACTTTCGACAACTTTTCCAAGGCGGTTGCCGCCTTTGAACGAACACTGATTACCCATGGCAGATTGGATCGTTTTATGGACGGGGACAAACAGGCCCTCACCGGGCAGGAAATGGAAGGGATGCGCACCTTTATCAATGTCGGCTGTGTGCAGTGCCACAGCGGCCCCAACCTGGGTGGGATGACCTTCCAGAAAATGGGCGTGTTCCATAAATACACCAACGACGAGGATACCGGACGATTTAAGGTCACCAACCTGGAAAGTGATAAATATGTCTTCAAGGTTCCGATGTTGCGCAATGTCACCCTTACCGCCCCCTATTTCCATGACGGCGGGGCAGGCAGTCTGGCAGAGGCAGTGGATCAGATGGGATATCTGCAGTTAGATAAGAAACTGAATGACGCAGAAATCAACAATACTCTCAGATTTTTGACCACCCTGGCCGATGCGGAGCGTACCACCGCGCCGCCAATAAAGGTAAAAGCATCTTCTACTGCCTGGGCAGCACCGTTAATGAAGGATCTTCCCCAGGGAGACGACGGTGATCTTATCCGTTACGGTGCATTGCTTTTGACCGATACATATTCTCAGCTCGGCGCTGGCGTAAAGGATGAAAAAATGCGTTTTTCGGGAAATACCCTGAACTGCACGAGCTGTCACCAGGATAACGGCACCAAGCAGTTCGGACTTCCCTGGATGGGGGTTAGCCAGATGTACCCTCAATACCGAGGCCGAGAAGACAAGGTGGCTGGGCTTGAGGAGCGGATTAACGGTTGTTTCGAACGCAGCATGAACGGCAAGGCGATAGCACTCGACAGCAGGGGAATGAAGGCAATGGTCGCCTATATAAACTGGTTGTCAAAAGACCTGTCCAAGGATGTTTATGGTCTGGCAACACCCAAATTCGAAGGTCCGAACCGCAAGGCCGATGTGAAAAAAGGCGAAGAGGTGTACAATCGATTCTGCATGTCATGCCATGGTGAAAACGGGAACGGTTATCAGTCGATGTCGGCCGGAGATTCGGGCAGCTATGTCGCCCCGGCGTTGTGGGGAGAGAACAGCTATAACAACGGCGCGGGAATGAACCGGTTGCTGACCAACGCCGCGTTTATTCACAGCAACATGCCATTGGGAACGGTGTGGAACCATCCGGCAATCATCAATGAAGACACCTACGATGTCGCCGCTTATCTCAGTTCCCAGGAACGTCCGCAGATGGGCGGACTGGAGAAAGACTATCCGAAACTGGAGAAAAAAGCGCTGGACTGCCCGTATCCTCCCTATGCTGATAATTTTTCACAGCAACAGCATCAATACGGCCCATTTCAGCCAATAAAAAAGGCGTCGAAAAATAAATAAGGACCTCAGATGAAATAAATTGCGCCGAACGTTGGCTCATCTTCTGCGTTGCATCAAAGGTTCAATAGCTTGCCTATTGGGCCTTTGATGCAACGCAGAAGATGAGCCAAAGGACAAGTAAATTCATTAAAACCAGGGCCGGAGCATGACCTGTTAACAATTGAGTGGAGGGATCAAAGATGAACGCACAAAAGCTTATAGACGTCACGGAAAATGTTCTTCCACGATGGAAAAGGGCGTAACTTTATGAAAGAACTTATTGTTTTTGATCTGGATGGCACGATTGCCGAAAGCAAATCATCTCTTGATCCTGAAATGTCAGCATTGCTGCATGATCTTCTCGGCATCGTAAAAGTGGCTGTGATTTCCGGAGGCGATTGGTCTCAATTTGATAAACAATTGCTCTCGAATTTTCCCCAGGACGAACGCCTCAATAATCTGATTCTCCTTCCGACATGTGGAACAAAGTTCTACAAATACACTGGGCTTTGGAAAAAAATTTATTCCGAAGATTTCACTGCGGATGAAAAGGAAAAAATCATCAGTTCTTTAAAGAAGGCGATAGAAGCAGCCGGTTTCACGAACGGAAAAATTTGGGGAGAGATTATTGAAGACCGGGGGAGTCAGATAACATTTTCAGCATTGGGGCAACAGGCTCCTCTAAAAGAAAAGAAAAGAAAAAATGGGATCCTGATTTCATCAAGCGGAAAAAGATCAAATCAATCCTTGACACGTTTATTCCAGAGTTTTCAGTACGCCTGGGTGGCACCACATCCATTGATGTCACAAAGCCTGGGATTGATAAAGCATATGGAATTGGAAAACTTAAGGACATCCTCGGCATTGCCATTGATGAGATGATTTTTATCGGGGACGCCTTGTTCCCCGGCGGGAACGACTATCCGGCCAAAGAAGCAGGGGTTGTTTCCATCCAGGTCAGGGATCCCAATGAGTCGAAACGGGTGATTGAAACGATCATCGCTTGTTTGGATGGCTGATCCTTTACTACAGCGTGAGTGAGATACAGGAGCCTGGCAATGAACGACGCCAACTGAGCTACTTTGCCGAAGTGATGGTGCTTTCAAAATCTTGTATCTGACGAATCAAAATTTATTACTGGAAGTGAATTAGTTATTGATGGCGGTTATACCTGTAAATAAGGTGAATGCAGGTGACAACAAATTAGCTGTCACAATCATTTGCCAGAAGAAAGGAGGTGAGATTAATATGCCAAATAAAGACGGAACTGGACCCAAAGGCCATGGACCGAAAGACGGACATGGAAAAGGAAAAGGTCAGGGCAAGGGTCAGAGCAAAGGAACTGGTCAAGGAGCAATGACTGGAGGGAAAGAAGGAATAGAAAAAACAAACAAAAAGTAAGCTGGCTTTGCGAACAAGAATTAAGCGTTTGCAAAAAAAACGCATTAACCTATACCAAAAAGGCCGGCGTTAACACTTCTGTTGATCTTCATGCTTTGTGACACGGCCTTTTTGGTTGATTATGCAGGGTATTTTAAAACCGGAAAACACTATAAAATCTGTTTTATAAAAAAAAGGAAGAGTAAACCATGACAAACCTAAAAACCGATCAGATTTTTGAAAGACAAGAATATCACCAGTCTCTGATGGATAAAATGAGCATTGAATCCTCTTCTGTAGACACCTGCAGGCCTGAAGGTGAGAAGACGCTTTATATCGAAAAGCTGGAGCAGCAGATCAAATCACTTAAATCCATTATGGAGGACATGACAGAAAAAAGTAAAAATCTGGAAAAAGGGTTCAGGGTAAAGTTTGAAGAGGATCGCACGGTGATAGAGGAACGCTACCGCACGTTAAATAAAAGGATGAATAATATCCGCCAGGCAAGCGGAGAGGCCTGGAAAGAATTGGGTAAAGGAACGTCAAGTGCTTTGGAGGATTTTACAGAGGGTATAAAAAATGCAATTTCAAAATTCAAATAAAACATTGTGCCAGGAAATTTGGAGAATAAAACCAGGGTTCTCAGATATGTGCGGGGGGGGGGATGCCAGGAACTGGCCGCAGGGAGGAAAAAAGGTGGTCATCTTATTGAACAATGATTACAAATCCGTTTATTTAGAATCGGATTGGGACATCTATCTGGATTCGGCGTTGGAATATCACTTGCAATCCCGGGTGTAACGGAGAGAGAGGGCAATAGTGGGCAAACAAGCAATTGAACTCAGCTACGCTGTCCGGCTTCGTGTGGTCTTCAAGTATTTCGGTCAACTGAGCCTCGTGCTCGCCGCACTGTCGCTTGTACCGCTGGTGATGTCGGTTATTTTTCGTGACACACCAGTCAGCCTTCGGTATGGCATTGTGATCGTCGGGCTTTCAGCCTCCGGGTTCGGTTTGGCGCGACTGCGCGCCCCTTCAAGGGTGCAGGTCAATGAAGGCATGGTGTTGGTTGCACTGATGTTTATTTTCACTCCGCTCGTGATGTCTTATCCAATGATGGGCTCGGGGTTGGATTTCCTTGATGCCTTCTTCGAGGCCGTCTCCGGCGTCACGACCACGGGTCTGAGCACGAAGGCGACGCTTGCTGGCGCGCCGCAGACGTTTCTTTTTGCCCGCGCCTGGATGCAGTGGTACGGTGGTCTGGGCGTTGTTGTATTTTCACTGGCGCTCATTATGCAACCAGGTCTGGTGGCCAAAGGCCTGGCTGCAACAGCGGCCGAAACAGATGATTTGGTCGGTGGCACACGGGCATACGCACGGCGAGCCCTGAAAGTCTATGGCGGTTTGACCGCCCTCGGCATCATCGGCTCCCTGGCGGTGGGAGTCGGGTTCTTGGACGCGGTGCTGTATACATTTGCGGCAGTCTCTACCGGGGGCTTTGCCCCGAATGACGGCAGTCTCGCGACGTTCGGCAGACCCGCACAGCTGTGGATTACCCTGCTCTGCCTCGCCGGTGCGATCCCGCTGGCGTTCTATTACCGATTATTTAAGGAGAAGCGGCGCGTTGCAGTGGACTTTCTGCAACTCCAGGCCGTCATAATCGCTTCTCTGGTCGTTTCGCTGGCAGTGGGTGCCACCATGTGGCTGAGCGCCGGCATGGCCTGGCCGCAAGTGCTCCACCACGCGCCCTTGCTGGCCATTTCCGCGCAGACAACTGCTGGATTTTCCTCGATGCCGTGTGCACAACTTGATGGGGGCTCGAAGCTGGTCCTGATTTTTTCGATGCTTGTGGGCGGAGGCGCAGGGTCGACCGCGGGCGGATTCAAACTGCTGCGGCTGTTGATCGTGGCGAGTGTGTTTCGGCTGATCCTCCTTCGGACCGGCCTGTCGAAACACGCGGTCATCGAGCCCCGGTTGGCTGGCCGTCGACTGACAGATGACGAGATCCACGCGGCCCTTCTCCTCATTGTGATGTTCGTCGCCGTCGTCGTGTTCTCCTGGCTTCCCTTTGTTGCAATGGGATACAGCCCGCTCGACTCCTTGTTTGAAGTGGTTTCGGCCACGGGAACGGCAGGGCTTTCTGTGGGGCTGACGAGTGCAAAGCTGCCCGCACTGCTTAAGGGGATTTTGTGTGTTGACATGCTGATGGGAAGACTTGAAATCATCGCGTGGCTTGTGATGTTTTACCCTGGGACCTGGTTTGGCAGGAGAATGGAGGGAACATGAGAACTGTGTTTATTGGAGCCGGCGAAGTCAGCGTTGAAACCGCTAAGGCACTCACCACTAAAGGCCAAGAAGTCATCATCATCGAGACCGACAAGGCCAAAATAGACGAATTGTCCGAAGAGATGGACTGCAGCTTTCTGCAAGGTGATGGCAGCCGCCCCGACATCCTGCGTGAAGTGAATCCCGAACAGACCGACTTCCTGTTCTGTTTGACCAATAGCGACCAGGCCAACGTCATTGCCAGCCTCGTGGGCCGATCCCTCGGATTCAAGCGGGTCGTGACGAGCATTCATCATGAGCAATTCGAGGTCATCTGCCACGAGTTGGGGTTGAAGGATACGATCATCCCATCCCGCACGATCAGCCGTTATCTGGCGGATATGGTCGGCGGCAGTGAAAACGTCGAGTTGTCCACGGTCCTCAAAAACGAGGCCCGGTTTTTCACCTTCACCGCCAAGCAAGAAGATGCTGTCGTGATCAAAGAGCTAAAGCTGCCCGCGGAAGCCCGCGTCGTTTGCTATTATCGGGAAGACAAGTTCGCCCATGCCGATGAAGAGACCACGCTGCACACAGGCGACGAGATCGTGATTCTGACACACAGCAAAAACTTGGGTGAATTGGAAAAGCGCTGGCAGCCAAAACAACGGGATGAGACGCTGTCGGATTCGGCCTTCAGCAAGAAGAACAAGCAGAAGTGATCGGTCAGCATGGAAGGCCAAATCATTTTACAAAATTTGCAGCCCTAAAACACATCTGAAATAAAAAAGACCATATATGACCTAAGGTTGGATATGACCTTTTTTCTGCTATTTACTTGATCTGTAAAATCAAGCCTTATAAATCAAATTCGCTATATATATCAGTAAGATGATTATGGAAGATCAGGCAATGGATGTCTGGCACACAAGTTGCGATAGTACAGAGAAAGAGCAACCAAATCACCCGGAGGGAAACGTTTCCGGGAATGTAGAAAAAATTGTATGCAGAGACAATAATGATGAAAATAGAACAGGAGAACGAGCAAGAATCCATATAGCCTGTTATGGTATTCGCCCTGAACAAACAAGCGTTGATGAAGCTGATCGACTCATTAATTAGGAGGTAAGTTATGAATGAAGAGAATGCCCCACCGGGGGTATCCAAACCGGCGGTGAATGATGTGTTAAAGGAAATTTTACAGCAGTTTAATAGATTCAAAGGCGGTCCGATCCTCATCCTTGTCGTTGGCGTGATGGTGGTGGTTTTATGGACTTCATGGTTCACCGTCCAACCTGAGGAGACAGGGATTGTACAGCGCTTCGGCAAGGTCATGCGCACAGCCGGCCCGGGATTGCATTTCAAATTGCCTTATGGTATCGAAACGGTCCGTCTGCTGCCCACGGCTCGCGTGCTCAAAGAAGAGTTCGGGTTTCGGACGGTCTCGGTTTCCACCGTTCCCGGTCAAAAAACCCGTTATGATTCACGCGGCAACTACAAGGACGAGTCACTGATGCTCACCGGGGATTTGAATGTCATTGACGTTCGGTGGATCGTCCAGTACCGCATCGAAGACCCGATCCGCTACCTGTTCCAGGTCC
This sequence comes from uncultured Desulfobacter sp., assembly GCF_963666675.1. NCBI lineage: Bacteria > Pseudomonadati > Thermodesulfobacteriota > Desulfobacteria > Desulfobacterales > Desulfobacteraceae > Desulfobacter > uncultured Desulfobacter sp. The sequence goes on along the minus strand of NZ_OY762929.1, from coordinate 2,841,859 downwards.
GCGACACTTCAAAAACAATTCGCGACACTACCGAGGCGGTCATGCGCCGCGCGGTCGGCAACCGTCTGGGCAGCGATGTACTGACCACCGGACGGGTAGCGGTGGCCAGTGAAGCTAAAAACGAAATTCAGAAAATTCTGACAACCTATAAGTCAGGCGTACGTCTGGTTACTGTAGAACTTCAGGATGTGACTCCTCCAGATACCGTAAAACCCGCTTTCAATGAAGTCAATGAGTCGCGTCAGGACAAAGAGCAAACGATCAATAAAGCCCAGGAACAGGCCAACCGGGAAATCCCCAAAGCCCGAGGCGTGGCGACCCAAAGTATCAGTGAGGCCGAAGGTTACGCACTGGAACGCGTAAACCGGGCCAAAGGTGAGGCCAATCGTTTTGAGGCCATTTTAGGACAATACGAACAGGCGCCGCAGGTTACACGCCGGCGGTTGTATCTTGAAGCCATGACCGGTTTTTTGTCAGACATGAAAGGACTTTATATCGTGGATAAGGACCAGAAGGCCATGGTGCCCTGGCTCCCATTGGAATCCAGTGGACAACCAACCGCACAAGGGAGGCAACCATGAAGTTTACTTTGAAAGCAGTAACCGTCGCAATAGCGATGGCGATCGTTATAGTACTCTATGGCGGTCTATATACATTGGAAGAGGGGTTGCAGGCCATTGTCGTGCAGTTTGGCCGGCCTGTTGGGGAACCGGTGACCGAGGCTGGGCTGCACATGAAACTGCCCTTTGTGCAGGAGGTCCGGCGATTCGAAAAGCGTCTGCTGGTCTGGGACGGAGATCCGAACCAGGTTCCCACCAAGGGGCGCGAGTTCATTTGGGTGGATACCACCGCCCGATGGCGGATTGCCGATGCGAAAAAATTTCTGGAGAATGTAGCCAGCGAAAAAGGGGCCCAGTCGCGTCTGAACGATATTCTCGATTCGGTGGTACGCGACCAGGTGTCAAGCAGCGAACTCGTTGAACTCGTGCGCAGCGCATCGTGGGAAGTGCCCGAGGGCGAGGCCCTGAAGGAGATACCAAAGGAGCGCGAAGAGGAACTTAAAAGGGAGATTGCCCGGGGCAGGGAGGAGATCACCCGAACAATACTGACTGAAGCACAGAAGATCATCCCGCAATACGGTATTGAACTTGTGGATGTTCGTATCAAGCGACTTGACTACGTTGAAAGCGTCCGTGAAAAGGTCTATGAGCGCATGATTTCCGAGCGTAAGCGCATTGCAGCACAGTTCCGTTCCGAAGGCGAGGGACGCAGCGCCGAGATCCTCGGCACAATGGAAAAAGAGCTACGCCAGATTCGCTCAACAGCCTACCGCCAGGTGCAGGAGGTCCAAGGCAAAGCCGACGCTGAAGCGACGCAAATCTATGGCCACGCGTACAATAAAAATCCGGAATTCTACGCCTTTTTGCGCACCCTTGAAAGCTACAAGGAAAAAACGAATAAGAATTCAGTACTGATTCTCACCACGGACAGCGACTTCTATCAATATATCAAACAGGCGAGCCCAGGGGGAAAAAACCGGGGTTTTCCATCGAAAGAGACGTCAAGGACGGAGACAAAGAACTGATGACCCGTGATAGCGGACATCGAAACAATCTGCCCGGGATTTTGAGTCTGGGGAATTTTAACAATCAATGACAAGGAGTTATTATGAATAAGGAAGAACTTTGTGAAAAAATCAGGAAGATTTATCCAGGTATCGGTAGATGCGGTATTGACCTAAATGTAAATTACGATGACAAGATCAATCAATGGTGCGTCAGCCTCATAAGGAACGGCAAGGAGCTGAAGACCTATCTGGAGACCGGGGATGCCGAGTTGTGTATCGACGATAAACAATGCCTGAGTCTGGGGATAGAAATCACGCAACTAAAAGACAGCATTGACCGGATGCCGGCATATTGAGATAACTTTGCTTTTCATAAAACATGGATGCAGATGTACATGACCGGCCCCTGTCTTTGGTAATGATCATGAAGGAGAAAACAGATTATGATAGAACTACAGAATCTTTCGTTTGAAGTACATGAAACAAATAATGGGTCGGATACCATTGCGGTCCGGTCAATTATAAGCGATATCAGTTTTACATTTGAATCAGGCAAGATTTATGCGGTTACCGGTCCCAATGGTTCGGGAAAGTCCACTTTGGCCAAGCTGATCATGGGGATTCATGCATCCAGCCGGGGTATGATCCGGTTCATGGATGAAGATATCACCGGCATGGCCATTGATGAGCGCTCCAGGGCCGGTATAGCCTATGGTTTTCAGCATCCAGCCCGGTTCAAGGGCACCACCTTCCGGGATCTGCTGGCCATTGCATCGGGACAGGACGATGAAGATACACTGGCCAGAATTATCTCCCGGGTGGGGATATGTTCCATGGATTTTCTTGACAAGCCTGTGGATGCAAAACTTTCGGGCGGAGAGATCAAAAAGATTGAGATGGCCACCATTATTGCAAGAAATCCAAAACTGGCGATCTATGATGAGCCGGATACGGGTATTGATCTGTGGACTATCCAGCCCATGGTGGATCTCATCCGCCGGGAGAACCGGAAAAACAACGCCACCACCATTGTTGTCAGCCATAACAGGGCATTTCTTGAGGCAGCCGATACTCTTCTGCTAATTAAAGACGGGAAAATCGCCTATACAGGCGATATGGACGGTGCCGAATCGATGCTGGATGATCAGGGTGTCTGTACATTAAATGATTTATGCCGGGAGGAAAACAATGCTGAATGCTATCGATAAACAGATTTTAAAGGAAGTGGCTGGATTTGAAGATATTCCGAAAGGGGCTTATAACATACGCAAAAACGGAAAACTGCTCGGCAGGAAAGTCTCTGCGAATATCGACATCCGCACCCATGAAGAAAAAAGCGGGATTGTTGTGGAGATAGCACCAGGTACAAAAAACGAGTCGCTTCACATTCCGGTGATCCTTTCCCAGGCCGGACTCCATGATACCGTATACAACACGTTTATCATTGGAGAAGATGCTGATGTTACCATTATTGCCGGCTGCGGCATCCATTGCGGCAGCAGTGAGCCGGAAGGTCATTCCGGTATCCACGAATTTGTGATCAAAAAAAATGCCCGGATGGTGTATGTGGAAAAACATACCGCACTAGGCAGCGGGACAGGGAAACGCACCCTCAACCCGACAACAAAGGTTTTTCTGGAGGAGCATGCAAAAGCTGAAATGGAGCTGACCCAGCTTCAAGGTGTCGATCAAGCCAAACGAAAAAACGAGGCTGTTGTGGGGCCGGGTGCATCATTGATGATCACCGAGCGGGTAATGACCGATAACAACCAGACAGCGGTTTCACAAAATGATGTGGTGCTTTCCGGCGTTGACAGCAGGGCCAATATTGTCTCCCGCTCTGTGATCAAGGGAACTTCTTCCCAGGATTTTGAGGTCAACTTAACGGCAGAGGCCCGCTGTTACGGCCATATTGAATGTGATGCCATCATTATGGATAATGGAAAGAGCCAGACCATTCCGGCCCTGAAAGCCCTGCATCCCGATGCCGAACTGACCCATGAGGCGTCCATCGGTAAAATTGCAAACGACCAGTTGATGAAATTAATGAGCCTGGGTCTGGATTATGACCAGGCCGTCAACACAATTATACAGGGGTTTTTAAGGTGAAAAAGAGGCTGTGCGCTTTTCTTTGCAAAGTAGTCTTCCCAAATTATAATAGTTTAGAGCTTGTTTGAAAATTAGTCATTCGATGGGATTAATCTCCGAATCATGATTGATATCATAACAATATACATCAAGCTCTCACTGACTATGAACAAATGTTCAAAGTCTTTGCTTAACCTCCGAAATCTATTAAACCAGCCGAAAGTTCTTTCAACAACCCAGCGCCGAGGCAAAATTTGAAACCCTTTCACTCGAACATCGAGTTAATAAGTAATTGGATTCTTGGGGTCATATATTTACCTTTTTATAAAATAAAATCAGTGGCCAGAAATTTGCTCTTACGATGGATGGTGAACAATTCCATTCCCATGGACAGGAAAATGAAACAGATTCTAAACATCGTGGTTGTCATTGTCGTGGTTTTATGGGTGGGCAGCCAGTTTTCCGGATTTAATTTTCTGCCCTGAATTCATATCGGTAAACAAAGGATGGGGAAGGGGAAAAAAGCCGGCATCCATTCCTCTGACATGAAGTGGCATCTGTTTACAAAGGACAAAGAGTTCGCTGTCAAAACGGCTAAATCTCACCTTGAATAAAAAATAGAATTCATATCCTCTTCTTGTTCCAACGCAAAAGGTTAGTCCAAGGTGCAACTCATCGATCAAACCGGCATAAATACAAGATCATATATGGCCGAATGGTTGAATAAGGCCTTTTTCAATGGGTTTTCACACTGGCAAAAAAAATCGTTAGAAAAAGTTTATTCATATATATCAGTGCTTTGTTTCTAATGTACTTAAAACTGGACCTGCGGCACACAAATTGAGTTATACCCTATTCAAAGAAGGGGCAAATGAGCCGGAGAAACTTTCTTGGAAATGTAAAAAATACACTATGTAGAGGAACGATTATGAAATCAAAAAAAACTATTACTTATTTGATCATTGTTTTTTTTCTGTTTACCTTTGTTGCCAGCTGTGCCGGAACATATGAAAAGGAAAGCACAGGCGAATACGTTGATGATTCCGTTATTACCACCAAGGTGAAGGCAAGAATATTTGAAGACCCCATGCTCAAGATGCTCCAGATCAATGTTGAAACGTTCAAGGGAGAGGTTCAGCTAAGCGGCTTTGTGAATTCTGCTGCGGCCTCTGCCAAAGCTGTGGCAGTGACTAAATCAGTGAAGGGGGTAAAATCTGTTATGAACAGCCTTATTCTCAAAAATCAACCCAAATAAAAAACAGGAGAATAATAATGAAATTTTTTAGTACCATGATTGCTTTACCACTCATGATTGTTTTGTTTTCAGTCGGATGTGCAGTCCGGCAACCGGCTCAGCCCATTGCCGATTTTACCCCAGCCATGTTTAATTCAAAGGACTATGTTGCTGCTGTGGATAATTTTTTGATTATCCTTGATGCATCAAGTTCTATGGATACCAATTACATGGGGAATCAAAAATTTGCGATTGCCGTCCAGATTGTCAATCGCATGGGTCAAACCCTGCCGGAACTGGATCAGAATGCCGGGCTCAGATCTTTCGGGCACAGTCCGGAAGTGTCTGATAAACAGACGGTTCTTTTTTATGGCATGGAAAACTACACCCAGAAGGGTCTGAACGAAAAAACAGGTTTGATTTCATCACCCGGTGGCACCAGTCCGATGCATAAGGCAATAACCGAAGCCGGACAGGATCTTGCCGGTTTGTCCGGAAAAACAGCTGTGATCATTCTCTCTGACGGTCAGGCCCGGGTCGGTTTAGAATTTCCTGTGACTCTGGAAGCTGCACAAACGTTGAAGGATCAACTGGGATCTGATTTTTGCTTTTATCCAATCATTGTTGGAGATGATAAGGATGGCGTGGCCCTCATGGATGAGATCGCCCGGATTGGAAAGTGTGGCTTTGCCTCAAATGCGGATTCGCTTTTAGTCGGCAGCGGCATGACACCCTTTGTTAAAAAAGTTTTTCTTACCGAAAAACCCATGGCGCCCAAAGCCCAAAAAATTGTGCCACCAATGCCAGACGTCTGGATCATTGATGAAGCCTATTTTGACTTTGATAAAGTTGCCGTCAAACCAGGTGCTTTTGATTTTCTAAATAAAATTGCCGGGTTTCTCAAAAACAATCCGAAAGCTTTTGTTAAAATTCAGGGGCATACCGACAGTGTGGGAACCAAAGCCTACAACGATGTCCTTTCCCTGCAACGCGCCCAGGCTGTGCGGGCCTATCTCATGGACAAAGGGGTTGATGAAAACCGCATGTCCTGCGAGGGATTCGGATTTTCCAAACCCGCATCTTCCGATAAAACGGAAAAAGGTCGGGCCTTGAACCGCCGCGTTAAAATTTATCCAATAAAATAAATAGATCCGGCCATCCTTTATGATAGCTGGGGGATTAAAACAACAAACAAAGGAGGCGTTATGTTTGAAAAACAATCAAGTAATCAGTATTTAGCTATCCAGAAGGCGGTGGCCCAGGCAAGGGACACCAATTATTTTCAGACCGGTGTTACCGGCCGAGGGGTTTATCCGTTTATTAATTTGTTTGAGACAGACGGAAACCTGGTACTGGCAGCTGAATTGCCCGGAATCAAAAAAGAGGAATTAACACTGGAAGTCAGGGAAGATGTGCTGCGATTGTCCGGTGCCCGCAAAATTGAGTATGGCGCTGATTGCAGTTGCCACCGCCTGGAACGTAAAGGATTAAATTTTGATCGTTCCTTGAAACTGCCTTTCCGCATCGAAAGTGATAAAATTCGGGCAGAATTCAAAGATGGATTATTGCAGGTGTTCCTGCCAAGGGCAGAGTCGGATAAACCAAAAAAAATTATAATCAGTTAATTTGGATATATAAGGAGGAACCCATGGTTGAAAAAAAGGTCGTCACCAAAACCGACGCTAAAGATCTTCAAAAACAAGAGCATAAAGACGAACGAACGGATGCCGGACGTTTTTTTATTCCACAAACCGATATTATTGAAAATAAGGAAAGTCTGGTAATAACGATGGATCTACCCGGTGTAAAAAAAGAGAATGTAAGTATAAAATTGGAGAAAAATATACTTGAGATCGAGGGGCGGATTGATTATTTGCCCTATGAAAAACTCAATCCTGTCTACACGGAGTACAACATCGGTAGTTATGCCAGAAAGTTTACCGTTTCCCATACCGTGGATACCAGCAATATCGATGCGGTTTTAAAGGATGGTGTTCTGACCCTGGCATTGCTCAAGGTTCCTGAAGCAGAACCACGGCAGATTTCCATTAAATAAAAAGATCCAGCAGGAACCTGTTACAGCACCTGTCGTCTGATACGGTTCCTGCTGGAATACGAGCAATCGAGAATGGGTCCCGATTTATTCGTCGGAGATGGCCCGTTTTTAGATATCGCCGTCTTCTTTTTCAATCTGGCCTAAAAGTCTTTTTTTAAAAGGGGTTAAAGATGGCTGATAAATTACAGGAAGATACGCTTGCCGGGGCCAATGATTCAGAGCCCCAGGCAAATAACAACTTTAATCAAGAAGATTCAGAGTCAAGATATTCTGAGGAGAAAAAAACGGATATAGCATCTATCTGGAAAGACAAATATCTTCCTGGAAAGACAAATATCTTCATTTACTTGCTGACCTTGAAAACACTAAAAAACGTAATGCTCGATCCTATGCCCAGGAGGCGGAGGGCCAAAAAGAAGAATTATTGATAGACGTACTCCAGATCGCTGACGGTTTGGATTTAGCACTGATCCATATCTCCAGTGAAGAGGATGGCCGGAAGATCCTTCAGGGTATTGAGCTGCTCCGGGAAATTCTTGATAAGTTCTTTATCAAATATGATGTAAAAATGATTGCCGCCTTTGGAGAAGTGTTTGACCCTAATTTTCACGAAGCCATTGGCATGGTTCAGCACCCTTCAGCTGCTGCCAATACTGTGGTTAGAGTCGAAAGAAAGGGATATTTGTATCATGAGAAACTTTTGCGCCCATCACAGGTGTTGGTGTCTGCCGGTTAAGTCACTAATCCGGAAAAGATAAATTCTTTGTTTGGAGCTTATATAGGACCATTATGGAATACAAAGACTACTATAAGGCATTGGGTGTGGATCGCAAGGCAAGCGACAAGGAGATAAAAAAATCCTATCGCAAACTGGCCCGGAAATGTCATCCTGATGTCAATCAAAATGATAGTACGGCAGCCCAAAAATTCTCTGATCTCAACGAGGCATATGAAGTTCTCTCAGATCCTAAAAAACGCCGGAAGTACGATCACTTAGGTTCTCAGTGGAAAAGCCACCAGCACACCAGCGAACAATCCGAAGGCTTTGACTGGGGCAGGACACAATCCGCATACGACCCAAAGCATTCCTACCAGTCAGTTGATCCCAAAGCTTTTGAAGAGTTGTTTAGAACTGGCGGTCAATATTCTGACTTTTTCGAGACCCTGTTCGGCAAGGGCAACCAAGGCCCGGATAGTGGAAATCAGACATTCTCTCATGGGATGCAACCGCAGCAGGGCGGTGACATTGAACAACCGATTCAGGTGAGTTTAAATGAAGCGTTTAACGGGGGCAGTCGTATACTGGAATGGGAAAATGGCCGTAAAATAGAGGTCAAAATCCCACGGGGGGTCAGGTCCGGCTCGCGGGTTCGGATCAAGGGTCAAGGTCATCCGGGGACCGGTAAAAATAATTCTGGGGATCTGTTTCTTAAGATCAACGTGTTGCCTGATAAACAGTTTCTGCGTGAAAACGATGATTTAAAAATCACCGTTTCTGTGGACATGTTCACCATGCTTTTGGGTGGCAAAATCCCGATATCCGGCATCGACCGTACAGTAACTCTTGATATCCCTCCGGAAACCCGGAATGGTCGAATTTTTAGACTTGGAAAAATGGGAATGCCAAAGATGAAACACCAGGACCAGCGCGGCAATCTGTATGTCACCGTGGAAACAAAATTGCCTGAGAATCTGAGTGCCGGGGAAAAAAAACTGATTGAGCAGTGGAAGGATATGCATTAACCACATATTTGCACTATGCTGAACTAAACCAGGGTGGCTGTATAGGAGAAAAACAATGAATAGATATCCAATTTCACCTTATGTCGATTATCCGGAAATTCATTTCGAATACCGGTTTGTCATTCGTTTGGCACGTGTTTCCAGGGCGTTTATTCACCAGTGTGAGCAGGAAGATTTGATCACAACCCGGATAATGCTACACGGAAAGAAAGGCCTATGCTTTTCAGATGTCTGCAAATTAAAAATGATTCGCCACCTGCATGAAGATATGGGCCTGAACCTTGAGGCGGTGGATTTTGTGCTGCGATATCAGCGGCAAATTAAAATATTGAATCTCAAGCTTGGCAGGATGGAAGCGGATATCCGCCAAAAAGAAAAGGTGCATCAGGCTGAAATCTTAAGTCTTCGCCGGCAACTGGACATGATTATCAAATGATGACAATACCTTAGAAATCATTACAAGATAACTTGATCTAAATTAAAAGGAGTTCCATGGGACAATATAATCTGGATCGTATCTTCCAGCCAAGCCATGTTGCCGTAGTGGGTGCCAGCGAGAGAAAAGGAACCATCGGCAATGCGTTGATGAAAAATCTGATTGACGGTGGGTTTTCCGGCAGGCTGCTGCCTGTAAATCCAAAGTATGGCACGCTGCATGGGCATAACTGTTTTAAGGCGGTTTCAAGTCTGGAAATGGGATTGGATCTTGTCATTATTGCAACACCGATTCATACCGTTCCTGATATCATCAAGGCATGTGTTAAAAAAAAAGTGGCCGGAGCCATTATCATTTCAGCAGGCGGGAAAGAGGTTGGTGAAAAAGGACGTAAGATAGAAAAAAGAATTCACCAGATTGCTTATAAAGGCGGTCTTCGTATCTTAGGACCAAATTGCATGGGGCTTATTTGCCCAGGCAATAGTCTCAATGCCAGCTTTGCCTCTGAGATGCCTGATGCTGGAAACCTTGCCTTTGTATCCCAGAGTGGTGCGATTTGTTCGTCAATTCTTGACTTGGCTTTCAAGGAACACATCGGATTCAGTCATTTTGTAAGTATCGGGTCGATGCTGGACATTGATTTTGGAGACATGATCGATTACCTTGGAAATGACCCGGCGGCAAAGAGCATTTTATTGTATATCGAAAGTCTGACAAACATCCGCAAATTTATGAGTGCGGCCCGCTCGGTGTCACGGATCAAACCCATTATCGTCCTAAAATCCGGTATCACCTCTGCAGGAGCAAAGGCTGCTGCGTCCCATACCGGCGCTATGGCAGGAGAAGATGCCGTATATGATGCTGCTTTTAAACGAAGCGGTATCGTTCGCGTGGATACCATAGAAGAACTTTTCGACTGCGCAGAGCTCATGGCCAAGCAACCACGCCCGAAAGGTTCCCGACTGGCCATCGTTACCAATGGCGGCGGGCCGGGGGTAATGGCAACGGATGCGCTTGGGCGCTATGGCCACGAACCTGCGCCACTTGATGCAGGTATCCTGAAAGCTCTGGATGATATACTGCCGCCATTCTGGAGCCGAAATAACCCCATCGATATTCTCGGGGATGCCTCTCCAGATCGCTTTTCCAGTGTTCTGGAAATCTGTTTTAACTCAAAAACTATAGACGGGGTCTTGGTCATTCTTGCACCTCAAGCGCTTACAGAACCCCTTTTGGTGGCCAAAAGCCTGGCCGCTGCTGTAAAGAATCGCGGGTATCCTGTGGTTGCCTGCTGGATGGGAGGAAAAAGTATCAGTAAGGCTGTGGACAGCTTGAATGAAGCAGGAATCCCGACCTATGATACACCGGAAAGAGCGGTCAGAGCGTTTCTTTATATGGTTGAGTATACGAAAAATCAAGAAGTCCTTTTAGAAATCCCGCCAAAACTGAATAGAAATCTGGTCTTTAATCAAAAAAAAGCCGCAGACCTTTTTGCCAGTGCTTCTGTAAATGAATTCATGACAGAATCAGAATCAAAAAAATTGCTTCAGGCATATGGGATGCCCGTCATAGAGACGCGCACGGCAAAGACAGAAGCCCAGGCGTCTCGTATTGGTCAGGAAATCGGATATCCGTTGGTCATGAAACTTCAATCTGTGGACATACTCCATAAAACAGATGCAGGCGGTGTTCTTTTGGATTTGCGGAGTGATACAGATATTTGCCAGGCCTTTGGTCAAATCATGTCGTCTGCACGTCAATACAAACCCGATGCCCGGTTGGACGGGGTAACGATCCAGCCTTATTTTTCAAACCCTGACTTTGAACTTCTTCTGGGCGCAAAGCGGGATCCTAATTTTGGCCCAGTGGTTCTTTTTGGTATGGGGGGAATATATACTGAAGTATTAAAAGACAGCTCCCTGGGGCTTCCCCCCATGAATCGGTTGTTGGCGCAACGACTCATGCAGGAAACCCGTGTCTACACCCTGTTGAAAGGATACCGGAACCGTTTGGCAGCTGATCTGGAAAAATTAGAAGAAATAATTATCCGACTATCCCAACTGCTGATCGATTTTCCGCAAATTTCTGAACTGGATATGAATCCGATTTTAATAAGGGATGGCAACCCAATTGCTGTAGATGCCCGTATACTTGTTTCACCAACAAAAATTCCTTCCCCCCTGCATCTGGTGATCAGTCCGTATCCGGCCGAGGATGAATTCCTTATGAAAACCGTTGATGGGCAAACCCTTTTCATCCGGCCGGTCAAGCCTGAGGATGCCCCACTTTTTACAGCATTGTTCAAGGTACTTTCTCCTACTACAATTTACTACCGATTTTTCAGCGCTGTAAAAGAATTAAACCCCAAAATGCTGGCCCGGTTCACCCAGATTGATTACGATCGGGAGATCGCTCTGGTTGCCATAGATGAAACATCCAAAACTGATAGGATGCTGGGTGTTGCCAGGATCATTGGAGATGCAGATTCGCAGACGGGTGAGTTCGCCGTTTTGGTGGGAGACAATTGGCACGGCAAAGGCATTGGGGTGTGTCTGTTAGAGAAATGTTTGTCCATTGCTGCGAAAAGAAGATTTAGAGTGGTTCACGGCTTTGTGCTAAAAACGAATAGGAATATGCTGGCGCTTGGGAGAAAGCTTGGATTTGAAATAGAAAAAGATCTGGATACCGATGGATATAAATTAGTTATTCAATTAGAGGGAAGTTAGCAAATATATCAGTGAAACCAGGGAATATCGATCCGAAGAGATCGCAAAAGTCCTTGCCGCCTCCAAGCGTGATCCGGCTCTATACAGAACGGTTTTCAGGACCGGTGTCCCGTTCGAGGAGATCCTGGCCGCAATCGAGGAAGAAACGGCGGACATTCTCGTCATGGGAACAAAAGGCCGGACCGATTTGGCTGACTTTTTTTATGGCTCCACCGCCGAGAAAATGTTTCGTCGGTGTCCCATTCCGTTGTTGAGCATTCGTCTGAAAACCAATGATTAAAAAAAGAAGGAAAAGATGCAGAAAAACAATTTGATTAAAAATCCAAACCTGTTTCCGCGAATCACAGATATACCCCAACCCCTTCTAAAGGACATGCCCTGCATTCAGACCGGTTATCTCGTGAATGGTGAGATTCAGGTTTGGGACGGGCCGCGTCAGGAGGTTCTCTCGCCCGTTTGGGTGGCAGGCGATACTGGCCCGAAGCCCTTTTTAATTGGTGAATATCCGCTGTTGACGGAAAAGGAAGCGTTACAGGCACTTGATGCAGCAGTCGCAGCTTATGATCACGGGCGTGGCCTCTGGCCCACCCTTTCCGTTGCAGATCGAATTGACCATATGGAGCAGTTCGTTTTTCGAATGATTGAGGTAAAGGAACGGGTGGTGAGGTTTCTGATGTGGGAGATTGGGAAATCTTTAGTGGATTCTCAAAAGGAATTCGACCGGACAATTCAATACATCAACGATACACTTGCCGCCCTTAAAGATCTGGATCGAACTTCTTCCAGGTTTTCCATGGAGGAAGGCATCATCGGCCAGATTAGGCGTGCCCCCTTAGGCGTTGTTCTGTGCATGGGACCGTTCAATTATCCGCTCAACGAGACCTTCACCACACTGATACCTGCGCTTGTCATGGGAAATTCGGTCATCTTAAAACCTCCCAAGCATGGTGCGCTTCTTTATGCACCGCTGCTGGAAGCGTTTTGCCAGATTTTTCCAAAAGGGGTTATAAACATTATTTACGGCGAGGGCAGAAAATTAATTCCGCCGCTCATGGCTTCGGGGAAAATCAATGTTCTGGGACTAATCGGCACAAGTAAAACGGCAAATGCTTTAAAAAAACTTCATCCCCATCCTAACCGCCTTCGCTGCGTGCTGGGGCTGGAGGCCAAAAATCCAGCCATTGTTCTCAAAGGGGCCGATTTGGATCTGGCGGTAAAAGAATGCGTTTTAGGCTGCCTTTCCTTTAACGGGCAACGGTGTACAGCGCTTAAGATCTTGTTTGTAGAGACCGACATTGTTGATGTCTTTCTTGAACGCTTTGCCGCTGCCGTGAATGCGTTAACGTTTGGCATGCCATGGCAGGAAGGGGTTTTTATTACACCGGTTGCCGAAAAAGATAAAACCAGCTATCTTGAGGCCCTTGTGTCAGATGCAGTTGAACAGGGTGCCAAAATCATCAACACTGACCGGCCAACCGTTTGTGGCAGTTTCTTTTTTCCGGCAATTCTTTATCCGGTCACCCCCAAAATGCGGGTTTATCATGAAGAACAGTTTGGGCCGGTGATCCCTGTTCTTGCATTCAAGAACATTAACGAACCTGTTGAGTACATGATCAATTCAAACTATGGCCAGCAGGTTTCCATTTTCGGAAGTAACCCGGACCAGATCGCCAGTTTGATTGATCCGTTGGTAAACCAGGTCTGCAGGGTCAACATTAACAGCCAGTGCCAGAGAGGACCGGATACCTTTCCTTTCACAGGAAGGAAAGACTCAGCCGAAGGAACCCTTTCTGTCTCGGACGCCTTACGGGTCTTTTCGATTCGAACACTTGTCGCGGCCAAACAGACAGATTTGAACAAAAAAATCATCACCCGCATTGTTAGAGACCGTAAGAGCAAATTTCTGGCCACTGATTTTATTTTATAAAAAGGTAAATCAGTGAAATCAGTGAATACCAGAACAGTCCGAGCAGTTATTTCAAAAAAAAGGTACCGATGCCCGAGAAGCTAAAGGAGACGATTCTTGAAATGAAGCTGCGGTTGACCAATGGAGAATATATTGATGCAGATTCATTGCTTGTAACAGACACCACAGGGAACCGAATTATCATTGAAGAACTTTATAATAGGAGATGGTTTAAATGGATTTTAGATACGTTTTAATAATAATTGCAGGTCTTGTCGGTATCGTGTTGTTTTATTTTATTTTTTCATATTTAGCCTTGTGGCTCCAGGCATTGGTGTCCGGTGCAAAGGTTGGATTATTCAATATTATTTTCATGCGGTTCAGAAAAGTTCCGCCTAAGCTGATTGTTGAATCCAAAATCATGGCCGTTAAAGCCGGCATTGAAATTTCTCCAGATGACCTTGAGTCCCATTTCCTCGCCGGCGGTAATGTCAGCCGTGTAGTCCAGGCGCTCATTGCAGCTGATAAGGCCAATATCGAACTCACCTTTAAGAAGGCCGTTGCCATTGACCTGGCCGGCAGGGATGTGCTTGAGGCGGTTCAGATGTCGGTCAACCCAAAAGTCATTGGAACCCCCCTTGTGGCGGGCGTGGCAAAGGATGGTATTCAGCTGAAAGCCATCGCATTGGTCACGGTTCGGGCCAATATAGACCGCCTTGTCGGCGGGGCCGGAGCAGAGACGATTCTTGCAAGGGTGGGAGAGGGTATTGTGACCACCATCGGGTCAGCCAACACCCATAAGCAAGTTCTTGAAAATCCGGAGTTAATATCAGAAACAGTTCTGAAAAAAGGGTTGGATGCGGGAACGGCCTATGAAATCCTATCTATTGATATTGCCGATGTGGATGTGGGCAAAAATATCGGGGCTGAATTGGAAACCGACCGGGCAGAGGCAGACAAGAAGATTGCCCAGGCAAAAGCCGAGGAAAAGCGTGCTATGGCCTTTGCCCAGGAGCAGGAGATGAGAGCCCGGGTTCAGGAAATGAAGGCCAAAGTTGTTGAAGCAGAAGCCCAGATACCTCTGGCCATGGCAGAAGCTTTTATAAGTGGTAACCTGGGTATTAAGAATAATTATAAACTGTAGAATATTTTTGCTGATACCAGAATGAGAGAGCAGATAGCAAAATCTGACTCAGATCCTCAAGAATAACTCAAACAAAATGCCTTCCATAACAGATAAAGATTATGCGGATGTGGCCAATGCGGTTCTATATGGTACAGATAAAATTGTTGAAACCGTAAGCCAACCAGCGCTTGATGCAAAAGATGTTTTAGAAGAAGATCTGGTCATAATTACTGGAGGACAACCTGTCTGGACGGCAGGTATGACAAATATGATCCAGGTAAGAAGGTGCCGCGCCTTAAATGATACTTAATTTTTTTATAGAAACGAATTAGGATTCCCTATGCCAACCTTAGCAACTGACCTTGCCAATATTTTTTTTGCAGTTGTTCTCGTATTTATAAATGGATTTTTTGTTGCTGCTGAATTTGCACTGGTGAAAGTCAGGCCTGCCAGGATCGATGAGCAGGTAGAAAAAAAAGTCCCCTTTGCTTTAACAGCGCGCTGGATGGTGCAGCGAATGGATGCCACACTGTCAGCCTGCCAGCTTGGCATTACTATGGCATCACTTGGTCTTGGTTGGATTGGAGAGCCGGCCATAGCTCACCTGCTGCGGCCCCTGCTAAAGGCCCTATGGGTAGTTTCTGAGATCTGGGTACATGGTATCGCCTTCACAATCGCTTTTACCGCCATTACTGCTGCCCATCTTGTTTTTGGGGAACAGGCGCCTAAAATATATGCCCTGCGACGCCCGGAAAAAGTTTTGCTGTGGTTGGCCATTCCCATGAAACTGTTTTATTTTTTTTCCTATCCGTTCATGATTGCTTTGAATACAACCACCTCTTTTCTGTTAAAAAACATTGGCAAAAGAAAATAAACATTCCCGCTACCCCTTATGCGATGGGTCGCTGGACTCTGTGCTGGGAATTGTTCACATCAAAGATTTGATCGACGTGTCTTCTGACGCAGAAGACATCTTGCTTTCAATCGCGCGACCGGTGATATCTGTACCTGAAACCATTCGAATCAGCCTGCTTCTGCGGCAATTTCAGGAAACACACCAGCAGATGGCACTTGTGGTGGACGAGTATGGGACTATCATTGGCTGTATCACGCTGGAAGACGTATTGGAACAGATTGTCGGTCCGGTTGAAGATGAATTCGAAACTGATCTAATTGAGATTGAGTCAATTGCCCCTGACAAATTTATTGTTGCTGGTGGAACATTGATCTCAACCGTCAACAAGCAACTGAATCTGAACCTTGAAAGCATTGAAGCTGAAACCCTTTGCGGCCTGTTAATGGAACAGACAGGCCGGGTTCTAAAGGTTGGAGATAAAATAAAGTTTGATGGTGTTGTTGCCGAAGTATTGGAGATCAGAGGTTCGCGTGCTTTAAGCATACAAATTAATTTGCAACAGCCCAGGCAGGAGCCATCATGATGGTTGCGACCATGATGCTTCCTCTTTTATCTGTTGTTTTCGGCCTGATACTTCTTGTCTGGAGCGCAGACCGGTTTGTTGAGGGCAGTGCTGTCACTGCCAAATACCTGGGCATGCCGCCGCTTTTAATCGGTATGATTATTGTGGGCTTCGGCACGTCTGCACCGGAAATGCTGGTTTCTGCATTGTCCGTTGTGAACGGGAATCCAGGTATTGCTTTGGGAAATGCATATGGAAGCAATATCTGCAATATTGCAATGATCCTTGGTATTACAGCATTAATCAAGCCGATCCTTGTGAAATCGGATATCCTTAAAAAAGAGTTGCCCGTTCTGGCATTGGGTACTCTCATCTCAATTTTCCTACTCATGGACGGCTTCTTAACCCGCGTCGAAGCCGCCTTCCTTATTTTTACCTTTGCCGGACTATTGGCATGGAGCCTGTTTCAGCACGAAAAGACCGAATCAGATACCCTGGCGGTTGAAGTGGAAAACAAACTGGAAAACTCGCCTGTCTCTTTTCATAAGGCTGTTTTTTTAGTTGTCTCAGGGTTAATCCTCTTAATTGTCAGTTCCCAAATTCTGGTTACAGGCTCAGTCAGTTAAAATAAAATTGCAAGATTTTTCGGGGTCAGCGACCTGATGATCGGTTTGACGATCGTGGCTGTTGGAACTTCTCTTCCGGAACTGGCCTCCAGTATAATGGCGGTGAGAAGAAACGAACACGATATTGCCATTGGAAATATTATCGGGTCCAATCTCTTCAATACCATCGCAGTGGTCGGAGTTGCCGGGCTGATACACCCCATGTCAATTGAGCCGCAACTGTTATCACGGGATCTTCCGGTGGTGACCGGGTTGACGTTTTCCCTGTTTGTCATCGGATACGGTTTCAGGGGAAGCCCCGGGATTATCAACCGGTTTGAGGGGCTGGCCCTGCTGCTGTCCTATGTCCTTTATGTTGGATGGTTGATTGTTTCACAAACCAACACCGTTTAACAAGGAGCCTTATAGTGAAACTTGTCTTATTAAGCCACGGAGAAAGCCTCTGGAACAAAGAGAACCGTTTTAGTGGCAGGACAGATAATCAGGCTGATCATCTTCAGGTTCGTTTTGAGTTTGCGCCTGGATGATTTGAGCTGCATAATTTTGAGCCATATCTTCGATTTCTTTAGTCCCTTTCTAATATACGGCCAACTAACAAATTTTTATTAATAATAAGCGGAGAAACGGTTTATCTAAAACCGTTTCTCCTTTTCGCTCTTTATGGATTTATCTGCATTTAGGCTACCTCTAATAATGCTTGTTTTTTGAAGGATTCGGTTCATAAGTTGCTGATTTTATAGCCTCTCATTTTTTAAAAACCCGATTATTCGAAGTGGCCTTTAAACTACTTCATCGTAATCCGCATCCACGACCTCTTCATCAGAGTTTGCAGAAGGCTTTGCAGAGCCAGGACTTCCTGAATCGCCCGGTTGCTGGTGCGTATTTTGCGTAAGTTTGTGCGCTGCTTGATTCAAGGCCTCAGTTCGCTGTAGAATGCTTTGCGTGTCTTTATTTTTTACAACTTGTTTTAAATTGCTGATGGCGTCTTCAACTTCCATCCGAATATTTCCATCAACCTTATCTCCCATTTCTGTCATGGTTTTTTCTGTTGTGTGAATTAATGCATCTGCCTTATTTCGCGCATCTACTTGTTCTTTTAACTTAAGGTCTTCTTCTGCGTGCAGCTCTGCATCTTTTATCAACCGATCAACCTCCTCTTTGGAAAGACCGGATGAGGAGGTAATCTGGATAGATTGTTCCTTTCCTGTAGCTTTGTCTTTGGCCGAAACATTCACAATACCATTGGCGTCAATATTAAAGGTAACTTCGATTTGAGGGAGGCCACGGGGTGCCGGCTGGATTCCAACCAGTTCAAATCTACCCAGAGCTTTGTTGTCAGAAGCCATCTCCCGTTCACCCTGAAGAACCTGTATAGAAACTGCAGGCTGGTTGTCTTCTGCTGTGGAAAAGACTTTACTCTTGTTTATAGGAAGGGTTGAATTTTTTTCAATCAGTTTGGTCATGACACCACCTAAGGTTTCTATTCCTAAGGAAAGTGGTGTAACATCAAGCAATAAAATTTCCTTTAGATCTCCCCTGAGAACAGCCCCTTGAATTGCAGCACCCATGGCCACAACTTCATCCGGATTTACCCCCTTGTTGGGTTCTTTACCAAAAATTGTTTTTACACGATCCTGAACAGCAGGCATTCGGGTCATTCCGCCAACCAGAATAACCTCATTAATATCATTAGAAGAAAGTCCTGCATCCTTCAATGCTGTTCGGCAGGGTGCTTCAAGTCTGTCCAACAGTTTAGAAACCAAAGCCTCCAATTTCGCCCTGGTAATTTTTATATTCAAATGCTTAGGACCCGAGCCATCTGCTGTAATGAATGGAAGATTCACATCGGTTTCCATGGATGTGGACAGTTCCATCTTGGCTTTTTCAGCAGCTTCTTTTAATCGCTGTAGTGCCATTTTATCTTTTCTTAAATCAATCCCTTGGTCTTTGCTAAACTCTTCTGAAAGAAAATCAATGAGAATGAAATCAAAATCTTCTCCTCCTAAATGAGTATCTCCATTGGTAGATTTAACTTCAAAAACACCATCGCCAATCTCCAGGATAGAAACATCAAAGGTTCCTCCCCCTAAATCAAACACTGCTATTTTCTCTTCTTTCTTTTTATCGAGTCCATAGGCCAAAGAAGCTGCTGTCGGCTCATTAATAATTCGAAGTACATTAAGTCCTGCAATTTTCCCAGCATCTTTAGTTGCTTGTCTTTGGTTGTCATCAAAATATGCGGGTACGGTAATGACCGCGTCTGTAACTTTTTTACCTAGGAATTCTTCTACAAAGTCCCGGATATCTGAAAGGATGTGAGAGGAAATCTCTGCCGGACTGTATTGTTTCCCTCGAAGATTGATACAAACATCTCCATTTACGGCCTTTTCAATAGCAAAAGGAAGGTTTTTTATATCCTTTTGAACTTCGGCTGAATCAAACTTTCTTCCAATCAATCTTTTAACCCCAAAAACTGTATTTACCGGATTGGTAATAGCCTGCCTTCTTGCGATTTGCCCGATCAACCGCTCACCGTTTTCAGACACTGCCATCACTGATGGAGTGGTGCGTGCTCCTTCTCGGTTCATAATAACTTTAGCCTCACTGCCCTCCATTACAGATACACATGAATTGGTGGTGCCTAAGTCTATTCCAATAATCTTTCCCATTTTAATTCTCCTAATTATACATTGCCATTTGCTTTTTTATTTTATCATTTTTTTGATTCACAACTTAGATTCGCTCTGAAAAAACTGCTTTGACTGTTTTCGTCTGCGTTTCTCTTTTGGCGTATGCTTGGCTTTTTTTGTTTTTCAGGGTGTGTCCCACCTTTTACATAAGGTGATTATTTGATTTGACAAAGCAGGCTCAAAATTAAGCCGAAATCGAATTTTATGAAAATTTGATCGCTTTTTTACCCTTGAGGATAGGAATAGTAACCATTTTTCATGAAAATATTTCCTTTTTAGAGGAATTCTGGGCATTCAAAAATTGGTCTAATTTTTGCAGGTATTGATAAGGTGGGACACACCCGTTTTTCATGCTTGCCTTTACCACCCATAATTACCCATAATTGTTGTTTCTTAAAATCATATAGAGCAACCATTGTGCCAAGATTACAAAACGGGAAGATCTGTTCATAAATTATTGAATTATTAGGATAAATACTGTGTATAACGGGGTTTGTTAAAAGGATTTGAGAACCTGAAAAAGGCCTTATTTATTCAATAGGCCATATAACGCCTTTTTTAGGCGGGCGGCACTGTTTTTCCCACTGACTTTCCAACGGGTCTGTTCAAGCAGTCGAATGATTCTGATCGCATTCAACCGTCTCCAGGATTTTTAATTCTTTGCTCAGATGCTGGTGAAATTTTATTAGGTCGTTGTAAATAGTCTGTTTTTACTTTCTATTACTTCTGGAACGCCACCCACCTATCGGAGTGTTCACAGGCCTCAGAATTCTATTCATAGAATTTGCCTGTTCCACCACATAAAAAACCTGATTGTCGATCTTTTCGATTTCAGATAGAATCCTTCTCAGATCCCTCCGCCGGCAGACAATATACAGTTCATTGACAGGCCCGTTTATACCCTCACCAACGAATTTAGTAACCGGCTGTCCAAGATCCCTTATGGTTTTGGTAATCATGTCTGCGGATTCTCTACAGATAACTTTTAAAATGATCGATCCAAAAGCTAATTTTTTTTCAACCTTAATGCCGACAACGTTTCCAGTCGCATAACCTAATGCGTAAAATATTACTAAAATTGGTTGGTCTTTTACCTGACTGATTACCGTGCTGGCTACCAGGAGCCAGATAACAATTTCAAATACAGCCAGACAAAACGCTAAAAGAGTTCTGCCCTGGACAGTAACAATGGTACGGACGGTTCCGATAGCCACATCACAAATTCTTGCAAAAAAAACAAGGACACCGGTAAGGAGGACCGTTGATTCAATCATGGGTTTTCCTTTATTCTTTACTAAATAGGATTTTATAGCGTTCATAGATAGAGCTGATGCTAACAAAGGATACTATCAAAAGCCATGTATTCTTTCATATAACGGCCATGGGCCGACCTGGTCTATCAACACCCAGGCTTGGCCCACAACAAAATATGAAATAAGCTTAGCAACTTATCTGTTATTTCATATAAAAAAAATCGATTGCTGCTAAACAGGATTCTTAATTGGCCGATTGATGGAAAGGCGAAGCTTTTAAATTCGGCCAAATAAGATCATTTGGATACATATGACCCTTTTATCCGATGGTAAAAGGCTTCTCATCATTGTTTAATTAAATGTAATTATCATAAGTAATCAATAAGTTATGAGGAGAATACAGCCCTGGCACACAAGTTGTAATATATGTTTAAAGAAAGACATTAAAAGCTATCGCTAAAAGGGGAAAAAGATATGAAAAAAACGTCAGATGAAACAGTTTATCCGCCTGGATATTACGGCAGGAAAATGATGAATGCCGCAGATTGGGCAGGTACGCAAGTCAGACAATGGGAAAGGGCGCAAGCAGAAAGAAAAAAGGGGAAAGATTTTTCACAAAAGCACTGCATTTGTCTGTCTCGCGGTATCGGGGCCGGCGCACTGGAAGTGGCAGAGTTCCTGTCTAAAAGGACAGGATATCCTGTGATTGATAAAGAGATTATAGAACATATGGCAAAGGATTCTTCCTTAACCGAAAAGATCATTAAATTTTTTGATGAACGGCTCCCGGGAAAAATGAATGAACTGCTTGTGGCGCTCTCCATTGAAAAGAAATTCCTTGCAAACGATTATGTTAAACAGCTGGCAAAAACGGTTACAGCATTGTCGCATACGGATCCGACGATATTTGTCGGCCGGGGAACCCACTTGATCCTGCCCCGACATTCGATTTTGTCAGTACAGTTGGTATGCAACAAAAAACGCCGGATTGAGAAACTGGCAATTATGCTGGATATCGACAAAAGCGAAGCAGAAAAAAGATTAAATATTATTGATGAAGAACATCATGAATTTTTTAAAGCTGTTTATCTCAGGGAAAAAATCTCATCCGATGAATTCGACCTGATTATTAATATGGATCACATTAAATCAGAACACCAGGTTGCTCAAATTATTGCCTGTGCCTTTGAACAAAAATTTCAGGTACATCTCAAAAACAAATAATTTTAACCACAGTGAAAGACTTGAATAAAGGTGAAAGTGATCATGAGTTTGAGACCATTAAGTGACAGAATTCTGGTTCTGCGTGGGCAAGAGGATACAAAAACCAAGGGCGGTATTATTATCCCGGACACAGCAAAAGAGAAACCAGTGGAAGGAACAGTGGTGGCCTTAGGAAACGGCCGAATGGGTGAAGATGGAAAACGGATTGCAATGGATTTAAAAGTGGATGACCGTATTCTTTTCAGTAAATATGGCGGAACCGATGTGAAAGTTGACGGCACAGATTATCTTATCCTGCGTCAGGATGATGTTTTGGGGATAATTGAATAATCAAAAACCCGTGAAAAAATGGAGGTTAGTTACGATGGCAAAAGAAATAAAATATGATGCAAAAGCGCGTCAAGCTATGCTCAAAGGTGTGCAGACATTAGCAGATGCAGTGGTGGTGACCCTGGGACCCAAAGGCCGCAACGTGGTGATTGAGAAATCCTGGGGATCACCGACTGTCACCAAGGACGGTGTAACTGTTGCAAAAGAGATTGAGATTGAAGACAAGTTTGAAAATATGGGCGCTCAGATGGTAAAAGAGGTGGCCAGCAAGACCTCTGATATGGCCGGAGACGGCACAACCACGGCAACCGTTCTTGCCCGGGCTATTTATGAAAACGGTCAGAAACTGGTGGTTGCAGGCCATAACCCCATGTGGATTAAAAGAGGCATTGACAAAGCCGTTGCCAAGGTTGTTGAAACCCTTGAAGAAATGGCCACACCCACTAAAAATCAAAATAACATCGCCCAGGTTGGCACTATCTCGGCCAACAACGATGAGACCATCGGCAATATTATTGCTGAAGCCATGGATAAAGTAGGCAAGGAAGGTGTTATCACTGTAGAAGAAGCCAAATCAATTGATACGACCCTTGATGTTGTGGAGGGTATGCAGTTTGATCGCGGATACCTTTCTCCTTATTTTGTAACCGATACAGAAAAAATGAGTGTGTCATTTGATAATCCCTATGTGTTAATTTGCGAAAAAAAGGTTTCCTCCATGAAGGACCTTCTTCCGGTTCTTGAAGAAATCTCCAAATCAGGCAAACCGCTTTTAATTGTTGCTGAAGATGTCTCTGGAGATGCCCTTGCGACCCTTGTTGTTAACAAACTTCGCGGTAGTTTAAATATTGCGGCCGTAAAGGCGCCAGGGTTTGGTGACAGAAGAAAAGAGATGCTGGAAGATATGGCCGTTTTAACCGGCGGACAGGTTGTTTCCGAAGATATGGGAATCAAACTTGAAAATGTAACCATCCAGGATCTGGGTCAGGCAAAAACTATTACCATTGATAAAGACAACACCACTATTGTTGATGGGGCAGGTACCAAAGAAGCCCTTGAAGGCCGTGTTAAAATGCTCCGGGCACAGGTTGAAGAAACCACTTCTGACTATGACAGGGAAAAACTTCAGGAAAGACTTGCAAAGCTCGTTGGCGGTGTTGCCATCATTAATGTCGGGGCTGCCACTGAAACTGAAATGAAAGAAAAGAAAGCACGGGTGGAAGACGCACTTAACGCAACCCGAGCGGCGGTTGAAGAAGGCATAGTCCCGGGCGGCGGGGTTGCTCTTATCCGGTGCCTTCCTGCCCTTAAGGCGCTTAGTCTCGAAGGAGAAGAAAAACTGGGCATTAACGTTATTGCAAGAGCCATTGAAGAACCCCTGCGTAAAATTGCCGACAATGCCGGTGTTGAAGGCGCAGTTGTTGTCAATAAAGTCAAAGAGGGTAAAGGTGCCTTTGGCTACAATGCCAGAACCGATGTTTATGAAGATCTGATTGCAGCCGGCGTTATGGATCCGAAAAAAGTGGTTCGGTTTGCCCTCCAGAATGCAGCCAGTGTCGCATCTATTATGCTGACCACACAAGCCATGATTGCTGACAAACCGGGAAAAAAAGCAGGGGACGGAATGCCAGGTGGTGGAATGGGCGGAATGATGTGATTTTCTACTTAAAATCCGAGGTCCATGTGGATTCTTAATGCTCTTATTTTGCGCATATATAATCAACTAAGGATCGGCTCCAAAATTACGTATCTTTTGGTTTCAAAACACCTTGTCTTTTAAGGGGTTTAGGGAACAATTCCACCAACGTCGTACAGGGTTCGGTCTTTCAGGCAGGTATGGTGGCGGTTGTTGCCATCTATGGAATTGCATGGCTCTCCGATACCCGATACATACTTTGGAACTTACATTGGTGACATGAAGGAATCAATCAGCGGAATGGTCCAGACAGCTCCGTGGGCCTTTGCTTTCGCTCTGTTCGGAGTTTCCATCCTGATCAACACCCAGGGCGGTACCGTCCTCGCCGTGATGCCACTCGGCTTTTCCCTTGGTATTCCCGTGTCAGTACTTGTAGGAATTTTACCGTCGGTATATCTCGATGATCCAGTTTTTAGAGCTTGGCTTTAAGAAAGGCCCAAATAACAGGTGTTTCAGCAAATACCATGCAGCTGTCAAATAAATCACAAAAAGCCACAAAGCACTGATAAATGGGCTTATTAAAAATGTAACATAAAAAAACTGGATCATCGAGTATATGGCTATTTCTTTATTCCCAACTACCCGCGTGACATAGCCGCCATGAACTTCGACCGATCCGGTACCACCAAGATTGGCAAGTATCTCCTGAACCATAGCTTCATGTTGCCCGGCCTGATTTCTGTAACAACATCCTGCATCATTGGTTAATCCTGGGCAAAATTGATTATCTAATGGTTTTTCTCACAAAAAGCCAACTAACAAGCAGGAGGAAAAAATGATAACAAAAATACAACCCTTTGAAGGGATAAATTCCATTGCCGTCATCGGCAATTACCTGCCCCGGCAATGCGGTATCGCAACCTTTACAAAAGATCTGGTTGAAGGATTGTCAGCCCGGGCACCGGACATCTCTACCTGGGCGGTTGCAATGAATGATAAAGTTCAAGGATATGCATATCCTGATAAAGTGCGTTTTGAAATCCATCAGAACAAATATGCTGATTATGCTATTGCCGCTCAGTTTTTGAATATCAGCCACCCCGATATTGTCTGCCTCCAGCATGAATTCGGCATTTTCGGAGGGCCTGCCGGTAGCCATCTGCTCAAACTGCTGTCAGATCTGCATATGCCCTTAGTGACAACACTACACACCGTTTTAATAGATCCTTCTGATGAATATCGGACCGTCATGATCAAGCTTGGAGAATTATCCGACAAACTGGTGGTGATGAGTCACAAAGCAAAATCCTTTCTTCATGATATCTACGGTATTACTGAAGAAAAGATTGCTTTTATTCACCACGGTATTCCGGACATGCCCTTTATCGACTCCAGTTTTCATAAGGATAAATTCAGGGTGGAAGGCAAAAAGGTGTTGCTAACCTTTGGTCTGCTCTCCCCGAACAAGGGAATTGAAACCGTGCTGCAGGCCCTTCCGGCTGTTATCGAAAAATTCCCGGACGTTGTGTATATCATCCTGGGCGCCACCCATCCCCATGTATTGAAGACTGAAGGGGAAGCATATCGAATTATGCTCCAGCAGATTGTTCACAAACTGAATATCAGTGACCATGTGATATTTCAGAATAATTTTGTTGCCTTAAGAGACCTTTGTGAATTCCTGGGCATTGCAGATATTTACATCACCCCATATCTTAAAGAGGCACAGATTACCTCGGGAACCCTTGCCTATGCCATGGGAACCGGCAAAGCCATTATTTCAACCCCTTACTGGTATGCCACTGAAATGCTGGCTGATAGTAGGGGTAAAATCGTACCGTTCAACAATCCCAATGTCTTGGCAGAACAGATTAATGAGCTTTTGGTCGATGATACCCAGCGGCATGCCATGCGCAAAAAAGCATACACCTTCACTCGTGAAGCTATCTGGAAAGAAGTTTCGCAAAAATACCTTGAAGTGTTTAGTGAGGTCAGACAAAATCGCATCCTGTGTCCCCGGCCCCGGCATTCCTATGTTGGAAATATCAAAGCCATTACCCGTTTTGATCTGCCTGAGATCAAACTGAATCACTTAAAGTCCATGACCGATGACACCGGCATGTTGCAGCATGCCGATCATACCATCCCCAACAGATTGCATGGATACTGCACGGATGATAATGCCAGGGCACTACTGGTAGCGGCCCTGGGGCAAAAATATTTGCCGACCAATGGCCTTGGCCTGGATGCGTTATGTGGGCATTACTTGGGATTCCTTTTATATGCATACAATGAAAAAACCGGGCGGTTTCGAAATTTTATGACCTATGCAAGACAGTGGAGCAAGGAGGCCTGGTCTGAGGATCCTCATGGATGTGCGCTCTGGTGCCTGGGTAAAGCTGTGGCCTTTCTGGAAAATTCAGGTCACCTGGAAATGAGCACCGTTCTTTTTAAAAAGGCAATCATTGCAGCAGAAAGTTTCAGATCCCCCCTGGCCGTGGCATTTTGTCTGGTGGGCCTGGATGCCTACCTGGAAAGATTTTCCGGTGACCGTGATGCTCGAAGGATCAGGGATGTTCTGGCCACAAGATTATTCACCCAGTTTAAGGAAAATAAAACCGATGACTTGCCCTGGGCAGAGGATAGCTTAAACTATGCCAATGCCAAACTGCCCCATGCCCTTCTGGTATCCGGTCATAAAATGGAAAATCGTGAGATGGTAAAGATGGGTTTAGATAGTCTCAAGTGGCTGCTCTCCATCCAGACGACGGATAATCATTTCGCCCCCATCGGGTGTAAGGGCTGGTATAGAAAAGAAGGAAAAAGAGCCCGGTTTGATCAGCAGCCCATTGAAGCTAAAGCAATGGTTGAAGCATGTGCCGCCGCCTATAACATCTCCCATGATCGGCAATGGTTTGAATCTGCCGTCCTGTGTTTTAACTGGTTTCTGGGCCATAATGATTTAAATATGCCACTTTATGATCCGAAAACCGGGGGCTGTATGGACGGCCTGATGGTGGACGGTATCAACCAGAACCAGGGCGCTGAATCAACGCTTGCTTGGCTCTTGTCATTAATGACACTGCAAAAACTGTATGCAGATGAACTATTGCATCAGTCTTCACCCGGATTACTGGCTTAAATATAAAGGAAAATTTAATGCGCATTGCCATGCTGTCACCCATTGCCTGGCGCACCCCGCCACGGCACTATGGCCCATGGGAAAAAGTGGCCTCACTGTTAACAGAAGCCCTTGTCGAATATGGGCATGATGTCACCTTGTTTGCCACGGGAGATTCGATTACACGCAGCACCATGCGTGCTGTGTGCTCCAAGGGGGATGAAGAGGATTCAAGCATTATTCCGAAAGTGTATGACTGCCTCCATATTTCCGAATTGTTTGATCATGCAGAAGAATTTGACATCATCCACAATAATTTTGATTTTCTGCCTCGGTATATTGTCAGCGGCAAAGGGGAATGGACACTTGGGAGCAAAACCATAGAGGTGACCGCCGGGCAGTCGGTTGATATCCCGCGGAAATCCATCCATAGAATTGAAAACAGTGGATTGGAAAATCTGGTGTTTATGGAGATTCAGACCGGTGATTATTTTGGTGAGGATGATATTGAACGACTGGCCGATGATTTCGGAAGAATTTGATCCGTAAAAGGAAGATCGGTCCGGGTGCTCCGCCGTTCAAGACCGACAGGGGGCAGACCGGCTATGTCCCCAATGTGGTGTTTACCTGCGGTGCTGTTCCGGAAGAAGACGGCCCGGTGAAAATTTACTGGGGGGAGCGGATACAGTCATGTGCGTGGGTACGGCAAAGATCTGCGACCTTGTTTCACTGTGTCTTCTATCGAGTCGCCCACACATGTAGTTCTGACTTGAATTTAAGGAAATACACCCATGCTGCTGAAACGCAATCGAAAACTTAAAGTAAAAAGAAAACCCAACGCGATTGTCGGGGATACCTCCCGTGTGATTACAAGCCCCCATTCTCCCGGTAGTTCCAAGCGTATAACGCTGATTATAAAACGAATCTGTGGTCTGTCAAAAGGAGAAGCCAAAAAATTATTAACACAGATAATGAAGGACTTTTCAAGACGGCATGAAGACCTGACTCACATTTTTGAACGACACTTTAACCTGGTTGAAGGCTTTCTTGATAAAGGTTTCTTCCCAAGTGATATTCAAAAGGCATTGATCGGCGCTTACTTTACAAAGGAGTATTCCATTGAATCAGCAGCGCTTTTTAATCCGTCCATTGTTCCCCATCCGGATCAAAGTCACCTTGAAAAGGGCAGTTTGCGTTTTGTCATGAGTTTGCGGGCCACCGGGGAAGGCCATATTTCTTCCATTGTTTTTAGAAGTGGTGTGCTTAACCGATATAACACGTTTCGGTTTGATCCGGTCAGTGAATTTGTGGAAACACCGGATCTGAAGGTAAATCCTTCCTACAAGCGCCGTCTTTTTCAGCACAAGCTTAAAGAAATGAATGCGAACACTGATGTCTGCACCCGTGTTCTCAATGAACTGCCTGAAAAATTCAGCAAAAAGCAATTAATCAAGCAAATGGACAGGCTTGATAAACATCCGCAATTTTCAAAAAGCAAACAGAACAGAACATTTGAGATTATCAACTGGCTTGCCGATTCGAATTATGAAGTCGACTTCCACTCAGATCATCGTATATCCGAGAGGGTTCTCTTTCCTGTTTCTAAAAATGAGAGCCGGGGAATTGAAGATGCACGGTTTGTTCAGTTTTTTGATGATAATGGTAAATCGACCTACTATGCGACCTATACCGCATATAATTGGTTTGCCATTCTCCCCCAATTGATTGAAACCAAAGATTTTATCAGTTTTAAAATAACCATGTTGAACGGAAAGGCTGCACAGAATAAAGGTTTGGCGTTATTTCCCAGAAAAATTAAAGGCCAATTTGTCATGCTGTCCCGTCAGGATGGCGAAAACAACCATATTATGTTTTCAAAGCATCTGCACTTCTGGAGTATGTCTAAAGTTATCCAGACACCCGAATATCCCTGGGAATTTATCCAGATCGGCAATTGCGGTTCTCCCATAGAAACGGGTGAAGGCTGGATTGTTCTTACCCATGGCGTGGGACCCATGCGCCAATACTGCATTGGGGCTGTGCTCCTTGACCTTGAAAATCCGTGCAAAGTCATTGCCCGGCTTAAGGAACCGATTTTAGCGCCCACTGAAAAAGAGCGGGAAGGGTATGTGCCTAATGTTGTCTATTCCTGCGGTTCTATTATCCATTGCAATGAATTGGTCATTCCCTATGCCATGTCAGATATAAATTCGGGCATTGCAACCATCAAAGTCAAAGCATTGATTCAGCATATGTATACAACCACTTAAGGTTCAGATTTTAAAGGAAATAAACAATGAACAAAAAAGAGAGCAAGTATCAAAACTATTTCCTTGTCAGGGAAATGCTGGAGGTTAAAGCCGTATTGGCTGCCATGGCGCCTTTGCAGATTTTTGATTTTGTAAAACACATTAAACACAAGCGAGTATTATTAACCGGTGAAGGCTCGTCACGGATTTTTCCGGCAAAGAAAGTGATTTATGACGCCCGGCATCACGACTATAAAGAGAGCATCATAACAGAAGGGGCAAGTCAGTCCGCAGAATATGATCTTGATGACCATACGGTTTTTATCGCTTCCAATTCAGGCAGAACAAAAGAGAGTGTAAAATTACTTGAAACCTTGAAAAAGAGAAACCATAAAAATATTATGGCCATTGTGGCCCATAAAGATTCGGTACTGATGAATGGGGCAGATTATACCTATCTTTTAAGAAGTGGTCATGAGAATGCTGTGGCTGCAACAAAAACAGTGATTGAACAGGCATTGTTTTACGATATTCTGTTCCGAAAATCCAATCTTAAGGATCTTCCGGATTTAAACGAGACCGGGGTTCTCATCGACCAGGTGCTGAAACAAAAGATTCCTGAAACCATTGTCAATCAATTGGTCGCTTCCGATATGATCTATTTTTCAGGCAGAAATAACGGTGTTTCAGAAGAATTGGCGCTGAAAGCCAATGAAATTGTCGGAAAAAAATCAGATTACCTGGAAGGCACCTATGCGGTCCATGGAATTGAAGAGGTCATGTCCAAAAATGAAGTGATCATCCTGATAGATCCTTTCCCGGAACAAGAAGCCAAAATACAGAAAACCTTGGTAGAGACAATTGGTGTGATCGTCATTGCCATATCCACCCGGAAAACATCTTTCCCGACGCTGCAGATACCGGATTTAGGAGAATTTAATCCCTATCTGCAATTGGCCATGGGCTGGAATTTATTAATTGAAACCGCGTTGGAACTCAAGATGGATCTGGATCATCCCAAAAGAGCAAGGAAGATCGGCAATGAATATGAGCAGCCTGTTTAATTTTAAGAAAATTGCCGTCATTGTCGCCCACCCCGACGATGAAACATTATGGTGCGGGGGGCTGATCTTGATGAATCCCCAGTGCGACTGGACCATCATCTGTCTTTGTCGGGGCAATGATTTGGACCGGGCACCGAAATTTTCTGCCGCGTTAACCCTTTACGGCGCAACCGGGGCCATGGGGAACCTTGACGACGGCCCGGAACAAAAAACGATCACTCAAAATCATATCAAAAAAGACCTTCGATTATTATTACCCCCGGTTTATTTTGATTTGATTATCACCCACAGCCCGGCCGGCGAATACACCCGGCATAAAAGGCATGAGGAAATCGGCCGGACCGTGTCAGATTCATGGGAGCAAAATATTTTAAATGCAGGTGAATTATGGCTTTTTGCCTATGAAGACCATAACACAACCGGTTATCCCCGGGCGATTCAGCATGCCGACAGGATCGTTGAACTTTCAGAACCGATCCGGCTTAAAAAATATAAGATGATCACCCGGACCTACGGATTTTCAAAAGAGAGTTTTGAAGCAATGACAACACCGAAAAGAGAGGCTTTTTGGTGTTTTAAAAAGGGAGAGAAAAATG
The DNA here is from genome assembly GCF_963666675.1 of uncultured Desulfobacter sp. Taxonomy (NCBI): domain Bacteria; kingdom Pseudomonadati; phylum Thermodesulfobacteriota; class Desulfobacteria; order Desulfobacterales; family Desulfobacteraceae; genus Desulfobacter; species uncultured Desulfobacter sp. The sequence goes on along the minus strand of NZ_OY762929.1, from coordinate 2,810,770 downwards.
AAAGTATTGGTTTTATATGACTATCCAGCCTCCCCCGGCGGATTGGCCACACAGGGAGAATTGTTATACAGAGGTTTAAAGGAAATGGGAGTGGATGCGTATCCTGTAAATTTTGAATCGGCCCAGGAAAAAGAGTGGTACTACAGATGGTTTAAACCGGATGTGGTTCTCGGGGTCGGGTATTGGGGGCATACCCCGGATTTAATTCTTCATCCCCAGCAGTATGGCGTTCAGCCTGTCCCCTGGCTGGTTGCAGACGGTTATATTTCAAATTATCGTGAAATATTAAACAGTCTGCCGCTCATTTTGGTGACATCAAACTGGGTGAAAGAGGTGTATATCCGGGACGGTATCAATCCAGATATTATTGAGGTGCTGCCCGTGGGATGTGATACAGACGCGTTTCATCCCATGGATAGGGCAGATCCCAAGGTGGCGGCGGTAAGACAATCATTGGGGGTTGCTCCGGATGACATGATGATTTTAACCGTTGGCGGGGATGCTGCTTCCAAGGGGGCCCTGGAAGTGATGCAGGCCCTGGCCATCAATAACCCCAAAGCCCCTCCCTGGAAATATGTCTGCAAGGTCTGGCCCCAGGAAAGGACCGAGGTACAGAATGCATCTGATCATACACTGTCCAACCAGCTTGGGATCAGCCTGAACATCATCAATGTGATGAATCGATTATCCAGAAATTTCATGCCTCATTTAATAAATGCCTGCGATATTTATGCGGCCCCGTCACGACTGGAAGGGTTTGGCATGCCTCAGGTTGAGGCTGGTGCCTGTGGAAAACCGGTAATTGGAATAAAGGCCATGGGAATGCTGGATACCCTGGTCCATGGGGAAACCGCTCTTTTGGCCGAAATCGCCCAGGAAATTCTCTTAAAGGAAACCATGGTATTCGCCGAAACCGATTCAAAGGAAAGGCAGAAGATCGTTTTTCCAAGTCCCCGCACTGTTGATTATCGCGCCAGTGTTCATGATATTGCCACTTATTTGATGGATTTAATGGAAAGCCCTGATCTGCGCCAAAAATTGGGTGAAGCTGCAAGAAAAAGAGTGGTTGAACAGTTTGATTATAAGGTTGTTGCCAAGCGCTCTGTGGAAATCATTTCCACCCGGCTGGGGATATCTTAATGGAAGAAAAAATGGCTGTATTGATAGAAAAAGCAAAAAAGGCGGCACTTGAAGTGTTGATGCATAACAGCAAAGGGCCGTTTTTCAACCTACCCAGAACCGCAGGATGGGGCTATCCCGAACCCTATACAAGGGATCTGATGATTGCAGGCCTTGGGATTCTGGTCACTGGGAATGAAACATTAATTAATTCCCTGCGACATGTTTTTCAGGTTCTGGCAAAACATCAGACACGGCTTGGTCATATCCCCTCCATTGTTCATGATCCCGAAGAATGCGGTGCCAGTGATACAACGCCCTTGTTTCTCATGGCCCTACAGATATTCCGTGATGTTACAGGCGAAGCTGACTTTTTAGAAGAAACAGCAGAAAAGGCCCTGACCTGGATGTCCTACCAGTCTCCATCCAGCCGGATTATGGTGGCGCAACTGCCCACCAGCGACTGGCGGGATGAGCAGTGGGTTTTGGGTTTTGGGCTGTTTTTGAATACTATCGTATACACGTACTTGAAATTATTCGGCCTGGATGATCAGGCAGGCGTATTAAAAAAAAGGATGACCGCGCGTCTTTCCATAAAAGAAGAGGACGGCAAGCGTGACAAAGAGGGTGGTTTGAGAATAAAATTTAAACCTTACTATGCCCTCTGGTCCTATAAAATGTACAATAGCGAACGGTTTGACCTTTTAGGAAACAGCCTGGCCATTCTTTCGGGGATTGCATCACCGTCAAGATCGTTACAAATTATTTCCTGGATAGAAGAAACGTGTCAAAAACTAAGAAGCAATGGAGATCTGGCCGTTGATTTGCCACCTAATTTTTTCCCGTATATTCATCCGGGCGATGATGACTGGCGGCATCGGTATACAAAATTCAACCTTCCCGGAGATTACCATAACGGCGGGATCTGGCCTTTTGTCTGTGGATTTTATATTGCCGCGTTAACGACAGCAGGCCGACACAAACTTGCCGAAAAAAAGTTTGAAGCCCTGACCCGATTGATACAGCCAGCCCGGATCGCCAAAGTGAATTTCGGGTTCAATGAATGGTTTAAAGCCCAGGATGGTAAACCCAAAGGACAGGATTGGCAGACGTGGTCTGCGGCCATGTATTTATACGCGGCTGAATGCATTAAATTAAAGCAAACCCCATTTTTTGATAAAATTAGAGCGGCAGCCCACGGAAGATAAGATGAATCATCCTGTCTTTCTTGCCGCCGATATCGGTGCCACCAAAACAAATATATGCCTGTACACGTTTCCCGGGCGTTTGGTTGCTAACTCACCACTGGTTCAATTCAGAACGGCTGATTTTTCAGGCATTGAAGCATTGATCCCCAATTTTTTATCCGGCCGGAAGGTCGATCTAAGTTTTTGTGTGTTTGGGGTTCCCGGTCCCGTTTATAACGGCAGGGCTCAAATAACCAACCTTCCATGGGTCTTGGATGAAAAAAAAATACAGAGGGATTTGAATCTCACGACGGTTAGGCTCGTCAATGATCTTCAGGCCACCGCCTATGCGTTGCCCGAGCTTAAATCCAAAGACATTTTTACGCTGAGTGCCGGAAAAAAAGAGGGTAAGGGAAACAAGGCGATCATTGCACCGGGGTCAGGCCTTGGCGAATCTTTTTTAATATGGGATGGAGTGACTTACAACTCCTTTGCCTCCGAAGGCGGCCATGGTGATTTTGCCCCCAATAGCAAGATCGAGTGCGATCTGTTTGCGTATTTACAAAAAAAATACGGCCATGTTAGTTACGAAAGAGTCTGTTCGGGACAAGGCATCTATAATATTTACCGATTTTTCAAAGACCAAAAGTATGAAAAAGAGCCAATCTGGCTGACCAAAGAATTCGAATCCGCAGGAAAGGACCCGGTTCCGGTGATCATAAAGACCGCCCTTAATACGGGTAAACAATGCCGGATATGTGTGAAAACCATCACTCTTTTCGCAGCTATTTTAGGAGCGGAAGCCGGAAATCTTGGATTGCGGATGTTGGCCAGGGGAGGCGTCTATCTGGGTGGGGGACTTCCTGAAAGGGTGTTGTCTTTTTTAAAGGAAAAAGCGTTCCTGCAGGCTTTTTATCATAAGGGGCGAATGAGCAGCCTGATAAAAGAAATCCCGCTGCATGTGATTACAACCCCTAAAGCCGGTCTCATTGGAGCTGCCCATTATGGAGTTGCACATTTCTTGCCTGATTGTCAAAAAGATAAATTCACAGTGGTCAAAGCTGTGCCTGAAGTGACTTGATCAAATCCACGCGCAAGGTAGCTGCCGGAAGTACTTCAAGTTTAATCATTAAATGATATGGAGGATTAAAATGTATAGTCAAGTAGCCCGAGGGACCTTTCCCCTCAGGCTCTCACAGAACCGTACGTGAACCTCTCGATTCATACGGCTCTTATTGTCCAGTCGATGGTTTATATCCAAATCTCCAGTGAACAAACATGCCAGGCTCACGGTGTGCGATTCTTCCCAGCCAATGTGTTGCTCTCTTTTCATGAAATCTAAACCGTTTGTATTTCCTCATGGCCCATTTCACAAGCTTCTGGTTTAAATGCATCATCAGGTTGTGCAGAGCCGATGGACAGAATCTTCCATAGTAGTTGATCCATCCCTGAATTGCTGGATTTGCAAATTCTGCAAGATCCTCCAAGTCCATAGGTGTCCGGCTATTGCACTGCCAGTCACGTATGACACCAAAAATTCGCACCACCGCCTTCCGGGAGATGGCGGGGGAAAAGTTAACAAAATATTTCCCCCATCGATTCTTGGACATGCGCGGCCGGAAGGTATACCCAAGAAAATCAAAACTGACCGTGTCATAATTGCCAGGCCGATTGGCGTCCTTGCAATAAGCGATCTTTGTTTTCTCTGGGTGAAGTTCCAGTTTGCAGGCTGTCATCCGTTTTTTCAGCTTTCGGTGGATGGCCAATGTCTGTTCTTCAGACTTGCAATGAATAACGATATCATCGGCATATCTTTCGAATGGTACACCGGGATAGGTTCTTCTCATCCATGCATCAAATGCATAATGCAGAAACAGATTGGCCAACAAAGGACTGATGACCCCACCCTGCGGTGTGCCGAGATGCCGCGCCATCTGTTTACCATTCTGCATTTGCGCCGGTGCTTTCAACCACCGCTCAATGTAAAGCCGTATCCATTTGCAATTCGTATGAAAACATACCGCTTTCATCATCAGATCATGATCAATGCTATCAAAGAAGCCTTTGATATCAAGATCCAAAACCCAATCAAACTGCCAGCAACGACTACGTGTTGCATTGAGTGCATCCAATGCAGATTTCCCCGGACGATACCCGTAGGAATCTTCATCAAATACCGGTTCCAATTCCGGCTCCAGATACAATTTGACTGTCATCTGTGCAATTCGGTCAGCTACGGTTGGAATGCCAAGGGTCCGTGTTCCGCCCGATTTGGGTATCAAGACTGTTCGGACAGGAGGTGGGAAATAGCTCCCCGAGGACATCCTGTTCCAGATCTTGTAAAGATTGTTCTCAAGATCTTCCTCAAACATCTCAAGGCTTACTGCATCCACACCGGCTCCGCCATCATTGCGTTTTACCCGGATATAAGCATCCCATACCGCCAATTTAGAAATATCAAATGACTTTGCTTCTCCCAATCAGTTCCTCCTATAATTCCAGTTGACCAAAAGGTAAAGCTGAACAATGCCACCCCTTCGCTCCAGTGCCGTTACAGCACCTTCATCACTACTACGGGTGACTCCGCCCCTGTACATTGCATCGGTACTCAGATTCTCACAGGTCCGCTGCTTGAATCGCTTCCTTAACATCAATGTGACAGGTTCCCGGGTTCCATCCCAAAGCCTGGGTCAAGTTCACGCCATCTCTATGCCGGTCGCCGATCGGACAATCATCAGGCACCCTCCGATCTCATCCCGGGATAGTTCAAGCACCCCGGTTTTGACGACAATATTCGGTTTTTCGACACCTCATCAATGGTTCACTTACGTTCGTCTCCTTGATCCATACCTGACATGTCTCTCATGCCTTTTCCCCTGACGCTCATTACCATAGCTCTTAACCACAGCAACTCAGGGTGGTTTGAAGCCTCCTCCTGAAAGGCGGCTCCGAGGGGCCTTCCCTCATCTTTGGGGCAGATTGCCCGGCACACTTATTCCCTCGAAAAAGTTTATCGATTAAGTCTAACAATTTGCGAAAAGTAGAAGATTTTGTATCACGTCTGGAAGTCCTTCCCTATGATGATAATGCCGCCGCCCACTATGGAAATATCAGAGCGGATTTAGAAAAGAAAGGTACACCTATCGGGGTCAATGATTTGCATATTGCAGGCCATGCCCGAAGTGAATCTTTAATCCTGGTTTCTAACAACATACGTGAATTTGTGAGAGTCGATGGTTTGCGGCTCGAAAATTGGATCGAAATAAAGTGAAGAGATAGGGTTCCAAGAAAGGACTGCCTTTGCGCCAATGTCGATTTTTCAAGCAAATGGTGTTGCAAAATATCCCTGTCTCTCCGGATCTTTTCAAGGACGATTCAACCACAATATGTGGGCTTGTCCAAATTTCAAAAAAGAGAGCCTTACAAATGCAAAAGCTCGCTCTTAAAATTTTAGCCACCTGAAAATTTATACCATAAATAACGGTGTTTGTCAAGAAAGTTGTCGCCTCAAGCGCATTTTTTGTGAAATTTTTAGGTATAAATTTTCACTGTTGTTTTTACCCTTACCCCAAAAAATTTGTAGCTCCATTCCAGGATAAGTCAAGAAAAAAATCGGTTCCTCCCAGAGGGTCCCTCCCATTTTTTTCTTGACTTATCCTTCCATTCCCGCAGGATTTTTTTTGGGGATAAGGGAAAAACATAATTATGTCTGGGGGTAACCTTTATATTAAGCTGCTGGACGGTTATCGTTTTTTTCAGGATTAAGAGAGACTTCTGTTACCACAGTCCAATCTCTGATTCCACGGCTCCAACGTTCTGGTTTTTTTGCCTTTGCTTCCAGATATACCTTTTGACGGGCCTCTAAAATCGTCCTATCTGCCCCTGTATGCCTTTCATTTGGGGTAACAAATTTTATACCACTGTGACGGTGGACATTATTGTACCAGCGAACAAAATTCAGTACCCATTCTCTACAGGCCTCCAAGCTCTCAAAAGGGCCGGAAGGGTATGAAGGGGCATATTTCAGGGTTTTGAACAATGCTTCTGAATAAGGATTATCGTTACTTACCGACGGCCGACTGAATGAGGGGACAACTCCAAGTTGCTGAAGAGTGCACAGCATGGTCGCACCTTTCATCGGGGAGCCATTATCTGAATGAAGCACTATTTCATTGCCATTTACACCCTCTGACAGATACCCCCTTTTTACAAGCTCGGAGGCCAGCTCATCACTTTGCCTGTCATGGACTTCCCAAGCTACTATCTTACGACTGTAAATATCCGTTATCATATAAAGGTAATAAAACGAACCCTTTAGCGCCGCTGGAAGGTAGGTTATATCCCATGTCCAGACCTGATTAGGCCCTGTTGCTGTAAAACCCGTCGGTTTTTTATTTGTTTTATACCGGGTTTTACCTCTATGGTTCTGAAGACCGTTCTCTCTCAGTGTCCTATAGAAGCTTGCTTCGGATGCGACATAGATCCCCTGATCACAAAGCATGGGAACAATCTGGCTTGGCGGTAAGCTTCCATACTCCTGACTATTACAAATATCTATAATCATATGTTTTTCTTCTTCAGACAATTTGTTTGCAGGATTTCTTTCTGCATGGGGGCGCTTATCTTCTATTTCAGCAGTCGTTTTTTTCTGCCACCGCTGTAAGGTCCTTTCTGAAATTCCTATTATTTCACAAGCCTTACATTGGCGAGCACCGGATTTACAAGCTTCTTCCACCAAAGACAATATCTGCATTTTGTCTTCAGTAGGAATCATTCTTCCCCTTTGTCCCCCCAGATGTCCTGGACTTTTTTTTTTAACACAAGCAGGGCGGCAGCTTCTGCTAACGCTTTCTCCTTACGGGTTAATTCTTTTTCAAGGGCTTTAGTCTTGCGTTGCAATTCTTGCTCTTTTTGCTTGGTTTTCTTGACAAAATTTTGATCGGGGCTCTTTCTACATCCGGATATACAGTCTTTCTTCCACTCTTCTAACTGTTCCGGGTATATTCCATGTTTCCGGCAATATTCATTTTTTTCTGCTTCACTTAACGACGCAGTTTCCAATACTGCCTGAAATTTCCTCTCGGCTGACCAGGTTTTCTTCTTCGAGCCCACTGTACTCCCATTCCTTTTTTTGTAATTTCTTAGCCAGGTTGCTACCGTTGAATTTGGAACGTTAGCCTCTTTTGAAAAGTTTACCATCGGCGTGCCTGGGTTTAAAAGAATTTTCTGAATCATTGCCGTTTTGAATTCTTGTGTATACTCCACGTTTTCATATCCATTCCACGCCCTGTTCAAATTGTCTTATTGGCTTTTCGTTCGACACGACAACTATCCTGACACATCGGGATAATCGCTCGATCATAAATTGCGTTTTAGTTATCCTCTGAATTCAACGATAAAATACTCTGAAAAACAAATACGGTTGAAAAGTGGTCTTGTATGACCATTGATCATATATGATCATTCCTTGATTCCATATTTAACTCTCACGCAGATCCGTCATATAAAGATTTTTACATATAAAACAGCCTGTTGTATGAAAAAAAAAAGATTCTCCCACCTGGTATGAAACTTGAATATATTATGTTGATCAAGATGAAAAAAATATTGCGATGTCTGCAGCAACTCCTTTTTCATATATAGGGACACTATGCGGACCCGTTGATTAAATTGTTAGACGCATCCATTGAACGGGTTTCATTGGATGCAGCCGTTAATTACAATTACACCAACCCAAAGTCACAAGGAGTTTAAGATGATGAAACGAACACTGATGATGTCTACCTTGGTTGCTACCTTGGTTTTGTTTAGTGGATTCGCGTTCGCGGCCGACCAGGACAAACAAATCTACGGCAGCCAACTCATGACGCAACAAGAGCGAGCTGAGTATCAGGCAAAAATGCGTTCCGTAAAAACAGTCCAGGAACGAGAGCAAATCCGGAATGAGCATCACGAGCAGATGCAAGAGCGAGCCAAGGAACGCGGTTTAACACTGCCCGACGAGCCACCTGGTAGAGGGGGGGGGATGGGTCGCAGTGGCGGAGGTATGGGATCGGGTAGTGGTCGTGCCCTCTGACATCGCGTGTACGATAAGAATCGTTGGTGGGTTGGAGGTGGGGTTTGCATCTTTTCTCAATTTCCGGGGAATAGCTTTGAACCCACCGATAGATGGTCGTGTGGTCAACCTTTACTCCCGTTCCAACATCATTTCTTCCAGATCCCGGTAGCTAAGGGCATAACGCAAATACCACAGAACATTTAGAAGGATAAGCTCTTTTTCAAAATGTCAGTCCATGGCTGTTATAGCACTACAGCGACACTTGTTTTTTTCACACAAAAAAGGGGGGAGAATCACCATATTTTAGCTGATTTAGAGCTATAAAATGCTCCATCGACAGGGGCGATTTCGGAAGTGTCGCTGTAGTGATAGGAAGCTTCAGTTGAACATAAACAACGCCGAATTTTATTCGGTACATAAGACAGATAGCCCATTATCTTCATGGGTATTCGAGGAGAAAAAGATGAAACTTTGCATAACATCAACAGGGAAAGAGATTAATGCCAACGTTGACCCCCGATTTGGCAGGGCACCTTGGTTTTTAATTATCGATACAGACACTGGCAATATCATTGAGGCCGTTGAAAATCATGCTGCCACCCAGGGGCAGGGGGCAGGAATCTCTGCGACCAACCTTTTGTCAGATAAAAATATTGATGCGATTCTCACCGGCGCTGTCGGCCCCAATGCTGCCCAGGTATTTCAAACAACCGGGATCTCTCTTGTGGAGGGTTTATCACCCCAGGATACGGTACAAGAGGCCTTGGCCAAATTCAAACAAGGTTCTTATGCCCAGGCTAAGACCTCCCAATCAACTGATGCACCCCAGGGTCAGGGTGGAATGAAAGGGCGGGGGATTGCTGGCGGCGGCCGTGGTATGGGCGGTGGTGGTGGTAAGGGTATGGGCGGCGGAAGCGGTCAAGGCAGAGGTAAGGGGGGTGGCGGGGGACAACGCAGATAATCCCGAATATCGGGTTAATGGGTGCAATTAAACATTTAGGGGAAAAGCCCCACATAATTTTGGGAAAACTTTTGAATTTATTAGATTTTGTTGAAGTTCATACTTCCCGATTTTTATCCATTTATTAACCGGGGTTTTTTGCCCATCCCCCGAAATTTGCAACAAGCCATTTAGTTGAACAACAATGAATACCACCAGTAAACTGGTGGTTTCATGAGGCCCCCCTAAAGGGGGGTCTCCGACCAACTACCTTTTTTAGTAAAACTTAAATACCTGTTTCTTCTTCGAGAATGTCTTTACGTTCTTGGTTTTCTTATATATTCTCGTATCTTTTCTTCATCAAGACCAACAGTGCTAACACAATAGCCACGAGCCCAAAATGTCCGGCCTCGCACCATTCGACTACTCTTGTTTCCAAAGCTCATCACTTCCGATGCACTCTTCCCTTTCAAAAGACCAATGACATGGGCCACCGCATATTTTGGCGGAATCGAAAGGCAAAGGTGAATATGGTCAGGCATCGCACGCCCCTCAATGATTTCTATACCTTTAATCCGAGCCCACTGCTTAATCGTATCTACAACTATTTGTCTCTTTTTCCCGTACAACTCTTTACGACGATACTTGGGTATCCAAACGACATGATACTTACAATCCCAAATTGAATGTGCTAACCTGTTAAAACGTTCCATTTTGAAATCTCCTTCTCTGAGTAGTTGGCGCTCTCATTGTAGGAGATTTCTTTGTTCTCGGCACTAATCACTGGCGTAGCCATTGTTCATACCACCGGCATGCCGGTGGTTTATTCCTTCGAATTAGACTTTATCTGATAGTTCATTGCCGCACATGCAGCTTAGAAAAGTCATGGGACAAGGAAAAATCAAGTAGCATCATTTACTGCCGTGCAGGCAGATTAGAAACATTCCTACCAGAAATCAAAACAGTTGTGCATATGACAAGAATGATTGTTAGCTCAAATTTTTAACTGCAGACTATGTCAAAATCGGTATCCCTTCAATGATGGATCTAAAACTACGGACTATTATTAACATTCAACGCTTCGAGATTACGTATTTTTCCGGGTTTTTGATTTGGGTAATGTGTATATAAAAATACGTAACTATATGAAATAATTTACGACCTCAAGACGTTTGCAGTCGCATTTATTTATAGAACTCACACCTTCAATGTCAAATGATTTCAAACCAATAAAAACGGTAAATTTACATTCCATAATCTTCACCATAAAAGCGCTGAAAATTTTTATTAAATTTTATCCAGTTATAATTACGCTTTTTTTGTTCCTGAATATAGATCTTCCAAGCTTCTCTTTCTTTGGCCGATTTGAGCTTTTTCACTGGTTCAAATTTATACGGCTTTTCAATTGTATAACCGCCTTGGGACGGTTCAAATGCCCCTAAAATTTTCAGTCTTCCATCATTGCCCCATTGCAAGCTTTCAGGCTTTCGTCTATAAGCGCGTGCATCAAACGACAAAATATCCTCAACTTGTCCTGTTCCGTGATATGCCAAACGGCATTTGGACAATTTGCGCAAATTGTTTTTGGAGAGCGGCTCAGGTTGGCTAAAACCGGGCTGATTATAGGTGCTTGAGTTTCGTTGTCTTCCGGTGTTCCTATTACCGGGCTGTCCTGTGTTTCTTCCATTGTTCATATCTCCTTTTTTGTGACATTCAATGATAATGCCGTTTTTGGCAATTCGCATTCCGGTTTTAGAAAAAGGGAGGCTTGAATTTTTTTTAGTCTTGCCGCCTATATCCGTTAAAACATAACCTGCTCCACGGGGTTTGACTTCAAGACCGATCCTGGCCAGTTCCCTATGAAAGTCTTGCCAGGTGTTAGATTTGATTGCCGCCTGGGCGATAAACTCTTTTGATTCCAACACAAAGGTCTCAAAGGATTTTAGCCCGGTTTTAGTTTCAAAATCTTTGGCTTTGGCGTTTTCCCGTTTGGGCTCCCGTTGAAAAAATTCTTTGACTTCATAATCCCCGGCTGATTTTTTATAAGAACCAAACCGGTCCTGAAGTTTTTTCTTGGACAAATTTTTATCAAAATCGCTTAATTTTATATGATGACCGTCTTTTTGTTTGTGGCCGATTGCAGCCAGGATACAGCCGTTCCCGCGCATTTGCACAGTTAAGCCGTAAAGGGCAAGTTCTTCGTGCAAGGACTGCCAATCCCGGGCATTGTCAAAGGCGTGTTTAACATCCGATTGTCGTTGCTTCACGTACTCGCTAAATTGCTGCTCAACACCAACATCGATTTTAAGCTTATATTTTTCCTCCAGGAGCCGGCACGTTTTATCCCGTTTATAATAATCATAGAAAGGATCATGCCGGGTGTATTTTTCCTTGTGGATCATATTGTAAGCAACGTGCATGTGGGGATGGTCTGTGTTGATGTGTATTCCGCAGAGCCGTTGATGGTCTTCAAAGCCTAAAGCGGCCGCAAATTCTTTTTCAATGTTTTTAAAATCTTCCAGGGAAAGTTTTTCGAAATCTTCGGGATGAAAACTGACTACCATATGATAGGTTTTCTCTTTTTTGGTCCTGGTATTCATTGCCTGGGTGGCTTTAATTTCATCAATGGCCAGATCATAATCCTGCCCGGCATAACAGCCGGCTGTCCATTTAGCAAAGAGCTTTTCCCTTTCATGGCCGGCGCCTATATATGCCCCTAAACGTTTTATGTTGTCGTTCTGGGGTTCACACTGGATACGTTTTGATATCATGGCATTAAACTGTGATGATAGTGATCGGGTCAAAAGCCATCAAAAATGTAGGTGTTGCCTGGATATATGGAAGAAAACAGGGCTGCAACCTCACACCATATCCCGAATTTTCGAAATGACGGGCCTGAGCTGTCGCTGCCTGTCTTCAATGTCATGCAGCACCTTTCGTATTTCTGAAGGCGGCACATTTTTAAACCCCTGGGCAAGATAGTATTTAAACAGCCCTCCAAGCCTGCCAAGGTCAGCGTTCACTTTAAGCGCAGATAAAAAAGCTTCCTGGTCAAGCCTTGATTCTATCTTTTGGCCGGTTAAAATCCGGCGGATATATTCAGAGACAGAAAACCCAGTCTGTTTGGCAAGAAGCTTGATTTGGCAGTATTCTTTTTCCGTCACATAAGATTTGAGGGTTATTTCCCGTTTATCTTTTTTCATTGCTCCCCTGCGTTTTGTTATACCATCAGGAATAACGGTTTTGCGGGCACCATTATCCCTGATGGTGTTACCTGGTTAATTGGCCCATTCCCAGCGGTTTTGTGATATTGCCTCCGCTATCTGGGCTTGTTCGTTTCTTGACTTGGCATAAATCACATAATATTCATCGCCGTCGTCATCTTTGACCTTTCGGCCTATATTGGAACCGATATAGACTGGTTGTGATTGTGAATATTGTGAGTAGGCTGTGTATTGATTACTGTTCATGGCGGCATAATACTTCAGACAATATGCCGGTAATTCAGGGTCAACTGCCATTACGGTAAACCCGGAAGAGTGGCTGGAAATAGAACTGAAATTGCGTCCCGTTGAAATGACCACTTTGACAAGATTTTTATTTAACTGTTCAACAGTGCAGGCAGAACAGTTGTAATCAACGAGGACGTTGATCAAGCTGGGCATCCCTTCTGCATTTGAATCAGGACATTTTCTCAAAAAAGATTTCCGGGCGTCCCTGGTGTCGGATAATTTCTTTTTTTTGATGCTGAAAAAATAATTTAAAGCAGGGTCGCATTCGTCCGGCCTGTCGCCCGAAGACAAGCATAAGATGGATTCACAAGCCAATTTCTGTTCATTTGTTAATTCATCATCTGCCCATGACAGAGACGTTTCTCCTAAAAAAACTATCCAAAAAAGAAAAAACGTAATGGTTGCTGAAAACTTTTTCATTTTAAAATCCTTAATTTTTGTGTTTCCGATTGAAATCCATAATCGTTTACTATTTCGGCGATGTCCTCTATTTTACGGCCTTCTTTGGTCCGTTTGATAAAAATCACCAGATCAACCGCCTCTTGGATTAGATCATCCATAGAATTCGGCACAACTTCGGCAATCAGCTGCTGCAGCCGGACCAGTCCCCCGGCACATGAATTTGCATGGACGGTGCACACGCCACCCGGGTGACCGGTATTCCACGCCTTTAACAGGTCAAGGGCTTCACCGCCCCTTACTTCACCCACAACGATTCTGTCCGGCCGAAGCCTCATGGTGGCTTTAAGAAGATGCTGCATATTGGTGTTCCGGTTTGTACGCAGCATCACCTTATTTTTTGACAAGCATTGCAGTTCGCTGGTGTCTTCGATAATGACAAGCCGTTCATCGCCGGCAATATTAGCCAATTCTGCCAGAATCGCATTGGTCAGGGTGGTTTTGCCGGAACCCGTTCCGCCCACTACCAGGATATTTTTTTTGTCTGCAATGGCATCGCAGATAATTTGCTGCTGATCCGAAGACATGATCCCGGAATGGACATAATTATCCAGGGTAAATATATTGATAGCCTTTTTGCGTATCGTGAACGTGGGATTGGCCACAACCGGAGGAAACAATCCTTCAAACCGGCTGCCGTCCAGGGGCAGCTCGCCTTCAACAACGGGAGAATCCTTTGTAACGACGGCGCCAAGCATGGACGCAACCTGGCTCAGTATTCCGGAGGCGGATGATGCAGGAATGGCGGACACTTCCACCATTCCTTTGTCAAACGTATCGAGCCATAATTTGCCGTCAGGGTTGAGCATGACTTCAATCACGTTATCATCATCCAGGGCCTGGGTAACAATGGGGCCTAAATTATGCTTCAAACTGTCCAAAACAACGCTCATTTCTATTCCTTTCCTAAAAAACCAAAAGAGGGGTGATCGTATCAACTATTGAAGATTGAGGTACAAACCCAAGATACCGGCTATCCAACGAGTATTTGGTGTCGCCGACTATAACGAATTGCGCAGAAGGCACGATGCCTGTTTTTGGGGAAAAAGGCGTAATCGCCCTGCCTTTGCTGTCTGTATCGGAGGCCGGGGGCAATTGGTATGCCTGCCCTGGTAAGGCAGCCACACGTTTCATTAAAGGTGTATTTTTAACGTACTTTGATACAAGAGGCTGTTGGGCAGCAGTGGGATGAAAGACAACATACGAGCCGTTGCCAATTACCCGGGAGGTTTTTAAATATAAACCTCGGGGCAGACTGGCTGAAACATTGATATAACAGTATTGAGATACAAAAAAACAGACCGCAAACATGAGACTGCAAAGCAGCATGATTTTATATTTCATTTTTCGAAACCTCTTTGACTTTGAAAAGTTCTATGCGATCAGGCGGCGGGATTTTAACCCGCTTTTGAAAGACAGGATCTAAGAAATACAGTATCTGCTGACCATATACCGTGTTGTACCCGGCAACAAATATCAGCATATCACCCGGGGTTTTGATGCCCCCTTTTTCATCTTTGACCGGGCCTTTCAGCCTCATGCATTCATCCGGTGTGAGCAGCGGCCTTGCTACTTCACTGACAGACACAGAGGCATTGCCCATGCCGCCTAACCGTTTGCCGGAGACACTGGTCTTTTTGTCCACCACAGTGGTTTTGCCGGTCATATCCGACAGCAGTTTTGCGGTTTCTATCTTGTTGGGTGCATATGCAATCCTGACATGGCAGTTTGATGTAATTGATTCGTCCCGGGTATATGCCTCCTGCAATTGGGATAGAT
Organism: uncultured Desulfobacter sp.; assembly: GCF_963666675.1. Classification (NCBI taxonomy): domain Bacteria; kingdom Pseudomonadati; phylum Thermodesulfobacteriota; class Desulfobacteria; order Desulfobacterales; family Desulfobacteraceae; genus Desulfobacter; species uncultured Desulfobacter sp. The sequence continues at coordinate 2,795,716 of NZ_OY762929.1, read as the reverse complement.
CCTGGACGATGATATAAGCCTTTACGCCGTATCCGGCCATAAACGCCAGGGCCTTTTGCATGATTTCCAACTTGCCCAGGCTGGTAAACTCGTCCAGCATAAGCAAGAGCCTGTGTTTATAGCCAACTACGGCCTGTCCGTTTTCAAACTCCATTTTCTGGGTGAATTTTCTTAACGCCAGATTAAAAAATACACGCAGCAGCGGCCTTAACCTGTCCAGGTCGGCAGGGGATACCACCAGATATAAATCAACAGGGTTTTGCGAATTCATGATATCTGAAATGAAAAAATCAGACTCAGAAGTGTTTTTTGCGACAATGGGATCACGGTACAATGAAAGGTTGGTGACAGCGGTGGATACCACCCCGGACAACTCACGGTCGGCTTTGATCACAGCTTCTCCGGCATAACTGTCAATGGTTGATTGAATGTTGTCTGCCAGATCCGTATCCATGTCCGGATGCCGTTTTTTTAGGATTTGTGCGTGTTCCTTGTCTATCATGGCATAAAGCAGGTTTTTCACATCCCCCTCATTGTCGCTCTTTGTAATTTCGGCCACGACATCGGCAAGGGTGGCATCCTGCTTTGATACAATGACATGCAGAATCAACCCGGTCAGCAAGGCATACCCGGCCTGGGTGAAATAATCTTTCATGCCCTTGCCGTCCGGATCACAGATCATCTGGGCAATGTTCTGGGCATCGGCAATGGCATGATTTGTATTAATCCGCACTTCTGCCAAGGGATTCCATTTAGCAAAAGAAAAGGTTTCATCGGCAGGATCAAACTTGAGGATTTTATGATGTAACTCTTTGGCCCTGTATCCTGATGTCAATGCGTAATTTTCGCCCTTAATGTCCAGGGTTACGCTTGATCCCGTCCAGGCAAGCAAAGACGGGATCACCAGGCCCACACCTTTCCCAGATCGGGTTGGCGCAAATGCTAAAATATGTTCCGGACCGTTATGGATAAGGTATTTAGTGCCCCGGGCCAACGGGAATCCGCCGACATATACACCTTCTTTGGCGTCAAGTCCCATGGCTGGCAACTCTTTTTTCTTTGCCCAGGTTGCAGTGCCGTGCAGATTTAAATTGCCTTTCGGCTTTTTCCTCAAAATAAGGAAAAAGCCGAAGGCAGTGCTGAGGACAAAAGCACCGAAAATCAAATCAACCCGATTACCCACCGGCGTATCTATTATGTATTTATTCCATTCAAACACCTTCCAGGGCAGGTAATAGGTATCAAACACCGGCCTGCCCAGATCAGGATGGTATCGCAATGCCATGGCTACGGTTTGCGTGGCATAACTCATAAAGGCAAAGCCCCACAACAAAAAACAAACCGGGAAGAGCAGCGGATACCTGCTCTTTTTTGCCTTGGCCTGTTTAAGGCCGTACTCTTGTTTTTTCATCGTTCAAGCCCTACGCCTTTGTCTTTGGAAAGATATTTGATCTGGGATTTTAACTGACTTTGAACCCGGCTTTTGCCCATCTTGCACTTGGCCAGGTCATTGAAATCCGTGTACCCAAGTTTTTTTGACTCATCCGTAAATTTGGGGATAATGACTTTCGCACCAACGGCTTTGGCTGCTTTTTGCGCTTTTTCCACCCCCACATTATTTTTCTTGGCGTGATCATTATCAGCACAAATGAACAACTCAGCCGAGGGCATCAATTCCCGGATCTGTCTGGCCACATTTTCAAGGTTGTTTGCATCAAAGCAAACCACCGCCGGAAGGTGACTCACATCATTAAGGGTTTTTCCGGTTGCAAAGCCTTCGGCCAGCAGTATGGGTTTTTGTTCGTCGAGTTCGCCTATGGTATAAGCGTTTCCCGATTTTTTCCCGCCGGTAAGAAACTGCTTTTGCCCATCCTCGCCGATGAATTGCAGAGATTCGATTTTGTTGGTTTTAAGATTCTTGGCAGGGACAATCAGCCGGTTGTTTTTATCAACCCGGTATTCTTTGTCGCCATTGATCTTTTTATCTGTAAGGTATGGGTGGGACGTGGTTTTTTCTGCATTAATGTAAATGCCGAACGCTTTTTTAGCTGCAGCAGCGTGATCTTCGTCCCGCTCAATTGCCCGGGCTTTTTTATTTACTGATAAAATTACCGTTTCGCCCAGTTCGCCTTCATATTTGAAATTGGCTTTTTCCCCTGTTTTATGGTTCTGGATGAACCCCGCAGGCCTGCCGTCGGGATAAAGCGTATATGCTCCGGATTTTTTGCCGCCCTTATCTCCTTCAACCGATACACGGTGCAGCTTGCCGTCTGCCTGAGGACTGTCAATTTTCAGGCCGAGCCTGGAAGCCTGATCCTGAAATTGAGCGGTTACTTTGTTCATATCAAGCAGGGTTTCTTGGGAGGGGACAAGCCACTTTTGAAAAGGAGCCTGGTCGGCGCCTGGCTTAACAAACCAGGATTTTTCCTGTTTATCCCATTTTGCACCTAATGCCTTGGCTTCATCTTTCTCTGAATACGGCACATTGATATACACCCTTTCTCCATCAAGCTCTGTTTGCGAATTTTTAGATAGATGCTGTTTTCGTTCAGGATCACCAAAAGAGGCAGGCTCCTGGGGGGAAGGGGAAGATTCGGACCTCTCAAGGGAAGGAACGATATTTTTTAGATAGGTTACAATTTCACGCTGGATATCATCCAGTTCCTTGTTAAATGCTGATAACGGATCACTTTTATAATGGTCGGGCATTAAATCATCAAACAAATCGGGGTTGCTCATGGCTACGGTTATCTTTTCCGTATACGAAAACAAATTTTTTTGATCAGCGCGGTATTGATCCGCTTTAGCCTGTAATCGTTCCGCTTCCTTTTTTACCAAAGGACTTGATTCCTGTGGGATATCCGTTTCAATTTTTGCTGTTTTACCTTTCTCTAAATCAAGCCCCATAAGGTATTCAGAGATTTTTTCAGCGTCTTTCATTGCAAACCCGAGTTCTTTTGCCCGATCTTCCGGCTTTATGGCTTTGAGCCAGGACGAAACATATGCTTTATTGCTTTCTTTGGATTCGGCAGAATAGCCAATGCCGATTTGAGAACACACCAGTCAGCTTGATATCTCCGCCCTTAATTCTTCCTTGGCCCTGGAATCCTTATCCGCATAGTCAACGCCCCTGTCCATCATGGATTTATGAGCAGTGGCATGCGCTAATTCATGAAATACTGTTGAATAATATTTTGACTTATCGTCAAACTGTGACTTGTCCGGTGTTTCTATGGAATGGGTTAAAAAATTATAAAACGCCTTATCAAGCTGGCTTCCGGTGATTTCCACATTGGCAGCGGATATCAGCTTTTCTGCTTTATCTTCCGGCTTCCAGGCAGGCTCCGGATGCTTGTATTCTTCCACACCTTCAATCTGGGTGGCATTAAAAACAGAAAAAGTTTTGAAAACTGGCCTATTGACCTTGGTTATTTTTTCTTCACCGTTTTCGTCAAGGACAGGCTTTCCTTTATCATCAAGCTCTTTTTCCAAGCTGGCAGGTGAATAAAAAAATCCTTTGGAGGCTTTTTGACCTTTTTTGACAAAGCAATTCATATCTTTAGCCTGGTTGAACGTCATCCACCTGGGGTCATTGTAGCCGCTCATTGCCAGGTTAATCAGGTTTACGCCTTTATAATTCTGATCTGTGGTTAAATTTTTAGGCAATTCCAGCAACCGGCCTTCTTCCCACGGTTTCTGCCAGGGCGCGTCGCCTTTTTCAATGGCCTCTAAAACCCTTTTTGAAAAATCATTGAGCTGATCTTGATATTTACTCATAAGTCAGCCTCCTCAATTTCTAATTGTGCTTTTTGCATTCCGGCTAATTCTTCTGCAGAAATTTTGATAAGGCCCAAAGATTCTTCCGCATATTCGGCAACATCCCCCGGGATATCGTCAGAATCAAAATCAAGACGGTCAAGCTGTCTTTTCAGCCAGGCGATGTACTCATCAACGGTCATGTTGCGTTTCATTGCAAAGTATTCAAAATCCATTGTTATTTTCCTTTCTTATCTGTGAACTGGGGCTTGCCGTTATTGTCAAAATACATTTGTTTGCATTCGGGGAAGCCGGAGCATCCCCACCAATAATTTTTCTTGCCTCCTTTTCCTTTTTTCTTTGATTCTCGCTTCACAAGCGGTTTGCCGCAGGCCCGGCATTTATGTTCTGATAATTCTATTTTTTTCTTTGGCGTTAAGTCCGGCTTGCCGTTTTTATCATTGAGGAATACAGGCTTGGCATGCCCATCCTGGTTGAAGCAGGCCCAATACCACGCCCCTTTTTTGCTTTTTTGCCTGCGTAAAGGTTGGCCGCATTCCGGGCAAAGATGGGTGCCCGGCAACGGGTCTAATTGAAGGGCGAATATTGCTTTGACAAGTTCCGGGACCTGGGTGGTTTGATCTGTCATAAATTCGGATAGGCTTTCGTTCCCGTCAGCGATGGCAGAAAGCCTGGATTCCCATTGTGCTGTTGTCACAGGATCGGTGAGTAGGGCAGGGGCCATTTTGATCAGTTGCCGGCCAAGATCAGTGGAAATGATATTCTTTTTCTGGAGTTCGAGCAGCTGCCGGGCTTTTAATGTTTCGATGATCCCGGCCCGGGTGGCTTCTGTTCCGATGCCTTCATTTTCTTTCAGGGTTTTCTTGGCTTCGGTGTCCTCAATAAATTTATGGACATTTGCCATGGCCTCAATGAGGGTACCTTCGGTAAATCTTGCGGGTGGTTTGGTTTTTTGGGATTTGATATCAATATTAGAAGCGGTTATGTCGTCATCTTCATGGACATTAGGTAAAGCTTGTTCTTCACTGTTTTCAGCGTCTGATTTTTCTTCTTTGATGAAAGCTGTCCAGCCTGGATTCAATATCGTTCGGCCCGTTGATTTCCAGACAGTATGATTTATGCCGGTCAAAATTTTCTGCGCTTCAAACTCCATGGCTGCATAAAACTGAAGGCAAAAGCTTTGGGCAATCATGCGGTACAGGGCAGATTCGTCATCTGATAAATTCGAAGGAATTTCACCTGTGGGAATAATGGCATGATGGGCAGTGACTTTTTTCGTGTTGTATGCAGCGCTTTTGATAGAGCAATCCGTGTTCCCGGCAATTTGCTCAAGCCCGTGCAGGTTTGCCAGGACTGAAAGCACACTGCCGGCTTCATCAAATTGTTCCTCCGGTAGATAACGGCAGTCGGACCGGGGATAGGTTGTCAGCTTTTTTTCATAAAGGGCCTGGGCCACATCAAGCACTTGTTTTGCTCCCATGCCCAACGTTGACGAGGCCGCTTTTTGTAAAGAGGAAAGGCAAAGGGGTAACGGCGGATTCTTCTTCTTTTTCTCTTTATGGGCTTCAAGAATTTTCCCCGCCTGACCGCTTACCTCTTTTTTGATCCGATAGGCTTCATCAGGGCTGATTAAGCGGCCCTGGTCATCCAACCCGTTTTGTGTGTCAAGCGGCTGAAATGTGCCGGTGAAAGAACCTGCTTCATGAAGAATTTCAACATGAAGGATGAAGTACGGGTGGGGCTTGAAGTTTTCAATGAAGAGGTCCCGATTGACCACCAGGGCAAGGGTCGGGGTCTGCACTCTGCCAAGGGATAACACGCCCTGGCTGCCGACATCACGTCCTTTGAGGGTCATGGCCCGGGTGCAGTTCATGCCCACCAGCCAGTCTGCCTGTGACCTGGCCCGGGCAGCATCACGCAAGCCGGTATAATCATTGTTGTCCGTCATGGATGACAGGGCTTTTGTGACTGACTTGTCATCCAGGGCGGCAAGCCAGATCCGTTCGCAAGAACCGGCATAGTTGTGGTATTCCAACACCTCATCAACAAGCAGTTGACCTTCTCTGTCCGGGTCTCCTGCATTGACGACCATTTCAGCATCCATGAGCAGCCTGCCTATGATCTTCATTTGTGCTGCAGCATCTTTTCTGACCGAAGCATTAAAGGCCTTTGGTACAATGGGCAGGTCCTCTTTTTTCCAGGCCTTGTACTTTTCGTCGTATGCTTCGGGCTGGTCCATTTCCAACAGGTGACCGAAGCACCAGGTAACGACATTTGAGCCGCATTCTATGTAACCGTTCCTTTTTTCGGCATTCCCCAGGCCTGCGGCAATGGCACGGCCAAGGGATGGTTTTTCTGCGATAAAAAGTTTCATAATTTCTTTCTCCTAGATTCTTCCCCGTGGGGGTTAATTTTCGTTTCAGCCTCTGCCTGCCCTTCAATAAACCCGGCATGCCAGCTTAGGACCTCTGTATTTTCCGGTTGTGACTCCTGTTGCCGGAGTCCCGCCTCATAGCCTTGTTGCCAGGATTTTTTATCAATTTTCATAATTTGCCTTCGTACGATTCGCTGAACTCTAAATCTTTAACCGCTATGATGTTCAGGCGATAACCGGGCCGGATGGTTAAGGTGGGGGACATATTCATGTGTTTTTCAAGCAGGCCCATGGTTGTCTGTCCCATTTGATCGGCCAGGGCGGTTCCCATGGACTCATTGAGCGTTGTTGTTTCGTCACTGTTATCGTTGTCCAGAGTATTCATGGCATAAGCGGTGCCGCCGGTGACAAGGCTCATCAGCAGGGCATGGCCGTAAATTCTGAAATAGTGATTATTGACTTTGTCTTTCAGGCCCGTGTACCCTAGCTGATCCCCGCCGGGCATATCTTTCAAGGTCATTGTTCGACCGTCAGGAAATATTAATCGCTGCCAGACGACGAATACCCGTTCCTGGCCCATCATTATATTGTTCTGATATTGACCAAAGACTTTGGTGCCCTGGGGGATGAGCAGGTTATAACCGGTTGCGGTATCCCAGACATTTTGACTGACCTGGCCGCTGATATAGCCCGGTAAGGTGGAATCAATCCCGGTGATCAGCACCACAGGTATAATGGTCCCGGTTTTAATGGATAACGCATTGGTGTCCTGATCCATGGCGTAACCGTTATCCCACATTGAATCGTCATTGATTTCGGTTTGAGCAGATATGGATAAACCGGTTGTCGTGGTTACCGATGCTGTGGATTGTGAACCGGCTCCCCCAAGGCCAAGCCTTGCTTTGGCATTTGCAAGTTCACTGTTTAAGGCAGACAATCTGGCTGAAGTTCCCGATTGTCGGCTGGTTTGGTCAGAAACGCCGGAAGAGGTACGGACGATCATTGAAGCGTTGTTTTTGTAAACAACCGGATTGGATTCAAGCGCCTGGCGTTGTTTTTCGAACCGGTACTGTAGAACCGTAACAAGCTGTTTCTGTCGCTGCTTGTCCAGAGCTGCTTTTACAGGGTCCTGGGGAGGGGGATTCGCGCGTACAACCTCAATGGGTTCAAGGGGCTTTCGATCCTCCTTTTTCCCCTGGGTGTTCATATCGCTTTCAGACGCAAGGCCTTTGCGTTGTTTAGGGGCTTTGGGCAAATTAAGCCCCTCTTCATCTGTGGATACGGATGACTGCTGGGGTTCTATCAACAGGGTTTCCTGATCCTGATCCCCGTTTCTATTATTTCTTTTGCCTTCATCAAAAATTGAAAAAAGTAAAAGTAATACAATGATGGCAATGAACAGAAACAGCACCAAGATAGGCTTTTTGCTCAGTACAGTTGTCACGACGCCCGGCCTTTGCAGCCCCCGAGGTGCACTCATTTTTTAACCTCGCGTTGGGTATAATTGTCTGCCAGGTTATATCCGGGCATACGGAACATTCGGCTGAAACTGAATCCGTCACTGCTTTTAAGGTGGACGTATCCGGTGCCGGGATTTTGCGATAACACGTCAATGACATAGCTGATCTTAACAGCGTTCCGAGTCTGACTGATTGTATAACCGGCTCGCCTGGCCTGTTTTTCAATCAGTTCGTCAAAGGTTTTATTGCCGCTTTTAAGAAGCGTTATCGTGGTTTTCGCCGGTGGATATTGCAGGAGCAGGCGGGCGATGATTTCATCACAAAGCAGTAACGGCGGCTTAGAATCAGTCAATACCCATGAGCTTTTAGGCGAAAGGTGGGTGCAGGAAAAACAGATTAACGCCAGAAAGAAAAGAAGGATCGGTCTGGTAAGCGTTTTCATTTTTTCGCCTCCAGCCGGGTCAGGGTTAATTCTTCCTTATCCTTGCCCACACCCAGGATTAAATAGCCTTGGTCAAAAATCCGGTCTATAATAAAACAGTTATTTTTCACCCGGCAGTTTACAAGACCTTTACCCGCCGCGGTTTTGACCATGAACATGGGCATTTCCTGCAGTTCGGGCAGCTTGATATACGTTTTAACGCCGTTGTCAAAAACCTGCAGCGGTCTCCAGCCGGCATTTCCGGAGATTTCATACTCAAAGTTCAGATTGGCAATATCAAAGCCTTCAGAGGTCGTTCTTTTCTCTTTTTCTTTGATTTCTTTTTCCCGGGCCGCTTTGGTGATTGCGATATGATCCTGGGGATAGATGAAGCCTGTATACAGCATGTGTTTACTTCGGTCGGATTTGAGATTGATATGATAAACCCGCCGGTCAGTGGTGATCACGGCGGTGGTGGTGAGTCCGGAGTCCAGGGCCTTGAAAACAACGTGACTTGTGCTGATATCGCCGCTGCCGGAAAACACGATTTCTGCATACCATCGCGCGTTATCGCCCAGGACCATGGAATTAATCACTTCTCCGGGCTGCAGTTCCAGATCCGCTACTTTATACGGTGTAACAATAATGGTTGGACTTGAATGCCCGTAAACAAAACAGTTCATACCGTTCCGGGCAGTTATGGGGTCCAGGGTGTTTTTTTGCCATCTTGACTGAAGCGCTAAAGGCTTTCTTTCTTTGCTGTCCAATCTGGCTGATACAGGGCTTACGAAATCCGCAGCCCGGCATGTTGTCAAACCGGCAAAGAATACTGCTATTGCGATTATTATAAATTTTTTCATGGGGTACGCTCCTATTGTATCTTTTTGCTGTGGCTGATTTCCGACACATATATGCCGCTGGCATTGTTGATGATTTCTTGTTGTGTTTCAGGAAGCTTGCGCTTGATGATAAGATTGGCTTGAAAAGAATTCCGAGAGCGCTCAACGCCTTTATGTGTGCGCTCTATCTCTGTCCATTCCACCAGCCATGTTTCGCCGCTGACATACAGGGGCAGGGCCATGATCCGCACTTCCACCAATTTTTCTTCGCTGGAGATGTATGGATTGTTGTCTGCGTACCATTTAGCCAGGATTCGTTTTGCCGCACCAATTGACATGAAACTGGATTGCTTGATGTATTTTTCTTGAAGGGCAATATCAGCCGTGACGGTCCGCCAGGCCGTGATGAACTGGCCCAGGCTGTATTGAATCATCTCCTGGCTGGTCTCAAGCTTTTTGGCCATATGTCCGCCGCTGATCCGCCCTGCCCGGTCAACTTCAACCATGTACGGGATTACTTTTTGTTGTCTTAACTGTATGATATTTGCCGTGGAAAGCAGAATCGCGATAATCGAAGCAAGCAGGGCTAACCACCGCCAAAGGTCTCTTTCTCTGATGAACGATCCATACACTTCGGCCCATGCCTGCCGTCCGGCGAGATAATGGTTTTGAATTTCTTTTGACATTTATTTCTCCTCTTTAGGTTTTACGGCTTTTGCTATGGCTTCCAACGCGCCGCTCCTGGCGCCACTGAGGGCACCAGCCATACCGCCGCCACCGGCAGCACCGGCGGCGGCACCGACGCCCATGGAGGCCGCACCAGCCGCCATACCGGCGCCAGCCGCCATGGCTCCGGTAATAGCTCCGGCACTGCTACCGCTGTGCAGCGTCACCATTCTGGCTATTGTGTCGGGTAATACTTTGATGAGAAACGCCAGAATGAAAAAACATGATGTGATAACAAGCGTTTCTGTAAAGCTTTTGAAGGTAAACAGCACCATATCTGCCAAGAATGAACCCAGGATATATAACAGGCACCGAATTACGAATAATTTAAGGCCGACACTGAGGGCGTACTTTAAAAAACCAGTGGCAAAGCCTCTGGTGTATCTCATACCGCCAAAACCTAAAATAAAAATGCCGAGATTAAAGGCTATGTAAGACTCACATAGAATCACTAAATACATGCCGTAGATAAAAGCACCACAGACGGCACTGCAGATTGAACACAGGCAAATGGCGGGAACTAACATAGGATTCCACGAATACATCATGTTATCTGCGACCTTGAGAACATCGGCGAAGACTTTTGCAAAAAATGCCTCGCCAGGCGGCGACCCGCCACCGGCAACATCTTTAGCCATCTTCAGCATCCCTTGAATTAAATCGACTCCCCAGGCTTGACCTTTTATGATGAGAGCCCAAAAGATACCGCCAAAAATTACTGTCGTTACAAGGTCTTCTACAATATCTTGTAATGTGGATTGCTTGAACCCAAGCTTTACGGCCATAACAACAAGTTGAACAACCAGCAGCCATTTCAGTAACCATAAAGCGTGGCTTTTAACGTTTTCTCCCCAAGTGGAGCCCACATCTTTATATTTCTGAGTGATGTCACCTAAAATACTTTGATCAATGTCGGAGGCGATTGCTAAATCATTGAAAAAAGAAAAGGAACCTGCTATTGCAAAAATGTAGAGACAAATTTTAACAGGAGTTATTTTTATGTCTAAAAATTTGATCATTCTCACCATCTCCATTGTTGTCGCCATAAGTGTCAGTATCGGCGTTTATATCCGTGTATCCGGTGACTCTGAGCCCGAGTGGAAGAAAATCGAAGCACAAGAAAAAAAAGTGGGTGTAGATATTGACCCTAATCGTTTTCCCACACCATAATATTCAAGGGGTCGGGAAACGATTCGGGTTTACATCAATCTCAACTCCCATTTCCTGCTGCAAATCAGCATCATTTAACTTGGCAGCATTGTGTTCTTGGGCCAAAGCCGCAGTCTGAGCCTGCACATAATTAGCCAGCAAGGCCCTTGTCTGTCTCATTTCATGGACGGTGAGGGCGTTAATCTGGTTACCGGCTTCAATTGCCTGCTGTCTGCCTTCCTTGGTAGACAGCAGGTCATCTAAATAGCTGTCAAAATCGCCTGAATCCTGCAGGTCTTGTAACTGCTTGCCGGTAAGCTGAAAATTAGACTGTAAAACATTATCAATTTTCTCAGAGGCCTTTGAGAATTGATCTAACTGCATCTCAATACGATCCTGCATTAATACGTCATCAATTTTTAAGTCCCGTAATTCCGGCCATGTCTCAGTGAAAATTGTCAGCAGCGCTCCCATATCAGCCTTGTAAGATTTCAAACGGTTTACATTGGCAACCGCGACCCTCATTTGAGATTGAAGGTTGGAAGCCAGGTTGCTGGGCAGGTTCATGGTGTTGGTGATGGCATTTTCTGTTTGCTTAACAAGTTGTTCGTATTGTTTGATTTCTTCTGCCAGTTGTTCGATGTCTTTGATATATTCCAGGGCCTGGGTGAACAAATTAGAGCAATTAAGACAAGTGACAGGAATGCCGGCCATAGAGACATTGACAAAGGTAATGATGGACAATAAAGCGATTGTGGTTCTAATTTTGTTCTTCATTTTGAAGTTCCTTAAATTTTAGGGATTTTAATATTCCTGGCACGCAGCCATTGTTTCGGCCATTCAAGGCCGTACTCATTTATTGAGTTCTTAATTGCGGCAATGTCTTCTTTGCCTGAGACTCCGGCAAATGACAGGGCCAGGGGGGATAAGGATAAATTGATCAGGCGGCAACCCAGCGAAGATGTCACGTAATATTCTCGTTTTGGCCGGGCCTGTGCGATGATTTGAACCTGGGTGGAATTGAGGCCCAGACCCTGGTAGAGTCCCTTTTGCGTGTCTTTTCCTGCATCCTGGTTTGGTAAAAATATTTTGGTTGGGCAGCTTTCCGACAGTACATCTAAAAGGCCTGAATTTTTGGCATCAGAAAGGCTTTGTGTGGCAAGGACAACCGCACAATTGGCCTTTCTGAGCACTTTTAACCATTCCCGGATTTTTTGCTGAAACACAGGATGCCCCAGCATGATCCAGGCTTCATCCAGGATCAGTATGCTTGGCTGTCCTTTAAATGCCTTCTCTATGCGGTGAAAAATATACAGAAGCACCGGGATCAAGTTTTCTTCGCCAAGATTCATCAACTCTTCAATTTCGAATACTGTGTACTTTTCCAGGGTCATTGAATCGGCAGGCGCATCAAGGAGTTTGCCCATGGCCCCCTGGTTGGTATAATGCTGGATCGCCTCTTTGAGTTCCTGGTGCTGTATATAATGATACAGGTTGCTTAAGGTGCGGTGCTGATCCGGGGAGTTTCTGATCTGCGTAACAGCATCGTGTATGGCTGTTCGGTGCTCTGGCTTGATATTGATTTTTTGCAGTTTAGCCAGGGTGGTTATCCAATCCTCTGCCCAGGCTTGTTCAGCATCCGTATCAATATATTTTAGAGGGCAAAAAGCAAGCCGACTGTCATCACCGGCAATGTGATAATGGGTACCGCCTGATGCAGAGACCAGGGGAAACATTGACAAGCCCTTATCAAATGCAAAAATGCACGCATCCTTATAACGCCGGAACTGAGCTGCTATCATGGCCAACAAAACGGATTTACCCGCTCCGGTAGGACCAAAAATCAGGGTATGTCCTAAATCTCCGATGTGCAGGTTCAGCCGGAAAGGAGTTGCACCGTCTGTAGCGGCATACATCAGCGGCGGAGATCCAGGCGGATAAAAAGGGCAGGGGGCTTTAGCTGATCCGGCATATATCGTGGACAATGGTAAAATGTCGGCAAGATTCAGGCTGTGCAAAATAATGCGGCGCAGGTTGGAATAATTATTAGACGGATGGGTTCCAAGCCAGCCTTCCAGGGCGTTGAGGGTTTCTATCCGGGCAGCAAAGCCTTGGGACAAAACCACTTTCCGGATATCCCTGGTTTGCGTCAGTAACAACTCTTTATCTTCATTTAACAGAATGATGTTACCGGAAAAATAACCAAATCCCACAAACCCGGATTGATTAATTAAGTAGGCTTCCTCCGCATCTTCGGCCATCAAGGCGGCATCTTTGTTTGGCTTTGCCTTGGCGTTATTCAAAAGCTTGTCAAAGAAACCAATGATTTTTTGAGACCAGCCCTTCCGGTAATTTTCTATCTGCTGCAAGGCTGTCCATTGATCCATACAGATATAACGGGTGTTAAACCGGTACGGTATAGACAAACTATCCAGACCGGACAGCATCATTGGGTAGGATTCTGCAGGGAAGCCATCAATGGCAACGACACTAATGTATTTATCCGCGATTTTCGGGACTATGCCGCCTGTGACATCTTGGGAAGATAAAAGACAATCAAGATACATAGGGATTTCCGGCAATTTTATTTTGTGGCGTTCCCCTGTGACAATAAAGTTGATAATTTCCAAAAGTTCTGAATATATGCCATTTTGGAAGGATATATCCTTTAGTTTTTGGAGCTGAAAAGATAACGAGAGCCGATCCTCGATTTCGACCAGATTATTTTGAAAGGTTTTTAATGCCTTAACACCGGGATCATCACCTTTTTTCCTTTGGTGTTCATCCTTTTCTTCTGTATATAAAAAGGATTCCATTTTCTGCGCGGATATATCCGGCTTCCAGGTGATAAAAAGATAATGAGTTGTGCGAAAATGCTTTCCTTTCTTAAAATAGATCCGCCGTTCATCATCAATGGCCCTGGTGATCTTGTCAGGAAAATGATTTTCATTTTTATCAGGATAATAATCTTCCGGGCTCCGGATGCAGTCAAAGTGCAGGGTGAAGCCATCCCCTAAATTTTTTAATGATGCGGAGATCGAAGTTGAAAAGTTTTCTAACTCTGTATCCGTTGAACTGTCCGTGTCCCGGGTTGTTATTTCATAGCCCACCAGGAACGAACCGTTTTTACAAAGGATAACACCGTTATCTGCCATCACGGCATACTGCAAAAGGCTTTGCAGGCCCTTCTCTTTTCTGCTCATGGCATTGTAATGGAAAGATTTATGCGGCAACTCTGGGCTGTCTTTGGCCGGGTAAAATTTTTTGTGCCGCACATGCTGCCGGAAAACCTTTGAAAGGATCGGCTCTTTTTTATTTGCTTTCCTGGCCAGGGTAAACCCGACCGACAGAATTAGCAGACCGATCAGTATCTGCCATGGGCGGTTGCCGCTGGATACAATCAGTACGCCGGCGGCAATACCTATCGGGAAAAGCAAATCCCGTTCTATGCCCATGATCAGGTCTGCACGATGCAGTGAACGATGTATTGCGATCCGTCTCATTAGATTAATGCTCCACTGCCGAATGTGAACATCGTGTCAATGATCGGTTCAGCCAATGCCAGAATAGATATGATACAGACCACCACAAGAAATCCCTTTGTGATGCCGTCCAAGTCTTCTTTTTTAAACCACATCACAAAAGCAGCCGCTAAAATCATTACTATTGCAATTGACTTGGCCCACTTCCCACGCAGAGTTTCCATTACGGTTTCTGTTGGTGTTTCAAATTCTGAAATGGTTGATGCAAAAGCAGAATCAACAAAGGTGATAACGCCCAAAAAAATAAAGATTGGTATAAGTAAGGGTAAATACTTTTTCATTCCTAAAACTCCTCTTCAAATAATCAATTGAATTGACAGACCGATAATGATGCCGAAAAGCATGGCAATCACTATATTCATCGTGTTTATTTTTTTGTTCACCTCCTTGATTCTTTCTTTGAATTTTTCTGCAAGAAGATCTTGCTGGTCAGAAAGTTTTCGTAAATATTCTTCGGCCATAAGTTCACACACAGTGGCAACTATCCAGACCGGATCATTGTCACAGACTGTCATTTTGTGCCTTTTGGCTATTTCTGCTTGAATTCTGTTTTTCATTCCTGCTGTTCCTGGGCCTCAATGATCAGGCCGGATTCATCCAGGATGTTCCAGATTTCATCCCTGGCAATTTTAAGCCGCTGTTTGGCCATAATGTTGAATTTGCCGGAATTGATTGCCTGGGCAAATGTCAGGCGGGACTTGAGCATCAGCTCCAGATCATAGCCAAAGGTCTCTTTTTTATACGTGGGCAAAACAATGGTGGTGCCTCCCTGGTCCCGGTTGGCCTTCGCCAGTTTGTGGCCTTCAAAATCAATTTGGCCGAAAAAAGGGTTTACCCATATTGTGATGGGGGTGTCCGGAAAACCGTCCATCAGAGAGGCAAGGCCTTGGATAGTATCCCCCTCGGCTTGGCCGCCGGTGATCAAGGTATGCAGCGTAAGGTTGTGGCCGCTGTCTTTTAAAAACTCGGCAACATTATTTTCTGACATGTAAGCAGCCAGGGGAACAAATGTGCTGGCACCGCTGTCCACAACAGCAAATGCCTCATCAGGCAACTGGATTAATTTTTCTATCATCGTGTCAAACAACCGGCTGTTAATAGAATCCCCCTCCATGATTTCTATTTTGGTTGCCTTTAATGCTTCGTAGGCTGTCAGGGTTGCATTAACCGGATCAGCGTCCAGGCATGCCAGCAACTGGTCTCTGTCAACCAGATATTGACTTAAAAGACTGGCTGTAAAACTTTTACCAACACCGCCCTTGCCCTGCAGGATCATATTTATTGATGCCATTTTTTCCCCTTTATAATTGGTTATGAATGCAGCTTGCTTTGCAGCATCCGGCTTTATCGCCAAGGCACATGGCGTACATGGTGCCCCAGGCTAACATTATGATTTTTTGAAAATCCTTCTTGGAAACTTTGGTGAAATCTTCCAACCGGTGTTCTTTTTTGAATTTATTAAATAAATATTCGTAGCTTATCCTGTCCTCGTAATAGGCCATGAAATCAAACAGTCCCCTTAACGGCTGCAATTCATCTTCTGTGCAAAGATCTATAAAGTCGTTTTGCAGTGTTTGTATCCCTGACCAGATGTATTCCATGGCATTTTCATAACTTGACGTTGTGATGCCTTTCAGGTTCATTATCTGCATGTAGGCACATAGCTCAGCTTCGAGCTTTTCAGCAGTGGTATTTTCAATCCATGCCCAGATCGAAATTAAACCTTTAAGCGCAAGCATCTTTTTTTCTGAAACATTGGCCCGCTGAAACCGAGGAATCACACTTTGGACCGGTTGGGCGTGAGCAGTATCTCCCATCTCTTTTGAGGAGTTGACAGCCCTTAACTGTTCGTATCCCTTTAATTGAGCTTCCCTGGCCACCTGGCTGCGAAAGATATGACCCATCATGCCAAGGCCGGCCAAAGTGATCCCGTACCCGTCAACTCTTGGGCCGTGATCCTCCACATGTCCCATTGGAATAAAATTCTCCGCCTTAAATAGGGTAGGGACATCCAAATATTGAATTTTTGTCATCAAGGCTTTGTGGGGCTGGTCAATTTCCTTGGCCAGTTTCCAGCTTGAAATGCCGAACTCGCCGGTTGGCAATAAAACTGTCAGATCGCTTTCTATTGGGATTTGTAATGCGGCTTTTAAATATAATTTGTCTTTCTGAGCCTTTTCCATGGCGTTAAATGCATTGATGTACTTGACCTTCCAAACCATTGCCTTCTTACCGGTAAATCCCATAACAAGCAGAGCAAAACCGTCACGAGTGAGGTCGTAGGAAGGTCGAGGTTTGCCTTGCTCATCAATATATTCAGCGGGCTCAAAATTGAGCTCGCTGAAATCTTCTATAATTTCAGATAATTCTCCAGTAATTCGACGAATTTCACGCAGAACATTTTTATGATCTTTTCCAAAATGTTCTGCCACCATCATTGAGGAAACCGTAAGTTTTCCTTTTATGGTTGAAATATTAATTTTTTGATTTTCTATTTCCATATCCATTGTTAATCTCCCCCAAAAAAAATTAATGCTCTGTTTTAGGGCTACTCAAAATTAGGGTTATTCTCCCTTTTTAATTAGGGTAAACGGTTTTTCATTTTCTTTTTCTTCCTCAACAAAGTCTGTTTCTGGCGGGTAAGGATCGTTTGAATGGCTAAATTTACCCCTTAATTTGCCTTGACCTTGACGGATGATTTTTTCTTTTGGGGCTTTTTTTTGACCGAAGGGAAACCTCTGATCGTGGTTTTCCATAATTTTTGCCCAGGCCACATACGACATATGAATTTTATCTTTTTCGATAAAATGATCGTAAATGGTCTTTTTTGAGTAACCCTTTGAAAACAAAGCTTTTGCTTCGTGATGAATGGCCAGATATTGACTTTTACATGAAGGTTTCATAATTCGTCTTTCTTTTGTGTAAAAGGGAAGGGTTTATGGTAATTTTTTAATATTTTAGTCCAGGAATTATATGACATATGAATCACACCCTTTTTGAAGAAATAATCGTACACGGCTTTGATTGTATAACCCTGCTTAAGCAGTGTTTGGGTTTCTTCATGGATAGCAAGGTACTGACTTTTACATGAGGGCTTAGGTCCATTCTCCATAATCTAACCATCTTCTTTCTTTCAAAAATTTTGATAGTCCCGGTATCCAGCGGCCATTATCCCGCTGCCAGTCATGGGACATCTTATTTTTTAAAATGATTTGTAAAAGTTTTGATGTTTTTGGCAGTTCTCCGGCCCGAACAAGTTTTTTAAAATTCATCCAGGCTTGCCATTGCCCGGTTTGTCGGGGGTATTGACTTAAAACCACATCGAATTGTTTTTTGAGGGGTAAGCTATCTAATTCAGCTTCCTGCCGCTGTTTTTCAGCCAAAATTTTTTGCTGCTTTTCCTTCTGATGCTGCAGCTGTAGATGGTCTTGCCGCTTTTGTTCTTCATCTTTTTTTCTTTGGAGTTCTTCCGAATAGACATCAAAGATAATGGTTTTAACGCCAAAAAAAGAAAAATTATCTTTGAGAGTTTGACCGTAATGTTTTTCGATTCTTTGTAATGCTATTTTGTTTGGCCCTGACAGGATTACACTGCCGTTCTCGATTTGAGCCACCAGGCAGGGAAGATACTTGGCCGCTAAATTTAGCTCGTCTTTCGAAATAATACTCTCTCTGATTTTTGCCCAGGTGGCAGGCTCCTGGCGGTCTTGAACTGATTCTGAATAGTGGGGTAGGGGGGGAGTATTCTTATATAATCTATCAAAGGTATGATCCGACAAATTGCCGACATTTTGTCGATCCGCAGCATGACACGCGTGATCAAGCTCCAGGTGGCTATTTTCTGGTTCTGAAGCCTTTTCTGTCAGACTTTGTTTGGGTTCTTCAACCGACTTTGACTGTTCAAGTTTTGCTTTGCCGGACCGTAATTCTCTGAATTTACCGATTGCAGGATGAGCAAGAAAATAATACACGGTCTCTGTCCAGCCGTTAATTTCCTCTTTGACAGCGGTGATCAACTTGGCTTCTTTGAGGGTCTTGATATGTCTTTCAATGGTCCGATAGCATACATTTGTACGGCTGGCTAATGTGCCTATGTTCACAAATGTATGGTTCTTACCAACCGCACATCTAATCATTGCTCTAAATGTATTTTGTACACCTGCCGGCATTTTGCCCCCATCTATTGTTATTTTCGGGAACCATAGATCCAGATCATTCGCATAACCATGCGATATCAAACTGTAATTCATATTTTCCTTTCGAGCCGAAAAAAAGAAAACACTACACCTGTAAGCTTGACAAACTCTATTCGTTGAGTTAGCTTCTTAATATGTAATTCATATTAAGAAGCCCAAGGCTTCTGGGAGATCCTTAATGGTTGCCGCCATTAAGGATTTTCTTTTTGGGACGGCTTATTAGCTTAAGTAGTACCTCCGCTAATTTATCTTTATGGTTAATAGCAACCCTCCTATTCTTTCACCATCCCAAAGTCTGATAATATATATTATGTAAACTTTTAAATTGTAAAATTTGATATCAGACTGTTTTATATAATCAAAATGTAATATTGAAATCTGCCCTGCCCGTGTTATATTATCTTTAAAAAAATGGCTATGAGCCGGCACCTGGTTCTTAGTATCCGGGCTTAAACCACAGAGAATAGAAATAATATTCAAATCGTTTTACTTGGACTAACTTGAAATAAAAAGGAGCTGCAATGAACACAAATCTTTCCTATCAGCAAACCTGGGTCATGACCCAGGTCAATGCGTTTATCAGAAGCACATACAACTGGATGGCCATGGGGCTTGCAGCCACAGGCTTGACGTCATATTTTGTATCTGAAAGCCCGGCCGTGATGCAGGCCGTATACGGCAATCCCATCATGCCATGGGTATTATTCATCGGTCTAATTGTGATGTGCGGATTTCTCAGCGCACGGATTCAAAAAATGCAGGCAACTACGGCAACAGGTCTTTATATGGGACTTACCGTGCTTTACGGAATCTGTCTTGCCCCGATTTTTATGATTTATACCCAGGCATCCATTGCCTCAACCTTTTTTATCTGCGCTGCGACTTTTGGTGCCGCAAGCGTTTACGGCATGATAACCAAGAAAGATCTCACCGGAATGGGACAGTTTTTGATGATGGGACTCTTTGGTATTATTATTGCCATGGTTGTAAACATCTTTATCCAGAGCTCAGCCATGCAGACCATCATCTCCATGGTTGCGGTTGTACTGTTCACAGGTCTTACGGCCTATGATACCCAGAAACTCAAATCCATGGCGGTTACGCTTCCCATGGATGCAACCGGTGCCATGGTCCGCAAAGGCGCCATTCTTGGCGCATTAAGCCTTTACCTTGATTTTATGGGGCTTTTCGTTCATCTGCTTAGCCTGCTTGGTGTAGCAAGAGATTAAGTTCTTAGAATATTCGATTTAATTCATCAACAAAAAGCCCCCGGAACAATGAGAGTTGTTCCGGGGGCTTTTTGATCCTTTTTACCTGTTAGCGCCCTGCCCTGCCCCAATATGCATACTATTCCACATGTTTAGCGAGATTAGATTTGAGAAGCTGGTACTTCATTATTTTAAATGAATTCGGATAGCTTCGCAGATTTTTTCGCAGCATTGACGGGTCATATTTTCTTCAGGCCCTTCAACCATAACCCTGAGCAATGGTTGTGTCCCGGAATACCGCACAAGTACCCTGCCCTGACTGCCCAATTCTGATTCCACGGCGTTAATGGCATCTGCAACCATGGGGACTTCCATAAAATCGGGCCTGGATGCGTCCACTTCAACATTGATCAGAATCTGGGGATAAACGGTCATAATTTCAGCAAGTTCGGATAACGGCTTTTGGGTTTCAAGCATCACTTCGATGAGCTTTAATGCCGATAACAATCCATCACCTGTGGTCTGTTCGTCCAGAAAAATCATGTGGCCCGAATCTTCCCCGCCCATCAGGGCGCCTGTCTCTTTCATACGCGCCAATACTTGTCTGTCCCCGACCCCTGTTATTTCATGTTTGATGCCCAAATGGGCCAATGCATTGCCAAAGCCCACATTGCTCATCACCGTACTGACAACGATATTATTGCCGAGTTTTCCGGTCTGTTTGGAAAATCCGGCCAGAATAGCCAGTAAAGTATCTCCGGTGATCTGCCTGCCTGTCTCATCTACGGCAATCAAACGGTCGGCGTCGCCGTCAAAGGCAAGGCCAAGATCCGCATCTATTTTTTTGACATGACCGCTTAGGTCTTGGGTGTGCTGGGAGCCGCATGCTTCGTTTATGTTTATGCCGTTCGGCTGGTTGTGAATAAAAGTGACATCAAAAATATCGGCCTTAAATATCTTGGGGGCACAGAAACTGGCCGCACCATTTGCTGCATCAATAACCAGTTTGAGTTTTCCTGCATTGCTTTGAAAATTAAATTTTTTAACCAGGAACTGTGCGTATTTATCCTGGGCATCATCGGCATAGCCGATAGTGCCAATATTTGACGGCAGATCAATGGCCGGGCCGAGGATCATGCTTTCAAGGTCAGCTTCCTGATCATCGGATAATTTAATGCCGCCTTTTTGAAAAATTTTGATGCCGTTATCGTGGTAGGGATTATGGGAGGCGGAGATCATAATACCGGCCCCGCAGGATTCAACCGCACCGCTCAGATACGCCACTGCCGGTGTGGGAATAACACCGGCGATCATTACATCAACCCCCACCGACGCGATGCCTGCAGCAAGAGCAGCTTCAAGCATTTGGCCTGAAATTCTGGTATCCCGACCGATGACAACACAATTGTTGGAAGATTTTTGCATCAAAATGCCCACGGCCTGGCCTGTTTTCATTGCCAAATCGCATGTCATGGGATAGGTGTTTGCCATGCCCCGTATACCGTCTGTTCCAAATAACTGTCCCATTGAAATGGTTATCCTAACTTTAGATTCGTTTTAAATTTTCGTTGTGAGTTTAAGCCTGATAGCAAAGATGTCTGAACGGTCCATAGTTGTTAGTCGTTCAACGCAAACCCGCCGACAATCCGATCTTCAATATTTTTAAGCCATGCCGATCCCAAGGTCGAAATGGATTCGTCAAGATTTTGAATGAATCCAACGTAGTCTTTTTTACTATCATTATTTTTTGTGTCAATGTGCTGAATGAATGTTTCACCATCCGGTCCAGGGGCTTTAATATCATTTTCAGCCTGATCTAATATTGACGACAACCGGGTTAGTTTTCCAAGAACCGTGTCGTGGACATCAAGAGAAGGACTGCCCTGCCCTTTACCTCTTTGCAGCAAAATATTCTTTGATTGTTCAAGTTTATCTGCGAAGGCATTCAACCGCTTTATGCGTTCTTGAATACACACATCAATATTTGCCTGCAGGCCTGACACAAGGGTCTGGGACATGCCGTCCCAGGTAAAAAGGGAACGAACAAAATGATACCAGGCCTTTAGGGCATACAGCCCTGAAATATAGTAGATGTTTTCGGTTAGAATTCTATCAGGCCGGGTATAGATACCCGGACGCCACTGAACGGAAGCGCTTCTCATGGTTCCGCCCATGATCAGCCGATCACATCGATCTTCGCTGTTCCGGATAATTGAGCCTGCGGCACTGATACACCCAAAAGCGATTCTGACGGGTCCCACAAGCCCGCCCTGGCCCCCGAGGAACACCGGTTGCTTGTTGAGCATCACGCCCTGGTAGACATTGCCCATCATGGAGGCCGTTGCTTTGTCCTGGTTCGGGGTGTAATTAAAATGGATAAAGGATGATCCCACCTCGGAATGATCCTTTCGACTGGTGCCTCCGGCCATCAGGCAATCGCAGAAATTGATCAGGCTGCCCAGGGTGACAAAGGGAAAAAGGATGGTCTGCTTGAGCCCGACGGTGTGGGCTGCGTTGGCCTGTTCTTCAAGAATACATCCTGTTCGCACGTGCCCACCGGAACCAAAGACATTATCCCCCATGAAAACGGATTCCTGAAAATAACCGCCTTTAAGTTTTGTGCCGGGTCCAAGAAGACAGTTCTCAACCGTTACCGGTGTTTCGTAACCAAGCACAGAGCCTGGCATGATAAGGGTTTTTGCCCCGGTCAGTTTGGTGCCCGAATAAAGCGTTACACCATCCGGGGATATACGTTCAACGTCAATATCATCACCGACGAACACGGTGGCTGGATTTGGGATGTTTACCCCTTTTTGTATCAGGGCTTCAATCTTCTTTACATTCATGGTTCAAATTCTTAAATTATATTCCCAAGGGTTTATTCTCATCAAATTTTATTCTATAAATATTATTGCCTGAATAAAACACCGTGTTTGGACGGCGCGTTAGAAACGCTTTAAGTTCAAAAACTTGTCAGGAGCAAGCGGCATCACAATTACAACAAGAGCATACTAAAGTATGTGAGGATTGTAAATTGTTATGCAATGCCCCAGACAGGGAACGCATTATTCTAACATGAGCAGGCAGGCAAGACTTCATCATATTCATACGCCAAAACACTTCAATTGCAAGGAGAAATACATATGAGCCCGGCTGGTTTGCTGTATCCGGATGATTCTTCAATTAAAAACCTTCATGCAAAACTAACACAGGCGGCCCGGAAATTTAATTCTCCGGACCATCATTTGAGCCGGCTTTTAGACCTGCCCGGACGATTTTCTGATTTCAGCCTGGGTATTGACGGTTTTTTTATGGATTTTTCACGTCAGCGGCTTGATGAAAATGCGTTGTCTTTGCTGCGTGAAGCCCAGGTTTTATCCGATGCACATAAAAAATTCAGTGACATGACCCAGGGAGAAATCGTAAATTCAACCGAAAACCGCGCAGCCCTTCACACTGCGGCCCGGGGAACGGGGCCGTCACCACTTTTATTCAAACAGATGGACGTTAAAAATCAGATGCAGCAGGTCAATGAAAAGATAGAACAATTCTGCCTATCAATTCAGGAAGGAAAAATCCGTTCGGCAAGTGGAAAACCGTTTACCCAGGCGGTTGTCATTGGGATTGGCGGCTCATATCTTGGCTGTGAATTTGTTTACCAGGCTTTGGCCTGCGCTGACAAAAAAATGGACCTTTTATTTCTGCCCAACGTGGATATTGACAATTTCGCCCGGGTCATTGAATCCGTTGACCCGGAGACCACCCTCTGGATCGTGATTTCCAAATCCTACACCACCACCGAAACCATGGCCAATCTCAACCAGGTCGCTACATGGCTCAAAGCTGTTGACATTGCCCCCGAAGATCACATGGTCACCATCACAGCCAAGGGAAGCCCTGGGGATGATTCCGGAACCCCTGTGCTGGCTTCTTTCCATATGTATGATTTCATCGGCGGCAGGTATTCGGTATCCTCGGCTGTGGGTGGGCTGCCTTTAAGTCTTGCGCTTGGATATGATGTCTTTGAACGTTTTCTGGAGGGCTGCAGAATAATGGACGCCCATGTACTGGAAAGTCCGGCTGAAAAGAACATTGCGTTGACCGCTGCCCTGATCTCCATTTGGAACACCGTGTACATGGCATATCCGGCCCAGGCCATTATTCCCTATGCATCAAGGTTGGCCCGGCTCAGCCCACATGTTCAGCAGCTGTATATGGAGAGCCTTGGCAAATCAGTTTCCCCGGAAGGGTCCCCCTTAATCCAACCGGCCGGCACCATCATCTTTGGTGAGCCCGGAACCAATGCCCAGCACTCATTTTTCCAGCTGGCCCACCAGGGAAAGGCCTTCCCCATTGATTTCATCGGTGTCAAATCACCGGGATATACCGGACTTCAGGCAATGTCCAAAGGGGTGACCAACCACCAGGAACTGTGGGCCAATCTTTTGGCCCAGGCAGGGGCCCTTGCTTTAGGGCGCAGTTCCGATGATCCGGCCAGAAATTTTGACGGGAACCGTCCCTCAACAATCATAACCATTGATAATCTGGAACCCGAAAGTGTGGGGATGCTGCTCTCTTTTTACGAGGCCAGAACCGTTTTGGAAGGGTTTATTCTCGGAGTGAACCCCTTCGATCAGTTTGGTGTGGAGTTAGGCAAGGTCATGGCCGGAGATATCCGAAAAGAAATGGCCGCAAAAAACCAGGATCCGTCATATACATTTGTATGCGCATCAAATACCGATAATTTTTACCTGGATCTACTATTTGAAAAATAAAGCGGGACAATCAATCCTGTTCCAGGAATTCAACACCCCGGAACAGGATTAAAAAGATCAGGGAAATTTATAAATAGAGGCACCCCAGGTAAGACCGGCACCAAGCCCGGCAAACAGAACAACATCTCCGGATTTACCAACCCGGCCGGTTTCAATGGCTTCGTGGAGGGCCAAAGGGATACTTGCGGCCGTAGTGTTGCCGTATTTTTCAATGTTGTGGAACACTTTGTCTTCGGGCAGTTTGAGAAACTGGCCAAAGGCCTGGTTAATACGCTTGTTGGCCTGATGGGGTATCACAAGATCAATGTCAGACAATTCCATGCCTGCTTTTTTTAATACCTCTTGGGTGACCTTGGGCAGCATGCGTACCGCTTTTTTAAATATGACAGGACCGTCCATGAACGGAAAATACCTGGGATCATCAAGGGATACGCCATCGGGCAGACGCTTAAAAAGATTGGAGGCCGGCAATTCGGTTTTCAAGGCCTCTGCAAAATGGCCGTCTGCATGCAATGCCGAGGCAATCAGGCCGACGTTTTCATCGGTGTCTTCCGCTTCAATGCAGATGGCGGCGGCACCGTCGCCAAAAATGACCGTTACATCACGCCCCCGGGTGGTTTTGTCAAGTCCTGAGGAGTGCACTTCAGCACCGACCAAAAGGATTTTTGAGGCAAGCCCGGACTTGACGTAGGCATCTGCCGTGGCAAAACCGTACAAAAATCCGGTGCATTGCTGGCGGATATCCAGGGCGGGTGTGGCATCAAGCCCGAGATTTCTGGCCAGAAGGCATCCGCCGCCGGGGAACATAATATCCGGACTCAGGGTGGCAAAAATGATAAAATCCAGATCTTCGGGCGTCCAACCTGCTTTGTCCAGTGCCATACGGGCGGCGTGGGTGCCCAAGTCCGATGCGCCGCAGGCATCTTCCTCGGTGATCCAATGCCGTTGTTGAATCCCTGTGCGCTGCCGAATCCATTCGTCGGATGTGTCCATAAATTCGGTAAGATCGTGATTGGTGACAATATGGGGCGGTACAAAGAAGCCTGAGCCCTTGATAATTGATTTTTTCATTAAAGATCCTTGTTACTATATAGATTCAAAACACAAAACAGTAGAAAGTTTCTGTCTGATACCTGGAGCCTTCCCAGGTTCAAGTGTAAACTCAAATTTATAATATGAATTTTATTTTTAGGCAAGACAGTTAAAGTTGTCCGTTTTTTTCGACCCTGTTTTGCCTTGGGAACTGGATATTTTTTTTCACACTTATATTTTTTTTCTTGCAAATTCCAAGAAAATTGAGATATTGACATAAGGTATTACTCAATCCATTGACAAAGAGGCTGATATGGCGAATCCGGCTCGACTTCTGATCGTGGACGATAATGAAGATATTTTGTCCACTTTTTATGAATTTTTTAACTCCCTTGGATACGAGGTTAAAACTGCGGTGGATGGATTTGCCGCGTTAAAAATCCTGCGGGATAAACCCGATTATTTCCAATGCCTGATCACAGACCTTGTCATGCCCAACATCAGTGGGGTCGGCTTGATTTCCATCGTCAAAAAAGAATATCCCGATCTTAAAACCATTGCCATGACCGGGTATGGGGACCACCCCGGGGCCCTTGCGTCCGAAGCCCAAGCCGATATTGTTATTTTCAAGCCCGTTGACCTGTTTAAAATTGAACGTAAAGTTGCCGAACTGATAGGTTGCAAAGAAGATTAAGAAAAGAGAGCCTTATACCATATGACTTCACCAACTCCGCTGATAGGCGTTTCCAGCCCTATGCTGAAAATCAAGGAACTGATCAACCATGTGGCCCAAACCTGTCTAAATATCTTGATCACAGGAGAAACGGGTGTCGGCAAGGGCGTGGTTGCCAGAAGCCTGCATGCTGAATCGAATCGGGCGCAAAATAATTTTGTACAAATTAACTGTGCTGCGCTGCCTGAAACCCTTCTGGAGTCGGAACTTTACGGATATGAAAAAGGCGCGTTCACCGGCGCACACAAAAAACGCTATGGAAAGTTTTTAACTGCAGACAAGGGCGTTCTTTTTCTTGACGAAATCGGGGATATGCCCCTCTCCCTTCAATCTAAAATGCTCCACGTACTCCAAAGCGGGGAATTCTCTCCTTTGGGCTCGGACCAGGATTACAAAACGGATGTCTGGGTCATTGCCGCAACAAACCAGAGCCTTGAAGAAAATATAAAAAATAAAACCTTCCGAGAAGACCTTTTTTACCGGCTGAATATCATCAAAATAGATATCCCGCCCCTTCGTGAGCGCCCCGAGGACATCCCGGCCTTGATTGAGTATTATTTCAAACGATACTTGCCGGAACACCCCAACACCAAGGCGCAGCGGCCTGACAGTCGGACCATGGAACGGCTTTGCAGTTATCACTGGCCCGGCAATGTCCGCCAGCTGCAAAATTGTATCAAAAAACAGATGGTGCTCAGTTCCTGGGATAAAATTTTTGAAGAGTTGCCCAACGACGCCTACAGCACCGAAACATCGTCTTCGGAGATTAACTTACCTGGTCATTCAACTGGCACGGCCTTTCGTTCCTCCGAGCATCAACTTGAAAACGATCCTGGAAACCGGCGGTTGAGTATTATTTCAGAATTTGTAGATCTATCCACAAGCTCTGAAAAATTGTTTGAAGATATCTCTTTGAAGAAAATAAAGAAATTGGCTTCGGACAAGGTGGAAAAAGAGGTTATTATTTTTGTGCTGGAAAAGGTAGGCTGGAACCGGTCCAAAGCCGCGAAAATTTTGAAGGTTTCCTACAAAACCCTGTTGTATAAAATGAGCGAATTCGATGTGAATCCGCCCATGAGTTAACGCTTATTTTTTGCAAAAAGGGATGAATGCGCTGATCAGAGCATCTGTTGCCTTGGACAATAATTTTCTTGGGCAGGCAATATTTATCCGTTCAAATCCTGTCCCGTTATGCCCGAACCAATTGCCGTGATCAAGGGCAAGTCCCGCCTTTTCTTCTACGGTCTCAATGATTTTTTCCTGAGAAAGCCCCAACGGATTAAAATCAATCCACGGCAAATAGGTGGCTTCAAGGTCAAACACCCCCACACCCGGCAGTTCTGTTTCGATTCTTTTTTTCAAATATAGATAATTATCATAAATATACCTGATCAGATCAACCAGCCAAGGTTCTGCGCCTTCATAGGCCGCCCGGGTTGCAATGGCACCAAATAAATTGGCAGTACCTGTTGAATTAAGGCCCAGGCAATTAAAGAAATTCCCCATTTCATGGCGATGGATTTCGTTGGGAATGACCAGGCATGAATGTGCCAGGCCCGCCAGATTAAAGGTCTTTGATGCGGCAATACCGGCAATGGAGCCCCGGGTCAATTCAGGAGAGATGGAGTGATAACTGGTGTGCTTGAATCCGGGCATGACCAGGTCACAATGAATTTCATCGGCAAACACCAGGACATTGTTTTTTTGGCAGATGGTCCCGAACCGTTCAAGCTCGTCCCGGTGCCAGACCCGGCCGACGGGATTGTGTGGTGAACACAAAACAGCAAGTTTAACCCTTGGACCCCGGGTCTTTTCTTCCAGGTCTTTGAAATCCATATCATACCGGTAATTGTTCAGCATTAGGGGATTTTCAATTACATGACGCCCATTGTTAATGATCGCCTGGGCAAAAGGATAATAGACCGGCGGTTGGATCAATACCTCGTCGCCGGGTTTGGTAAAACACTGGATAATATAGTTTACCGCAGGTACGATGCCCGGTGTAATGATAATAGACTTCTCCTGTATATGCCATCCGTGCCGCCGGCCAAACCACTCGATCAGTGCGTCATTGTGCCTGCTGTCATTTAAGCTGTACCCAAAAATCCTGTGGGACAGGCGTTGTTCCATGGCATCGAAAATCACATCCGGACAGGTAAAATCCATATCCGCCACCCATAACGGCAGGAGCTCTCCCCGTCCTTTACCGAATTTTTGTTCCAGAACAGATGGTTCCCATTTTGCGGAACCTGTGTTGCTTCTGTCAATGACCCGATCAAAATCCCAGGCATTTTTCATTTTTTTATGTCCTTTATCCGTGCAGCGGAGTGCCTAAAATTTTTAAAGCTGCCTCCCCCATGATTTCGGCCAGGGTGGGATGGGCATGGATGGTGTGGGCCAGATCTTTTGCTGTCAACCCTTTGCTGACAACCAGTGTCGCTTCGGCAATCAGGTCGGTGGCATGGGGACCTGTCATGTGAACCCCGATCACCTTGCCCGATGCTTTGTCCACAATCATCTTTGCCTCTCCTGCGATTTGGTCAATGGCATGGGCTTTTCCCAGTGCCCTGAAATTTACCACGGCCGTTTCAATCTCAATGCCCTGTTCCCGGGCCTGATCTTCGGTGAATCCAACCGTGCCGATTTCAGGCATGGTAAAAATGGCCCCGGGCACTGTGTCATAGGCCATGGCGGTTTTGGCCGCCCCTGCTTGGCCGCAGGCATTGTCTGCTGCCACAAGGCCTTCGTGGGAGGCCACATGGGCCAGCATCACATGGTCCGGGCCAAGCACATCTCCGATGGCATATACATTGTTAACACGGGTCTGCATATATTCATCTACGGATATCCAACCGTTTTGGTCTGTTTCAAGGCCGATATTTTCAAGACCCAGCTCTTTTGCCACAGAACTTCGGCCGATACACACGGCCATTACATCGGATTCAATGGCGTTGGTTTTCAGTTTTCCTGTTGCGTTGGTGAATGGACTGACATCCAAAGCTATGACAAGGCCGTCATTTTTATGATCAGCCCGGGTCACGATTGTGTTGGTAAACACTTTGATTTTGCGTTTTTTCATTTCACGCAACAGCAGTTTTGAGCACGATGCGTCCACACTCGGTAGTGGAAGTACCCTGTCCATGGCTTCAACAATGGTCACCTGACATCCAAGGGCACTGAATATAAAGGCGAATTCACACCCGATCACCCCGCCGCCCACAATGGTTAAAGACTTTGGAATATGATCCAGGTCCAAAAGGTCATTTGATGACAAAATATTTTTATGGTCAAAGGGAAAAGCCGATACGTTCATCGGTATCGTACCGGTTGCAATGATTAATTTGTCGTAGTCAAGGGTGATCGGCTCTTGCCCGCCACAAACCACATTGACTATGCCCGGAGAAACAATTTTGGCCAGGCCCATGACAACAGTTACGCCGGCCTTTTCAAGAAGTCCTGCAATTCCCTTTCTCTGGCCGTCAATCACTTTTTCCTTTCGCGCCATTAAAGCAGTGATTTCAGGGGTAACAGTGCCTTCTATTTTAATTCCCTGGCTTCCGGCTTTAAGACAACTGAGCATCAGATCTGCTGAATTTTTCATTATTTTAGATGGGATACAGCCGTAATTAAGACAGGTTCCCCCCAAATGTTCTTTTTCAATCAAGGTCACCTGGGCTCCAAGGCCCGCAGCTCTGAGTGCGGCAACATAGCCGCCGGGGCCTGCGCCGATGATAATGATATGTTCAGCCATATGTATCCTCGTTCATCCTGATTATAGATAATTGCAAATAACATTAGAATTTGAATAGAATATATATGGTTTCATCAATTTTTTCCAAATATATTTTTAAATCCCAAAGAATCAAGCTTTTTATGTTTGACTCTATTGCATGGTTAAGATAGGTTTAATTAAAAAACAACCTTCCAATTAATTATTTCGAAAACAATTTAGTATTAAATTGACATAAAATGATAAAAATATGAAAATTGATGACACCAATATCAATATTATCAGAGAACTCAAAGAGGGTAAAAAACCTTTCAAAAAAATAGCTGAAAAGCTCGGTATTACGGAGAACACGGTTCGGTCCAGGGTGCTCAAGCTCCAGGAAGAAGGCGTGCTTGAGTTTTGCGGTCTCATAGACCCGGCTAAACTGCCGGGCCATCGCAGTGTCATTGTCGGCATTAAGCTGTCCGAGACCAATCTGGTGGAAAAGGGAAAGGAGATCAGCCGTCTCAAAGGTGTGATTTCCGTATCCGTGGTCACCGGCCGTTACGATCTCATGGTGATGGTTTTGTTCAAAGAGGGGTTTGACCTGCTTGAATTCTACACCAATGAAATTTCAAAAATTCATGGAATAGATTCCGTTGAAACATTTGTGGTGTATAAATCATACAACATGAAGGTGCCGTACATTTTTTAAATTCACTCATCAAGTTTTAAGGAGTTTGTCATGACAAATAATCTAAAAAAGACACCGTTAAATGCATGGCACCGTAATACAGGAGCCAATATGGCTGATTTCGGCGGGTTTGACATGCCGTTATGGTATGATACCGGAGTAAAAAATGAGCACATTGCTGTGCTTGTCTCTGCGGGTATGTTTGATACATCCCATATGGATTGTATTAGGGTTCAGGGAGAAGACGCCCTTGCCTTGCTTGAGTTGTGCTTCACAAGACAGATCAGTTACCTGTCATTGGGCCGGTGTATTTACGGGGCATTTTTAGACGCCAAGGGCCACTGCATTGACGATGCCATTGTTTATAAATTTTCTGATGTAAGCTTCATGGTGTGTGTCAATGCCGGCATGGGGGGGACAATTGCCGGACATTTGGTTTCACACGGCAACGGAAAATCCTTAGAGATAAACGATTTGTCCGACCAGCTTGCAAAGCTGGATGTCCAGGGTAAAAATGCCTTGAAAATCGTATCCGGCCTGATCAAGGACAGCGACACCGTCTTTGATACAATGCCCTACTTTTCATTTAAAGGGAATCTGGATACTGACACTTCGAATGTGGTAACGCTTGTGGACGGAACGCCTGTTATTGTGTCACGGACGGGGTACACAGGGGAATTCGGCTTTGAGATTTTCATCGCCCCCGATCAAGTTGAAAAATTGTGGGCCAATCTTTTGGATGCAGGTTCCCCCTACGGTCTGATACCCTGCGGCCTTGGTGCCAGGGATTCTTTAAGGGCCGGGGCATGCCTGCCCCTCTCCCACCAGGATATCGGCCATTTTCCATTCATCAATCATCCTTGGGAATTTGCCCTGCCTTTCAAGGCCGGAACCCGGGAGTTTACCAAGACGTTTTTAGGGGACCAAAGCCTGATGAATTTGGAAGCGCCGTCCTTTACCTACGCTTTTGTGGGAGACTCCCTCAGAAAGGTGTCGTCAGGTGGTGCCGCCCGGGTGCTCACAGAACAGGGCGAGGATATCGGCATGGTACTGACCTGCGCAACAGACATGGGAATCTTTTGGTATGAAGACCGGATCGTCAGTGTCAATACGCCTAACCTGCCCTCGGATGTTAAAATAAAAGGTCTTGCCTGCGGGTTTGTCATGGTGGATCAACCGCTTGACATGGGAACCCGGTTGACCCTTGTTGAAGGCAAACGCAAAATTAAGGTTCGGCTTGTTTCAGATGTCCGGCCGGACAGGACAGCAAGGCTCGCAATAAAGAACTTTAGGGATTGATTCTATTGTTGGGCATTTTTTGTAGGGGCAACCCCCTGTGGTTGCCCTCGTTGGTGGTAGGCACGGAACCAGGGTAGGCACAGGGGGCTGCCCCTAGAGCGACCGCAATTAAAACCAATTCCAAATTTCAGATAAAAAGGAGAGAAATATGAAATCCATTGAAGAATTAAATTTTCCGTCAGATGTGAAATATACCGATGACCACGAATGGGCAAAGGTTGAAGGTGATTTAGTAAGTGTGGGCATTTCCGACTATGCCCAGGACCAGCTTGGCGAGATCGTATTTGTGGAACTGCCTGAAACCGGCGATACCTTTGGCAAGGGAGACGAATTCGGCAGTGTGGAATCTGTTAAAGCGGTATCAGAAATTTATCTTCCCATTTCAGGTGAAATCGTTGAGGTGAATGAAGACCTTGAAGATGCACCGGAACTTGTCAACACCGACTGCTATGACAAAGGCTGGCTTGTGAAAATTAAACCCGACGATCTGTCCGAAATGGACAGCCTGAAAGACCAGGCCGCATACCTTGAAATGCTGAAAGGATAATTGCCATGCGTTATCTGCCGCATACCAGACAAGACATCGACCAGATGCTGGCTGTCACCGGCCACGCCGATCTGGATCAGCTATTTGAAACCATTCCCGATGCTGCAAAGACCAAGAGCGGATTGAACCTGCCCGAGGCGTTGAGCGAATGGGACCTGAATGACGAAATGGAAGAACTGGCCTCTCAAAATGCGGCATGCGGACCCTATACATGCCTGATGGGTGCCGGTTCCTATGACCATCACATTCCCGCCATTGTGCCCTATCTTATATCCAGGTCCGAATTTATGACGGCCTACACCCCTTACCAGCCCGAGGTCAGCCAGGGAACGTTGCAGGGCATCTATGAATTTCAGACCATGATTACAACACTTTTGGGGATGGATATTGCCACGGCCTCCCATTACGACGGCGGCACCGCCCTGGCGGAATGTGTGCTGATTGCTTTGAACAAGTCAAAAAAGGCAGATAAAATTGCCGTATCATCCCTGATCCATCCTGCTCACCGTCAAATCATGAAGACCTATCTGAATCCATCCGAATTTAAAATGGTCGAAATTCCTGCAGACAAAAACGGTCTGACGGATTTGGAGGCCTTTAAAGCCATGGATGGTATTGCAGGGGTGGCGATTCAATCTCCTAACTTTTTTGGCAACATTGAAGATCTGGCCGGTTTCAGAACCGAGGCCGATGGAAAAAACTGCCTGCTCATTGCCTCCTTTACCGAGGCACTGGCCTATGGGCTATTGAAACGCCCTGGAAAGTTTGGGGCCGATCTTGTGGCTGGAGAAGGCCAGAGCCTCGGCATGACCAAAAGCTTTGGCGGTCCTGGACTTGGGTTGTTAGCCGGCACAAAGCAGCTGATGCGAAGTCTTCCCGGCCGATTTGTGGGAAAGACCACAGACTCAAACGGTCAAAGGGGATATGTACTGACCCTTGCCACAAGGGAGCAACATATCCGCCGGGAAAAAGCCTCATCGAACATCTGCTCCAATAACGGCCTTAACGCCATGACCGCCGCCGTATACATGGCGGCAGCCGGGAAAAATGGAATCCGGGAAATTGCCCAGGTGAATCATGACAAAGCCGTTTATTTGAAAAATGCACTTGTGAATGCAGGGTTCAGTGCTGTTCACAGTGGTGCTTTTTTCAATGAATTTGTCTTAAAAGCCCCGGCCGGATTTGCCCCCAAACGAAAAGAACTTGCCCAGAAACACAATCTGTATGCAGGGGTTCCCCTTGCATCCTATTATCCGGATATGCCGGACCATTATCTTTTCTGTGCCACGGAAACCGTTTCCAAACAGGCCATGGATTTTTTGGTAAAGGAGGTAAAATAATGACAACGCCAGGCACAACCGGTCTTATATTTAACGAACCTGAACTGTGGGAAAAAAGCCGGGACGGCAGGTGCGGCATCTCCATGCCCAGAAGTGATGTGCCGAGAGCTGCTCTTGACCCGGCACTCACCGATGACGCTCCAGAACTTCCGCAGCTTTCCGAACTGGATGTCGTTCGTCATTTTACCCGTCTGTCCCAATGGAATTTTTGTATTGATTCGGGCATGTATCCTTTGGGTTCTTGTACCATGAAATACAATCCCAAAACCAACGAGGTCCAGGCATCCCGTAAAGGCTTTGTGGTTGCCCATCCCCTGGCCGGCGCTGAATTTTCCCAAGGGGCCTTAAAATTGATGTACGAGCTGGAACAACTGCTCGGTGAGATCACTGGATTTCCTGCTGTTACTTTGCAACCGGCTGCCGGGGCCCATGGGGAGCTCACCGGTATGCTCATGATCCATGCCTGGCATGCCAAACAGGGCAAACAGCGTTCAAAAATCCTGATCCCGGACACAGCCCATGGCACCAACCCCGCGTCGGCAACCCTTTGCGGATATAAATCGGTCAATATCAAATCCGGACCCAAAGGCATTCTTGATCCCCAGACAGTGGCCGAGGCCATGGACGAAGATACCGCCGGCATCATGATCACCAACCCCAATACCCTCGGCCTGTTTGAGGAAAATATCCAGGAAGTTTGTGACATTGTCCATGCCAAGGGCGGCCTGGTCTACGGTGACGGTGCCAATATGAATGCGGTGATGGGTATCATCAAGCCCGGGGAACTTGGCATTGATGTGCTTCATTTAAACCTGCACAAAACCTTTTCAACCCCCCATGGCGGAGGCGGCCCCGGTTCCGGCCCTGTTGCCGTGGTTGAAAAATTGATTCCGTTTCTTCCGGTGCCCAAGGTTCAAAAGGAGAACGGGGTCTATACGTTTGTTACCGATTGCCCGGACACCATTGGTCGCATGCACACCTTTTATGGTCATTTCGGGGTGATGGTCAGGGCATTTGCCTATATTCTGTCCATGGGTGCAGACGGGCTGAAACGTGCGTCTCAGCTGGCAGTACTCAATGCCAATTACATCAAGGAAAGTCTTAAAGGCACCCTTGAGCTGCCCTATGACCGGCCCTGCATGCACGAATGCGTATTTACCGACAAAACGGTTCAAGAACA
This sequence comes from uncultured Desulfobacter sp., assembly GCF_963666675.1. Lineage (NCBI taxonomy): Bacteria > Pseudomonadati > Thermodesulfobacteriota > Desulfobacteria > Desulfobacterales > Desulfobacteraceae > Desulfobacter > uncultured Desulfobacter sp. Next base: position 2,760,715 of record NZ_OY762929.1, on the reverse strand, counting down.
CCATATCAACACCATGGATATGGCCAAGCGTCTGCTGGATTACGGATTTCATCCCCCCACGGTATATTTCCCACTGGTGGTGGATGCAGCCTTTATGGTTGAGCCCACGGAAACCGAGTCCAAAGATGACATTGATCAGTTCATAGACGCCGTAAAAGCCATTGTTAAAGAGGCCTCATCCAATCCGGATGAATTGCATGCGGCGCCCCATCTTGCCAAGGTGACACGATTAGACGAGGTTGGGGCGGCTCGCAAGCCCTGTCTTAAAGGTTAATTTAATTTTTGTTTTTCTTGATCTGCAATCGAGCTCCGCAGATCACAATCAAGATCAACACTGGGATACCCATTACAGCCGTTACGGTGAAAAATACGGCGTATCCCAGTTGGTCCACCATCGTCCCGGAATATCCTGAAAATACCTTGGGCACAAGGGTCATTAAAGACGAAAATACGGCATACTGAATGGCGGTGAACCGCACATTGGTCAGACTGGATAAAAAGGCCACAAATGCCGCCCCCGCAAGGCCCCCTGCCAGATTGTCCGCAGAAATGACAAGGTAGAGCATGGGCAGGGCCGGACCAGTCCAGGCCATGAGCACAAACAACAGGTTTGTAATGGCAGACAAAAAAGCCCCGGCGAACAAAATGCGCATGACGCCATACTGCAGAGACAGTGTCCCCCCTAAAAAACCGCCGGCAATGGTCATGAACAGACCAAATGTCTTTACGATACTTGCGATGTGAATTTTTGAAAATCCCATATCCTGATAAAAAACATTGGAAATCACGCCCAGAACAATATCTGAAATCCGGTACAGCCCGATGAGTGCTAACAGCAGCCAGGCCAAGCCCGCACCGTAGCGGGCGAAAAAATCCGATACAGGTTCAACATAGGCGGATCGGATCATCTCCATATTTGCCACCTTCAAGGCGACCAGCACCCTTGCGGCGAGCAGCGCCGTACCGACACCTGCGGCAAGTCTGGCCGTTTCAATTAAAAATCCGGCTGCTGCGGCGTTTTTTAGAAAAACTTCCAGCTGTTCTTTGAATGTGGATGCGATATCGGATGAGACATAAAACCAGCACACAAACGCTGCGGCAGAGACTAAAAAGAGAATAAAAAAACGGGCATGGTCCGTGGTCTGGGTAGATTTTGTTGCCTTGGCAGATATCTCAGGCTCTTTGACGATAAACACCGTGATCATGCCAATGGCCATCAGTCCGGCCATAATCTGGTAGGCTGTACGCCATGCTGCATAATCATAACTGCCGGGCGATGAGCCCAGGATCTGGGCCAGAAACAAGGCCCCGGCCCCTGCCGCCAGCATCCCGATCCGGTATCCGGCGATATACACAGACGCCATCAATGCCTGGAGTTCTTCACCGGCGGATTCAATACGGTAGGCATCAACGGCAATATCCTGGGTGGCCGAAGAAAACCCCAATGCCACGGCAGCCAGGGCCATCAAATATAGATAATTGCCTGCCCTTGCCGGATCAATCATGGACATGGCAAAAATAGATCCGGCAATGCAGATCTGGGCCAGTAGTATCCAGGCCCTGCGGCGGCCAAGCCGCCGGCTCATCATGGGAATGGGCATCTGATCCACCAGCGGTGCCCAGATGAATTTAAAGGAGTACCCCAAAGCGGCCCAGGAAAAAAAGGTAACAGCCGAACGCTCGATCCCTGCCTCCCGAAGCCAAAGGGAGAGGGATGAAAAAATCAGCAGAATGGGAAGCCCTGCACTGAATCCCAAAAAGAGCATGGTAACCACCCGGGGGTGGGTAAAATTTTTAATCGCTTCCCAGTTTTTGGGCAAGAAACGCTGCAGGCCTGAACGCAAAAAATCTAACATAATGAATCACCAACGGTGTCGCCCGGTTTTGCATGGGGACTATAAAAAGAGTTCAAAATCTGCCGAAACGGCATAGCAGGAGGTGGAAAGGTGATTATCCTTGAAAAATCTGCGGCCCTGGTCAACCATGGCATCAACCTGGTCATCGGTTCGGTCCTGGTTGATATGGATCAGGCCGAGCTGGCCTACTGACGCTTTTTGGCTTAACGCCAGAACATCAGACAGACGGGAGTGCCCCCAACCGGCTCTATTCAGATATTCATCGTCTGTGTACTCGGTATCATGGAACAGTACATCCGCATCCTTTGAAAAGTCTATGTAGGTTTTAATCGTATTGCCCTGGGAAATGGTATCTCCCAGTTCATTGTCCGTAAGAAATACAAAGGTTTTCCCGTTTTCCGTGAACTTATATCCCAGGCTGTTCTGGGAATGGGAGGTGGGAATGGTCTTAATGTCCAGGCTGCCGATGGAAAAACGGTCAATCAAGGATGGGTCAAACCGGATGTCGGCGTTATAAGCAGTTAAGCCGACGGGGAAAAAAGGCATGCGCATCACCTGTTCAATCACTTTTTTTGTGCTCAGGCCGGCAAAGGTTCGGTCCTGGATATGGATTGTTTTGTCTGCATACAGCAGCGGATGAAAAAAGGGCAGGCCAATGATGTGGTCCCAATGGGTATGGGTTAACAGCAGGTAGCAAGTCTTTACTTTTTTTTGAATCAAATGCTTACCAAGTCTGCGTATACCAGTACCCGCGTCAATGATAACCGTTTCCCCGGATTCCGCCTGGATTTCGAAACAGGTGGTATCACCGCCGTATCTGATATATTGCTGACCTGACACACAGACTGACCCCCTGGAGCCCCAACATTTTATTCGCATGCGTCTTTTGTATCCATTTTTATATGAAAGAGCTCAGTAAGTTACTGAGTTCTTTCATTCTTCGTTGTGGGCTAAGCCTGACAGATGATATGTCAGGTCGGCCCATGGCCGTTAGTTAGACATTGTTTATAGAACAGTCATAAGGCCAGCCTGTTCTATTGACGTTTAGGCTAAATCCATACCTAATTGAACGATTTTTTATAAAAGTAATGCGTTAGACATTTATATGAAAGAGTTCAATAAGCTATTGCGTTCTTTCAATTTTCGTTGTGGGCCGAAGCCTGGCAGATGATATGTCTGGCTCGGCCCATGGCCGTTTATATGAAACCGAACTCGTCATTAATAATATTTTTAGCAAAAAAATAACCATATTAAAACCTTGTTGTATCAATAATTCATAGGAGAAGAAAATAACATTACAATTTCTTTATTGCCTCTTATTTGGTGAACTATTTTTAAAAAGATTTGGAAATATCAAAATTTTTATACTACATATACCTCCGAAATGCTGCAAGCGTGCTTGTGATCGCATGGCCAAGGCTTTCGGGGTTGAGGCGCCGGAAAATAAAATATGCAGTATGGGGGCACCATGTTTTTTGTCAGTTAGGTATATAGGGAAGTATACAACGCATACCTAAATTAATTTATGAACTGTTTTAAGAAGGGAATCATAATATGGCACAGCCAATAGCGGACAGACGCGATGTTGACTTTGTATTGCATGAACAAATCGGAACGGTTGAGCATGAGTTATTTGAGGAATTCAATAAAAAAACCATTGACCTGATTGTCTCCGAGGCAAGGACCCTTGCCATAAAAGAGATTCTGCCCACATTCAAGGATGGGGATGAGATCGGCTGCACCCTTGAGAACGGGAAAGTCACCACGCCCGACTCATTTAAGCGTGCCTGGAAGCTGTTCTGCGAAGGAGAATGGCTGGCCATGTGTGATGATCCCGAGGTGGGCGGCCAGGGCATGCCCAAAACTGTGGGGTGTGCGGCTTTGGAATATATGGTGGGTGCCAATTCCGCCTTTATGCTCTATCACGGCATGACCCACGGCGCCGCCAAACTGGTGGAAGCCTTTGGTGACGAGACCCAGAAAAAACTGTACATGAAAAAAATGTTTGCAGGCCAGTGGGGCGGTACCATGCTGCTGACCGAACCCGAGGCCGGGTCCGATGTTGGCGCCTTGACCACCACAGCCACCTTGAACGACGACGGCACCTACACCATCCAGGGCACCAAAATTTTTATCTCCGCCGGCGAACACGATCTTTGCGACAATATCATCCATCCGGTTCTTGCCCGTATTGAGGGGGCACCCGCCGGTACACGCGGCATTTCATTGTTTTTAGTGCCCAAATACCTGGTCAATGAAGATGGATCTCTGGGTGAATTTAACAATGTGGTGTGCACGGGCCTTGAAGAAAAAATGGGCATTCACGGTAATGCCACCTGCACCCTGGCCTTGGGAGATAAAGGACCCTGCATCGGCACCTTGCTCGGCAAAGAGAACAAGGGCATGCCTGAAATGTTTCAAATGATGAACGAATCCAGGGCCTTTGTGGGGCTCCAGGGCTTTGCCGTGGCATCCGCTTCCTATATGAACGCCCTTGATTATGCCAGAACCCGTGTTCAGGGCCGCCATCTGACAGCGGGCAAGGATGCCACAGCCAAAAACGTAACCATCATCAATCATCCGGATGTCAAACGCCAGTTGCTGAATATGAAGGTGTACACCGAAGGCATGCGCTCTTTGCACTATTACTATGCCAAGTGCGAGGACATCGTTCACACCACGGATGACGAAAAATTAAAGGCCGATACGGCAGCCTTAATTGAGGTGCTCACCCCCATTGTCAAAGGGTATATCACGGACAAGGCCCTTGAGGTCTGCTCCCACGGGGTTCAGGTCTACGGCGGTTACGGATATTGCCGGGAATATCCGGCAGAGCAGCTCATGCGCGATTCCAGGATTTTTATGATCTATGAAGGTACCAACGGTATCCAGGCCATGGATCTGCTTGGTCGAAAACTGGCCATGAACGAGGGGAGAAGTTTTAGATATTTTCTGGATCAGATCAGAAAAACCATACTCGAGGCCCAGATGATTGACGGCCTTTCCGTTCTGGCTGAAAAGGTGGAAATTGCCCTGGACCGTTATGACACCGTTGCCTATGAGATCGGCGCAAGGGCAAGGTCTGAAAAGGCGCTCAATGCCTATGCGTTTGCCCATCCTTTTCTGGATATCACAGGGGATATTGCCTTTGCCTGGATGCATCTGTGGCGTGCCTGCGTTGCCGCGCCTAAACTTGCCAAAAAAGTGGGCTCCCTTGATCCCGAAGCCGTGGCTGCCAAGGCCGCCAAAAATAAGGATGCCGCTTTTTATGCCGGACAGATGGCATCGGCCAGATTTTTTATTAATACACTTTTACCCGGATGTTATGGTAAAATGGACGCCATCCTTGAAGGGGATACTTGTGTGGAAGATATACAAGACGTATCCTTTGGCTCAAAATAGTATTGTATAAAAAGTCCCGGAACTTTTTTTCTGGACTTTTGTGTTTATTTAAACAAAGGGGATTGATCTCACGGTGGCCGATGTAGGGGCCGGCCCCTGTGCCTGCCCTAACGGGGGCAACCACAGGGGGATTGCCCCTACAAACAATGGCCGACACTATAATCAAACCCCAAAAAGGAGGAGGAGAGAACATGCTCGAAGCTTTGAAAAACAGTCTGCTCAGCGGGGTGGGTATGGCCCTGCGTTCCAAAAAAGAGATTGAGAACTTTGCCAAAGAGTTTGCAGAACAGTCAGAGATGAACCAGAAAGAGGCAAAGGATTTTTTAGAAGAGTGCAAACAACGGTACGATGACGCAAAATCCGGCCTTGATAAAAAAGTTGAAGAGATGGTTGAAGCGGTGCTTAAACGCCTGGATATGCCCACCCGTGCGGACGTTGATGCACTTAACGCCCGCATTGATGAGTTGACCGAGAAAATTGAGAAGAAAGCCTGAGAGCCAGGTTCTCTGCGCTGACCATGCTCACGTTTAAGACCGTTTCTAAAATCACAAAACGGTACCGGCATCTGGTTCGTTACCAGCAGATCATCGGCATCATTTTCAAATACGGATTTGAGAATATTATTGATGCCATGAAGATCAATCATTATCTGGAAATTATTCCATTTTCAAAACCCCATCAAAAATTATCCAGGAATCAGCGGATCAGGATGGTGTTGGAGGAGCTTGGTCCAACCTTCATTAAAATGGGCCAGGTGTTGTCCTCCCGACCAGACCTGATCCCCCTGGACCTGACCCGGGAGCTTGCCAAACTTCAGGACAAAGTGCCGTCCTTTCCCTTTGAACAGGTCGGGCAAATCATCCTGTCAGAGTTCGGCAGACCCATTGATGACGTATTTCACTCCTTTGAAAAAATCCCTTTTGCCTCGGCATCCATCGGACAGGTCCACCGGGCTGAACTTGCACCCAATGAACAGGTTGCGGTGAAAGTTCAGCGCCCCGGTATCCGAAAGACAATTGAGGTTGATCTGGAAATCATCCACTATCTGGCCCAGGTGATGGAAAAAAATCTGGAGGATATGGAATTATTTCGACCTGTAAATATTGTTGAAGAGTTTGCCCAGTCCCTGGAAAAGGAGTTGGATTACAAAGTGGAGGCGGCCAATATGGAACAGATGGCCGATCAGTTTACCGACGAGCCTGCCATCCACATTCCGGAAGTGTACTGGTCCCACTCCACACAACGGGTGCTGTGCATGGAATTTATCCGGGGGATTAAGGCTGACGATGTCGAGGCCATTGACCGGGCCGGCCTTGATCGCAAAAAAATTACCTGCACAGGAGCCGATTTTGTAATGCGCCAGGTCTTTGAGTTCGGATTTTTCCATGCAGACCCCCATCCAGGAAATATCTTTGTGCTGGAAGACCAGCGTATCTGCATGATTGATTTCGGCATGACCGGATTTGTGGATTCCACCACCCGGGAGATTTTCATTGATCTGCTCCAGGGCCTTGCCTCAAAAAATACGCGAAATACGGCGCTTTTGCTGTGCCGTCTGACCGAACCTGAACTATCGGTAAATATGGCCTCGCTGGAAAAGGATATTGCACAATTTTGTGCCGTTTATCTGTCCAGAAAACTTGAAGAGATAAATCCCAGCCGCATGATTCATAAATTTCTTGAACTTTGCACCCGGCATGGACTGAGAATTCCCCCGGACCTGTTTTTAATGATGAAGGCGTTTATCAGTATCGAGGGGGTGGCACGAAGATTAGATCCACAGTTTGATATGCTTGGCCATGCCCGGCCCTATATCAGGTCCGCCACTTTACGAAAATATTCATTGCCGCGGATCTCCAGGGAGTTTCTGGGTATCGCCAGGGATACCTTTTCCCTGCTTCAAACCTTGCCTGCAGATGCGGACAGCATCATCTCCCAGATCAAGCAGGGAAAACTTAAAGTCACGATCCGCCTGGAGGAATTGGAACGGCTGATGATGACCCAGGACCAGACATCCAACCGCATCTCCTTTGCCATTATTATTGCCGCTTTAATTCTAGGATCTGCCATTGTTCTCAATTCAGAAATTCCACCTCTCATCCTCGGGGTCTCGGTCATCGGCATTGCCGGATTTGTCGCTGCAGCCGTTCTTGGTATCTGGCTGTTGGTGGCCATTATTCGCAGTGGGCGACTTTAATCGGCTGCCGGTCATCGTCTAACAGCAAATTAAATTGTGTTTACAAACTTGCCAACCCATTCCGGGCTGTGTTAAGGTCTCTATTAATAAAATTCAACATCAATAAATCTAAAATACTTGAGGTTGCCCTGACTATCCGAATCGGACATTTTATCAGTATTGACCATCTGATACTCGGCTCCGCGTTGCCCCAATATATCAATTATATGGGATCAGATCGCGATGCGGATATTATCGCTTTTACCATGCGATCCTGGGAACAGGTGGAACAGGGTTTTTCATCCGGCGATATCAATGCCGCGTTCATGGATATCGCCCAGGCCATGTATCTGTTCGGCAAGGGATTGCCTATATCCATGCTGATGTTTACACACAGGGCGGGCAGTAAAATTTTTGTGCCCGAAAAGGTCCATAGACTCTCGGATTTTAGAGGGAAAATCGTCCTGATTCCCCATAGGTTCAGTGTTCAGCATATGCTTGTGCATCGGTTGCTGAGTGTTGGGAAATTAAAATTCGCCGATTTTGGAAAGTCCAATAAAAGCGTTGGTATTGAATCTGTTCCTTGTTCCTTGATGCCGGAAATGACCCACGCTGATTTTGACGGCGATATTGCCGCATTTATCTGCCCTGCAACCCTTGATATCGAGGCTGCTGAAAAAAAAGGACTCAAACCTCTGCTCGCTTCCCGGGATCTTTGGAAGGATCATCCGGGCAGCGTATTTGTGGTGCACCAGGATTTAATAGAGACCAAAGGTGAAAACATTGCGCTGATGATTGACTGTCTGCTTGACAGCGCCCGACGCCTTGATCGGTATATATCATCCCCAAATACCGCAGAAAATGAAATTGGTAGCATGTCTGCCGCTTTTTTGGGGCTTAATGTTGATCACATGCAAAGAACACTTGAAGCATCCGGCATCACCTACCGTCCAGAACTATTGGTGCCGGATATGGAAATTTTAAATATCGTTCTGGATTACATGCGCACGACAATGGCCGTCATGCCCACCGGAACAAACCTTGATGGGTTTATCAGATCTGAATTTATTCAAACGGCATTATCGGAAAATGTAATACTTGAAAATAGAAATTGAAAAAATTTGTAAGTCCTACCATGGACCGGGAACACAGCGCCAGCATATCCTTAAGGATATCTCTTTTTCCATAGATTCCGGAGATTTTGTTATTATTCTGGGGGAATCGGGGTGTGGGAAGACTACCTTGCTGAACTTAATGGCAGGACTTGAAACCCCAAGCAGCGGGCGGATTTGCGTAGACGGCACCCCCATAACCGGCATCCATCCCTCGCGCTCCATGCTGTTCCAGCAGCCGGCCTTGATTCCATGGCTCAGCGTCAAAGAAAATGTGGCTTACGGCTGCAAGATAAGAAAAGATACCCAGGATTTGGAATACCGGGTGATCCAGTTCCTGGAAATCATGGGGCTGGCAGGTGCGGCCGAGGCCAAACCCGATCAGCTATCTTTGGGCATGGCCCAGCGGGTCTGCCTGGCCCGGGCTCTGGTAGGGCATCCCGAAGTGCTGCTGCTTGACGAACCCTTTGCCTCTCTGGACACCTTTACCCAGGCGCATATCCAGGAGGAGCTGGTAAATTTGTGGATGTCGGAAAATTTTACCGCCGTCTTTGTCACCCATGATATAGATGAAGCCATTCGCCTTGGAAATAAAATTGTGGTTCTGGCAGGAGATCCTGCAAGCATATCCGATATTTTTGAGATTGATGTCCCCTACCCCAGAAAGCGGCATGACCCTGTGGTTAAGGCATTGAGAGCCGAAATTTTCGATCGGTTTAAAATTGCATATTTAGTTAAGCGGAGCATTACGAATGGGATTTAACAATGTAACGTCGAGCTGCTGTCACAGCATTTCCCGACGAAATTTTTTAAAAACTGCAATTGGGACGGCCGGTGCCGCTGCCTGCACCCCCATGGGCTTTCCGAGTCTGGCCGCAGCCAAAAAAAAACCTTTGAAACTGGGTTATCTGCCCATTACCGATGCCACCCCACTGCTTGTCGCCTATAGTCTCGGCTATTTTTCCCATGAAGGGCTTGATGTGGAGCGACCGGTCATGGTGCGGTCATGGAATATACTTACAGAATCCTTTTTAACGGGGAAATTTGACCTGGTACATATGCTTTTCCCCATTCCCGTGTGGATGCGGTTCAAGCAGAATATACCAGCCAAGGTGCTGGCCTGGGATCACACCAACGGCAGCGCCGTCACCGTAAGAGCAAATTCCGGCATCGACCGGTTCGCAGACCTTGCGGGCAAACAGGTGGCTGTACCCTCATGGTACTCCATGCATAACCTGGTCATACAGCTGGGCATTCAGGTCCAGGGACTTCAGCCTGTTATTCGCCCGCCCGGCTCAAAACTTGGTCCCAATGAGGTAAATCTGTTTATTCTGCCCCCACCGGATATGCCCCAGGCCCTTTTGGGAAAAAAGGTAGACGCATTCATCGTGGCCGATCCATTTAACGCCCTGGCCCAGGAAAAATTTTCGGCAAAAATCATGCGATATTCAGGAGATATTTGGAAAAACCATCCCTGTTGTGTTATCGTAACCCATGATCACCTGATCCAAAACAATCCAATCGTCATTCAAAAGGCGGTCAACGCCATTGTCAGAGCCCAGGCGTGGTGCCTGCAAAATCCCAAGGAGACCGCCCACTTGCTCAGCAGAGAAGGTGATGGATTCTTGCCGGTACAAGAATCGGTTCTCAACCGGGTGTTTGGTGCCATTCCTGAAAAAGAACTGATACACCCCCAATGGAATATTGAAAGAATCGGGTTTCAGCCTTTCCCATTCCCATCTGCCACCCGGTTTATTCTGGAACAGATGAAAAAAACAAAGGTTGAGGGCAATACCGATTTTTTGACGCATCTTGATACAAACGCTGCGGTGGCACAGCTTGTGGATGACCGGTTTGTCAGAAAGGCATTGGACGACATGGGAGGCTTCAAAGGGTTTTGCCGCTGCGATATGGAGGATGTCTTTACCAGGGAAGAGACCGTTGAAATCAATTGACAAAAATAACCGGAACAAGTCTACCAATGACGGGTTGTCACCATTTTTTACCCGGGTATGGTCCGGTTGGCGATACGAACTGGCAGGGCTTGTCATATTTGCATGTGTCTGGGGGGCTGTTACACAGTTCATTTTTACCCGCCCTGAATTATACCATTTTAAAGGTTTTTTACCCGGGCCGACTTTTGGGGCCCTGACAGAGGCGTTTCATACTTCCAAATTCTGGATGTCGGTTTTTGCAAGTCTGCGCAGGATCATTGTCGGCATTGCCATATCCGCATCCATTGGTCTTCCATTGGGGGTGTTGATCGGTTTTTTTGCCCGTCTTCGTAAACTGGCTTATTCGCCGATTCAATTCGTAAGAATGATCAGCCCCCTGTCCTGGATGCCCATTGCGCTGCTTTTATTTTCAAGCTTTGAGGGAGCCGTTCATTTTTTGATTGTAATGGCGACAATTTGTCCTATAATACTGAATACGGCCATTGGGATTATAAATATCAATCCCCAGTGGATAAAAATGGCCCTCAACCAGGGTGCCGATAACGTTCAACTCATTCAAACGATTGTTATTCCATATTCAATCCCCCATATGATGACCAGCATCAGGCTGGCTTTGGGGATTGCCTGGATCGTTCTGGTTCCGGCTGAATTTTTAGGGGTATCATCGGGGTTGGGCTATCTGATTAACGATGCCAGGGATACCATGGAATATGACAAACTGATGGCTGTCATCATTGCCATCGGCATCCTTGGGTTTATATTAGACAGGTTTTTTCAAAAATTGCAGCACAGGTTCAGCAGGGCGTGGGGCGGCAAAGTTTAAGCGTGTGAATTTTGATTTAATGAAATGAAAGCAAGGGTAAAGCAACTGCATTGTTTTCATTATGATATTGTGGGTTTGGTCCGGGGCTCCATATACCCGGTCGCCCATGGATGTAACATACAACACCTTTACGGGACATGAGGAGCATTTTATGGCGGTAGACCCGAATATTAAAATTGTAGTGGCAGACGATTCAGGTACCATGCGGATAATGTTCAAACAAATCCTGGGTAAAGCCGGATTTTCAAATCTTATCATGGCGGTGAACGGTGCAGACGGCATTGAAAAAGTAAAAGCTGAAAAACCCGATCTTGTCATATCCGATTGGAATATGCCTACCCTGGACGGACTTGATTTTCTAAAAGAATTAAGGGCCACTGAAGAATTCAAGGATCTTCCTTTTATCATGGCCACGGCCCAGGCCGACATGGGGCAGCAAAAAACCATCCTTGAAGCTGGCGGTAACGGCCATTGCCCTAAGCCGTTTAATGAAGAGGAAATTAAAAAGGCCATTGAAACGGCATTCTCCGGCGGCATGAAAAAAGAGCGGGTGACGAGGGATAGAAGCATTGTCGGCGGCCGGGTTGAACTCAATGTCGCCCACATCCAGATTACCGATCACCTGGCGCTGGGTGCGTTAAAACATCGGATCAACCAGGGGGATGTGGAACCCCAGCACTTTGACCTGTCCACCAGCCTGATGGGCGGATGGAACCCCATTCAGGAAGGCCTTGAAAGCGGTGAAATTGACTGCGCCTTTGTCCTGGCACCCATTGCCATGGATCTGTTTGCCTATGACTCCCCCATCCAATTGGTGCTGTTTGCCCATAAAAACGGCTCCACGTTTGTACGCTCCAGGCATTATGATCACAGGTTTGACTCCCTGCAAAGTTTCTACAAATATAAAGTTGTGGACATCCCCCACAAAATGTCGGTCCATCACATGCTGGCACATAAATTTTTAAAAGAGCTGGGACTTAAACCCGGTGTGCCCGGTAAAAAAGCCATTAATGTGCGTTTTGAGGTGGTTCCCCCCATCAAGATGCCCGGTATCATGAAAGAAAACGAGGATGTGGGCGGCTTTATGGTAGCGGAACCGGTTGCCACCAAAGCGATCAAGGGAGAAATCGGTGAGTTGGAATTTTATTCCGCGACACGCTGGGAAAATCACCCCTGCTGCATTGTGGCCATGCAAAAGGATTTTATCCAGAAACATCCCGAAGCGGTCCAAGAATTTGTATCATTGCTTGTGGATACCGGTGAGTATATTGAAAACGATAAGGCCAGGGCGGCCGATATTGCGGTAAGCTTCCTGGATCCCGAAGGGAAAATGGGTCTGAACCCCCAGGTGCTTAAAAACGTATTTTCCCAGCCCATGGCCATCCGCTGGGATGGACTATACCCGGAAGCGGCCGATCTTGATACAATTCAAAAGTACATGCATGATGTTATGGAAATCGGCAAGATTATTGACCTCGAACGATTTATTGAACCGGCTTTTGCCAACAAGGCATTCAATCGATAGCCCAAGGAGTTATGCATGAGAATTACGGATCCCCAAGTTATACAGGATGGAGAACAGGATCTTATTGCATCTGTACAAAAAGATCTGGACCTTGAGGCAGTCAAGGATCTGCTTAAGGAACGACTGAGCGCAAGCGCGCTGTCGCCCAAAGGCGGTCGAATTGTTGTGCATGACAATGATGTGGCATTCAGGCTTGATTATGAGATCAATTTAAACGGCAGCCTGCTTTTTGACCGCGACGGCAATTTGATCGACGACAGTCAACGTCAGACCATGATATCGGATTCCCAAGCTGATATTGAGGATGCGCAACTGGACGAAAAAGAAGATGAGATGCTTGCTTTGGACGCAGGTAACGATTTATCCGATGATCTTACTGATTATGATGAGGCAGCTTCTGAAGACCTTGAAGAGACCCAAACAGAGGAATTAGAATCCCAAGAACTGACTGATGATACCGATGATACCGACTCCGAGTTGGAAATTGAGGACCTTGAAGATGACGTATTATTTGATCAGAACGAAGCCGATGATGTTGAAGAAGAGGACATTGATGAACTGATCGGTGAACTCACCAAAGATGATGATCAAGATGATAATGCCCAAGATATCACGGGGGATGAGCCCGCCGACTTAAGTTTTGGGGGGGAGGATGGAGATGATGACGATATGAGTGATCTTCTCCAGGAAAACCGTGAGTTTTGGGAAAAGAAAAAGGAGTAACGGCCAAAACGTAAAAAATCAGTTTCTCTTCCCCAAAAATGATCCCATCCTGTTCGATCTAATCCGTCAGGATAGTCTTGTCTGAAATTCAAGGACAGCCCGTATGTTTATAGTGAAGTTTGAACAGATCATGGATGCGCAAAAATCCCCATCCTTTTTATGAAATCCCAAGCCGGCGAGGAAAACATTGATGTGGAAAATGTTGTCCAGGTTCGGCAAAAAAATATAATTACTTGACGCCGCAGTCTGCGGTGCGCAACATAACCAGTGCGTCAATAACGGCCATGGGCCGACCTGACATATCTATCTGCCAGGCTTAGCTAACCTTAAAATCAGGAGTATTATGATGGAAAAAACCGTATTATTTGCATTCAGGGGAGACCCTTTATGTTTTATTCACGTTCTTCTCAACGCCCTTGACCTGAAAGATCGTGGCCGGGAAGGACTTATTGTTTTGGAGGGTGAATCGGTCAAACTTGTGGGCCCCATGTCCGAATCCGGGCATTTTTTAAACGGCCTTTACCAAAAAGCCAAAGCGGCGGGGCTTATTTACGGTGCCTGTAGAGCCTGTGCAACAAAGCTTGAAACCCTTGGGCCAATTGAAAAGGAAGGCATTGCTCTGGTTGGAGATATGGCCAATCATCCATCCATGGGCGCATTTATTGATAAAGGATACACGGTAATTACCTTTTAAATCCGGAATCATTGAAAAAGCCGCAGGGACCTGACCTTAAGATAAGCAAGTTCCTGCGGCGTCTTTTATATGAAAATTTCAAACAGTTATTGAGTTACTTTTATTTTCGTTGTGGGCTTGAGCCTGTCAGTGGATATGTCAGGTCAGCCCATGGCTGTTATTTAACCTCATTTACCACAGCATTTTTTGTACTTACGTCCGCTGCCGCAGGGACAGGGGTGATTGCGGCCCACTTTGGTGGAAACCGCTGGTTTGGGTTTCACCATATCACCGGTGGTGAACAGCCAGCCCCCGTCCTCTTTGACAAAACGGCCAAGTTCATGGTGGTTTTGCACCACATCGTTTGTTCGAAAGGTGGCTATGAATTCGACCGTACCTTCCTGATCGTCGGAACAACCGGCGTCTGTCGAAACGATTTCAAGGCCCAGCCATTCTGAATTCTGCGCCCATGATTTTGTACCGGCATGGTCGTACCCCTCCCGGTGATCCGGGTGGGTGGTGTTAAAAATAAAATCCGTGTCCGCTATTGTATAAGCGGTATATCGGGCCCGCATAAGTTGTTGCGCTGTTCGGGCAGGCTCTGTTCCGGCAATGACAGGTTCGCAGCATTCGGCATAGGCCAGGTTGCTTCCGCAGGGACATTCTTCCATATTTACATTTCCTCCATGGAAATCAGTTAGTTTGAATCCAAGGGAAATACCACATGCGCCGTAGTCCGGCAATATTCTTAATACATTTTTCTCCATGAAACCGACACAAATGATGACTTTTTCATATTGATGCATATATTTCCTAATTAGGAACAGGCTGCATGACCAGTGGCTTTTATGAAAGGCAACATTTTATGGATTACGCCCAGGCCCCGGCCAACAAAGAACGGGTTACACGGACCTTTTGCGGCACTTGAGGGAACATATTTTGACTACAGATAATTCAATTGAAATTGCTGGTATTTCATCTATTTACTTGACAAAGCAGGGGGATATATTCCATTCTGTTATTAATCTCAAATGTGATAATGTAGGAATTTCCATTTCCTCAGGGCTGACAGCCCGCCCCAAGGGCGATAATCTTTTTTTTCTAACCAGAAAGGTAAATTCCTGTGAATAACGATAAAAAATTTACGGTAATGGTGGTTGATGATGCCCAGGAAAATATCGATATTCTCGCTACGGTTCTGGGACTACAATATAACGTAAGAATAGCCATGGATGGTAACGCAGCTTTGGAAAAAATATCCGAGGAGCCCCCAGATCTGATCCTTTTGGATATTGTGATGCCGAAAATGGATGGGTTTGAAGTGTGCCGCCAGCTTAAAAGCCAGCCTGAAACCAAGGAGATCCCCATTATATTTCTGACGGCCAAGACCGATGGAAAAAGCATTGTGGAAGGATTTAAGGCCGGGGTCGTGGATTATATTACCAAACCGTTCAACGTGACCGAATTGCTGGTGCGTGTGAAGACCCAGCTTGAATTAAACAATTCGCGAAGGGAAATGAAAAGGATCAATTCAAGGCTGGAGCATTTGGCGATTCATGACGATTTAACAGGCCTTTACAATACGCGCTATCTGTACGATGCACTGTACCAGCTGATTGAACACAGCAAAGCAGAGAACAGACCCTTTGCCGTACTTTTCATGGATATGGATAATTTTAAACATGTTGTGGATACTTACGGGCATATGAACGGCAACCGTGCACTGAGAGAAATTGCCGAAACCATCATGGAGTCCATTTCAAAACCCTGCTATGGGGTGGCATACGGCGGCGATGAATTTGTTATAGTGTTGCCAGGGTTCAATAAGGACCAGGCAATAAAAATTACCGAAGGCATTCGCGTCCGGATGAAAGCGACGGACTACCTGAGCAGTCAAGGGTATAACGTGAAACTCAGCGCAAGTTTCGGCATAGCGGCATACCCGGATGATGCAACAGAAGCACGGGCGCTGCTTAAACTGGCCGATCAGCTGATGTTCAGAATCAAGGAGACCAGCAAAGATGCCATCGGCTGCCTCAATCCATCCGGTAGTGATCGCCCCCAACCCCCAAGTACCCTGATAAATTAACACCCTTTGGGCACGCTGATCGGGATTAAATTACGGCTTGTAAAAGGTTTCGATCAGTCCCAAAACATAATCAATATCAGCATGGGTATGGCAGGCATTAATTTGAAACCGTATGGTTTCGTCTCCCCTGGGAACCACCGGAAAGGTTAAGCCGACCACCAGCACACCGTTTTCATAAAGAAAATTCACCAGATCATGGGTTTTGTCGGTATTCCTGACCAAAAGCGGCACTACGGGATGAGGCCCGTCAATGGATTCAAGCCCCAACTTTTCAAGGCCGTTGCGAAACTGTGTTGTAACTGCGCCTAAATGGTCCAGAAGATCCAGTCCCTGGTCGCTGTCACAGATATCGACGGCTGCCAGGGCAGCTGCACAGTCTGCAACGCCCAAGGGATTTGTATAGATATACGTATCCGCCTTTTGACGAACCGCTTCAATGATGGTTTCACTTGCAGCGATAAAGCCGCCGTTGACCCCGAAGGCTTTGCCGAAGGTTCCGACAATAACATCCGGCCTGCCCCCTGCATACTCGCTGGTTCCCCGGCCGGTGGCCCCGTAGGCCCCGATGCCGTGTGAGTCGTCCACAACGGTGATGACCCCGTCCCTGAACTTATTTTCATAGGGTTTGCAGACCTTTAAAATTTCGTCAATGGGGGCAAAATCGCCGCGCATGGAAAAAATACCATCAAAAATAACGATGACACGTTCGATGTCCGGGCCGACTTCGTCAAGGCAGCGTCTTAGATCATCCATGTCATTGTGTTTATAGATCCCCTTTTTGCTTGAAGGTATATTTGAAATTCGCATGGCCCTGATAATGGAGTTGTGATTGAGCTGATCTCCGATCCAGTGGGTCTTGGCACTGGAGATGGACAAGGCCAGGCCGCAATTGGCCGTATAGGCCGAGTTAAAAATTTTTGCACCAGGTACGTCCACAAATTCGGCAATGCGTCTTTCCAATGCAGCATGGTAGCAAAACGTGCCGTCGATGAACCTTACCGCACCGGGACCGATGCCGAACTGCCGTGTTGCCTTGTCGGCTGCCTCAATCAGTGCCGGATGGGCGGATAAAGCCAGATAAGAGTTGGAATTTAGTCGGATATATGCCTTGTCCGATCCTTCAAGCCGGTATCTGGGGCCTGAATCTTCTTTGGGAGGAATAAATTCGGTGATAATTCTTTCAGGGGCTTTTGCCCGGCCTTCGGCAGCCAGAGCCGACATCTCTGCTTGAAGACTTCTGTCCAGATGTTTAGTTGTCATATGAATACCCTGTTTATCTATTTTAAAGGTGGCAATTCAATCCCAATCCAATATCACTTTTCCCGATTGCCCGGACCGCATCACATCAAATCCTTTCTGGAAGTCCGTGTAATGGAAGCGGTGGGTAATCAGCGGAGAAATATCAAGACCGCTTTGAACCATGGCAGTCATTTTATACCAGGTTTCAAACATCTGCCGTCCATATATGCCCTTGATGGTGAGCATGCTGAAGACAATTTTGTTCCAGTCCATTGTGGTTTGGTCGGGCAAAATACCCAGGAGTGCGATTTTGCCGCCATGGAACATGTTGTCCAATATGCAGTCGAATGCGTCAGGGCTTCCGGACATCTCCATGGCCACGTCAAACCCCTCTTTCATGCCAAGTTCCTTTTGAATTTCGGACAGGCTTTCCTGTTTCGGATTGACGGTCCGGGTGGCCCCGGCCTTTTGGGCTAGCCCCAGGCGGAACGGGTTAATGTCCGTGACCACAATATTTCTGGCACCGGCATGTTTTGCAATGGCTGCGGCCATGCACCCTATGGGGCCGGCACCTGTGATCAGTATATCTTCACCAAGTACGTCAAAGGTCAGCGCCGTATGAACGGCATTCCCCAAAGGATCAAAACAGGCAAGAACGTCCAAAGGGATATGTTTATCACAAAACCATACATTGGTAATGGGTATGGATAGGTACTGGGCAAAGGCGCCGGGGCGGTTGACCCCCACCCCTTTGGTGGCCCGGCACAGATGACGGCGACCGGCAAGGCAGTTTCTGCAATGCCCGCAGATGATATGCCCTTCCCCGGACACAAGATCCCCGGGTTTGCAATCTTTTACGTGGGAACCCACGGCAACCACCTGCCCCACAAATTCGTGCCCAATGTGCATGGGCACGGGAATGTTTTTTTGGGCCCATTTATCCCAATTGTAAATATGAACATCCGTGCCGCAAATGGCTGTCTTTAAAATTTTGATCAGGACATCGTTGTGGCTTATACCGGGAACCGGGATCTCCTGAAGCCAGAGGCCTTCTTTGGGCTGGGCCTTTACCAGCGCTTTCATGGTACGGGGAAGCGATGAATTCATGACAAGAAAATCCTTTTTGAAAAGGGTTTCTTATATCCTGCCGTTCTTTAGAATAAATGTCAATGGCCGGATTTGCGTCTATTATTAAAGATAAAGGCCTTGAAGGATCAAACTGTCTGGCCCACGGCGAATGGGGTACATTGCAATCCGATGCTGCCGTTTTTGACCCAGAGCCGGACCATGGAGACCGAACCGCCGGAAGGATTTGTAATGCGGGGCTGCTCCTCTATGAACTGAATATCTTTGAGTTTAAAGTCATAATAGAAGGTGTGTTCACCGAACGGATCAGCAACAAGAATTACCCGCTCTTTTCCGTAAGGGTGCTTTTTCGGGGAGCCGTAAAATGAGCAGCAGTTCTTTTTATCAAAGTCCATGTTTTTGACATATTTCTTCAGTTCAAAGGATTCTTTAAGTTCAAGAAATTTTTGAATCTCCATTTAAACACTCCTTGATCAATATGGGGTGGATGAAATTTGCCCTGCCCTATCTAAAAACATTTAAATCCGTCCAGCAGCCGGTGTCAAGGCAAAATAAGACGCATGCCGGCTAAATAAAAGAAAGCGCCATCCTCTTTGGTTCACAAGATTTTGCTGCAGTCGACAGCTGTTTCAACCTTGATACCTTGAAAATGACGCTTTCACTCTTTCTTTTCAGAAAGAGGGTTTCCCTCTTATTTGCAATGCTAAAACTTTGGAAACCTTCAGGCCTCGTTGTATTGAGTTATATCATCAACACCTTAGAAGTTGATCTGCCATTTCATGCCGTAGTAAAAAGTTTCCAAGTCTCCGTTTTCTTTGCCGTCAAAGAAACCCACTTCAGGAACAACGAATACACCAGGGGCCAGGGTGATGGTGGTGTTGATGTAGTATGTGGCACCTTCATCATCATCGTTATCATCAAGTTCAGTCTGGACAAAACCATAACCGGCTTCAACAGTAAAGGTGTCATTAATTTTGTAACCGGCAAGCACCATGAAGCCTAAACATTCGTTATCAAGCAGTTTTCCGCCGGCAACTTCTGCGTAACCGTCATTCCAGGCAGAGTTGTCGCCGTCAACGGAGATTTCAAGTAAGTGACCTGCATTCTGGCCGTAGTAAACATCGCCTTTCATAAAAAAACCGGCCATGTCGAACTGAGCACCGATTGCTATAACATAAGAATCAACATCTTCATCGTTGCCGCCAACCTTGGTCTCAAAGGTAGAGTATCCGGCACCAAAGTCCAGGGTCACCATGTCAAGATCAAGGGTGTAACCCATTTCGATGGCAGGAATAAGAACTTGATTATCGCCACTACCGTTGACAACATTTGTGTCCGGGTTGATAAAAGCGATTTGAAACCCGCCAAACGTCAGACACAACTGAGCCTCGCGGCCGGAATAGACAGCGCCATATGCGAGTAAATCAGTATCGGCACCATAGACTTGATTGGACCAGAGCCAGCCTAAGGGCGTATAATTCTGACCCACAAGTAATTTACCTGCACCAAAGTCCCATTCTCCGTAAAGCAAACGGATATTGGCGTTTTGATTGGCGGTACCATATTCAAAACGACCGGTTAATTCGTCGGATACTTTAACATTTGCACCGATACGGGCATTGCTCTGAAGCCCTTGCGCATATTGGGTATCACCGTCAGCGCCGCCAATGGTATCGATATCAGTCCAAAAGGTGCTGACACGGGCACTTCCATAAAAATTCCAATCTGCTGCATAGGCAGATCCCGCCATCAAAACAAGTGCCGCTAAAACTACAATAACTTTCTTCATCCTTTTCTCCCTTTTAAGCGTATATATACAAAATATACAACAAAACCTGATTGGGTCAGAGTCCTACGATGATTGTTAGAATTTTGTCAACCTTTTTGTTTCTGTATATAGGATTAATACAAAAAAATACAAAATTTAAATAATTAGGAGGCGTGTGCAGCGTTTCAAGGCAATTCGAAACGCTGCATTTTAAGAGTTAGTCATCAGGCAAGCCCTATTAACGGTCGGTTTCAGGCAAGATCAAACCGGTCAAGATTCATGACTTTATGCCAGGCTGCAATAAAGTCTGTTACAAATTTTTCCTGGGCATCTTCGCCGGCATATACTTCACAAAACGCACGCAGTTGCGAATTGGAACCAAACACCAGATCAACACGGGTAGCGGTCCATTTCAGTTCACCCGTTTTCCGGTCGCGGCCTTCATAAATCGTATCGTCATCTGAACTGGGTGCCCACACCGTTTTCATGTCCAAGAGATTGACAAAAAAGTCATTGGTCAAGACACCCGTGCGGTGGGTGAAAACGCCATGCTGAACCTGTTCGAAATTGGCATCCAGAACACGCAAGCCGCCAATGAGAACGGTCATCTCCGGTGCGGTCAATGTCAGCAATTGCGCCTTATCCACCAGCAACTCCTCCGCCGGTACCGCATATTTTTGTCGAAGATAGTTGCGAAATCCATCGGCCATGGGTTCGAGGACGGCAAAAGAGTCAACGTCTGTCTGATCTGCCGCGGCATCCGTTCGCCCCGGAGAGAATGGTACGAAGGCCTTAAATCCGGCATCCGTTGCCGCTTTTTCAACACCGGCACATCCCGCCAGCACAATCAAATCCGCCATGGACACCTTTTTTCCATCGGTACGGCCGGTGTTAAATGCCTGTTGAACCCCTTCAAGGGTTTTCAGTACAACATTAAGCTGGTCCGGCATATTGACCGTCCACCCATTCTGGGGGGCCAAACGGATGCGGGCCCCATTGGCGCCGCCTCGCTTGTCCGAGCCGCGAAATGTTGAGGCTGAGGCCCAGGCAGTCGTAGCCAGTTGGGAAACAGTCAGCCCTGTGTTCAGGATATTTCGCTTTAACTCGGCGATATCGTTTTCGTCAACCAAAGCATGGTCCGCCCGGGGGACCGGATCCTGCCAGATCAAATCCTCCTTGGGAACATCTGGGCCAAGATACCGGCTCTTTGGGCCCATATCACGATGGGTCAGCTTGAACCACGCCCGGGCAAAGGCGTCGGCAAAGGCATCCGGGTGTGCCATAAAATGCCTGGAAATGGGTTCGTAAATCGGATCAAACCGCAGGGACAGGTCCGCAGTGGTCATCATGGGGCGATGCTTTTTATTTGGATCATGGGCATCGACCACCATATCTTCATCCTCAACATCCTTTGCCAGCCATTGGTTGGCACCGGCAGGACTTTTGACCAGCTCCCATTCGTATTTAAACAATACCTTGAAATATCCCATGTCCCATTGGATGGGATTGGGTTTCCAGGCGCCTTCGATGCCGCTGCTGATGGTATCGCCGCCCTTGCCGCTGCCGTGGCTGCTCTTCCATCCCAATCCCATCTCTTCAAGTGGGGCCGCCTCGGGCTCGGGGCCCACGAGGGCAGCATCACCGGCACCATGGCATTTGCCGAATGTATGGCCCCCGGCCACCAGGGCAACGGTCTCTTCATCGTTCATGGCCATCCGGGCAAAGGTTTCCCGGACATCAATGCCGGAGGCCACCGGGTCCGGATTTCCGTCCGGCCCTTCGGGATTTACGTAAATTAACCCCATTTGCACCGCTGCCAAGGGATTTTCAAGATCACGTTCCCCGGAATAGCGGCTTTTGGGCTTATCGCTGGTGGCCAGCCATTCCTCTTCGGCCCCCCAGTAAATATCCTCCTCG
This sequence comes from uncultured Desulfobacter sp., assembly GCF_963666675.1. Lineage (NCBI taxonomy): Bacteria > Pseudomonadati > Thermodesulfobacteriota > Desulfobacteria > Desulfobacterales > Desulfobacteraceae > Desulfobacter > uncultured Desulfobacter sp. The sequence goes on along the minus strand of NZ_OY762929.1, from coordinate 2,738,371 downwards.
GGTTCCCAAACATCTTCACGGCCGCCGGCAAATCCAAAGGGTTTCAGCCCCATGGATTCAATGGCGCAGGTGCCGGCCAGCACCATGAGATCGGCCCAGGAAATTTTATTGCCGTATTTCTTTTTTATAGGCCACAACAGCCTGCGGGCTTTATCAAGATTTAGATTATCCGGCCAGGAGTTTAAGGGTGCAAATCGCTGGGTACCGCTGCCGGCTCCGCCCCGGCCGTCCATGGTGCGATAGGTGCCGGCACTGTGCCAGGCCATCCGGATGAACAGCGGGCCGTAATGACCGTAATCGGCCGGCCACCAGTCCTGGGAATCGCGCATTAACGCAAATAAATCCTTTTTTACGGCTGAAAGATCAAGTGTTTTAAACGCTTGTTTATAGTTAAACGCATCCCCCATGGGATTGCTTTTCCTGTCGTGTTGGTGAAGCATTTTTAAATTCAGTTGATTGGGCCACCAATCTCGATTAGACATTCCCCTGCGCGTTGACGTCCCTGCAAGGTTACCGGTAACCGGGCATTTTTCTTGTTGGGTCATAATTTATCTCCTTTAAATAAAATATGTTACCTATGGATGAACGCTTTTGTCTATGAAACTCTATGTGGTGATAATATTTATTTAATGATAATTATTATCATTTAGTATTGTATTTCAAAAACCGAAAAAATCCAACAAATTTTAAAGGTGCAGACAAACCAAGTACGATCCATGACCGCTATGATTGTCCGACACCAAATGTTACGCTATGCAACTGAACAAATGCGAAAAGGAGATTTAACTTATTTTTCTTTGGCCTGGCAGTCGATGCAGATGCCGAAAAAATCCAGTCGGTGATTTAATATTTTAAAATGGGTCTCCCTGGCAACCTCATTTTTCATATCATCCAGGCTGTCCAGATCGGGATCAACCACTTTGCCGCACTTGATACAGATGATATGGGGATGCGGATAGGGCTTTTTGCCATCGTACCGGTTGGAGCCGTCGGGAAACCCGAGTTCAAGAACTTCACCCAGGGATTTGATCAGGCAAATATTTCTGTAGACCGTTGCAAGGCTCATGGTTGGAAAATCATATTTAAGTTGTTCGTGTATGGTTTCCGCGCTGGGGTGATCCACACTTTTTGCCAAAATTTTAACTATGGCGATCCGCTGGGGTGTTATCTTGTGACCATTCTCTTTTAGTTTGGCAAGAATGACGTCCGATCTTGTTTTTTTCTGGTCCAATGTCAGCCTTTCAATTCAATAACGGCCATGGGCCGACCTGACATATCAACTGCCGGGCTTAAGCCTACAACGAAAATGAAAGTAACCCAACAACTTCTTCTTTAAACTTTCATGTAAATAGAGTTAAAGGCTAACACGAAATATCCTGCAAATCAACGCAGAACCTACTTAAACTGCTTCAGTGCGCAGCACTGAAACTCTGTGCTCTCTGTGGTAGAAAAAGCGAGCCTAGCTCGCTAATCTTACAAACCAGGAGATTTGAGAAAGAACATTCAATCCCTTCGGGGTTGAATGTTCTTAAACCACTATTCAGACCCAAGCAGTTTAACCACAAGCTTTATGTGCGCCTTTTCCATCTGGGCAATGGAAAGAAAGGCATCTTGCGCCCCACCCTGCCCCTGGCGGTCTGCCATGGTGCGGTAAAGATCATAGGCCTGGATCTCAATATTCAGGGCCATCTCGATGATATCCGTCCAGGCAATCTCTTTGTTTGCATGCAACTGGGCTGTCACTTGGGAAAGGGGTAGACCGTTTTCAAGGATTTCTCCTTTGAGAGATCCGTAAAGATCCTCAAACGGTGTCGGGCTGTCAACAGTTAGTTTCCAGTATGAATAGATCGTTCGGGCATGGGCGATTTCCGCCTTTGCCAATTGTTCAATGGATGTTTTAAATTTCTCATCCGGGGCAAACAAGAGGATGGTCTCGTAAAACTGCTCTGCTGCTTTTTCCAATTCCATTGCCTGGTAAAGCAGTGTTTCATCGCTTTGGTGGGGGTCAAACACTTGCAACCTGGGAAAGCCTTTTAGCCTATGGCCCTGGTAAGCGCAAAATCCACCGGTAATGTTGTAGGTTTTTTGGGCATCTCTGCCGTTTTCTGCAGCCATCATACTGGCCACTTCGGATCGGGCACCGCTATGACAGTAAAAAAACAAATCCTTGTCTAAAGCAAGGTCGGATAGATGATTACCGAGGGTGTTTAAGGGAATCAATCTTGCCCCCGGCACATGTCCGGCTGTATATTCACCTTCTTGTCGGACATCAACCACGATAAAATCGGTTTCCTTGTTTGCCCCCTGGTATTGTTTAAACTCTTCAAATGAGATTTCTTTAAAACCGTCGTCTTCGATCATCTTTCCCTCTTTTTTGCTTCACGATCATTGGGACAGGCTCAATATTCTCCCATATAGTCCACCAGCATTCCCGTGGTTTGACGTAACCGCTGACTGATGAGCTTGGAGATTTTCCACAGCAGTTGGACCCCTAATTCGGGATCATCCTGGGTCAGAAGAATCAAATTGTCCTGGGTCATGAAAAAAATGACGGTTTCTTTCACGGCAATCCCGGATGCGGAGCGCGGTTCTCCGTCTATCAGGGCCATTTCACCAAAGGTCTGGGAACTGGTCAGGGTGCTGACCCGGGTGTTTTCCTTAAGAATATCAATGGCACCCTTGACAATAATGCCTAAGCTTTTGTCCGTATCCCCTTCTTTGAAGACGATGGCGCCCGGTTTGGCCATCACCGGTTCAATATAGAAACATATTTTTTGAATATGTTCCCAGGAGAACTCCCTGGCCCATTTTGTCTTCTGGAGTACATGGGCATATTTGGCATATTTTTTCAGGGGAGAGCCGTCTGGATTCTGCCGATCTTTTGTTTTCATGACGTATTCCGATCATCTGAAAATTGAATTAACTCAATATAAATTCTTGATCGACTGATGTCAATGCGTCCTGTAGACGCTTATCGCTAATCTTCAGTTATAAATTCGTCCAGTTTGGTAAAAAGGCTGTCAGGCCATTGTTCTGCCGTTAAAAACAGCTCCTTTTCTTCGGGGGTTAAACTCTCTTTGATAATGGGGGGCAGACTTTCGAATGCCTCTTGTCTCATTTTTGAAGTTTTTTTATCCATAAATATCTCCACAATACAAAGTTCAATCGTTCAGGTAAAAAGCCGTGAAACCAATGCGGTTACGGCAGTTTCCACCCGCAGAATCCGGGGGCCCACGGTCATGGGTTCAAAACCGTTGTCCACAAGGGTCCGGACTTCAAGGTCAATAAATCCGCCCTCCGGGCCGATCACAAGCACTGTATCGGAATTGAGCCCCACCGGGCAAGCATTTTGCGCTTTGGGATGGGCAAGAATTCTTTGTTTGTTTCTGCTCAGTTCCGGCAGTTCCTCTTTAACAAAGGGAGAAAAAAACCGTTTCAGGTGTACCCGGGGCACAAGGGTATCTTTTGCCTGGCAAAGGCCCAGATCCAGATGTCGCTGGATCGTGGAATTGATCAATACACCGGAATCCCAGAAACTTTTTTCCACCCGGCGGGAATTGATCAGAAAAATCTCTTTTACCCCCAGGCTTGCAAGGCTTTGAAGTATTCGCTTAAGCATTTTGGGGCGGGGTAACGCCAGGACCAGGCTCAAAGGCAAGGGGCGCGGCGGCTCCTGATCAAGAAACGTCTGCAACTCAATGGTGCTTCGGTCCATTGACGTGATCAGACCTTTGCCCATTTGGGCATTTTTTTTTCCACACACAAGGGTATCCCCGGGCTTGGCCCCGAGCACCCGGGTGATATGTCTGCACCGGTCGTCCTGGAGACGCACCCGGTCGGGACCAATGAAATCATGGTCGTCCAACAGCACAAGGTTCATGTCAGAAGGTGACGATTTCCATATTTTTAATCAAGGTCCGGAACTGTTTCATCCACCGGGTACCCCCCGTGAGCCGTGCCAGCTCAACGGCCATGTGAACGGCAGTAACCTGGTTCTGGCGGCCTAGCCCCTGGACACAAGAGGGACAGTTGGTCAAGATCCTTGGCTTTGCTGTATCCAGGTTCTGACCCGCTTGTTTAATTGCATTTTGTTTTCTCAAAAACATATTGTAGCTGATATCGGGTCTGGACATGGACATGGTGCCGGCCTCAGAACAGCAGTACGGCACGGAACAAGCATCTATCCCGGCTTTGGCAAGCTGGGTTATTGCCGTGCCCTTCAAGCTGTCATGGCATGGGGCATGGTAAAGGCACTCTTGGGTCGACGGTGTTGTCAGTCCGTTTTCAAACAGGTATCCCGAAATATCAAACAGCTTTGCATCGAACAGGTCTGTGATGCCCATTTCCGACAAAGAGTCCATACAGGTGCCGCAGGAGACAATGCAACCGCTAAAATCAAGGTCATTGAACATGTCCCGGATCTGGGTCATGATAATGGAATTTTCAAGGGAGAGTTTTTGGGCCTCCTTGATCCGGGCATTGACCTTTAACGGGTACCCGCAGCACATGTAAGGCGGCGGAAGCACCACCTGGTGTCCCTGGGAAAGCAGCAAAAAAATGGACGCCTTTGAAATATTGGAAAACATGCGCTCACTGCCGCATCCTGGAAAATAAAATACCGTTGAGGCGATCTCCCCAGGCGGATTTATCAAGATCGCCTGGTTTCTGTCCGTAGGGGGCAGGTGCGCCCGAAGTGTGGTCAACCCGGGCTGGGAAACCGGGGCGTGCAGCATTTGAATGGGCTTTGTCTCCTTTAACGCCGGTACAAAAGAGACTGTTTTGGCAAGTTTGACCGCCATACGCTGGGCCGCACTTCCCGCCGTTAGAAGCCCCGTACGAACAATGGGATTCAAAGTCCGGTTTCGGTTCCCCAGATACCCAAGGGTCAGCTTTGTGGGCACAGGGGTATGTTTGAAATTCATTTTTTTTAGAATTTCACGTTCCTGAATGGAAATAACCCCGGAATCTATATTTACAGGACATTTTTCAAAACATTTGTGGCAGATGGTGCAATGGTCACCGATCTGTTCAAGATTTTTGAGTACCTTGAACTTAGTGGACTGGGTCCGCTGGGTGATATAGAGCAGTCCTTCAATCAAAGCCCCCAGGGCCAGATTTTTATTCCTGGGGTGGAAAAACATGTTTCGTGTGGGATAAAACACCGGGCATTCAGGCTTGCATTTACCACAGCGAACACAATGGGAAATATTGGCCGACAGATCAGCCAAAGCGCCGTGTTTGAGAATCTGGGACTCAAGTTTTAGCAGATTAAAGGACGGGGTAAAGACCTTGTTCAAAATATCGGATTCGGACAGCTTGCCCGGGTTCATCAATCCATTGGGGTCCACTTGTTTACGATAGGCGTCAAATTGTCTGACCTGCTCTTTATCCAGGTATTTAAACTTGGTAACGCCGATGCCGTGTTCGCCCGAGACCACCCCCTCAAGGGCCACAGCCTTTGCCATGACCTTGTCAGCGGTCATATGGGCCCGTGCAAGCATCTCTTTGTCATTGGAAAACACCGGAATGTTCACATGTACGTTGCCGTCCCCGGCATGCATGTGGGTGGCAATGACGATCAGGCGGCTTAGGGTGTCATTGTAGATCTGTTCGACATTGGAGAGAACCAGGCTGTACCCGTGCAGGTGGTCCTGGATCTGGCTGTGAAAATTTTTGGTGTGGATAAAGGCTTCCAGGGCGTCACGGGATGCAATGTCGAGTTTTTTACGGATGCCGTAGGCTAGGTCTTTGATCCGACCGACCTTTTTTCCCAGCCACTCGGCGTCGGAAAGGGGAATGGCCGTCTCCAGATATGCCAGAATATTTTGAATAATCCGGCCCTGGGTATATTTTTTCTCTTCAAGATTGGTGTCGTCCACAAACCTGACAAAATCGGCCAGACTGTCAATGGGCAGGACAATATCTTCGTTGAGCTTGAAGGCATTGGTATGGGCGGCAATGGCCCCCAGCCGTTTGCGGTCTTCCCAGTAGCGGGCTGCTTCATTTCTGTCCCTGGCAATGGAAAGACCGGTCTTGTCATAGGCTTCAAGGATGGTTTCGATGGTACTCATGCCCTGGTCAAGCAGGAACAGGTCATTGGAAACCATGTCAATGAGCAATACCGCCTTTAGCCGGTCGCCAACGGAGCGCTTGGTTTTGTATTTGATGGCCTTGATGTATTCTTCGTCGAAATGTTCCAGGGCCATGAGTGCCGGATCGGTGTTCTGAAATCGGGTGCAGATTTCAGTGATGACCTTGCCTGCCTCGGTCATATCGTTGCCGAAAAATTCGATGCAACAGGTGGCCTTGTGTGCAAACTCAGGATAAAGGATAAATTCAGCCCAGGTAATAATGCCGTCACATCCTTCTTTCTGTACCCCGGGCAGCCCGCAGAGCACTTTGTTGGTGACATCCTTGCCCAGGCCTTTTTTACGCACATCCGCCCCGGTCAATTCGATGGTGTCTATGATTTGACCGTTTTCATCTTTGACCTGAAAGCTGAGCGTATCCTCGTACAAAATTTTGCGTAAGGGATGGTCCTGGCGTTCCACGGTCAGCAGCCGGCCGTCGGGCATGGTGATCCTGAAAGCCAAAACATTATCAATGGCGGTGCCGTAGAGCACGGCGGTTTTCCCGCCCGCGTTCTCGGCCAGGTTGCCCCCGATGGTGCAGGCCCAGGCCGAGGTGGGGTCCGTGGCAAAAATATAGCCGTGGGCCGAGGCCGCATCCTTGGCGTCCTGGGTGATGACGCCGGCATCCATGGGCATTACGGCATACGCTCTGCCGTCCTTTGTTTTGCGCTGTTCAATGGGATAGATTGTGTTCAATTTTTCCGTGTTGATCATGACGCAATCCGGTGCCAGGGGTGTGGCCCCGCCGGTCAAACCGGTCCCTCCGCCCCGGGGAATGATATGAAATTGCATATCTTTTAATTTTTTGACAAGTTCGGGAATCTGCTCTTCCCTGTCCGGCCGCAGCACGGCTGCCGGTGTATATCTGCGCCAGTCCGTGGCATCTGTGGCATGGGCGGTGATGTCAAAGGGGTCAAAGCATATGTTGGCTTTACCCACCACCTGGGAAAGACGCCGTGTTATCCTGGCCTGCTCCTTTGCCACGGCATTGATCTGGGCTTTGAGCTGCCGCAGCGCTGACCGGCAGGCGTTAAGCACAATGCGAACCTCGTCATGTTCGGCATGCTCGGAAATATTGAAAAGGTCATGTTCAAACTCGGTGAACAACCGGCGCCGCAACACCGGATGCGCCACCAGCTCCTGGAACAAAAAGGCGTTGCGTTTGATAACGAAAATGTCCCCCATGAAGCGATGGAGGAGGCGAGAGGAGCGCCCCGTGCCCTGTAGTGTTTCCAGGACATGAATGGTATTTAAAATATCATCGCCAAACAGATGGGAGATGATCTGGTCGTCTCCGGCCGAGGTGTAGTTAAACGGTATTTTTCTAAAAGGATCTCGCATTATACTTACACTTCAAATAATAGCTGTAAGTTGAGCTGATTTCTCATCAATCAACCCAACCCGCAGCAAATATAAAATAATAAATTTATTGGGACTTAAAATATAAAAACGATGTGGCTGTCTGTCAAACTTACTCGTTGTGTTCCCTTGTTTTATGGAATTGAATGTCCGGCCATTCTTCCTGGGTAAACCCAAGCTGGTACACGCTTGTGGTCAAAAAAGTCAAACGCCCTTCTGCATCCCGGGTCAGGCTTGATTCGTTTTTTCGAATAAAATTTTTGAGATGAGATTCGTTTTCGCATTCCACCCACCGGGCCACGGAAAGGTCAATGGACTCGTATCCGGCACTGACGTTGTATTCGGCCTTAAGCCGCGCCATGGTCACATCAAACTGGAGGACCCCCACCGCACCAATGATATGCATGTTGCCCTGCAACGGCCGAAATACTTGAATCGTGCCCTCTTCCGCCAGCTGGGTCAACCCCTTTGTCAGGGCCTTGGCCTTTAGTGGATCTTTAAGCAACACCCGTCTGAAATGTTCCGGGGCAAAATTGGGAATACCTAAAAATTTTAAGGGTTCTTTGGTGGTGAAGGTGTCACCGATTTTGATGGTACCGTGGTTATGGATACCTATAATATCTCCAGGGTAGGCTTCTTCCACATTGGACCGCTCCTGGGCCATGAAAATGGTGGCATTGGCAATTTTGATATCTTTTCCAATGCGGTGGTGCCGTACCTTCATACCCTTGGTAAACTTCCCCGAACAGATTCTGAAAAAAGCGATTCGGTCCCGATGCTCGGGGTCCATGTTGGCTTGTATTTTAAACGTGAATCCTGAAAACGCCTTTTCACAAGGATCCACATCCCTGGACGCTGTGGGGCGGACGCCCGGAGATGGTGCAATTCGAACAAATGCATCCAGCATCTCCCGGACGCCGAAATTATTAATGGCGGAACCAAAGAATACCGGGGTCTGGGTGCCGTTGAGATAAAGGTCAAGATCAAAGGGCTCCGACGCAACGGAAATCAACTCGACATCTTCGCGCAACTGATCTGCCGGACTTTGGCCGATCATTTCGTCAAGCACCGGATCATCAAGGTTTTCGATCAACACGCCGTCGTCATTTTTAGGGGTGTATCCCGCTGTAAAAATCCCCAGCTGCTGCTGTTCCAAATTATACACCCCTTTAAAGCGTTTCCCCATGCCGATGGGCCAGGTCAACGGCACGCACTCAATCTGCAGCTTATCTTCAATGTCCTGGAAAATATCAAGGGGCTCAAGCCCTTCACGGTCAAGTTTATTGATAAAAGTAATGATAGGCGTGTTGCGCATCCGGCATACTTCCATCAGCTTCTGGGTCTGGGGTTCCACCCCCTTGGCAGAGTCAATGATCATCACGGCACAATCAACCGCCGTGAGCACCCGGTAGGTATCTTCGCTGAAATCCTTATGCCCCGGAGTATCCAGAAGATTGATTTCATAGTCTCGATAGTTAAACTTCATTACCGAAGACGAAACGGAGATGCCTCTTTCCTGTTCAATGGATAAAAAATCCGAGGTGGCCGCCCGGGCCGCTTTTCTGGATTTTACGGCACCGGCCTGCTGGATGGCACCGCCAAATAACAGCAGTTTTTCAGTCAATGTCGTCTTACCGGCATCCGGATGGCTGATAATGCCGAAGGTTCTGCGTTTTTTTATTTCCGGTAATAAAGTCTTGTCTAAGTTTTTATCCATGGGGTTTGTCATCGATGTCTCTTTACCCTGCCCTACTTTATATAAAAGGCCTTGAAATAGTAAAATAAGGGTGGAAATCTAACAGCATTTCAATATAGAAGCAAGCCTTTAAATATCTTAATAACAAAATAATATTTTGGCGTCAGAGAAAAAAACATAGTTAAAATTTGTATAATTTGGCACGGCCCCTATTCTGCCCCACACTAAATCAATTTCTGATCACAGGATCGGTAGGAAATAATACCTCTGGTTACACCAGTACCTCTTTATTTTCATTTCACTGGTTCATTCCAAAAAAATGCCGATCTATTTATTTTTATCTTGCCAAACCCATGCTGATCTGTTAAAAGTCTCTTCTGTTGCGCCCGTAGCTCAGCTGGATAGAGCAACGGACTTCTAATCCGTAGGCCGCGTGTTCGAATCGCGCCGGGCGCGCCATTTAAAAATCAAGGCTTTCAAGGTTTATGACCTGAAAGCCTTTGTTGTTTCAAATCTGCCTACAACGAGTCTTCTATCATTCATTATTGCTGGGCCTGCATGGTGCATTCAGGCCGTTGGGCGTTAATAAAAAACAGCCAACCAGATTGTGATATTATTGGGATCGGTTCCAGAGACTTTGTGTTTTGTATGAGCCGGTATATTGAGGTAATTTCCTTTATTTAAAACGTATTCAATTCCATTTTCAAACACAATGGTACCGGAGCCTTCCAACACGACCACCCACTCATTGTCATCCTGGTCATACCATCCCAAGTCCGGCGAAGTATGGCCTAAAGAGACAATCCGTTCTATTCGAACGTTTTTTTCTTTGATCAAGTCTGTGAAGTGTTCGGAAGACAAATCATCCGGTATATTTTCAAATAGGTTCGCCATTAAATTCCCTGATAGTTAGTTAGTGCCTGATCGGAAACCCGTGTTTGGATGAAATGGAAATTACCTTTCAGGTGACTCCTTTTTAATTGTAATTGGAGAATCTTTTACACCGGCGTAAAAAACTATAATTTCGGCAAATTCATTGCTTTCATTGATTCCATAATGCCATTTATTGACCACCTCAATGATTGAATCTCCCGAGTTTAGATGCAATGTTTCATTGTTTTCAGTTACAACGGTCAGCCTTCCTTTTAACAATACACCTGCATTAATCACAGGATGGGTATGAAACGGCAATTTTGTTTTAGGAGGGATTTTAATTCGAAGAATCGTGATCTCCGGTTTTCCCTTCGGGTATTCAGGAAGATCTCTGCCATCCCAGCTTATTCCGCTTTTTGCCAAAACATTGGTTTGGATGACAGGTTTTTCTTGGGCCCAGGCAAAACTTGTTATAAATGTTACCAGGCAGACGCCATAGAAAATTTTTTTCATTGTTTTTTCCATAAGTTAAGGCACAATAGAAAAGGCGGCACCAAAGGCGCGGCTCTATTTTTTTGTTATTATTGTCAATTTAGATAATCGTACGTCCTGAAGATTTGCAATAAAAAATTAAACCTTTTTGAACGAAAAAAATCAATAACCAAATTTGTTCTTTAGTTTCCGCACCGGCTTGACAAATCCAATGGAACCAGCGTATTTGCTTGGCTGTAATTTATTAGATGATGAAAAAAACAGGTGAAACATATTATGAATCTACACCACTGGTGGCTGGCCATCCGGCCTAAAACCCTTCCGGCTGCGGCTTGTCCGGTTGTTGTCGGCGCAGCCTGCGCTATTTCCGACCACAGGTTTTCAGCACTGATGTTTGCAGCGGCCCTGGCCGGTGCTTTGCTGATCCAGATTTCCGTGAATCTGGCCAATGATTATTTTGATTTTCTGAACAACATTGACACCCCGGACCGCAAAGGCCCTAAACGGATGACCCAAAGCGGCTTGATACCGCCTGAAACCGTTCGAAATGCGTTTATATTGACCATGCTCATGGCCCTGGGATTGGGCGTTTTTTTAATCATCAAAGGCGGGGTTGTGATTCTCTGTATTGTGATTGCCTCTCTTCTTGGAATTATCTGTTACAGTGCCGGACCCTTCCCCATTGCATCCAACGGCCTTGGTGAGGTGTTCGTGTTTATTTTTTTCGGGCCCGTGGCAGTGCTCGGCACCTATTATCTAATGGCAGGCTGCGTGACACCTGCGGTGTGCATCGCATCTGTTCCTGTGGGGCTTTTGGTTACCGCCATTATTGTTGTCAACAACCTGCGGGATATCGTGACCGATGCCGCCGCCGGCAAGCGGACCCTGGCGGTGATTTTAGGCCCCTGGCGAACCAAGGTGGAATTTGTGTGTCTGGTCCTGATCTCCTTTTTAATTCCCTGCCTGATGTTTGCCTCGGGTCACTGGTCCTGGGGAATTTTGCTGCCCTTGGCAGCCTTCTTTAAATCCTATCCCCTTTTTAAAACCATCTTTGAACAGGAAGGAGAAATCCTTAATCCGGCCCTTGCAGATACCGCAAAACTTGCACTGATGTTCAGTGCGCTTTTTGCCGTGGGGATCGTTGCCGGATAACAGCTTGTATTTAATCTTCTTGTGCCTGGGCCCAAGTTCTGATAATTTAATATGCTTCAAATTAACCGGTATCAGGAAGAACCTGATCCCTTTTTTATTGAAAGGACCGTAAAGAATGATAAAAAAAATAGCCTTGTTGATCAGTCTGTTAACGGCATTTGCGAGTGTGAGCCTGACCTCTGCCGGCGCAAAAGAAGTTTACATTAACGGCATTGACTTTGGATTTCCGCCCTTTGGATATGTGGATAAAGCGGGTAAGCCCGCGGGTTTTGATGTGGAATGCGCCAACTGGATCGCCAAAGAGATGGGGTTTGAAATCAAACATCAACCCATGGACTGGGACGGTATTATCCCTGCCCTGAATGCAAAAAAAATCGACTTTATTGCATCGGGTATGAGTGCCACCGATTCCAGAAAAAAAATTGTTAACTTCACCCTGCCCTACTATGAAGTCAGCCAGGTGCTTTTGGTGTTGAAAGACAATACGGATGATTTCAATACCCTGGTCACCACCGGCAAAAAAATAGGCACCCAGCGCGGTACCACCAGCACCAAACGGCTCAAGGACCTACTTGCCAAAGGAAAGTTTAATTATGAAATCGTGGAATACGACTCAACGGACCTGAGCATGGAAGATCTTAAGATCGGCCGTATTGATGCCTCTTCCATGGACTCATCCATTGCCAATGAGCTCAATAAAGACGGAAGCTACAAGACCGCCGGTATATTTGAAGGCTCCACTGAAGAATACGGATATGCTGTACGCAAGGGCGATGACAAACTTTTAGATCTGCTCAACCAGGGATTAAAAAAGCTGATGGCTGATCCCCAGTGGCAGGTGCTTAAAGATAAATACGAAATCCACTAGTGCCCGCCTGAGACCCAAAAACCTTGTCGATCTACGCATCGGACTAAGGTTTTTATTACGCCATTAGGTTAATACGCAACATTGTGAACCGGGCCTTTAAAGCCCGGTTCCATTTTCTTCCCCGGATTTACCATGCATGACATGCTCACTTTTTTAACCTCCATAACCGACTCCCTGCCATATATATTTTCCGGATTGTGGATCACGGTGGTTCTTATCATCGGGGCCATGGGATTAGGTCTATTGATCGGTATCCCTTTTTCTGTGATCCGGGTCTATGGCCACCCCGTTGCCCGGCGCTGCGTGGCATTGTATGTCTGGTTTTTCAGGGGCGTACCGGTTCTGGTGCTGTTTTACCTGTTTTACTTTGGACTTTTATCCTGGCTTGACCAGGTGAATGCTTTGAATTTTCTGCCCCTTGGCGATGCCTTTTTTGCGGCCATTTTGGTTTTGGGTATGACCACAGGGGCGTATCAGACCCAGATTTTTAAAGGTGCGATTCTCTCTTTGCCCAAAGGGCAGCTGAATGCTGCGCGCTCCCTTGGCATGAGTGACCTTTCAGCCATAACCGCGATTATCCTGCCCCAGGCACTGCGGTTTTCCATTCCGGCCTGGTCCAATGAATATTCCATCGTTTTAAAGGATTCGGCACTTGCATATGTGATCGGGGTGGCCGAACTGATGTCCAGGACCCGGTCCGTGGCCGCCATTACCCACAAACCTTTGCCCTTTACCCTGTTTGCCGGGCTGATATTTTTTATCCTGACATGGGTCGGGGTCAAGGGACTTAAGCGACTGGAACAAAAAGTACGAATCCAGGGATATACCCAATGATGTTTGAAAGAGACAAAGAAATATGACACAACCCAATGGAGCAGAGCCCGTTGTTCTTGAAGCCCGGGGCATTGTAAAGGAACTTGGCGGTAACACCGTTTTGAATCAGGTGGATTTAACCCTTTCCAAAGGCGATTTAAAGGTGCTCATCGGGCCGTCTGGCTCCGGAAAATCCACACTGCTGCAATGCCTGAATCTTTTGCACATCCCCGAAGCGGGCGATTTGCTTTTAGACGGCGCGCCGGTGAATTTTAAAAAGAAGAGCGACCTTTACCTGTTGCGCCAAAAGGTGGGCATGATCTTCCAGGACTTTAACCTGTTTGACCACTTGTCTGCCTGCCAGAATGTAGCCATTGCGTTGCGGAAAGTTAAAAAACAATCGAAACAAACCGCCCACAACCGGGCGTGTGAAGAATTGACCCGGGTCGGTCTTGCAGACAAAATGGACCTCTACCCGGCCCAGCTCTCCGGGGGCCAGAAGCAGCGGGTCTCCATTGCGAGGGCCCTGGCCATGGACCCGGAGGTGCTGCTCCTGGATGAACCCACCTCCGCCCTGGACCCGGAACTGATCAGCGAGGTACTGGTGGTGATCCGGGATCTGGCAAAGGCGGGAATGACCATGCTCATGGCCACCCATCAGATCAGCTTTTCCGCCGGCCTTGCCCATGAATTTGTGTTCATGGAAAACGGACAAATTGCAGAACAAGGCCCGCCTTCTGCGCTTTTAGCTGAAAACAGCGGATCACGGACCCGGGATTTTTGTGCCAAAATTTCAGAGTTGACCGGAGCCGAGGCGTGAACGACTTTTTCCCCTTTATCATCAATCAAGTCATACCCAGCCTGAACACAGGATTTATAGTGAGTATCAAGCTGATTGTGCCCTCAGCCCTGCTCGGCTTTTTGATCGGCGTGGTCACCGGTGCCCTGAGGGTTTACGGACCTAAACCGGTAAAAGCCCTGTGTGATTTTTATGTGGCTGTATTCCGGGGGACGCCATTGGTGGTTCAGCTCTATTTCTGGTACTTTGCCCTGCCCTATACGAATTTCTGGGGGGTGCGCATTGTCATGTCCGCCATGACCTGCGCCATTGTTGGCTTTGCCCTGTGCTCCGGGGCCTATCAGTCCGAATATATCCGGGGCGGTCTGCTTTCCATAAAAATAGGGCAGCTTAAAGCAGCCCAGGCCTTGGGTATGAGCCCATTTACCTCGATCAAGAGTATTGTCCTTCCCCAGGCCTTCAGGCACTGTTTTTCAGGATGCTGCAATGAGGTGATCTATCTGATCAAATACTCATCCCTTGCCTCCATCATTACCATCAACGAAATGACCGGTATTGGCCGGGGGATTGCCAAAGCCTCCTTTAGAAACGTTGAGACCTTTCTGGTTGTGGGTATTTACTATCTGGTTCTGGTCTCCCTTGCCGGCGTTATTCTCAACTATCTTGAGCGACGTTTGGAGATTCCGGGCTTTGACCGTCAGGCGCGATAATAAGAATTTTATCTTCCCTTGCGCCTCATCTTATGCTTAAAACAAGAAAAAACAGCAAACGCATTTACCAGCACTGCCAATAAAGGAGCCCAACCATGATTTCATCATTTTCTTTCGGTCATATGGTTATTGGCGCTGACACATACGCTGCGGATCTGATCATCCTCCCGGACAAAACAATCCTGCCCAGCTGGCGCAGAAAACAGGGGCATGTACTGGAACTTGCGGATTTAAGGGCGGTTCTGCCCTTAAATCCGGATATGCTCATTGTCGGCACAGGTGTTTATGACCGCATGACGATGGCCCCGGGCCTTGAAAAAGACCTTTTATCCATGGGTATCGAACTAAACGCGTTGTCAACGGATGCGGCCGCAACCTTGTTCAACACAACAATTGCCCGGACTCCGGACAAATCGGAGAGTGCCTGCTTTCATTTAACCTGCTGACAAAGATTTTTGCCATGCCATTTACCAATCCCAATCTCGACCGGTTTAAATTCTGTCCGTCCTGCGGCGGCAAGAACCTTGATGCCGGCAGCGTCAAATCATTTAAATGCCGGGTGTGCGGATTTCAATTTTTTATGAATTGCGCGGCCGCAGCCATGGCTATCATCCTTGACGATCAAAACAGGGTGTTGGTCACCGTACGGGCAAAAGAGCCGGGTAAAGGCACCTTGGATCTCCCCGGCGGTTTTGCTGAGCCGGGCGAAAGTATCGACCAGGGTTTGGTCAGAGAGGTAAAAGAGGAGCTGAATCTGGATATTTTTAACCTTGACTTTTTCTGCTCTTTTGCCAATACCTATCTTTACAAACGTGTGGTCTATCCCATCACCGACATGGCATTCACCTGCCAGGTGAAAGATTTCTCTTTGATTACACCCATGGATGATGTGGCCGACTTCAAATTTATCCGGGTCCATGATCTTGACACCAACCTGTTGGGTATGCACTCGGCACAAAAGGTAATGGAAAAATATCAACGCATATATTCAATCATTAAATGATCGTTAAATGTTTGGTCTTTATAGGTTGCACCAAAGGAACCATATTGCGTATTCATTTAATTTGTGATTTAAACGATACATGAAAAAAAGATATTATCGTTCCGGAAAAAAAAATTCCGACTCCAGATCGTCACGTCCCATTCATTACCCCGAGCTCACTGCCGGGGCCGACAAGTCATTAAATAAAATTTTCAGCCGGATAGGTGTGCCTGAAAAACAGTCCTTTACTCCGGATCCGTTTCAAATTGAGGCCATTGAGGCCATTGATGCTGCGGATTGCCTTGTCACTGCCCCCACGGGTGCAGGAAAAACATGGATTGCGGAACAGGCTGCCAAACGGATCTTGGAAAAAAACGGCAAGGTGTGGTATGCCACGCCGTTAAAGGCGCTGACCAACTCCATCCATGCCGGATTTTCCAAAATTTTCGGCAAGGAAAAGGTGGGGATTCTTACCGGTGACATCAAGGAAAATACGGACGCAGACATCATCATCGGCACCACGGAAATTTTGAGAAACCAGCTCTATGATGCCATGTACACGGGTCAAAATCTCAAGTGTGACCTGATTATCCTGGATGAGGCCCACTACCTCGGCGATGCCGAACGCGGCGTGGTCTGGGAGGAGATCATGATCTATCTGCCCGTTCGTATCCCGCTGCTGTTACTGTCCGCCACCATCGGCAACCCGGATCAGATTGCAGGCTGGCTCTCCTCCATCCGGGATAAAACGTGTAAAGTGGTGGAAAACACCGATCGGCCGGTACCCCTTTTCCCTCTATTTTTTCACCCGTCCGGTACCCTATATCCGCTGCTTGAAAAAACGGGAAGCAACGGGAACAGGACCCGTCTTCACAAAAAAGTATATAAATTCAACCAGTCCGGTAAACGCTTAACCCTGGCCCCGCCCGGTAAACTGCCTAAATTTTCGGACATTCTCGAGGTGCTTGCCCACTATGATCTGCTGCCGGCCATCTTTTTTTTAAAATCCCGGGCCGAATGCGACCGGGCTATCAAATTATGCGACGGCAGTCTGCTTGAAACCGCGCCGGAAAAAAAGCAGGCACTCAAGGAGCGGCTTGTACAGCTCACGGCAGGAAATGCCCATTTATCCGCCCACCCCCAGCGGACCTACCTGGAAGAAACGGCAACCGCTGCCCATCATTCCGGGCACCTGCCCGCCTGGAAGGTGGTGGTGGAGACCTTGATGGCCGAGGGGCTTTTGGATGCCATGTTTGCCACATCCACGGTGGCGGCGGGTGTGAATTTTCCGGCCCGGTCCGTTGTGATTCTCAATTCCGACAGGTTCAATGGCAGGGACTTTTTGTCATTGACCGCCAGTGAGTTCCAGCAGATGGCAGGCCGTGCCGGAAGACGCGGCATGGACAACATCGGATTTGCCACACTCCTGCCGGGCAAGTATATGGATGTCTCTCTTGTGGCCAAGCTGGTGGATGCTCCGCCGTTAAATGTGGATTCCCAGATTAAAATTGATTTTTCCATGGTGCTCAATCTCTTGTTGTCCAACACCCCGGAGCAGGTGCGCACCCTGTTGGAAAAATCATTTGCCTCCTATCTCATTGCCATTGGTGCAAAGGCAGGAAAAAGCGGCAGAAAGGCCAGAAAAAAATTCGGCAATGATATGGAATTTTTATGGCTGGATTTTACCGAACACATGGATTTTTTGATCCAGGAAGGATTTGTTACCCCCGAAGGGCCACAACCCAGCGCCCTGACCGAAGACGGCATTTGGGCATCAAAACTGCGCATTGATTCGCCGCTGCTGGTGGCCCAGGGTCTTCGGGACAAACTGCTGCCCGAACGTGATCCGGCCCTTTTAGCCGCCATGATGGCGGCATTTGTCAATGAAAAGGAGTTCAAGGATGATATGCTCTTCACCGCCTCCCTTTCAAAACGGCTTAAGGATGCATTCCTGGAACTGCGCCGGGGTCTTAAACCCTTTGCCATCACCATGCTGAAATCAGGATTTCCTGCACCCAACCTCTTTATCCAGCCAGCGTCCCTGATTTATCTCTGGGCCCATGATACCCCCTGGGATGAACTGATGCACAAATCGGATTTTGCCGAAGGCGATTTTGCCAGGCTCGTCCTGCGAACCGCAGAAAATCTGCGTCAGATGACGCATTTGAATCAGGATTTTCCTGTGATTGCCAAAACAGCGGCCGAGGCCGTTGACATGATACTCAAAGCGCCGGTGGTCACCGTATTTTAAAACAAGGAGAAACCCTATATGATACCTGTTATATCAAAAAATGCCCCGGCAGCCGTGGGGCCCTATTCCCATGCCGTGATCCACAACGATACGGTGTACTGTGCCGGCCAGATTCCTCTGGACCCCGCCACGGGCCAGATGGTGGGAGCCACCATTGAAGAGCAGACCCACCAGGTCATGGCCAATCTTGAAGCCGTACTCAAGGAGTGCAATGCAAGTTTGAAAACCATTTTAAAAACAACCGTCTTTCTGGCGTCCATGGATGATTTTGCAGGGATGAACCAGGTTTACGAAGCAGCACTTGACGGCCATAAACCGGCAAGATCCGCTTTCCAGGTCGGCCGTCTGCCCAAGGACGCGCTGGTGGAAATCGAGTGTATTGCCGTGTGTGAAAAAAAATAAAAGACAGGAGAGCATATGTCTGAAGATACGAAAAAAGTTATTTACTCAATGATCAATGTGAGCAAATTCCACGGCACCCGCCAGGTGCTCAAGGATATTTCGCTTTCCTATTTTTATGGGGCAAAAATAGGTGTGCTGGGCCTTAACGGCTCCGGTAAATCCACGCTGCTTAAAATTTTGGCAGGGGTGGACACTGAATTTGTGGGGGAAACCATCTTATCCAAGGGGTTTACCGTGGGATTTCTCGAGCAGGAACCCCTGGTGGATTCGGATAAAACCGTGCGCCAAGTGGTTGAAGAAGGGGTCCAGGAGACCGTGGACCTTTTGGCTGAATATGAAAAAATATCCGAAGCCTTTGCCGAACCCATGTCCGATGATGAGATGGATGCGTTGCTGGAAAAACAGGGCAAACTGCAGGAAAAGCTTGATCATATTGATGCCTGGGATTTGGATTCCCGACTGAAAATGGCCATGGACGCCCTTCGCTGTCCCCCCGAAGACACCCCTGTCAGCGTCATCTCCGGTGGTGAAAAACGCCGGGTAGCCTTGTGCCGCCTGCTGCTACAAAAACCGGACATTCTGCTTTTGGACGAGCCGACCAACCACCTGGATGCAGAATCGGTGGGGTGGCTGGAGCAACATTTAAGCCGGTTTGAAGGCACGGTCATTGCCGTAACCCATGACCGCTATTTCCTGGATAATGTGGCGGGCTGGATTCTGGAACTGGACCGGGGCGAAGGCATCCCCTGGAAAGGCAACTACTCCTCGTGGCTTGAACAAAAACAGCACCGCCTGGCCAAGGAAGAGAAAAGTGAGAGCAAGCGCCGCCAGACACTGGCCCGGGAGCTTGAGTGGATCAATATGTCCCCCAAGGGGCGGCGCTCCAAATCAAAGGCCAGGATTTCGGCTTATGAAGAGCTGCTCAAAAAAGACAGCATGCAGCAGGAACAGAAAATGGAGATTTTTATTCCGCCCGGGCCACGGCTTGGCGCCAAGGTTATTGTGGCGGAGAATGTATCCAAAGCCTTTGAAGATAAGCTTCTGGTGGACGACATGAACTTTGTGCTTCCGCCGGGCGCCATTGTCGGGGTGGTCGGACCCAATGGTGCGGGTAAAACCACTTTGTTCAAAATGATTACCGGAAAGGAAAAACCCGATTCCGGCACCATTGAAGTCGGGGAGAGTGTCCATGCGGCCTATGTGGATCAGGAACGTGACACCCTTGATCCGGAAAAGACCATTTATGAAGTGATCTCCGGCGGCAGCGACACCCTTTTGCTGGGAGGACGGGAAATCAACGCCCGGGCCTATGTGGGAAAATTCAATTTCTCAGGCTCCGACCAGCAGAAAAAAGTTAAAGATATTTCAGGCGGTGAGCGCAACCGGGTGCACATGGCCACCATGCTGCAAAAACAGGCCAACCTGCTGCTGTTGGACGAACCCACCAACGACCTGGATGTCAATACCATGCGGGCTTTGGAAGAGGCCCTGGAAAACTTTGCCGGGTGTGCGGTGATTATCAGCCATGACCGGTGGTTCCTGGACCGCCTTGCGACCCATATCCTTGCCTTTGAGGGCGACAGTCAGACCCTGTTTTTTGAAGGCTCCTATTCGGACTATGAAAAGGATCGCAGAAAACGGCTGGGCATCAAGGAAAACCAGCCCACACGGATTAAATACCGGCAGTTGACCCGGTAAGATATTTTAAATTTAAGGCCTTTTAACGCCCCGGCAGGCAAACACCTGCCGGGGCGTTTTCTAAAAAATATGAAGCCGGCAGTCAATAAAACACATCCCCTACACCACATGGTTCTGATTCACATTGCGGTTTTTTTATTTGGATTTGCAGGTCTGTTCGGCAAGTTTCTGGCGTGCACTCCAGTGTGGATCGTTCTGGGCCGAACGGTTTTCGCAAGTCTTGCACTGATCGTATATGCCGTAATACGCCCCGGCATCAGTTTCAGGGTGGCAACACCAATAGATTTATTTTTTTTTGCCGTCCAGGGAATTTTGCTGGCCCTGCACTGGCTCAGTTTTTTTGCGGCCATTCAGGTCTCGTCGGTGGCCGTGGGACTGATAACGTTCTCCAGTTTCCCTCTATTTGTGACCTTTATGGAACCGATCTTTTTTAAAGAGAGGTTAAAAAAAATTGATTTGCTGACGGCTGTTGCCGTATTTGCAGGCATTGTTCTTGTGGTACCGGATATGGATCTTTCCAATGACGTCACGTTAGGAAGTATCTACGGCCTGGCTTCAGGGTTTACCTTTGCGGTCTTGGGGCTTGTGAACCGCCGGAATGCAAGGCGATGCCACCCTGTTTCAGCAGCCTTTTACCAAAATCTGTTTGCAGCGCTAAGCCTTGTAATTCCAGTTTTGATGATGCAGGCCCACCCGCCGGTAGCGCACGATATTTTGCTGCTTGCGCTTCTCGGTATCATTTTTACAGCCCTGGCCCACGGTTGCTTTATCACCGGGCTTACTTGCATCCGGGTTCAGACCGCGTCCGTCATTGCTGGCATGGAACCCGTGTACGGTATTTTGTTTGCCTTTCTACTTCTTGGTGAAATACCTGAGGTTTCAACGCTCATCGGCGGGGTATTGATTATCGGCGTCGTCCTAGGCGCAGGTTTGTTAGAAAAAACAAAAAACCCGGTATAAAGCATTAACACTTTAATACTGGGTTTTAAGCGACAGGAAAGGCAAAGTCTAAAACACAAGGGGTACGATTGTTTATCGGCTATAAAACGGTTTAAATTTTAAACTTTCTGGTCAAACAAAAAGCCTGCAAGATCACTCATTTTATCCTGTAAAGAGAGCATCTCATCTGATGGGAACTGCCGAATCAACTCTTCGGATTCCTTATCAAAAATTTTTACAACGATTTCATTGTTCTCTTCATCAACCGAAAAACTCAACTTGGTTTGAATGGTCTCGGACATCTCCTGGAAAGACTCTACAACCTCTTTAACCTCTTCGGTACTCATCTGCTGTTTGTCTTTCTGGCTGGAAGAGACCTTGTTTTCCTTTGCCTCTGTATTTTCAACATTTTTCTGTACGCTCTGAAGCTTATCCACAGAAATCAAAGGTGTTCTCTCCTGGACGCTCTCCTGTGCTGTAAGCGATTTTGCGGTCATGTTCATGTTCGCGTATCTCCTGTCTTATAGGTTGCCGGTTGGAAGGCAGTACATTTTTTATCTGTTAAACCCTTAGACTATTTTTCGGTCGTGTTTTGAATTTACTTTAATTATAAAAACAGTTTTTCAATAATATTTTCATAAAACACAGTGATCGCAACCCGTGCCCGATTATATTTATGTGCTTCACAGCGTCATTATTGTGTATATATTTGCCCCATGGTCGTAGTTGCAAATTTGAAATCTATTTGGTTAGGCTTTACATAGAATATGGTTGCATAAGTGCAAATATACCTGGAACTATCATCTAATCATAGTTATTAACGAAGGCTTTGAAGCCGTGGCAATTTTGCGATGTAGGTTAAAAAAAATCATACACAATGTTTGCAAAAAAGCCTTTGATATGATTTAAATCAGGGTTAAATAAAAAAGGATTCTCCGACATGTCCCCAAATGATAACAATACCCCGCTAAATATTGACACCACCAAAATTATTCTGGATTCAATTTCCGACGGGGTCTTTACCATTGATTACAATTGGAAAATCACATCTTTTAACCGGGCCGCCGAAGAGATTACCGGCATCCGCCGTCAGGATGCCATCGGGTGCCACTGCTGGGATGTTTTTCGCTCCAACATGTGTGAACAAGGCTGTGCCTTGAAAAAAACAATGGACCAGGGCAAACCCTTTATATCAAGTTCCGCATACATCATTAACACCCAACAAAAAAAAATTCCCATCACCGCATCAACCTCCCTGCTCATTGATAAAAATGGAGAGGTTTTAGGCGGGGTGGAAACCTTCAGGGACCACTCTGTGGTGGAAGCCCTGAGAAAAGAGTTGACCGGCGGGGTCCGGGTCGGCGATATGGTGAGCAACTCCAGTGCCATGAAAAATATTTTCAATATCCTGCCCCAGATTGCAGAAAGCGATTCATCCGTTTTGATCGAAGGGGAAACCGGTACCGGAAAAGAGTTGATGGCAAAGGCCATTCACAATACCAGCCACAGAAAAGATGCCCCTTTTGTGGCCATCAACTGCGGGGCCCTGCCGGATACATTGCTGGAATCGGAACTGTTTGGATACAAAAAAGGGGCATTCACCCATGCCGTTAAAGACAAACCCGGCCATTTTGCCCTGGCGGACAACGGCACAATATTTCTTGATGAAATTGCAGACACGAGCCCGGCCTTCCAAGTCAGACTGCTGCGGGTGCTCCAGGAACGCGAGTATACCCCCCTTGGCGGCATAAGCAAAGAGCAATCCAACGTCCGAATCATCGCTGCCACCAATAAGAATCTGACGACCATGGTGGAAAACAATGAATTTCGCCAGGATCTTTACTATCGTATCAATGTCATCAAAATATCCCTGCCGCCCCTGCGCCATAGAATGGAGGATATCCCCTATCTGGTGGACCAGTTCATATCACGGTTGAACCTGCGTCGAAACAAGATGATCCAGGGACTCTCCGCTGAGGTGCTTGCCGCATTCATGGCCCATGATTTTCCCGGAAATATCAGGGAGCTTGAAAATATCATTGAACATGCCTTTGTGCTGTGTGCCAAAGAGTATATTACCATGGACCATCTGCCGCCGTCCCTTGCAGCAAAATCGGAACATCAAACCGGTGGAGATAAAAACCCAGTGGTGGCGGCTCAAATTAAAATGATTACGGATGCATTGAAACGGAACAACAATAACCGGAATGCCGCAGCGCGGGATCTGGGTATTCACAAAAGCACCCTGTTCCGGCGCATCAAAAAACTGGGTATCCAGTTATAAAAGAGATTGGCCGTGCAACCAAATACCGTTTACAAGTCTCTTTTTTGCAACAACGGCAGCACCCATGACATCTGCCGGTGTATAATTGTTCAAGACCGACAAGGGTTTGCAGCTATTGTATATCCCCGGCTGTTAAGGCACAGCCTTTGCATTTTTAAAACCGGCAAAAAAAATTGCTAAGAGGAGGAGACAATGAAAATTGCGATTACCACCTGGGGAAACCGGGTCTCTCCTGTGTTTGACGCAGCACAAACGCTTTTGATTGCCGACATTGACAATCAAAGCATTCATAATAAAAAATATGAGTCTTTCAAACCGGACGATATTGCTGCCCTGGCAGCGCTTTTAAACCGTGAAAAAGTCACGGCCCTGGTTTGCGGCGCCATTTCAGAAACTTACGCGGCCCGGCTTGTTGAAAACAGAATCCGGATGCACGCCTTTGTCACTGGCAATGCCATGGATGTCCTCAAATGTCTGGCATCGGATAATATCATAAAACCGGCATTTAAGATGCCCGGCTGCACATCACCCGGGACACCTTCGACCTGATATTTCTTTGATAAATCAGGTCCTACGCGCCATCCCCATGTAGATGGCGGCCAGCACCACAGACACCCCGATCCAGCCGATCATACCCGTGGGCCGGTCAAAGAACACGACGTCCCATACAAATGACAATGCCGGCTGCAGCAACAAAATCAACCCCGCCCTGGAGGTCGCCACCCGGGGAAGATAATGGGATATAATGACCCACGCAAGCCCCTGGGATAAAATACCGAGTCCGGCCAGAGCCGCCAAAGATGTCACGTCCGGAATAACAAAGGATCTGCCCATAAACATCGCGATGGCACCAATAATTAGTGCACAACATCCTGTCATAATGACCTGGTAACGAAACATGGGCACATCAGATCCGGAGTGGATAAATCGCATGAGCAAAAGAAAAACACTGTAACTCAAGGCCGTTATAATTCCCAATCCCACACCGGTCAGATATTTGGGTGTTAACTGCGCCATATCCAGGCCGATAATCATATACAACCCCAGAATCGCCAGGGGTAAGGCAAGCATATAGGCAGGCCCCAGCCTCTCTTTGAACAACAAAGCGCCTGCCAGGGCCATGATAAAAACCTGAAAATTACCGAGAATGGTGGCCAGCCCCGGCCCCACATATCCAATGCAAATATGCCAGGAGATAAGGTCCACGGCAAAAAAAACGCCGCATCCCACAGCCGTCAAACTCGCTTTAGGATTAATGTGTTGGAATTCATGGTTTAATCCACAGGGGATCATCAAAAACAGACACCCGAAAAACACACGGTAAAACGCTGAAATCAATGGATCGACATGGGACAGTGCCACCATCACACTTGAAAAACTGATAATGATTGCACCTAAAAAAATACCGGCAACCGGCCGGCTGACCAAAGCTGTCATAAAAAACGCATCTCCTCTAAAGTATCACACACGGGTTTAGAGGGTTACCTGTCCCGGGTCAAGAGAAAAAAAACAATCCATCACAAAACCGCCATATATTTAGGGTATCCATAGATAGGTATCCAGATCAACAGCACCGGCAGGAGACACAAAAACTCCTTCAGATTCCAATAGCGCTTTTTGTAGTTCATGCCCCCTGCCCTTGGGTAAACTGATTTTTCCAGATGCATTTACCACGCGATGCCAGGGCAATTCATGTTTTGCGGACATGGAATAAAGGATTCTTGAAACCTGCCTGGCCCCCCTGGGATTGCCGGCAAGGGTGGCCACCCGGCCATAGGAAGTCACGCACCCATTGGGTATGGATCTGATCACATCGATGACCTGTCGGGTAAACCTATTCATGATCTAAAAGAAGTAGTTCTGTTTCGAAATGATAAAACCTGCCGCCTTGGAGGGAGGCGGCAGGTGGTTTAAGCCTTTCGCGTGTAAGGAGGACGCGAAGCAAATATGCAGGAGCTTGGGGGAACTTTACTTGATAATATCTGCATAGGGAGGATGCCGGGCTGCTGTTTACAATGTTGCAACAGCCGCCCGGGGCATAATTAATTAAAAGTTACCTGTAAAGTCAGGATATGCATTGCCACCATGTTCTGTGGAGTCCAGGCCTTCCATCTCTTCTTCGGGAGACACCCTCAGGCCCATGGTAGAGTCGATGATTTTAAAAAGAATGAACGCTGTGCAAAATGTCCATGCAAAGCAGGAAACGATACCGATGCACTGTACGGACATAATTTTTACGGTTGTGCCACCGATGTTAAAGATACCTGCAGCAAGGGTACCCCAGGCACCGCAAACACCGTGTACTGAAATTGCGCCGACGGGATCATCAATTCTAATTTTATCAAAAAACATAACAGAGAAAACAACCAGAATACCGGCAACAGCGCCGATTATGATAGAGGAACCCGGTGTAACATTGGCACAGCCGGCGGTAATGCCGACCAGGCCGGCCAGAGCACCATTCAAACTCATACCCACTTCAGGTTTTCCAAATTTAACCCAGGAAACTATCATGGCCACTACAGCGCCTGTGGCTGCAGCCATATTGGTGTTAACAAAAATCATTGCAATGGATGTATCCGCTGTGGTGGTGGAACCGGGGTTGAAACCGAACCAGCCCACCCACAGGATGAATACGCCAAGGGCTGCCAGGGGAATATTGTGACCCAGAATGGGTTTAATACCGCCGTCTTTGGTAAATTTGCCAAGCCGGGGACCTAAAACGATGGCACCGGCCAATGCAGCCCAGCCACCCACAGAGTGAACAACTGTGGACCCTGCAAAATCGATAAACCCAAGACCTTCAAGCCAACCGGAACCGTTGAACAGTGATCCCCAGGCCCAGGAACCAAAGATGGGATAGATCAACGCAGACAGAACCGCACTGTACACCAGGTACCCTGTAAATTTGGTACGTTCGGCCATGGCACCGGAAACGATGGTGGCAGCTGTTGCAGCAAACACGACCTGGAACATCCAAAATGCCAATACCCAGGGGTCTCCATCCAACTTGAAATCACTTAGAAAAAAGCCGGTGGTACCAAAAAAACCGGTTTTAGATGTGCCGAACATCAAACCGAAACCAACAGCCCAGTAAAAAAGTGAACCCATGGAAAAGTCCATCAAGTTCTTCATCATGATATTTACGGCGTTTTTAGCACGGGTGAACCCGGCTTCAACCATGGCAAAGCCTGCCTGCATAAAGAAAACAAGCACAGCGGCAACAAGTGTCCACACATAGTTGGCATGGGTCTGGACCAGTGCAATGGCATCTGCATTTGAAAGCACGGTCGGGGCCTCGTCCCCGGCCCATGCCGCGGTGATGGTAAACGCCAGCGAAGTTAGAATCATCAGTACATATTTCATTTTTTATCTCCTTAAATTATATAAATTTTATAACGCTTCTGTTCCGGTTTCACCTGTACGAATACGAACAACATCTTCCACAGGAAGAACAAATATTTTACCGTCACCGATTTTTCCTGTTTTCGCTGTTTCTACTATTGTATCCACCACAGCCTGGGCCTGCTCATCTGCAACACAGATTTTCAATTCAACTTTGGGTACAAAGTCTGTCTGATATTCTGCGCCGCGGTACACCTCTTTGTGTCCTTTCTGACGGCCAAAGCCTTTGACTTCTGAAATGGTCATACCGTTAATGCTGATTTTGGCTAAAGCATCTTTAACCTCATCCACTTTAAACGGTTTGATTACTGCCACAACTTTTTTCATTTTAACTCCCTTGTTAATTGTGCATTAAAAATCATTTGCGCTTTATGGCTTCTGTAGAGAGCAAGAGGGGTGCCAAAAAAAAATTTTTTTAAAATTTAAATATAAGATACTGAATTTGAAGGAGATATAACTATGAAAAACATTGCACATCGCCTGGGCCATACCCGGCCAAAATAACATTTTTGAATTATAATAGATTGCATTAATGTTATTTCATAGGTTTAGACAAAAATCTGGTGTGGAGATCGATACATTTTTGTATTTTCATACATTGAACAAATAAATAAGAAGCAGAAATACTGATTTTAAATTTTAAATGAAAAGGGCATTAACACTTCATGCAGGGTTTTGCCCTTGGCATATCCCCTGGAAAATAAATTATGCAAAATACGACATGATCCCAAAGCAAGGGCCCCTTTTGGATATTTATATAGGATAGATGCACATCCGCGATAAAGCCGCAAATCCATGCCCATCCCCCTAAGGGCGTGCCTGTACCAGCCAATAGCCTCGGACGGCACAGAAGACTTACGGCCGGACGCATATTCAACGGCCCAGGCTGAAAGGGTGCCGGATTTTACTGCAGAATAGATACCTTCCCCCAACAAAGGTTCGGACAGGCCGGCCGCATCTCCTGTCAAAATCACACGATTTTTTCCCAGATATGTCGTGCCTGAACTTGTGGCAATGGGGTACCCTTTTACATCGGTCAGCAGTTCAGTATTTAAATGTTCACGGGCATAATTTTTCAGTAAATGCTGATTCATGGTGCCTTGGGATGTGGCACTGAAAATGCCGATATTCACATGCTCTTTCCGGGGAAACATCCAGTAATAACCGCTTATCTTTCTGGAAAAATCAAATGTCATATGATATTGCCCTGCATTATTGACAGGTACATCCGCTTCCAGGGCAGGCAGTTTGATGAGACCCGAACCGTCCCCACCAATGAGCCTGCGGATTTTTGAATTTGCACCATCGGCGCCAATCAAAAATCCTGCGCTGACGACATCGGTTTTGCCGTCCCACGACAGGGTCAGGCTGACACCATGCGCATCTTGATCAAGCCCGATGATTTTATCTATTTTTTTAAACCTGCAGCCGGCCTGTATTGCTTTGTCCAGGGCATAGGCATCTAGATCCATCCGTTTGGTAATGTAGCATAAAGGGGTTTTGGCTTTTACAACAAAAGAGGCGTTGCCGGGCCGGATAATTTTAACTTCCCGACAGGTACGGCGAACAAGGCCTGAAATATCAAAGGGAAAAAAATTCATGGCCTTGGGCGTAATGCCGCCCGCGCATGCTTTTTTCCTGGGAAAATTTTTTCTGTCCAGCAAAAGGACCGAAAACCCGGATCTGGATAAAAGGTATCCGGCAGTTGTTCCGGCAGGTCCAGCACCAATAATCATGACATCATACATATAAAACCTTTATCAAATTTTTAAAACCGGGCCAATATATTTTCACCGTCATGCGCCCATAAACAGATTATATATTTCAATGATGCCGATTTTTAATTTTTCTCATTGACAAAAATTCACTCACACGATTAGATACTAGATAATCAAATTCGCAAAACCAAGCACCATAACTGAAACGTATACGAATACGTGATTAGGCATATAGCTAATGCAGAAAAGTGTTAAAGAAAAAAAACAAGACAATCAGACCAATTCAATCAACGCATTAAACCTTTGCAAAAAGGCCAGGGCACTCATTCGTTCCCGAAAGCCCGATCAAGCTGAGCCTTTACTGCTCTCCGCCCTGGACGTATCACCTAAAAACCCCTATGTACTGGTTGCACTAGGTGATGCCAAGCGTATGCAAAAAAAATTCAAGACTGCCGCAAAATATTATCAAATGTGCCTTGAGGCTGATCCGCTGAATCCCTTTGCCATGTCCGGTCTTGGCGATGCATACAGGGGAACCAATGACCTGGCGGGCGCCATAGAGATCTGGAGTGAGGCCCTTGATGCATATCCGGAAAACTATCTGGTGATGACCCGGCTTGCTGATGCCTTAACCAAAAAAGGGAACTTCCCGGCCGCCAGACAGATATATGAAAAATCCATTGATTTGAATCCCGATGATCCCTTTGCGCTCTCGGGGCTTGGCAATCTTTATGTTCGCCTCAGGGCATTTGATCTGGCCGGCCCTCTTCTTGAAAAACTAGTCTCAAAACAACCCAGAAATCCCAGAGCCATTGGTGCGCTGGCCAATTTTTACCGCAGGCAAGACGATTTTTCCAACGCAAAGACGCTGTTCGAACAGATTCTGGAGATTGACCCCAGGAATGTCTATGCAATGGACGGATTAGCTGATTGCGCCCGGGGAAATAAGGAATACCAAAAAGCGAAAAAGCTGTGGGAAAAAGCCATGGTTTCCGGAATGAATCCAGCCATTGCTAAAACCCGCATCGCCGATGCCTGCCTGCAGATGCAACAATACGATTTGGCAAGGACTTTTTATGATGAGGTATTGTCTGTGTCCGAAGATAAATTTGCCCTGCTCGGCCGGTTGCGCCTCATCGAAACCGAACCCGGCGAAAAAAACAATAAAATATCTGATGCGGCAGATATTTTAAGCCGGTTATTTGCCCTTGATACGTCAGATGAACGGACAATCAATGAATTTAAGATTTTTAGGGCACGGTACCCGGAAATTGATAATTACATACAGCCCTGAGCCAGGCAATTGGATATAGGACAAGCCAAGTGGCGCATTGGGTCTTACCGCCCGAGTTAAATTTTCCGGCGAAATTTTCTGAAACCGCAAAAAGTCAGGTGTTACATAAAATGGTGCCATGCAAATGACTGATAAGCTAAATCTTCCATCCCAATCGGATATCCAAGCCGTTTTAACCCTTGACCGGGATACCCTGCCGAGTTTTCCCCAGGTCGCGGCCAAACTGCTTGACGTATCAAGGGATGATACAGCATCCTTAGAAGAGGTGGCAAAAATCGTGGAGACGGATCCCGGTATTTCCATCCGGGTGCTGGAACTTGTCAATTCGGCATTTTACGGATTAACCAGAAAAGTAACGACCCTGTCAGACGCCGTTGTTATCCTTGGCCTGGATGAAATCAAAAAGCTGGCCCTGGGCATGGCCATTTTCGAAAAAATATTTAAAAACGGCCAGACAAAAGAATTTAACCGGCTGATGTTCTGGCGCCACAGCCTTGCGGTGGCGGTGCTGAGCATGAAGATCGCCCAAAAAATTGAATACCCGAACCCGGAAGAAGCCTATACAGCCGGTTTGCTTCATGACGTGGGTAAGATTTTTTTAGATCTGCAGGGCCATCGAAACTATGGCGAATTTATCAGGAATCTGTCGGAATCCACCGATCTTGTCATTGAAAAGGAACGGTCCGAACTGGGCCTGGGCCATGATGATATCGGAGCTTTTTTCTGCACCCGGTGGCAGCTGCCTGAAAATCTGGTGCTTGCCGTAAAATACCACCACCAGTCATTTGAAGATCACGGCCTGACCCATGATGAAAAACAATTGATCGCCATTGTCTGTATGGCCGATTTTTTGTGCTGGACCCAGGGGATGGGATCATTTGATTTCATTCGACCGCCCATCCTTCCCCCCGAGGTGGAAGCCTGCATCAATCCGGAAAAAGTGGATATCATCAATTGCATCCTTGAAATGAACAAAGAGATTGAAGAGATCTCCGCCTTTTACCAGTTTGTATTTCCAACCATAGATCAACTCAAAGAAAACCTGCTCTGGGCAAATATCAAGCTGTCCCGGGCCAATACAAAATATTACTACCAGGGAGACCCCACAGACAGCACAACGGATACCGCCCTAAGCCGGGACGCGTCTTTGCCCGCAGACATTGGATTTGAGATGGGCAAATCCCTGTCCAAAGCCAAAACCGTCAAGGAAGTCCTTGATATCGTTTTGTACCGGGTGGGCTGTATTTTTCAACCCTGCCACTGGTCTATCCTTCTCAAGGATACCAAAACCGGAGATCTTGTTTTTTCCGTGGTGGTCGGCACCAACAGCAAGCGTTTGCAAGGGGTGAGGCTGCCCAAAGGAGAAGGTATTGCAGGGCATGTCATGAAAACCGGCAAGCCGTTGGTGGTGGATGATGTAACGTCCGACAAACGGTTCAGCAGCCGGGTGGACAAATACACACAGTTCAAAACCCTCTCTATTATTGCCGCTCCATTAAAAGCCGACAACAAAATTTTCGGTGTCATTGAATTGGTCAACCGAATCAATGAAGAGGCATTCAGCGAGCAAGACCTTGACCTGCTGTCCGCCATTGCCGAATATGCGGGCATTGCCATTGAACGGTCATACTACCACCAGGCATTGACAAATCTGGCAACCCGGGACAGCCTGACCGGACTTAGAAACAGATACAGCTTTGAACGTATCGTTACCGGGACCGATGATTTTCAGGCCCGGTTCGGCCGGGTTTTTTCCATACTTATTCTGGTGATTGACGGTCTTTCCAGGCAGCATGAAACCCTCGGTCAAGAACGATGTGACAAAGTGGTCAAGGATCTTGCCGCCATTTTGAATAAAACCAAACGCAGGGAAGATTTGATTTTCAGGTATGCCGACAACAGCTTTATTGCGCTTTTGCCTTTGACCTATTCCGATGGTGCCCAAAAGGCCCAGGAGAGAATAAAAAAAGTATTAACCAAGGTGCCCGGGGATTACAAACAAATTTTTTCAGCGATTACCATCCAGACCCACACCATGGCAGGTGAAGATGCAGGGCAGCTTAAAACGCTTGTGGCCCAGGCTTTGGCCAAGACCCGGCAACCGGACCAGGACAGTGAAGTGGCGGACATGCCGGAAAACATCCAGGGGCTGGTGGAAAAAGAAATTGCCCTTGAAAGCACCCAGGACGGTGAAAAAAGCCCCTCGGAACCCATCCCAAAAGAGAATATTGAAAATTTTGGAAAATCAGTATTCCTGCAGGGACAGTTCAAACGCCTTAAAACCGGAGAATTTGGGAAAATCCGTGTGGAACAGGTGTCGTTATCCGCCATTGGATTTCGAATATCCAAATCCCACAGGATCCATGTCAATGATTTTCTGGATGTTGAATTTAACCTGGATGATATTAAACGGTCATTGATTAAACGCAGGGCCGTGGTCAGACAGATCCAGGGAAACTACATTTACGGAGAATTCTACAATCCCCCACCCTATGCAAAAAATTTAGGATTTTATATATTCAGTTAGAAACCAATTGATTCAACGCTATTTGATTCAGGCGTGATTCCCTATCCTGCCAGTCCGGCAGGTATTTTTCCACAATCCCATAAAACCGCCGCGTGTGACCAGGTTCCAGCAGGTGAACAAGTTCATGGACCAGCACATATTCCAACAGAGCAGGATCCAGGTGCACAAGAGATGCATTGAGCCATATGCGTTTGGCTCTCGTGTTGCAAGACCCCCAACGGGTCTTCATTTTTTTTAGTCGACATTCAGCCGGCGCAATGCCCATGGCCGGCTGCCATTTTTCAAGCAACATTTGAATACGTTCCTTTAAAAGCGAACGCAGCCATTGATTCCATAGATTTGCTTCTTTTTTTGCCCCAAAACCGGAAGGCACCCGGACGGTGATTTCGGAGTCTGTTGTCAAACAGATCACGGGCCGGACAGTGTCGTTCTCACGCACCACCGCCAGTGATTTGCCCCATAGCATGCATGAGCGGCTGTCTCTTATTGCAGGTTCCGGCGTCAAAGGTACGGCCACATTGCCCGGGGACCTCATCTTCTCCTTTAACCAGGCGGATTTTGCCTGAATTGCCTGGACCAAGGTCTTGGGGGAGACTTGGGCGGGCGCGGAAATCCGAACAATCTTTTTATCCGGGTATATCCTGAAATAGATATGGCGGATGGGTTTATATATGACTTCATATTTCCACCCCCTGGGTGCAGCGGGAAGAACCCGGTCTAAGCCATGCACTACTCGGCTTGCTTTTTCAGGGTTTCAATCAGTTCGGAAATAAGTTTTCCCCCGGATGTCCGGGCCATCGGATTGACCTTTACCAGTTCTTGCCAGGCTTCGATGGCTTTGGGGATATCGTTGAGGTCGTGCATATAAACAACGCCCTTATTGAACCAGGCAATCTCAAAATCAGGCTGAACAGCGACGGCCCTGCTGAATGCGTCCAACGCTTTTTCCGGTTCATTGTTCCGACGATACATCACCCCAAGGTCCGTAAGGACATGTGGATGATTCGGTTCAAGGGACAATGATTTTTCATAGGCATCGATGGCATCTTCAAAACGATCCAGATCAAAAAACGCATTGCCCAGTTTAACCCAAGCCTGGGCATTGTCAGGGGTGTCTTTCAAAACCGCCTGCAACTCCTTGATATGTGGGGCTGCCATGGCTGAAATATCGGGTTTCCGGTCGCCGTCGGCTTTCTTTTCAGGGGCCGGCATGCCTTTGGGTGCCTTGCCCATCATGCCGGGAGGCATCTGTCTCATGCCCGGTTGCATTGAATCCGCCAGTTTAAAAGATGTATATGCGGTGCCTATCAAAAAGCCCAGTGTCAGGGCAATCAAAAGGGAAATATAAAAGGCCTGCCGGGTAATCATTTTTTCTTTTGGGGTATCCTGGTTCATTTTTCCTGCTTTAAAAAATAGTTTTTATATGAAAGTTTCCATAAGTTACTGGATTACTTTCATAATTTCGTTGCGGGCTTAGGCCTGGCAGTTGATATGTCAGGTCGGTCCATGGCCGTTTATATGAAAGAGCTCAATAAGCTATTGAGTTCTTTCGATTTTCGTTGTGGGCCGAAGCCTGGCAGACGATATGCCAGGTCGGCCCATGGCCGTTATAAGAAAGCTTCAATAAGTTATATCATTACCACCCAATAAAAAAGGGGCGTTTATCTGATCAAATTTTTTTTATCCTGGATGATGCCGGTGGCCTGGGCGACCTGATCGGTTTTATCCTGTTTGCCCGTATTATCTTGGAACCGAAAGTCCGCCAGAACCATCCCGTTGAATTTGCCCTGCCTGTATACTTCAATTCTGAAAATGCGGCCGTCCTGATCAATTGAAAAACGCTGCATACAATCTTTCCGGGTAACCAAAAGCCCTGCTTCATCCTTTTCCCCCTGGGTTGTGAACCCAATAATATTAACCCGGTGATCAGGGATGGGGTGCACCATAAACTGCTCTTTAACCACAATTTTAGACCCAAAGGGGACCTGTTTTTTCCGGCCGTCAACTTCCATCTCAATGCTGTCGATGCCAAGATCATATTCAAAATACTGGGGGCTGAGATGGGAAAGACAGCGATTGCCGTGGTACAAACTGAAATCAGATTTATTGTGCACCACGGCAAGTAACGGGTTATTCACCAGAAACTGAAGTTCACCGTCTTTTTTCATGGGCAGATAGTTGATGCGATTGCGTATATTTTCTGCATAGAGAAGGATTCTGCACTCATTGAGGGTCAGGGCAATATCCTTATCAATGGCCTTTTCGATCTCTTTTTGAGTTAAAGGAAAATCACGTTCAAAATGGATGCCTGCTTTGGTTAAAAAGGATTCGATGGCCCGAAGATGGTAATAAACACGCCCCGGGGTTAGAAAGGACTTGCTGGCTTCAACGCCGAAGGCCGGCTTCTTATTTTTCATGGCAAAAAAGGTCAGTGTCTTTGCCATCTCCTCGTCCCCTTCTGCGGTCCGGGTATTTTTAACCCGCACCCTATGATCGGGATTAATCAGGTAAGCATTGACATGTTGCGCGCACTGCCTTGCCGTGGTTTCAAGATCTGAAAACAGGCCGGTATATTGTGCCGGCATCATTGCCTGGTCAATAATAATGCTCTGCCCCCATCTGTCCGGGTTGCGCATATTGCTTTCACGGGTGGGCGTAAAAAATCCGGAGCCGTCATGCAGATTTAAAATAAAATCAACCTCCGGGTCAATGATCATTGATTTTATTTTGGCAACGGTCTGCCGCTCGGGATCTGTTTGGCTTACCTGGTCAAATTTACGGTTCATGTCCCCGTAAACACCTCGGGATCGTTTGATAATACTTTCGAAATTAAGGTTCGGCACCACAATAACCTGGCCGGAAAGTATGTTGTACCGGGTGGCAATCAGGGCTGCCGCATTAAATCCGCCGGGTTCATCCCCCTGGATGCCGCCCACGATGAGTGCTGTTTTTCCAGGGGCCTTGGATGTCAGGGTGTGCACACTGAAGTCAAGGCCGGATTGGGATGCAGAGACGGGCACCGCAAACCATAACAGCGCTGCCGTTCCAAAAACCGATAGAACCGAAAACCGCCGGACCACCAGGTAAAAAAATCTTTTATAAAGGAAATATTTTGATATCATCATATTTTTTAAAATAGAAAGTTTATCCATTCAGAACTCTACTTTTTCCTGGCACAGATTATCAAATAGCAGGCAAAATGCAAACGCCTCGATGAACTTCCCTTAAAAAAATAGTAAAGATGTGATTTAAATAACCCCGTTGGCTTTGAGCACCCCAAGCACTTCGGGAAAATCAATGCCAAGGCGTTTGACCGTTTCAACGGTCGGTATCCCATTCGGTGTCCAGCCCCGGCGTTTGTACACCGCATCTTTGAGCAGCTCATATTGTTCTTCGCGTTTTTGGCGCAGCACCGCCATTTTGGCAGGTGTATCCATGGCTGAAATGTCAATGCCGTAAGTATCCTTCAACTGTGTGTCATAACGATCTGCCCTGGATTCGTACTCTGCCACGGTGACAGGTCCCATGGCACGATAGGGGACCCCATCGTGCTCCCGGGTGCCGTATCCCATCTTCAAATTGAAGATCCGCTGGAAATTGTATACGGCTTCACTCATGGTGAGCAGGTCCTGGGAATCGACCTGTCTGCCGGTCACCGCAGAAAAAACTTGCGCATACCAGGCCACGTGTTTCACCACCTTGGCAGGCTCCGGGGTCTCTTTGTTGTCCGCAGGCACAATATCATTCCAGGGTAATTTGCACAGACCACACAGGCCAAACCAGGTTCTGAGCATGGGAAACCAGTGCAGGGCCTCGGCCTTGTCTTCGAAGGTGGGCATGAAATTGTGAACCATGTCCAAAAAAATCAACCAGGCTTCGTCATGCTGTGGGCCTTTGAGGGCCAGTCCATACCCGCCCTGCTGGGCCAAACTCTCCTTGGTGATGTATTCTGAAAATTCCAACCCCTTGGACTCCATCCCGATATCCTGCATAAAGTCTGAATCGGCACCATACTCCCTGGCAAAAATCTGTTTCATCTGTCGGACGCCTTTACCCACAACGACACCAAAGCCTTTGCCTTGTGCCATCTGGTGAACAAGTTCCAGGGCATTGAACCGGTTACCGAAACTTAAATCCATGCCACCGGTGTGGGCCAGGGTGATCTGACCACTTTCAAAACACTCCATGGCAAAGGCAATGGCGGTGCCCACGGAGATGGTATCCAGACCGTATGCATCGCAGTAAAAATTCATCTCAAGAATGGTGTGGGCATCAAAAATGCCCAGGTTGGACCCGCATCCCGCCACGGTCTCATATTCGGGTCCGTCAACAAAAACCTTTTTACCCCGATAGGGTCCGGTCAACGGATAAAAATCTTTGACCCCATGGGCACAGGCCACGGCACAGCCTTTCCAGCATCCGTCAAAGCCCTTGTCAAAAATATGTTCATAGGTTTCTTCGCCAATGACCTTTCCCTGGGGATGGGAACCAAATTTGAAATTATGCACGGGCAAGCAATCATGATCATTCATAATGGGTACCAGATGGGTTGTGCCGACCAAGGCCATCCGGTTTTGCACGGGGTCGAGGGTGGTAATCTCTCGGGTATAGCCCCTGGCAACCGTTTTAAGCCCCTGGGGATCAGCCGGGTGGTTGGTTTTCATGGAGACCGGGCCGCATCTTGCCACAACCGCCTTTATTTTTTTATCGGCAAATACGGTCCCAATCCCCCCCCTGCCCGCCTGTTTATACCGGACGATTTTACGCCCGGCATCCCACCAGGAGAAGTTCAAACACCCGAAACAGGTGTGTTCCGCCCCGGGCCCCGTGGTCACCACGGATACATTACCCGGTTTTTTTTCATCAAAATAGTGTGTCAATGCCGCTGACAAGTCATAGGCATCTTCGGGCAGGCTGTATGCCTGGAACAGCTTAATGGTATTTTCAATCCCGTCGATAAGAATCACCGTATCCTGCACGGCCTTTCCGTCCAACTGGATGACATCAAAGCCCGCAAATTTTTTAAACGGCCCGAAATGCCCGCCGACGTTTGAATCAATGGGTGCCCCTGTGAGTGGGGAAATAGCCGTGACAATACTTTTTCCGCCCCCCGGATATCCCGGTGTTCCGCCCAGCGGTCCCGATGCAATGCAGACGGCATTTTCAGGATCATTCCAGCGGGTGGTTCCAGACACGGCGTGCCACATGAGCCAAAGATCATATCCTTTACCGCCGACGAATGTTTGTTTAATTTTGTCTTCAATACAAGAAATATTGATCTCTTTTTTACCGACGTCGATGTGAAGGGAATGGTCGGTGTATCCATGATGAACTTTTGCCGGTTGATAAGACAGACGCTTGATCTCTTTAAGATTGATTTGAGCCATTTTTATGCTCCTTATCATAGAGTTTATGATTTAACCTCTATCCCAATATTAGCAGAAATGGGCGTTTGAATACATCCCAACCTTGGAATTTTCATTTTAAAATACAGCCTTATTAAAGAATAGTTAACATCTGATATATAAATTTTAACACGATAAAAGTTGAGGCGGCGTCAAATAGTGATTATATATGTTAAAGGCAAGCAAACGGACCAACAAAACAACTAAGCCCAGGTCTATTTAAATTATATCCGAAAGGATATCCGATTAATGTCCCCTTTTAAATCCCCGGATGAAAAACCTTCCCACAACAAAGAGGCCCTATGAAAATCATCACCACACATAAAGGTTCTGATTTTGATGCCCTGGCATGCCTTGTGGCAGCCACCGTCTTATACCCGGATGCAAAGCCTGTGCTTCCCGGAACCATTAATGCCAACCTTAAAAATTTTTTGGCCATACACAAAGATCTTTTTGATTTGTGGGCACCCAAAGAGGTGGACCTGGATACCGTGGACACCCTGATCTGCGTGGACACCCACTCATGGTCCCGCCTGGACCAGAGATTAAGTGTTTTATCAGAAAAACCAGACCTTGACATCATTGTCTGGGACCATCATGAAGACGGGGATATTGAAGCCCGGGAGACTCATTTTGCCAAGACCGGTGCTGCGGTTACCCTGCTGGTCCAGCAGATTGAAAAAGAACGCAAACTGATCACCCCGATTCAAGCCACACTTTTTTTAATCGGCCTTTACGAGGATACGGGACATTTGTCCTATCCGTCCACCTGCCCCGAAGACGCCTATGCCGCAGGATTTCTGCTGGACCGCAAGGCGGATCTCAATATATTGGGGACCTTTTTGCAGCCGGCATACGGCAAAAAGCAAAAAGAGGTTCTCTTCGACATGCTCCAGCGGGCAGATCGAAGTGAGGTGAACGGTTTCTCCCTGAGTGTATCCCAGGTGGAAATTTATAACCGGGTGGAAAATCTGGCCATGGTGATGCAGATGTACCGGGAACTGATGAATGTTGACGTGGCCATCGGCATATTCCAGGACGTTAAAAAAGACAAATGCATGGTAATCGGCAGAAGCGGTGTGGATGAAATCAACATCGGGGTTTTGATGCGATCCCTTGGCGGCGGGGGCCATCCCGGTGCAGGCTCAGCCCTGGTCAAGGGCGCAAATCCGGCGGCATTGCTGGAAACTGTCATGGAATTGCTCAAGGGCAACCAGTACTCTTCGGTCATGTTATCCGATATCATGTCATACCCCGTGGTGACGGTAAAAGAAGACACCCCTGTGGGGGATGTGGCCATGATGCTTCGGGAGATGGGATGTTCGGGCATGCCGGTTGTGGATCATGACGATACGCTTGTGGGGGTGGTGTCAAGGCGGGACTTTAGAAAGGTCAAAAAGTCAAATCAGATGCAGTCCCCGATTAAAGCCATCATGAGTCGAAAGCTGATCACCATAGCCTATGATAAAAGTGCGGTTGAGGCGGCCCGCCTGATGATCCGGCATGATATCGGCCGGATTCCCGTCATGAAAGAGGATAAGATCATCGGGATCATCACCCGGTCCGATGCCATGATGTATTTTTATGATCTGCTGCCCGATTAAAAACGCCCAACAACCGAATCCCACCCCGCCTTTGGGTTGGGGTGGGATTGGTATAGATCAAGCGTTACGCGGGTTTAAACCTGGCAACCAGCTGATTGAGATTTTCAGCCAACCATCTGGGCCCGGTGTTCAAGGTCATAGCTCCCCGGACCTCAAACATTTCCGTGACCTTGCCGTATTGTTCAAGCAGGCTCGCCAGGGCGTCATTATCCGGCTCATCCCGACCGGTAATCAGGCGGAAAATCGTGGTTTTACCGGAGCCGTTGCCCCCCACCAACCCTGACCGGATGCCTTTTAAGATCTGGAAACTGGCTTTCTTTACGGTTTGACGGCGATCCATACTACATGCCGGCCGCCCCTGCCCGGGGCAACGGCGCTGACCGAGACAGCCCTTGCCTTGAATTTGCATTTGGCGAGGCGGCGGGTAAAGACGGGATCATCCCCGGCGGACCAGATGCCGAGAACACCACCCGGAGTCAAGGCCCTGAAGGCGGCTTTGAGTCCGTTTTCGGTATAAAGGCGGTTATTGGCGTCCTGGGTCAGCCCAGCAGGACCGTTGTCCACATCCAGGAGAATGGCGTCAAAAGCTTCTGTCTGCCGATGGATCACCGCCCCGACATCCGAAGCGTCCACCCTCACCCTGGGATCATTCAAGGGCATTCCGGCCAGGTGTCCGAATACCGATCGGTTCCAGGCGATCACCTCCGGGATCAGTTCAGCCACCAGAATCCTTACATCCGAAGGCGCCATCGCCAGGGTCCTGGCCAGGGTATAGCCCATGCCCAGGCCGCCCACCAGGATACGTAATCCCGATCCCAGCCCTACCGTTTTCTGCCCCATATGCTCAAAGGCCAGGCTAGCCAGGGCCTCTTCTGACCCGTGCATCCGGCTGTTCATCAGTTCTGTTCCGCCGGTGCGGATGGAAAACACCTCGCCCCGCCGCCGGAGAATCAATTCATTTTTCCGGCCCGGCACTGTTGCCCGGTCGATTTCTTCCCAAGGGATCATTCATGCTCCTTTATTCAGTATCAATACCCGCTTAGTCTCCCACAGATTCCAGGGATTAGGAATAGGGAAGATGCTCTTGGACGACGTTTATTGAAGTGTATCTTCAAATTGCTTTTTTTTTAAGTAAAAGACTACTATGCTAACACATATATGTTAAAGAGTAAGATGACGGAAATCGGACATGCTAAGATCACCGGAAATAATCCATGACCCAAGCCAACAAAGCTCTCATCCTGGCAGAAAAACCCTCTGTTGCCCGAGAAATCGCCAAGGTCCTTGGTGTCCGGGGAAATTCCGGCCGCGGGGCCATGGAAGGCCCGAACCATGTGATCACCTGGGCCGTGGGACATCTGGTGAATATTGCCGAACCCTGCGATCAAAATCCCACCTGGGGTAAAAGCTGGACCATGAACCAACTGCCGATGATCCCCGGCAGGTTCACCCTGACCGTGCTGGAACAGACCCGGGAGCAATTTGCCATTGTCAGTGCTCTTATGAACAGGGACGACGTCACGGAAATAATCAACGCCACTGATGCCGGACGTGAGGGAGAACTAATTTTTAGGCGCATCTATCTTATGGCCGGATGTATCAAACCCCTTAAGAGACTCTGGGCAAATGATATGACCGAGGCCGGTCTCAAAAAGGCTCTGGCATCTCTTATTCCCGGCGAAGAAAAACGCAATCTCGGACTGGCCTCCTTTGCTCGGGCCGAGGCAGATTGGCTGGTGGGTATGAACTTTTCAAGGCTATTCACTGTCAAAACGGGGGGGCTGATCACGGTGGGCAGAGTACAGAGCCCGGTCTTAAAGCTGCTTGTAGACCGCTGGGCAGCCATCGAACATTTCACCCCCCAGGACTACTGGACCATAGAAGGCACCTTTACTCACGAGGTTGACGAATTTAAAGGCACCTGGTTCGCTCCGCCAAAATGCAAAGAAAACAAGGTATGGGAAGCCCCTTTGGCTGAGGAACTGGCCGCCCGCTGTTCGGGCAAAAACGGGATTGTGGAATCTGTAACCAGTACCAAGGGACGTCAGCGGCCTCCCCTACCCTTTGATCTGACCACCCTGCAGCGCGAGGCCAATATACGCTTCGGTCTTTCCGCCAAACAAACCCTTCAGATTGCTCAGGAACTTTACGAAACCCAAAAGGTCATCACCTACCCCAGGACCGATTCCAAATATCTGACAACCGAAGTATATAAAGAAATTCTTAACCACCTGCGGGCCGTGTATCTCCATTTTCCGG
Source organism: uncultured Desulfobacter sp. (assembly GCF_963666675.1). Classification (NCBI taxonomy): domain Bacteria; kingdom Pseudomonadati; phylum Thermodesulfobacteriota; class Desulfobacteria; order Desulfobacterales; family Desulfobacteraceae; genus Desulfobacter; species uncultured Desulfobacter sp. The sequence goes on along the minus strand of NZ_OY762929.1, from coordinate 2,696,710 downwards.
ACATCACCGTACAGGCCTCAGAACGCATCAAGACAGCCAAAAAAAACTTTCCATGCGTGAACGACAAAAAGGTTTCGGATCATCACGCCATTATCCCCACGAGCAAACGTGTCGCCAAAGAACAACTCAGCCTCAACCAATGGAAGATATATGAAATGGTCTGCCGTCGAACCGTCGCCGCATTTTTACAAGACTGCACATTTCTGACGTCGACCATCTGGGTCCTGGTGGACACAGACCCATTCAAGTCCACGGGAAAAATCTTCAAAGACAGGGGCTGGCTCGTTGCCGAACCCTGGCGAACTGCGAAGGATAATCCCTTGCCGAATATCAAAAAAGATGCTCAGGTAATAGCGAAGAAAGTCCTATCCGCCAAGCACACCACCAAGCCCCCGTCCCACTTTACCGACGCATCATTGCTCGGGGCCATGGAAACCGCCGGAAAACTAGTCGAAAACGAAGCGCTGCAAGAAGCCCTCAAAGAACACGGGTTAGGAACTCCCGCAACCCGGGCACAGATCATTGAGGCCCTGATCTCCCGAAACTATGTGGCAAAACAAGGCAAAAAACTTATAGCCACAGAAACGGGTCGCCATGTGGTGGAGGTAGTGGAAGCCTCCTTTCCCGATCTGGTTTCACCTGAACTTACGGGCGCATGGGAACAACGCCTCAAGGAAATGGAGCAAGGCAAAACCAGCTACCCGGAATTCATGGCCAGATAAAAAAAATGGTCCGGCAGGGTGTGGAAAACCTGCGGTCCAAAAAATATGCCCAAACCCCGGCAACGCTGCCACCGGACAAGGCATCCCTTGGAAAATGCCCCAAATGCGGGGGCGATGTGGTTGAAAATCCAAAGGCCTACGGCTGCGTTAATTGGCGCGAAGCCAACGGCGGGTGCAAATTCACCATTTGGAAAACCATGTTCGGCGGAAAAATCACCAAAACCCAGGTCAAACAACTTTTGACCAAAGGGGTGACTGCCAAAAAGCTGAAGCTGGCCACCAAAGATGGTAAAACATACGAAGCCTGCCTTAGTTTACATGCAGGAGTGGTGAAAATTTAAGGGATGCAGACGCCGTCCCCACAAGACAAGCCACAATAAAAAAAGTTGCCTTATCTATCTTGGAAAAGTCAGCGACACCGAGGCCATGTATTGGATTGAGACTATTTACCAGTAAAGTCCTTTGATGATTTTAATGATGATAGATGCTGACCGCCTCTGGTGCGAATTTTGGATTTCACCGGACAAGTCCTCATATCCCTGGGGTAGAGTCTGGTCTACTTCTCACGCTTGCCCTTAATTCACCAGGACTCTGTCTGGCTTTTAAGATCTTCCCGATTCTTCAGTCCACGTTAAAAAACGATGATCACCGACATTGAAACAGTAAAGTCCGGATAACAGGATCTTAAATTTAAATAACTTACTCTTTTGCTAAATAAAAAGTAAATTTATTCCCGGTATATTTGACAAAAACCAATTTTCTATCTTAAAAAGCATATATTATGCAACATGGATCGAAGACTCCATAGCGATCATGACGTTTGAAAAGAAAATTTGAATCTAAGGACAAGAATATGGTGACAGAACAAAAAAATATACGCCAGGCAAATGTCTCCGCATCAATCATCGATACCGGACTTTGTACGGGTTGCGGCGGGTGCGTGGGGCTTTGCCCCTACCTGCGAAGCCACCGGGGCGCAACGGTCGCGCTGTTCGAATGCGACCGCCAGGATGGGAACTGCCGACGCTATTGCCCACGTATGGAAACCGATTGGGACGGGCTTAGTCAAAATTTTTTCGACGCGGCCGAACTCACCCCAGAAATAGGGGCATTCAAGGGGCTTTACCTGACCCGGGCCACAGCCTCCGACATTTGTTCAAGAAGCCAGCACGGCGGCACCGTAAGCACGCTGGTTTGTTTAGCCTTGGAAGAGGGTCTGATAGACGGCTGCGTGGTGGCCAAAGAGGAAATGCCCATGCTGCCCCAAAGCATAACGGCCCACAATCGCGACGAGGTGCTGGCGGCAGCCGGCAGTAAATTCGGAAACGCGCCGTCGGTGGCCGAATTCAACCGTGTTTCGGCGCAAGGCCCCGAACCGCTTGGGGTTGTGGCAACCCCCTGTCAAGCCCGGGCACTGGCCAAGATGCGGACCAACCCGGCCGAAGCAGACGCCTCCCGGATGGAGCGGCTCAAGCTGGTGATCGGCCTGTTTTGCGGCTGGACCCTGGATTGGCGGCGGCTCAGGCAGATGGTGCTTGAAGCAACTTGTGGCAAAACAATTCTCGGCATGGACATTCCCCCGTCCAGTCACGCCTGTATGCAGGTGGAAACCTGTGACGGCATGATCGAAATCCCCATTGCCCAGGTCAACGACTGTGTTCGTGAATGTTGCGATTACTGCACGGACATGACTGCCGAGTTCGCAGATATTTCGGTGGGATCTGCCAGAAGTCCCGAGGGCTGGGATGTGGACCGGCACTGGAACCAGGTGATCGTTAGAAGCCGGGCCGGCGAGGCACTTTTAGATCTTGCCCGGGAAAAGGGCATTCTGGAATTCAAGCCGGTTCCCCCGGGAAATCTGGAGAAGCTTAAAACTGCTGCTGCGGGTAAAAGAGACGAGGCGAGTCGAACCTGAATAATATGGAGGTGCCGGAATGTCGATCATAACGAGCAGTAAAAATAAGGGCGAGCGCCTTTTAATGATGGGCAACGAAGCCATTGCCCGGGGCGCGCTGGAGGCCGGAGTCAATGTGGTGGCGGCATATCCCGGTACGCCCTCATCGGAAATTCCCAAAGCGCTGGGGGATGTGGCCGACGAGATGGGCCTTTACGTGGAGTGGTCCACCAACGAAAAAGTATCCTTGGAAGTGGCTGCAGCGGCGTCGTATTCCGGCCTGCGTGCCCTTTGTGCAATGAAGCAGGTGGGGGTGAACGTGGCCTCGGATTTTCTGCTTCACCTGGCGGAATACGGATCACGGGGTGGCCTGGTGCTGGTGACCTGCGAGGATCCCGGATCCCTCTCCAGCACCAACGAAGGAGACTCCCGCCCCTATAGTAAAATGATGGAGTTCCCCCTGATCGAACCGGGGGATTTCCAGGAAGCCAAGGAGATGACCCGCTGGGCCTTTGAGCTTTCCGAAACCATCAACAATGTGGTGATGTTGCGCAGTGTGACGCGTATGTCTCACGCATCGGGCAACGTGGTCGTCGGGGACCTGCCGGAAACCCGTGTGAAGGCCGATTTCCAGTATAACGGCGATTTTTTCGACCAGATGACCGGGCCGGTGATGACCCTGCCCGGCACAGCGCCTGTTCAGCGTCTTCGTCAGCAGGAAGGGTTGGAACGGGCCATCGCGTGTTTCGAAACGAGCCCCTTCAACACCTACGCAGGACCAAACGAGCCGGAACTGCTCGTCATCACCAGTTCTGCGGCAAACCTTTACTGCCGGGAAGCCATCGACAGTCTGGGTATCCAGGCGCGGGTGGGGCTGTTAAAACTGGGCACCACCTGGCCCTTGCCACCGCGCCTGGTGGAGAAATATCTGACGTGCACCGGCCGCGTGCTGATCGTCGAGGAGGGCACGCCTTTCATGGAAGACAACATCAAGGCCCTGTTTGCCCAGCGGGCCGAGGCCATCGGGCCAACACGCTTTCACGGACGTGCGGATAAGAGCATTCCCCTGGTGGATGAGCTTAACCCGGACCGTGTCATGACGGCTCTGGTGAAAGTTCTTGACCTGCCGGAACAGGATGCCAATGACGATTACAGGTCAAGCATCACAAAAGAACTGGACGGCTGCATCCCGGGCCGGCCCATGGCCTTCTGCCCGGGCTGTCCCCACCGCGCCTCCTTCTGGCTGCTCCATGAAGCCATCAAGCTTGATAACCGCCGGGGGTTCATCGCCGGCGACATCGGCTGTTACGTCATGGCTGTGTCGGACTGCGGGTTTCAGGCCGTGAAAACGTGTGCCGCCATGGGATCGGGGATCGGTATGGCCTCCGGGTTCGGCAAACTGCAGCGTTTTGGCATGGACCAGCCGGTTATGGCGGTTTGCGGAGATTCCACCTTTTTTCACACCGCCATGCCGGGTCTGGTGAATGCGATTCATAACCAGGCGGACGTGGTCATGGTGATACTGGACAATTCGGGCACGGCCATGACCGGTTTCCAGCCCCATCCCGGTATTCCCGTTGGCGCAGACGGGAGCCCCTTGCCGGCTATGGACATTCCCGCCATTTGCCGGGCCATGGGCGTGCGGGTGGAGATTGCCGATCCGTTTGAGTTTGACCAGACCCGGCAAACCCTGGCGGATTTGCTGGATGATGCCGGCGGCGTCCGGGTGCTGGTGCTCCGGCAGGCCTGTGCACTCAGCCCGACCCGCAAGGGCAAAAAGTCGTGGAAGGTGACGGTGGATCCGGATAAATGCATGGCCGAATCCTGTGGCTGCAACCGGCTCTGCACGCGAGTTTTTAAATGCCCCGGCCTGACCTGGGACCCGGAGGAGAAACAAACACGCATTGATGAATTCGTCTGTGTCGGCTGCGGTGTTTGCGCCCAGGTTTGCCCGCACAACGCAATCACGCTGGAAAAGGTGGAAAAATCATGAACAACATCACATTGAAACATGACCCCTACAATCTGATTATCACCGGTGTCGGCGGCCAGGGAAATGTTCTGGCCAGCCGGATGGTTGGAGATATGCTGTCCCGCCAGGGGTTCGACATCACAATCGGTGAAACCTTTGGTGCATCCCAGCGCGGCGGGTCGGTGATGAGCCATCTGCGTATATCCGGTAAGGGGAGCCTGTCCCCCCAGATCCCCTTGGGCCGGGCACATATGGTGGTATCCCTTGAACCTGTGGAGGCCCTGCGGGTGATAAAGGGCTATGGCAACCCGGAGGTCAAAGTGATCACCAACATGCGGCCGGTGCGCGCCATGGGCGTCATCAGCGGTGAAGAAAATTACCCGTCACAGGAAGCCATCATGGCGTGGATCAATACATATGCCGCAGCGGCCTGGTTTCTCGATACCACCGAAACCGCGACCCGGCTGGGCAATCCCATTTTCGGCAACGTCATGCTGGTCGGTGCCCTGGCCGGAACCGGCGAACTGAACCTGGATCGCGAGACCTTCGAGGCTGTAGTAAAAAGCAGGATGCCCGCATCTAAGGTACAGGTGAACCTGGAAGCCTTTGATGCAGGCAAAGAGCTGATAGACGCCAGAACAACCGCCACGGATTAATCCTCCCAGGCTCAACCCTCAATAAAAATTGATTATAAAAAGGCGCATGGAACTATTACTGCCATGCGCCTTTTTATATTAACAGGCAATCTTATGGCATGGTTGATGTAGACGCCAAACTTGTCCCTTTAAAATGGATTGGACTCGCAACGGGTTGACTTCCGGGATCTGATTTGCATTTTATAATGGACGACAATCAAAAAAGGATTTAATGATGAGCCGAAACTATCCGTTCGAAACCGGTGTATACCGACCGCCCAGTGAAGGGGGCAGCGCGTCCCTGCGGGTTCGCTTTACCCGGAACTGTCCTTGGAAACCATTGCACCTTCTGTACGATGTATAAGGGGAAAAAATTTAATTTAAGACCCCTTGAAGAGTAAAGTATAATCTTTTACTTTGAAACAGAACAGGAGACCCACCCATATATATTGTGGTGGGTCTAAAATCTTGAAACTAAGTACTCATAGACAGAGGTCTCGCCGTAAGATTCCTAAGAATTCCTTCTAAAAGTATCAAGAATTCGAATGGCCTCCTTAAAAAATTTCAATCTCAAAATCTTTATGGATCGGCAAACCCTGCACATCTACGCTTGCTCGTCGCATGTTTCTTGTTTGCATTAAGTAAGATGGCCCCGGAATTGATCTTCAATTTAGATAACTCAATTTTTAATTTGTCGAGTGTTTCGTCAGCCATGCAGCTTTGCCTTTTACTTTATTAAAAAAGTCTGTGTAACCGACACAGATCTTTCAACTTTCGTTGTGGGCTGAGCCTGGGTGTTGATAGACCAGGTCGGCCCATGGCCGTTATTAAAAAAGAAAATGGTGAATTGGATGTCGGTTAGATCGCTTCCATCACAAATCAGGGAGTGCAGTCCGTGTTAAAATTCTCAGCCATCTCATAAAGGTCTCGGCCGTCCATGTCCCCGTCTCCGTCAATATCTGCCGCTTCGCCGGGCAGGCCGAAATCACCGGCCAGAAGGACCATGTCCCCGGCATCTATCCGGCCGTCCGGTTCCAGGTCGGCCGGGCAGGGTGGGCCGGCCAGCTCAAACGCGCCGATATCCAGCCGCCCGTCATCGGGGCGGGACTCAAAAGCGAGGTGTTTGACGTATTGTTTGTCCGGTACATATCCGCCGGGAAAGAGATCGCCCTGGATGATATCCTTGACAGGTGCGGCATCTGCCAGGTGATAATCGTCATTCCCGGCATCAATAAATCCCGGCGTTTCACCGAGAAGACTGGAAGATAACAGTTCTGCGCCCAGGATGCTGTCCCGCAGCCAGTTGTTTTCTCCGGTGAGGTTGTCTTCCCGGTATGGATCGCACAAATATAGAGGGAGGGAGATGCCGGCCGGTTTATAAAAAATGTTGTTGTCCGCAATAACATCAGCACCGGTTTCCGTGATCTGAAACAGAACGACCTGCCGGTTGACGGTTTTAATAATGCAGGTATTGTTGAAAAAATACAAAGTCCCGGTCCGGTGAATAGCGGCGTTGTCTCCGCCAAAATGAATCATTCGCCCGTTATTGGCATAGGCCGGTTTGATCAGAACGTTGCCGTAGACATAGGCATCCGACACACCGTTGTCCCCGTCTTCCACCAGATCAAGTACACTGTTTTTACCGCCTTCCACCCAGTTGTACCGGAAAATCAGGGTTTCCGTCCGGAACTTGGCCTGCTGTCCGTCGTTGAGCAGCTCACCGATATGGGAGTACTGGACGGTCACCCGGCTTCCTGCCCCTCCCCCAAGGTACAGGTTGTGCTGCTGGGTGGAGGAGGTGTGAACACCGTTGTCATGAATACTGCAGTTCTCTATCACCAAATTTTCCGTGTTAGCGGAAAAAATGCCGTTCTCATTGCCGTGTATATCGCAGTTTCGAATAGTTACCGTGCCCATGGATACGCGGATGCCGCAGGCATTGGAGGCGTAGGTCGAGGCCTGGCCGCTGTCATTGGTATAGGGATCGCCGTAAACCGCACCGTGGACCGCCAGCCCCTCAATGATCAGATGCTCGGCAGGTTTCGAGCTGTACTGGCCGATCAGTATGACCTGGCGGTTCTCGTTCCAGTAGTAGTTGCCGTAGTTTGGATTATCAAGGGCATTATAGCCGTAAAAAACCGGTTTGTTTCCCTGGTCATCGGGAATCCCTACAATACGGATGGGGTTGGAGGCTGTTCCCACGCCGGCAGCGATAAATTTTTCCCGGTAAGGGGCCTGATCCGGTTTGGCATATATCCGGACCACATCTCCGGCGGTCAGCCATTGCAGTGCCACATCGTGGGTGGACTCATATGTCTTTCCGGGACCGATTTCATAGACGCTGCCGCCGGCAGGATTTCTTACTGTCATTAAATACCGGCAGGTTTTCGTATCGCTTCCCACGGCATTGCCCACCGTCAGTGAAACCGTATAGATACCCGGTTCCGTGTATTCAAAAGACGGGTTCTGTGCTGTCGCATCAATAATGCCGTCATTATTGAAATCCCACTGCCAGCTTTCAGGAGTGTTGACGGAGGTGTCGGTGAAAGTTGCCGTAAACGGGGCAATTCCAATGGCGGTATCCACCTGGAACCCGGCGATGGGAACCCCGCCGGTAAACTGTGCGGTTACCGTTTTGGGGCTGTCCAGAATCATGCGGCATGTCCCGCTGCCGCTGCAATCCCCGCTCCATCCGGAAAACTTTGAGCCCTCATCAGCAGTGGCTGTCAGTTCAACCGCCTGGCCCGGGAACAACGTTTCAGTGCAAACAACACCGCAATCCAGACCTGCCGGTTCACTGGATACCATACCGCTTCCGGTCCCGGCCTTCCGGACGGTTACACCGATCCTTTCCGAATCTGAGATAAGTTCGATCTGATCACAGATTAAAACCTGATAGTTTGTGTAGTTTACGTTCACATTGACCAGCTCGTGAATGCCGGCAGAACCGGAAACAACAGTGAACTCGGATGTTCCGGTCTCACCGGGTCCGATCAATGTCGTCTCCATGTCATGCCAGTCACCGGGTGAACCGCTGGCCGGTCGGTCCGGGTCATTGAAGCTGATTTTCGGGGTAAAGGAGACAGGTGTATCCGAGTGGTTGTACCAGGTGACCCGGATGATATCCCCGGGACTGAAAAGCCTTCCGGTTCCGGCCACTCCCTGGTAGTTGTAAGCACCGTTGTTCCCAACCACAGTGGTTGTCCCGCCCGGACCGATATCAATATTTTGCGTATAGACATCCATCATTACGCTGTCCCATCCGGGCAGGCCGAAAGTGTTCCCGGCCTGGGTACTGCCGAAATCAACCAGGGTGGCACGGCTTGAAGCCCATGCCGGAATGGTAAACAGATGATAAAAAACAGCCGCCAGTATCAGAATGGAATCAATTTTTCGCATGAATTTAAATCCTCACCACGAAATTCTTCGGTTTTAAGAGTTCGTCTTAACAGGTAATGCGGTTTACAACTTCGGTCTAATATAGTAACTGAATTAACTGAATTTTCAACCAGTTTTTCCAGGTGCCACCATCGATCTGCCCGATATATTCAACCGGCCAGGCAGGCGTCGGACCGAAAAAGATACACACATAATCGCCGTTGTTGGTATAGGCGATGCCACCGGGAGGAATGGCGGGAACCGGCTTTGCCTCCCTCAGGCTGACGGATCCGAAATCAGGAATGATCTGATTGGTTTTCATTGTTACACCTCCTGTTTTTTATCATGACATCTCGTCCCCAGATATTTTCATAAAGTGATTTAATAAGGGGAGCACCATTTTCCCGAATGCCGGATCATGATGAGTGAGGCTGCATCTGTATCCCCCTGACGGCGAGACAGACAAGACGTTTTTGTTCCAGCTCTTTTTAAAGGAGACCTAAATCTGGGTAGAGTAGGAGCCAGGGCGTGTAGCCCAGGCTCTCCTCATCAAACCGTGCATACGGTTTTCCCGTACACGGCTTTCCGATGTTCTTCATTGTAAGGCTTACGCCCTTTTCCATTTTGCGTAAGTTGGAATTCTATACAAATACAACTTGGTGTAAAGAAAATCTGTAGAGAACCGTTTATACCCATTTGTCCGGGTACGAGCTTTATGCCGTACACATAAATGTTTACGGACCCTTTCTTCGGTAAACCATTTGACCCGAGCCAACACTTTCGTGTGCAGGCTCACATCTTGAATAGTGAATAAGAATTGGCATTTTTCGTAAAAATGTTTAGCCCATACAAATGGCAAGGCAATGGAGAATTGAATACAAAGATGCGTATTACCATGTGATGTCCAGAGGTATTGATGGCCGGGACATTGGCGGCAATAATATGGACAGAGAACTATTTGTCACGGTTCTTGAAGAGATGTCAGATCGTTTTACCATAAAGATTCATGCCTGGGTTTTAATGGATACACTACCACCTTTTGATTGAAACCCCTGAAGCTAATTTGTCCAACAGCATGCAGTGGTTCGGTGTTACATTTAGAAAGCGTTATAATGTTCTGCATAAAAGATGGGGACACCTTTTTCAGGGTAGGTTCAAAAGTATACTGGTACAGGATGATGCATATATATTCCGATTATCTTGTTATATTCACAGGAATCCGCTACGGGCAGGTATTGTTTCCAGCCTTGCTGACTATGAGTGGAGCAGTTATCGGGCATATGCATATGGCGACCCTTTACCGCCATGGCTGACCACAAGTTTAATATTAAGCAAAATAAATCAAAATGATCCCCATGTGGATTCCCGTAATAAAGTTCAGGCCTATTCGGGGCAAAAGGAAAAATTAGCTAGGGATATTCACCTTGGAATTGCTGTCGGGACTATGGCATTTGCCAAACAGGTAAAAAGAAAATATCTGCTCACCCCCCCCCCCATAGTGAAATCCCGCAACAAAAACTGACCAAAGATGATTATGATGTACCGGCTTTACTTGAGACAGCATCAAAAATCCTTGAGTGCGATCTTGCAGCTTTTAAAAAGCTGCAAGAATAGGTAGAGCAGATAAAATTTACAGAGATTTGCTGGTTTATCTATTATGGGAAACCGGAGCATTTACGAATAAACAGATTGGTCAATATCTGGGACTTACATATTCATCTGTAAGTCATTGTATTAAAAGTGCCAAGGCTATGTTGAAAGATAATTCTGAATTTCAAACAGGTTATAAAGACTTTATTCACTATTCAAGATGTGACCCCATATCCCCCATCACAGGCGTTGCTCCCCTACAATGTGAAAAAGAAAAAATTTCTGAATCTGTCCCTTGCTGAGTGGGGTTAAAACACCGCTTACGATATGCCTATCCATGAACGCTGTGGTGCTTGTTATTGTAGGCGTTGGCTACTTCTGTTATTCCTGCCTGGTTAAAAAACTGGCGTAGCGACACTGAATACCATTATTGCGGTCTACTAAAAAATTTGGATTGGTAGGACTCGGAAACCCCTTGATGGAGGTACAGGTTTGTAGAGGCATCACCCACCCCAAAAGAATCTGCCTTGGACGTAGTCTTCACCACTTAGCGATTCTGAATTTTTAAGCCATATATTGAATAAATTTTAAAGGTATTTTGTTCCGGCTGCGAAGGAAAAATGCCGCTTTTACATTTGTAATAATATTATTGACAACTTATTGTTGTTGAGCATATTAAGTAAGGCTTACTTTAATTATATTATTGGCTGGTTTAGATGGAATTAAGAAGTGTATTATACGATTTGAGGAAATTTGTTGAAGATGAGCATGATGCAAATTATGAAAAGTTGTATGAAATCTGGGAAAAACCAATTAAGCAGAAGTTATTAAAAGGTGAATCTCAACAAATTCTTCATGTTCGAAAAGAAGGAAAAAATCATTTACATGTTGTTTTAGGTGAAAATGAATCAAGATTTCGTGAAGGGGACATGATATGCCTACATTTAGGCGAACCAAGTCAAAAAAGACAAATTCAGCAAGGTACCATCGAGGCAGAGAATGAAGATGAATGGTTAGTTCGAGTTCATCAGATAGACGATAAGGCTCTTAGTGAAGTTATTTCCGGTTGCTATGCCGATCCGGACACGATGGATTTAAAACCATTCTATGATAAGGCAATAGACGAAATAGCCGATTCAAAACGTGGTAGGGAGATCTTGCTGCCGCTTTTAGCCAATAAATTAGATTTAAGTTTTATTTTTGAAGATGAGTATGATGATGCTGCGGATTTTGCCGATGAATGTGGACTGAATGAGCAGCAAGCTGATGCGGTCGGAAAAGCGGTAGCTGCTAAATATATAGCATGTGTTCAAGGGCCTCCAGGCACAGGAAAAACAAAAGTAATCAGTTTAGTAGCAAAGTTATTAGTTGAACAAGGCCAGCAAGTCTTTATGACGTCACATACTCACATGGCAATTAATAACGCGTTGAATAAAATCGCCGATGAAAATGTTCCTGTTATAAAGGTCGGTGCTCAGGGATGCACTAAAGGCTTGAATAAAAAAATTCAGCATTATAAATATGCTGATGAATGGGGTGAACGTCCCGATTCTGGTTATGTCATTGGTGCAACGCCTTTTGCAACATGCAGTACGCGATTAGAACAATATGAGTTTGATACTGTTATTTTTGATGAAGCAAGCCAAATTACGCTCCCACTTGCAATCATGGCGATGAGAAAAGCTAAGCGATTTGTATTCGTTGGTGACCATAAACAACTTCCACCAGTAATACTTTCGCCGTCAGTTCTTGATGATTATTCAGTATTTTCTCGAATGATTTCTGGTAATGAAAATGTTTCAGTGATGCTTAGCCAAACCTATCGTATGTGTGAGGGATTATCGAATTGGCCTAGCCAATGCTATTACGAAGGGCGTCTATCCTCTGCAGGCCCAAATGCTAAGCGAATGTTTAAATTACCTATGAAGCCTGAAAAATATTGCGATATTCTATCGGATAAACATCCTTTTGTATTTATAAAATCACCCCAGATTAATGCAAGGAATGTCAATAAACCTGAAGCAGAACTTGTTGTTGATATTATTGGAACTGCCATTAGTGCGGGTCTGGATGCAGAAAACATTGGTGTTGTGACCCCTTTTAGAAGTCATGCAAAAGCTTTGAAATCAGAACTTGCTAATAGAAAAGGCCTCTTTTCTTCTAAAACTATCGTTACAGATACTGTGGAAAGGATGCAGGGACAGGAAAGGGAGATGATAATTATCTCTCTATGCTCTTCAGATCCACAGTATATCAGTGCTATTGCAAATTTCTTTTTCCAAGCAGAGCGTTTAAATGTCGCAATCACTCGCCCACAGACAAAGTTGATATTGATCGGTCCGAAAATACCACTATCATTTCTTCAAGAATTAGATGATAAGGCGTTGCTTAAGAAGATAGAAGATTATCGCTCACTAATAAATTCTGGATATCAATATAATTAGGAAACATCATGGCGCAAATGGAATCAATATCTGGGTTAGATCGTAAAGTTAGGCGACATTTTAAAAAAGTATTCAGTAGATTATCTGATGACTTCATTGTTCGTGAGCCATTATTAGATGAATCACGAGTGGCACCAGTCATCTTAGAAGGCCCCCATAAAAGTTGGTTGACGATGGGATGGCACACAAGTCAGCCAAGTGAAGTTGAATTTCAAAAATTGGTACAGTTTAACGAAGCATTAACATCTATGGGGTATCATCCAGTTAAGTATCTTGCCGTGGTTGAAACGCAGGAATCTTTGTGGGGGAATTATGGGGAATTACGCAATGAGATACTCGTAATAGAACAGAAAAAGTTTTATCTTGATGGGGAAAAATTGATTGTTGATCATTTGGTGGAGTCAGGTGTTGAGCAATATAACTGGATAAAGAAAATGCTTTTCCCTGAATCGGCTATTCACCCCCAGTGTACGACCAGAAGGAATATGTCTAAAATAGATAATACATCTATCCTACAGCAGTTCTTCTTAGATTATGATCAGGAGTTAGCAACACGTTTTGATATGCTTGAATCCGCCGATCCGAATGATGAACTTCAAGACGATGTTTCTGTGCGTCTAATTAACGGAGTGGCGGGTAGTGGGAAAACGTTGATATTGATTAATCGAGCCATACTTTTCTGTACAAAGTATCCTGATAAAAAAGTACTGATGGTGATTCACAACAAACCTGTGACTTCTGATATTAAGTATAGATTTGAAACATGGTTAGATGGTCTCCCAGGTAACTTAAAAATCCAAACTTTTCATCAATTTGCATTAAACCAACAAAAACAAGTTTCTTGTAATAGAAAGCTTAACCCTCTATTTAACGACAAGAAAATTGACCAGTTTAGGTCTCAAATATTGTGCAAAAGCAATGACAGCTACTGCAACTTGAAATTAACTGATAAGCAGATTTGGTCTGAGATCGAATATATCAACGAGTATATGATAAAAGATGAAGATGACTACCTCGCATTTGATCGTCAAGGTAGAGGGTTTGCTCTTCAACAGTCACAGCGCGTTCATATCTGGAAGTTATATCAAATTGTTGTTGATAAAATGTCGAGCACCGAAGGCTATTTACCAAGCCTTTATATAAGAGAGCTTGCTTTACTTGAAGATTCGGACGCATTAGAAAAATTTGATCACATATTGGTTGATGAAGCCCAGTTTTTTGCTCCTTCATGGTTACAATTAGTTAAAAAATCGTTGATTAAGAATGGAGGCATATTTCTTTGTGCTGACCCTAATCAAGGGTTCCTTAAAAGCCGTTTGAGTTGGAAAAGTGTTGGTTTCAAAGTGCGAGGAAGGACAAAAAAATTAAACTATTCCTATCGGACCACTTACGAAATTATGGTAGCAGCAAATACTTTGATTGAAGGAATTGAAGACAATATAGAGGACTTCGTAAAACCCGACCTAAAGCGTATGGAAAGAGGTGTAAAACCTCAGCTCATCTGTAGTCATTCTCTTCAGGATGAAAAGACGCGTTTTTTAAATGAATTAAGAGAATGCTGTAAATCTGATGATATTCCATTGCATCAGATTATGGTATTGTGTAGTAGCTGTTATAATCCTTGGAGTCTTAAGTCCGAAATAGAAAATGAGTTAGGTAACGGAACCGTCCTTAACTGTAATGACTGGAAAGATATCAATATCGGTGGCAAAATTCGTTTGATGAATATAAATAGCTGTACTGGAATGGAGTCAGGACTGGTATTCGTTTTAGGGGCGGGGGAGCTAATAAGCCACACAAAGAATATTGATTTTGATGAAAGCGAGAGAAAATTGGCCTATGAGGAATCTTATAGAAAACTATATGTAGCTATGACTCGTGCTGGACAACGGCTTGTCTTATTTAGTACCGAAAAGTTTCCTGCGCGGATCAATGATTACGTTGAGTTGTCAGGATCATCATTAGATTGGTAATCGAAAATATTTATTAGATTTAAACTAAAGGCATCATTCGACCGGATAACAATTTGGTTAAAAATGCCATTTGGCCTTTTGTCATTGGTCGTAAGAAGGAGCAAAAAGGTAAAATTCAAGGCCCCGACTTTAATTAAAAATCAACAGTCCTAAATTTCTTATTTTTTTAGATTTTGAGTTTGGTCTTCAGCGAGCCCTATGTCTATGAAAAAACGGTATTGTTTCTGAAAACCCCATGAGCACTGGCGTTTCTATTGTTGGGGATTGGGTCCACTCCAATCACCTTTGAATTTTTATCGGTCCCGGATGGCCACTTCAAAATCCCCCACCCGTTGCCTCATCATCGGGTAATTTTTCGATATACCCCATGGATTCGACAAATGGATGAATTTTTTTCAGAAATGCTCGAAAAATGCCTGCGCCGTGGGCATGTGTACTTGATCTGTTATTGGTGAGGGGCTCTGAATCTCAAATAGTCCGGTTCAATACCATTAAAGCTCGCTTCAAGTTTTCTATATTTCCGGCCCATAAGAGATGTTTGGCAGATGCTATTTATTAATGTATAAAATGTAACGGTTGAACTGACGCGCCGCGCCACATCGCTTGAAAAAGGCGGCTGAGCTGATCGCGGTCCCGTCCAGTGATGGATTATACACGGTTTTTAAATTTACCTCTAAATATGATTGTGCAAAACCATACACCAATTAAAGCTCCCAATCCCATTACAAGAGATATAAAGATTTCCGGAATTATAGGCCTTTTTACAAAGGGCAGAGCACATATCGTCCCAAATCCATGACACATGAAGAAAAAGGCTGCAAAGTGAAATAGAACCAATGGCTGCCTCAAATTTAAGGGATTCATGCTCCATTTAGGAATTTTCCAAACCTTATTGGATCGAGGGTTCTTAACTTGTATTGAAATTATAAACAACAACATGAATGGAAGAGCTAATACTCGGTGTTCGAGTTTTTTGAGGTTGACATAAAAATGTGCTAAAGAAGTTAATTTTTTGGTATGAACTTTTAAAAAAATTCATGATAGAGATGCTCCTCGAACGCCCGCTGCCCTTTATTGAAAACTATCTTGAATGCATAAATCAAGAATTGATGAAAAAGAACCCCAATTATGTGCTATCCAAAAAGCAAAAACTGTGGCTAAGTTTTTGTTTAAGTGGTGTTTTGTTAACCAACAGTATTTGCTGGAAGCGATTTGAACGAATCAGTTTGGGGAAATTCCGTTTTTCAGCTCTTTCCTGGATGTTCCGAAATTCAAAAATCAGCTTCGATCACTTACTGCAGCAGAGTACGTGTAATATTTTGAAGCATTATGGCATCAAGGACGGGGCTCTTTGCTTAGATGATGTAGACCGTGCCCGATCAAAGTCCACAAAAAAAATATATAAAGTTCACAAGCTTAAAGATAAACTCACCGGTGGTTTTTTAGACGGACAATGCATTGTATTTTTATTTTTGGTAACACCAGTGGCCTCTTTTCCCGTGGGTTTTGAATTTTATCACCCGGACCCATTGTGGAAAGCTTGGAAAAAGAAAGATGACCGTCTTAAAAAAAAGAAGATACCTAAGAAAAAGCGACCCAAGGAGCCACAGAGGAACCCTGAATACCCAACGAAGGTTCAATTGGCTCTTGAGCTTTTGAACATATTTCATAAAAAACATCCGGACATTAAAATCAAAGCAATTTTGGCAGATGGTCTTTATGGACACGCTGAATTTGTTGATGGTAGTTCCCTCATCTTTGGTAATACTCAAACCATCACCAAAATGAAGTATAATCAAAATGTACGGTTTAAAAACCGCATAATTTCAGTACAAAAGTTTTTTGAATCTTATCCTCTGATATCTCAAAAGGTATCGGTTCGAGGTAAAGAAGATATTGAAATTTTTATCTCATCGGCTCGCCTGTATGTGCCGTCTCACAATGCCAAGCGTTTTGTGATCGCCATGCAGTATCCTGATGAGAAAAAACCACGTTATTTGTTAGCCTCTGACTTGAGTTGGAGAACATTGGATATTGTTCAAGCATACTTCTTCCGCTGGTTGATAGAGGTTTTCTTTGAGGACTGGAAAGGTCATGAAGGATGGGGCAAGCTGACCAAGCATACAGGCGAAGATGGATCTCGGAGTTCCTTGATCCTGAGCCTGCTGTTAGATCATGCATTGTTCTTCCATCATCACCAGAAAGCCCGCCTGGAAAACAAACTTCCTGCATGGAGTGTGGGAAGCCTATCCCAGCGGATTCATACAGAAGCCTTAGTTCAATTTGTCCAGGATTTCTGTGGAAACGAAATCAATGAACAGAAGCTTGATAAGTTAAAAGAACGCATTGATAATATTATTCCTTTCAATCCTTCTACAAAACATATGAGCAGCCGTACTTTTCCTCAAATGAAGCCATCTCCATCTTTGGTGCGCTTCCAAAAAAAAGTAGCCTGATTCTAATCAAGGATTGTTTGGCAGTCAAATTTAAAAAACTCGAACATCGAGTAATAGTATTATTAATAAAGCTTTATAGGTCATTGGTGGAGTTGCATGGGTAGCATTGAAACATGATACAAAGCCGTATATTGAACTAAAAACCACGCAACAATTTTTTATTATTGTCCAATTCATCTCAATATTTCCGACAAGTGTATAACGCTCCGCTTCACACGGCGGGCAGCGCATCACGAAAACCGATTAGTATCAGATAACTTTGCCTTGATAATATACAATTTTGATATTTATCAGGGCAAAAAATGAGAGGTTAATTTAATTGGAGATTATCCTTATCGTTGCCTAAATTACAAGAGAAAAAGCCGGATGAATTTTTATTTTTCATAGAGACCACAAGATATTGTAATTAGGCTGGAATTAAAAAACCTAAGCCCTCATACCATGATTGTTGGCCTTGGCAGTTCTCATTTTCAACTTTCTGAAAAAGAAATTTAACAAAGCATTCAATTGATTGTTGCAATTTTGAACTAGGGATGTTTAATCTCCAATAACCTTGATTATTGTTTTTGACCAACCTGTCCGAATTGGTTGGATAACATTCAAATTTTCAGGATATCCAGTTAAAAACTGGATAATAACAGGATATACAGAACCACACATCATATTGTTAGCGGGGTTCCTTGTTAAAAAACAATCAGAAAGTTCGTATCTTGAGATAGCTATGTTGAGAATTAGGATGTACCCCGCACAAAATGGGGATGCTTTCTTGCTGAGTTCAAATGGGACAAATGTGCTCATTGATGGAGGTTACGCTAAAACCTTCGATGAGTATATTTTGAGTGATCTACAAGCCCGATGTGTCAGGATAGTTGTCGTGTCGAACGAAAAGCCAATAAGACAATTTGAACAGGGCGTGGAATGGATATGAAAACGTGGAGTATACACAAGAATTCAAAACGGCAATGATTCAGAAAATTCTTTTAAACCCAGGCACGCCGATGGTAAACTTTTCAAAAGAGGCTAACGTTCCAAATTCAACGGTAGCAACCTGGCTAAGAAATTACAAAAAAAGGAATGGGAGTACAGTGGGCTCGAAGAAGAAAACCTGGTCAGCCGAGAGGAAATTTCAGGCAGTATTGGAAACTGCGTCGTTAAGTGAAGCAGAAAAAAATGAATATTGCCGGAAACATGGAATATACCCGGAACAGTTAGAAGAGTGGAAGAAAGACTGTATATCCGGATGTAGAAAGAGCCCCGATCAAAATTTTGTCAAGAAAACCAAGCAAAAAGAGCAAGAATTGCAACGCAAGACTAAAGCCCTTGAAAAAGAATTAACCCGTAAGGAGAAAGCGTTAGCAGAAGCTGCCGCCCTGCTTGTGTTAAAAAAAAAAGTCCAGGACATCTGGGGGGACAAAGGGGAAGAATGATTCCTACTGAAGACAAAATGCAGATATTGTCTTTGGTGGAAGAAGCTTGTAAATCCGGTGCTCGCCAATGTAAGGCTTGTGAAATAATAGGAATTTCAGAAAGGACCTTACAGCGGTGGCAGAAAAAAACGACTGCTGAAATAGAAGATAAGCGCCCCCATGCAGAAAGAAATCCTGCAAACAAATTGTCTGAAGAAGAAAAACATATGATTATAGATATTTGTAATAGTCAGGAGTATGGAAGCTTACCGCCAAGCCAGATTGTTCCCATGCTTTGTGATCAGGGGATCTATGTCGCATCCGAAGCAAGCTTCTATAGGACACTGAGAGAGAACGGTCTTCAGAACCATAGAGGTAAAACCCGGTATAAAACAAATAAAAAACCGACGGGTTTTACAGCAACAGGGCCTAATCAGGTCTGGACATGGGATATAACCTACCTTCCAGCGGCGCTAAAGGGTTCGTTTTATTACCTTTATATGATAACGGATATTTACAGTCGTAAGATAGTAGCTTGGGAAGTCCATGACAGGCAAAGTGATGAGCTGGCCTCCGAGCTTGTAAAAAGGGGGTATCTGTCAGAGGGTGTAAATGGCAATGAAATAGTGCTTCATTCAGATAATGGCTCCCCGATGAAAGGTGCGACCATGCTGTGCACTCTTCAGCAACTTGGAGTTGTCCCCTCATTCAGTCGGCCGTCGGTAAGTAACGATAATCCTTATTCAGAAGCATTGTTCAAAACCCTGAAATATGCCCCTTCATACCCTTCCGGCCCTTTTGAGAGCTTGGAGGCCTGTAGAGAATGGGTACTGAATTTTGTTCGCTGGTACAATAATGTCCACCGTCACAGTGGTATAAAATTTGTTACCCCAAATGAAAGGCATACAGGGGCAGATAGGACGATTTTAGAGGCCCGTCAAAAGGTATATCTGGAAGCAAAGGCAAAAAAACCAGAACGTTGGAGCCGTGGAATCAGAGATTGGACTGTGGTAACAGAAGTCTCTCTTAATCCTGAAAAAAACGATAACCGTCCAGCAGCTTAATATAAAGGTTACCCCCAGACATAATTATGTTTTTCCCTTATCCCCAAAAAAAATCCTGCGGGAATGGAAGGATAAGTCAAGAAAAAAATGGGAGGGACCCTCTGGGAGGAACCGATTTTTTTCTTGACTTATCCTGGAATGGAGCTACAAATTTTTTGGGGTAAGGGTAAAAACAACAGTGAAAATTTATACCTAAAAATTTCACAAAAAATGCGCTTGAGGCGACAACTTTCTTGACAAACACCGACCCAGGTGTTGCATACAACCCGGACCCAGTCCGAAGCGGCTGAAAAACTGAAACTTAACCAATCCACCATCGCCCGGAAGATGCAAAAATACGGCATCCGGCTTTAGGGTGTTTCCGCTCTCGTTTGAACCAGCGTATTTGTCACCACGAAGAACGCGAAGTTCACGAAGACTTAATCGTTTTTAGCTTCGTGTTCTTCACGAACTTCGTGGTCAGTCAAAAATCCGATGGTTGAATTAGCTCTCTATTTCGGACAAGCTCTCTTCGAGTATGGCAAAACCCTTGTCAAGCTGTTCATCTGTGATCACAAAGGGCATCAGGGTCCGGATAACATTGCCGGCATTTCCGCAGGAGAGCAGAACCAACCCTTTATCGTAACAGGCTTTTACCAGATCCTTGGCCGCCTGGGTAGCAGGTTCTTTTGTTTGGCGGTCCTTTACCAGTTCCAGTGCCAGCATGGCCCCCTTGCCCCGGACATCTCCGATGATCTCGTGGGTCTCCTGCAGGGTTTTGAACCGGTTCATCAAGATATCGCCCAACTCCCTTGAACGCTGGAGAAGATTGTCCTCAAAAAGAATTTCCAGGACGGCCAGGGCTGCCTGGCAGGACAACGGATTGCCGCTGTAAGTGCCGCCAAGGCCACCCGGATGGGGGGCATCCATCAATTCCTGCCGCCCGGTTACGGCAGATAGGGGCATCCCGCCCGCCAAACTCTTGGCCTGGGTTACGATGTCCGGTTCGATTCCCCAATGCTCAATGGCCAGGAATTTACCGGTCCGGCCAGCCCCGGTCTGAACCTCATCAATAATAAGCGCAATGCCGTATTTTTTACAAATATCGGATAATTTAGGGAAATATTCCGGAGGCGGGGTAACAAATCCACCTTCACCCTGGATGGGCTCGGCAATAACGGCGGCCACGGATTCGGGGTCCACAAGGGTTACAAATGCCTGTTCAAGACAATCGGCACAGGCAATACCGCAATCCGGATATGACAGACCGCAAGGACACCGGTAGCAATAGGCATAGGGAATCCGGTACACTTCCGGGGCAAAGGGCCCAAAGCCTTTTTTGTAGGGGTTGGCCTTGCTGGTCAATGACATGGTCATCAGGGTCCGGCCGTGGAATGCGTTGTCAAAGGCGATCACGGCAGGTCTTTTGGTCGCATATCTAGCCACTTTGACCGCATTTTCAACCGCTTCAGCCCCACTGTTGGCAAACATGGTTTTCTTGGCAAAACCACCCGGAACAAGCGCATTGAGCCTGGCCGCAAGTTCGATATAAGAATCATACATTCCCACATGAAAACAGGTATGCAAAAACCGGTCGGCCTGGTCTTTAACGGCCCTAACCACCTTGGGATGGGCATGTCCCACATTATTGACCCCAATACCGCCGGCAAAATCAATAAATTCTCTGCCGTCCACATCAACCATGACAGCACCTGAAGCGCTTTGAATAATGGCCGGGGTGATATTGCTCGGGCCCTGGGCTACGTGTTCTTGTCTTAAATTCTGAAAGTATTCTGATTTTGTGGCAGTCATAAGTTTCTCCGTATAAAGGGTACCACCCATATTCGCGCGTAAATATACGCTAAGGATTTCTCGCTAAATTTTAATCAAATTTCGATCAAGTAAATATTCCCCGTAGAGAATGACATTATCCCAGGTAATTGGGCTGATGTGCTGAATCAGAGAAATGTCTATACCGGCCCCTTCCGGATCACATTCCATCACCACACGATTTATTTCTTTGGCTTGCCAGTAAATAATGCAAGCAAGAATGAGGGTCATGCAACTGCATGAATTTTTTTGTTCCCTTAAGTCGGCGGTGCTTATTCGGCCACGTTTTCCATATTTAAGATCCCGTGCCAGAGAGTGGATCTGCTCACCTTTGGGTTCCATTAAACATTTAGGGTAAATCCGTCACGGATAGCTCTACATAAAAATTTTCGTTTTTAAATCCTCTCTCTTGTTATTTTTTCTTATATCTCCAAATTTATTCAACCGAGTTCCATTAAACATTTAGAGCAAATTCTCCACGGATGTTCCTACGAGTATAGTGTCGCTTTTCAAATGCTCCCGCTGATTTTTACAAAAATCAACTCTCATCAAATCCAAACATAAAATTATAAATACGATTATTCTCCCTTAACAAAAATAAATTAGGTGTACGTTTACTTTTCAATTTTTAAAAGCATTAGGGAATTCCAGGAGGATATCTCATGCGCTCTGTAATGTATTTTATGGTTATAGTCTTTGCCCTACTGTCATCCGGTGTGGTTGCTTTCGGGGCCTATGGCAACAATATCAACAATGCAGTTCAATGGCTTTCAGACCGGCAAAATGCAGACGGCAGTTGGGGTACTGTCCAAACGGTTAAATTCATTCACACAGTGGAGGCAGTACAAGCATTGCGTGCTGCCGGTTATCGCAACGATGCTTATTTTAGTGGTATTACATGGTTGGAAAATCATTCAGCCGATAACAATGATTTCCTTTCGCGTAAGGCCTTGGCACTAGGATCTCACGGGGATGATATAAGCGTTGAGATTTTACAACTGGAAAATTTTCAGGATACGGATATTCCGGGAAGGGACGCGTGGGGGGCAGGGCCAGCCTACATCAGTTCTGCGTTGGATACAGCCCTGGTATTGAATACCGTAAATGCCCTTGGAAGCGGTGCAGATATCAGTGCTGCAGTCAGCTATCTGAAAGATAGTCAACTGACCGGTACCGAACCGGGATGGCCTGTTGGGTTAGAAACAACAAGTGATCCGTTCAGCACTGCCATGGTTATCAAGACCCTTGCATCCTTTCAGGACCAGGACCCAAGCCTGGAGACCTATATTACCAACGGTCTTACAACACTCAGCAGTAAGGTTAACACCGAATCTCCCGTTTATCTGCAGGCGCTTGCAGCCCATGCAGCCTTATCATGCGGTGATTATACCACGGCCCAATCATGGATTGACAGTCTGGAAGCTACCCAGGATGCTGATGGCAGCTGGTCTGCCGGGGAGTATGAAACCGCGCTTGCTTTGAGGGCATTGGCCGCAGCAGACGGCATTGACAGCCAGGAACGGCAGACAACCGTGGTGATACCGGACCAAGCTTTGAGAACTGCAATAAATGCTTCCCTAAACCGGAATGCCATAGACGGGATTGATCGTGCCGAGCTATCCAGACTGACAAATTTAGACGCCGCCGGTATGGGCATCAGTGATTTAACAGGACTGGAATGGGCGGTAAATCTTATAAGTGCGGACTTACGTAATAACGATATTACTTCCATCAGCCCCCTGGATGGGCTGGCTCAACTCACTGACCTGCAACTGGACGACAATCCGATCTATGTCGCATCCAACCCTGTGCCTGCAGCTTCACATGTTACCCTTATGATAACTGCCCTGTTACTTATCTGCTTGGCACTATTAACCCACCGCAAAAACCTGGGAATGAACAAGGAGATGAGAAACGTGAAGAATCTTACTCAAATCGTCTGCAACGTACTGTTATTGATTTTTATTCCGTTATTTATGGTGAATGCCGCCAGTGCAAACCCGGAAAGCGCAATACAATCACAGAAGCAAGGATTGACTCCCGGAATAACACAACAAGTGCAGTTTATCTCAAAAGGTATTTTAACCTCCAGGTTAAAAGAACATAAATTGCGCGAACAAGAACTCGATACTCCCAAGGAGATCATCTCAAAGCTTGATGGATCTCTTCTTCTCCTGGAGAAGAACCTCTCCGTTTCCACATTGCAAAGGACGGCAATCCCCCCACCCAAGGAAAATGCCGGTAAAACAACCCATAAAGCATCTCCGGATCTTTCTTCAGATTCTGAAGAAAGCATGACAAAAGAATCTTTGAATGCCATCTGTGCATGTCAGCAGGATATGTCCGACCACCTGGCTGAACTGGAGCAGCAAATTGGTATTACCGGGGAACTGAAAGCATTAAGTGTCAAGGGCAAGGATAAAGACAGACCACTTAAGCTTCACAGCAAATCCTTGTATGGGGTTTTAAGCAAAATCGAAAATGAGTTGGAAAAAATGAAAACCGAAGGGGCCACCCATGAGAAAATCAAGGCGTTGAGAGAAAAATTAACGCCTTATTATTTTAATATCCATACTGCTAAACAACCACCCGATTTCCAGACAATCACTCGACACCGCTAAGAGACTGAACTTATATAGGCTTACTATGAACATTACACGTATTTTCATAAAAGTTTTATCTATTGTGCTTGTGATTGCAAGCACGCAGGTTTATGCAGACAACCTGACTGAATCACTTGAGATCCAATTCCCCGCAGACAGTGAATTGGTAAAAACGGCTCAAAGTTTTTCAACCCCTGTAGAAGTCTTTGAATACGTAACGTCAAATATTGATTTTGCACTATATCAGGGGACTCGCTCCGGTTCTATCAATGCATTTCTTGGGAAAAGGGGTAATGATGTGGATACGGCAGCGGTATTGATTGCCATGTACCGTTCTCTTGGTATCCCCTCCCGTTATGTTGTCGGCACAATTCAGGCAGATGCTGAGGATGTGGCAAACTTGATGGGCGTGGCAAACGTCCAGCTTGCAAAATCCGTTTTGCGTAATGCCGGTATTCAACATGTAGTCATTGCAGAAGATGAGTCGACCATATCACTTGAACATGTATGGGTGGAGGTATTGCTGCCGTATGGAAATTATCGAGGGGCCGGATCTATAGCAGATGCCGCTGATGCTGATCCCAACAATTGTGCCTGGGTTTCTGTTTCTCCGTCATTTAAGCAGTATGAATGGATAAGTAATAACATTAATCTGCATGACAATGTGCCTTTCGATTTTGATGCCTATTACCATGCGATTAAGAACGATGACTCAAAATATATAAACAAGAACCCTGCTGATATTTTTGACGAACTGGCTTTGGATTACCTTAAAGAAAATCATCCGGGCACATCTCTTGAAGATGTTATTGAACGAAAAGGTATCATTCCCGTAGAACTTGGCATAATTCCCGCTTCTCTACCGTTTCAAATTATCGGCGACGTGAGACGTTATGACTCCATGGCTGAACACGATGCTGCGGTACCTGATGTTGAATCAAAGGTTTGGGCCAAGAAACTAACGGTTGATGTGGGCTTGCCATATGATATGTTTTATTCGATTCCACCGTGTACAGAATCACTCGGTTCATTTGAAGTCAATATTGTCGAACTCGCTACAAAACGCCTTACATCCAGCACTGCTATCAATGCTGAAGACAATTCAATTCAACAGATATGGCGACTGGACAACGAACCCATCCCCGGCATGACATTTCGCTTTAATGATATTTTTGGAAATTTGTTAGACCTCGGTGTGGATACCACTTTTGTTCGGTCATGCGTTAAAGACGGGGTCACGGTTGGTGAACTTAGGGCTTCAGATATTTTTACAGCCCAGACGCCTATAAAAATATCTCTGACACTCGACGGTGCTCCGGACCCTGACGGCGCTGATAATGATAGAGTCAATACAAAAACCACTTATGGCATTGCGGGTGGGTATTATTTGTTGGCAACGGGCGGAGAAACTTCAAACTGGAGCCAAGTGCACCGTGCAGCTTCAAAGTTGTTGGATGCAAATGATCAATATCCGATTGTTTTCAACTCAGGAGAAACCGGCTGTGATATGAAAACAGGGATGAATTGCACCCCTTATATAGATGAGAACGGGAACGGATATGATGCTACCGATACGCGTCTCATTGATAATAAGGTTGCTCAGGATGATTTGACAGGTGGTCTCCTTGATGTTGCTGCACAGCAATATTTTGTTCAGATGCGGGAAAAAACCCAACGGATGAATGCGCTTAATAAAACCCGGCATTTTATCGACAGTTACCTGGGATTCATAAGTGCTGTTGACGAAGTAGAGTATATTGATGGAACAGCTTTTTCCGTATTGCCGGGAGGACTTTTGATCGATGCTGCCGGCATCGATCTTGGAGAATGGCGATATGATCAACCCGAGGCATTTTCAAATAAAATGTTTGAGCTCAACACTCATATAGGTTCGTCATTAGAGCATGAGACCTGGCAGCAGTTAACCGGATACGATGCCGTATCAACGGTCCGCGGTCTTCAGATTGCCGCAAAAAAGGGGGCGGCTTTATTAAACCCGAAGAAAAATTTAACCGAGGATAATCTGGCTGACTTTTATCAGCATTTCGGATTTGCAAACCATGTCCCAAGCGAATTTACGCCTGTAAATTTTGAATTATTCGGAGACTTGCCATCAACCTGGACACATGAGAATGAATACGCCCAGTTCGAATATTTTCGGCCTGATATTTCAATCTCAACCCCATCTCATCAGTTGAATTATGGAACTTACACTTATCGTTCAAATGGTGGGTTATACGGGTGGACATCTTGCGTAAATAGTTATGAAGATTTTTTTCTTGACTCAGCAAACCACTTAACCTCTTGGCCATCTCCAGGGCTTACCTTCTGTGACGGTTCAAATTTAGGTACAAGTATCGTTGCAACCCTTGTTTTAATGGAAATTGAAGAAAAGTGGCACGGGCGAGAGTGGTATATGGACCCGAATATAATTGATTCAAAAATTGGAAAAAGTCTGTTTGATTTTTTTGATCGCGCCCAAGGATTTGTCGAGTCTGAGAATCTGTATCGAATACCCCCGATCGACTTGGGTGCAGTGTCGCTATGGCGCATTATGAGTATCAGAAACAATATTGCTTTGCGGGATCTCAATCAAAGCTGGATGGAATATGTTCTACCGGATCGGCTTGTAACGGGCGATACTTTTCGTTTTTACGTTCACATAAGCCGTTTGTATGACACACAGACAAACGCCCTGGGCGCAATGAGCATGTCCATTGCCAATGAGAGTTTAGCCCTTCCGGCCGGAGGTGGATATGTTGACGGATCATTAGTGTTGAATCCATCAAGGGTAATATCGGCAGATAGTGTTTTGCCTTCCTTTAACAACGAGGTCTTTAACAGCGAAAACCTGGTGAGCCAGACCAATAACGATCTTGTTAAGACTCCATCAACCAGCGACCCAGTCTCAACCGTCACCGGGAACATGTACCATGACGAAACCGACTTCACCATTAAAGGACGGGGCCTCGATTATGTCTTGACCAGGAGCTATAATTCCAGCCCGGCACGCTCCGATAAAAAAGGGGCTTTCGGATACGGATGGGCACACTCCTACGGCATGACCTTGACATCCAACGACTACGGAGATTGCCCCAGTTGCGACAGCTCCCAGAGCCCGGAAAACGATAACGGCATTACATCATCCATTACCTACACAGATGAGCGCGGCGGTGAGCATACATACCTGGTAGACGAAGCTGATTTCAGCATTACCAATCCCCCTGGTGAATTTGATGCGTTGCAGTTAGACACTCCGTCTGATGGCCAGTACACATTAAAATTCAGAAACGGGGTTAAGTATATATTCATCGGCCCGAATGATCTAGAGACTATACCAGGCGGTACAGCCAGGCTTCATAAAATCATTGATCCCTACGGCAACGAGCTGTCGTTTATCTACACCAACGATAACCTCACTTCGATTAAAGACAACCTGGGACTTGCCACCCGGACCGGCATTACTCTGACTTATAATGCTGATAATTGCGTAGAGACCGTTACGGACTGGACAGGCCGAACCTGGGTCTACAGCTACACCGACGAAAACCTTACCCAGGTTACCAATCCGGAAAGCGCCATCACCTATACATACCATCCGGACAGCCATCTTTTAAATGAAATTATCCTTCCTGAGGACCGCAATGGTGAAAAAGCAACCGTGGCTTTTTCCTATTATCAGAATAACAAAACATTTAATTATACCAATATCCTGGGTGAAACCGAATTTTTGGACTATGACCTATACAGCCAGCGTACCCGGGTAACTGACCCCCGGGGTTTTGTGCGGATGCACCACTATGATACTGAGAACGGTGCCCTTCTCAAACTTAAAGAGCCTGACGGTGCCATTTTAAGATTTAAAAACAATGAAAACGGTCTGCGTTACAAAAAAATCGACGGCCTTGGCTATGAAACGGCCTATTCCTATGTTGCTGATCCCCTCACCAATGAACCGGATCTTTCAGGGCCCGCCAGCAACACCTGGGGCAATGTCACCCTGGAGCGTGATGCCGCAGGCAACAACACGGAATATGAATATGATTATAACCTGTACGACCAGCTCACCCGGGTCAAGGATAAAAAAGGCAATGAGAGAATCTATACCTATTACAGCACAACAAATACCGGGACAGGCGCTGTCAAAGGCAAACTTGAAAAAGCCGAAGCAATAATCGACGGCCGGACCGTCACCTTGGAGAGCCGCACCTATTACGCAGACGGCAATCTCAAACAAAAAACCGAATACATCGATCAAAATGATCCGGATAAAAACCGGGTCACGGATTACATATACCAGGACAACGGGCTGAATCTCCAAAGCATGACCGTTACGGGATGGCCTGAAGGGGAATCCTACACAGTCTCCTACACCTGGGACGATCTGGGCCGCAAAAGAACCGAAACCCTTGCCCGCAAGACATCACCAACGGACCCAACCCTGATAGACCTTTCCACAACCTACGATTATGACAGCCTGGGCCGGGTCACCGAAACAACAGACTCTCTGGGCAATATCCGGGAAACCGTCTATGATGCCAACGGCAAGGTGTACCAGGAAACAGTCCATTACAAGCTCAATGAAACGGAGTATGACACCCGGACTTA
The DNA here is from genome assembly GCF_963666675.1 of uncultured Desulfobacter sp. Taxonomy (NCBI): domain Bacteria; kingdom Pseudomonadati; phylum Thermodesulfobacteriota; class Desulfobacteria; order Desulfobacterales; family Desulfobacteraceae; genus Desulfobacter; species uncultured Desulfobacter sp. Next base: position 2,668,156 of record NZ_OY762929.1, on the reverse strand, counting down.
TGTCACCAACACCTATGATGCGGCAGACCGCCTGATCAAGACAACCGACCTGGACGGCAAAGAGACCCATTACGAATATGATAAATCCGGCAACCTCATTGAAGTCACCGACGCCAACGGCCATACCACCCGGTACGAATACGATGCCATGAACCGGCAGACCGCAATCATCGACGCCAACGGTAACCGGACCGAAACGGTCTATGACCTGGCGGGCCGGGTGGTACAATCCATTAATGCCAACGGGAACATAACCGCCTTTGAATATGATGCATTGGGACGCAAAACCAAAGACATCACACCACTGGGATTTGAAACCCATTATGAATACGACAACAACGGCAACCTCACCCACCTGACCGATGCCAATGCCCTGGCAGGGCTTCAGCCCAAAAACAGCTACAACGCCACAATATATAACGAATATGACGAATTCAACCGGCTGGAAAAGACCGTGGATGCCCGCGACGGTGAAACCCGTTATACCTACGATCTTCTGGGTAACATGACCGGCGTCACCGATGCCGAAGGCCGCACCACCACCTTTGTCTATGATGGTCTGGGACGGTTGCGGCAGGTGATTGACCCCATTCATGAAACCCCGGAAGACAAGACCACCAGCTTTACCTATGACGAGGCCGGCAACAGGCTCTCCCAAACCGACCGCACCGGCCGGGTGACCGAATATACCTATGATGAATTGAACCGGATCAAGACTGTTGATCTGACCGATGACGACATTACCATCCGGTATGATTATAATTCCTACGGTGATCCGAGCTTTTCTTCGGTCGACAATTTTGTCCATACAAACCAGTATGATATTCTCATGCGCTCCTTTGACGATCTCCACCGGCCGACAGCCAGAAATGATTTCCGGTTCGGGGTGGGGGCAAAAAACATGTCTTGGGATTATGATGCCGTGGGCAACATCCGGACCAAAACCGGCTATGAAGGTGACATCACCGAATACCAGTACGATTCTGCCAACCGCCTGGTGGCCATGCGCAATCAAAACTACCTCCAGGCCTCCTACCACTATGACCCGGCCGGACGCCTGCTGGACCGCATCCTGTCCAACCAGGCCAAAACTTCTTATAAATATGATGACGACAACCGCCTCACCCAACTGAAAAATACCAGCGCCGGGGACAAGTACAGCCATACCGTCACTTACACCCATGACAACATCGGCAACATCCTGACGGCCACCGATGCGTCAGGGACCATCACCTATACTTACGACGCCCTTTACCGCCTGACCGGGGCCGACTATCCCGGCACGGCCGATGACAGAACCTACACCTACGACGGCGTGGGCAACCGGTTGACCCTGACAACGGCTGAAGGCACCCTGTACTATCTTTACAACAACGCCGGCAACCGGCTGGACGAGGTGCGCCAAGACAGTGAAACAGGCCCCCTTGTTTACAGCTTTGTCTATGACGACAACGGAAATTGTATTGAAAAACGCGACGGCAGCGGCCGGCTTCAGATGTCCTTTGATTACGACCAAAGAAACCGCATGACAGCGGTTCAGTACGGGGAAAATGCCGAGCCGCTGTCATCGTCTTATTACAATGCAGACGGCTACCGCACCGCCAAAGACCTTGCCGACGGAGATCCCCGCCGCTATTATCTTGAGGGCGAAAGCATTGAAATGGTATACACCAACGGCCAGTCCACTCAGTTTAACCCCAAGTCCAGCTACCTGCGCGGCGTGGTGGTGGACGAGATCGTCAACGGCTACGACTATGATGCCCAGGGGGATAAAACAAATTTCACCTTCCATCATGACCATCTCCAGTCGGTTACGGGGCTTACCGGGCACAACGGGGATGAAATCGAAACCGTTATGTACGCACCGTTCGGAGAGATAATCAACACCGCCGGCACCGGTTCGAACGATCTGGGCTACACCGGAAGGGAACTTGATCCTGAAACCGGGATGTATTATTACCGGGCACGGTATTATGATCCTAAGATCGGGAGGTTTTTGGGTGAAGATCCGCTGGGGTTTGAGGCTGGGGTTAATTTTTATACGTACGTCCTCAATAACCCCATCAACTTTAATGATCCTGAAGGAAAGATTTTAGCGGGTGGTTTTGGCATTGCCGGAGGAATCCTGTTAGCTAAGGGGATCGCATTGGGTGTTTCATATTTGGGAATTCAGTCAGCCACACATTTTGCGGAACATTTAACGCCTGCTCAGTTGCCTGAAGATCCCGTTACATTAGGAAATCGGGTTTGGTCCGTGGCTTTGGAGGCTAATCGAGTACAGATGCAAGTTGCTATGGAACTTAGCCCTCTTGATAGAGCTTATGACATCCTCGGTGTCGTTTGGGGTAAAGAGTTGATGGGCACATATATTGATGGAGGTAACTTTGTAATTCCTGATAGCGGTAGTTTCGAAAGATCTATTACTGGACTTTTAGTTTCGCAAGAGATGAAATATTCATCCCTTGGAGATTATTACAATTCAAATGCGATCAAAGGAATCGGTACTTTTTTTGATATTGTGGAGGCGGGTTTAAGCATAAAAGGTGCTATTGATAACACCAATATAACAAGAGCTTGGGAAGGATTTAATCTAAACTCAAGTAATGCTTCTGGAGGATTTGTGCTTTATCCGAATAAGCCTAACACAAATATGATGCGATCCGTTTATTCGAAATAAAAGGTATAATTACATGAAAAACAACTTGCATACTGTTTTGGGTTTGGTTTTGTTTTCATTTGAATTGTATTTTATTGCCAAGGGCTTTCAAAATGAAATTCGAGACACAAAGAATGAACAGCCTCTTCAAAACAAAAAGAATAAAGCCGTTTACTATATGATTATTTCGCCCTGGAGAACAAAATATTATTGGGGTGGCGTAATTCAAATTACACTATTATTATTGATTATTGTTCTTCAAATAATGTGAATTGGAATTGAAGGAAAGCCAAGGGTCTTGAAATATAAGTTTTTTTGTCTGGCCTAAGGAAAGTCCTTACTAATAATACCTACAAGCTTCAGCCCAAAAACAGCTACAACGCCACAATATATAACGAATATGAGGGTACCACCCATATTCGCGCGTAAATATACGCTAAGGATTTCTCGCTAAATTTTAATCAAATTTCGATCAAGTAAATATTCCCCGTAGAGAATGACATTATCCCAGGTAATTGGGCTGATGTGCTGAATCAGAGAAATGTCTATACCGGCCCCTTCCGGATCACATTCCATCACCACACGATTTATTTCTTTGGCTTGCCAGTAAATAATGCAAGCAAGAATGAGGGTCATGCAACTGCATGAATTTTTTTGTTCCCTTAAGTCGGCGGTGCTTATTCGGCCACGTTTTCCATATTTAAGATCCCGTGCCAGAGAGTGGATCTGCTCACCTTTCAGCAACCCCCTTCTTATTTTTTGTCTCAGCGTTTTGTCTGACATATACCGGAGAATGTGTTCTGTTTTGAAGATTCGACCAAGCTCTCTGTTTGCTTTAAAAAAATGGTTTTTACCAGAAAAACCGTTTAATCGTTTCATAGCTGTGGATGCTGTTACATGGCCGGACTCAAGGGATGCGTAGAAGTGACCCATCCGATCCCATTGATCTTCAATCCAATCCATATGGATCGTTCTGTCACTGCGGCAAACTAAAGGAGCAAGTGCACCGTAATCCATGTCTCTATCGATTCGGTAAATTCGCTGTTTGTGCAATCCCCGTATTCGGGGGGCAAACAGTCTGGCCAGCATGGCGAAGGCCGCAAAGTTGTTTTCGGTGTACCCATGGGTATCTGTATAATGTTCCCCGTCAAGCGGCAAATCACTTTCATTGTATAACAAACCATCCAAAACATAAGGTGCGTCGCGGTCCGTGCATTCAATGGGCAGGCTAAAGAACGGTGCAAAATTATCGGCAACGAAGGAATAGAATTCCAAAGCAAAATCATTGAATTTCGTGCTCCAGGTTTGTTGTAGAACTTTGCGTTTCATGGTCCACCGCTGACCATCGCTACTTGAAGTTCTGCCGTCACCCCAGTATTGCGTGATATCCAAATGGCTTATGGCATTTACAACTAAGGCTAAAGCTGCTCGCTGCGTTTCGTCGTTGAGCATCCAGTCAGTAATATTCTTAATTCGCCTGTAGCTCACATCACTAACCAATTGAGCCATTGTGTACGGGCCTATGTTGCAGCCATGTGCCATGATGGTCGTCAGAATCGCACAAATGTTGCCAGAGTCCAAATTAGCCTTTTGATTTTCTGACATGAAGTGACGTGAAAATTCCAATTCGTTGTCAACTTCGATCAAGAGTTCCGGTAATTTTATGACTCTCATATGACTTGCCAGCCATTCTCGCAGAGACTCCAGGCGTTTTTTATCGTCACCACGTATTTTATCTGCCGGATCAACGGATAAGTGCCAGGTCTTATCAATGATGCTGGCATAGGTATTATGTTCCATATGTTCCAGGAAATCTTTATAGGCTTTACTTAGCCGTTCAGTCAAATAGGTCCTGACCTTGGATGGGTCAGCAGGAAGACCTGCTCGTTTGAAAAATGATTCTCGAATGGTTCGCCAATTTTCTACGGGAATAAAAAAACTGTCGAGACTTGCAAACCGTTTGCTCATACCAACTGAAATGTTTCCAGACTTAATCTCATCCCGTATTACCGTTAACAGAGCACATTCCCATGCGGATTTTTCAATCTTGCCATCTGATTCCACCAGGGGCTGTATTTTTTTGGGTATAAAATCAACAGGCACATTTTCTGGAAGGTTACGACTATTCTCATCGTTCATTCCCCTGAGAATAGCGACTGCCTTTTCCAAGGAAGCCCGGCTTTTGTCATCAAACAGCAACCGGATGTGTTTGAGCAGATAAGGTGAAAATTGGCGAATATAGCTGAATCTATTTTTTACAAGATTAAATGTGTGGCTGTGTTTGCCGTTAAGCCACGCACCAACGGCCTGTTTCTGAATAACCAGTTGATCTTTTCCGATTTCATCAAACATTGCCTGCCGAAGTGTAACGTCTCCAATAGAACTGTCTAAAATGAGGTCGGTTAGAATTTTAAAGGTTTTCAGGGATGCACGAATCTGTTTCCGTTGAGATTTATGGAAGTCGTCGACATCCATTTGGGCACGATTATAAATTTTATTGATCAATTTATCGTACATATCCACCATCTGATCCATGGTATCCCGGTAAAGTTGACAGAGAAAGCAGACAAGAACTGCATGGCGATGATTAGGCTCCAATTGCCTTAATCTGTTTGCATCGCTGCGTTTGGCGTAACGGGCTAACGAGCGTTGAAAATTATTATTCAACCAGAATAGTTCCAGGTCCAGCACCCCGGTGTTGCTGATTTTCTCAAGTTTATGGGTTAAACGGACAATTGCTTTAGGTGAAGGCCTTCCTGGTGGAAACTTCAACCAGTGTAAACTTGATGGATTTCCATTTTGGGTATTCAGCAATCCGTCCAGATGCAGGACAAGAGCTTTGGACAGAGATGTGCAGATTCTGTCAAAAATATACGTTTTCGCCTTCTGCCTTTGTTTGGAAATGAGCCGTCGGAGAGTATCATCTGAGGGTTTCAGGATTTTGTGTTCTCTAAGATAACGACCAATTCCGGCAAGAAGTGCAGCGGTCTGTTCGAGACGGAATGCTTCCTCAAAGATAAATTGGTTGATTTTCGTTATTGCTTTTTTATCAAACCGACTCAGCCCTAAATAATTTCGAATTTGTTCCTGGTGTTCTGATACAGTCGCCTGGCGATTGGTATAGGTATCAATTACATTGACCGGAATGTTCAGTTGCACACTGGCAAATGAAAGTATGTCCTCGTAAATTTCAAAAGGCGTTTGGACGGGGAACCGGTTCGTTAATCTAACAAAACAAACCTGGTACCCGAAACCCAGTTGATTATACTGACGCCTTCGCTGTCGGATCTGTTCAATGTCATCGGGGGTAAGTCGGGCTACATTAACAAGCTGCTCATGAGTATAGAAACGGGATTTCATGGTTCTTAAAAACGATCCTTTCTGATAATGATTTTTCGGTTTCTTAAAAACAGCCGAAACCCCCAGTTTTTTATTCTCAAAAAGGTTTCTTGAAATTTCATTCTCATATCCTTATTATATAAACGAGTTTTGAGAAAGGAAAAAATTATGTTGATCGGTTATGCTCGTGTTTCTTCAGAAGATCAAAATTTAGAATTGCAGACCGATGCTTTGGAAAAAGCAGGATGTGTTAAGATTTTTTCAGATAAAATATCAGGGATGGGAAAAAAGAGACCGGGATTGGAGAATGCCCTCTCACATCTACGCACCGGAGATACATTTGTGATATGGAAACTCGACAGGTTGGGACGCAATTTAAGAGAATTGATAAGCATGGTCGGAAAATTTGATTCTGAAGGTATTCATTTCCAAAGCATCACCGACGGCATTAATACAACAACACCCGCAGGTAGGTTCTTTTTTCATGTCATGGCCTCACTCGCTGAAATGGAACGGGAACTCCTTATTGAAAGGACGAAAGCAGGATTAGCTGCTGCCAAAAAACGCGGTCGAGTAGGCGGCAGAAAACGCCTTATGACGCCAAGCAAAGTTGAAGCCGCCAAAAAGCTTCTGTCTGAAGGTATGCCTCCAAAGGAAGTTGCAAACAACCTGGGTGTTTCAATTCCCACGCTTTATCGATGGTGCCCAGCCTCAGGAAATATGGAGAACTCCACTTAAATGCTCCTGCTGGTCCATTTAGGAAAGTATGTTTTTCCTGAAATTTTGCCGTGGCAGGGTTTCAAGATCCTACGCACATGGGTCAAGAAAAAAAGTTGATTTTTTTTCTTGACCCGGCCTTTAATAATGGGTGTCCCCACACATATCTGTTTATAGACAAAAATTATATTTTTGTAAGTGGAATTTTAAAATCCCGCTAACAATAATTAAAACAACTGATATAAATATAGTCACCCATGAATATATTTGAATTTTTTTTTCTAACTGATTTTTTTTAATAGTATATTGTTTTAGATATCCATATTTATTACTCAGCATAAAATTCAATACCATCTGTATTAAAGTAGCGAGCGCGAATAAAAAAACACCTATATAACTCATAAACTGATCTAAGCAAATCATAAAATTATACAAACCTAATGCATTAATTAAGGATATTCTGTATTGCCTTACCCATGGCAAAATTTTGCATAGAAGTGCTGTAATTTAATACTGGCAACAAGCCCCTGTCCATAAGTTATTTGAAATATACTCATGTCCTAATTAAATCCAAAGCTCCCATATTTACTGAATCCCAGTGAATAATTAATGTAAGCATCGTCTTCTGGGACTGTCGTTGGTTTATTATATGGATTGTCAAAAGAGTAAACAAGACCACCCCCAATCAGCGTCGTGGAAGCCCCAAAGCTTGGATAACCTCCAAATCCTTTATTGCTATCGTAAATTGGACCAGCGGAAGAATTTGAACAGAAAATTACGGTTATGATGTATTAGTCCAGATCGAAACCGTATCTTTTCGCACGGCTTCCACCCCTGGCCCTTAATCGAGATTTGATTAAAATTTAGCGAGAGATCCTTAGCGTATATTTACGCACGAATATGGGCGGTACCCTTATAAAAAGTTGCAGGTTTCCGGAATTAAACCGGCAGTGCAAATACCTCAAATCAGTGTTACAAGGCTCTTTGACAGATTTTTTTGCACTTAAATTTGTAACATTAGCAAATCCTATGCCGCTTGCTTCAAACCCAATTGATTTGAATGAAAGGAGATCATAAAACGTCTCTGATAAAAGGAGGTTGCCTGCTTATTTTTATTTTATGTGTCCGACGTTTGTCCGACATCACCCCTTTTTTTCATGTGGCCGTGCATAAAAATGCTGTTTTGCATAGGTTGGATCGCATTTATTTCAGAGCGCCCCCTACAAGGGCGTTAACCCCAAGAGCAAAGGGGGAAATTATGCACGATGACATTTTTATGCTCTTTTGCAGGTACACTCAATGTGTACTACGTACACGAAATCAGGTGTTTATTTTAAATAATAGAAATCCGTTTCTTCCATTGCTTTATGTATAGATCAGGCGTAGAACTTCGGTTTTAAAATATTTAAACCGGGTCCGGTTTAAAGCAGGGTGGGCACAGGTAAAAATTGGCATGATTATTGATACCTATTTTTTCATTTGATGTTCGGATCGGAATGAATGAATTTGGTTTGGTTTGGTTGCAAAAAAGGTGATGCAGAACTTTTGAATGCGTTGCCCTGGATTTAAAGGGCACGGCACTATGGAGGAGAATCGGGTTGGGACAGTTAACATACGCAGTGGTATTTATCGGCGCATTTGTTCTATTTGGCGCCCTGGTGTTAAAAAATCAAAGACGCATGGTCAGCGGCTCAGATTTTTCAGTGGCGGGCCGGTCCCTTTCCACCACCCAGGTGTCCTGGGTCATTATCGGTACGCTGGTCGGCGGGGTATCGACCATCGGCACTGTTCAATCGGCCTACGACCAGGGTATCAGTGCCTGGATTTTCACCCTGGGCAGCGGTATCTCCTGCTTTATATTAGGATGCTTTTTTGCAACAGCATTAAGACGGGAGCAGGTCACAACCGTCTCTGAACTGCTCGGCAAATACTTTGGCACCAATTTTCAATATTACTGCTCCATGCTCAATTCCTGCGGCATGTTCATCCACATTATTGCCCAGTATCTGGCGGCCATGGCCATTCTCACCTCGGTATTTCATTTCCCGCTGCCGGTCTCTTTGTTAATTACCATGGTACTCATGGGCTTTTTTGTTATTTCAGGGGGGATTTCCGGTGCCGGCATGGTGGGAAAAATCAAATTTTTCCTGCTGTACGGCATCATGATCGTATGCACGGTTATTGCGCTGATCAAAGGCCAGGGACTGGGCAATATTCTATCTCAATTACCCAAAGATACAGACTTTTTAAACTTTTTTTCCAATGGGGTCGGCACAACCACCATTGATATTGTCTCCATGGTTACCGGTGTCCTGTCCACCCAGATCTACCTGCAGGCCATTTTTTCGGCCAAAACCATAAGAGAGGCCAGAAACGGTGCATTTCTCACCGCCGTTGTCATTCCGCCCATTGGCATTTTAGGGATTATTGTGGGGCTTTTCCTGCGGGCCAACTGCCCGGAACTCGAAGGCCAAAGCGCCCAGGCACTACCCTTTTTCTTTCAATACACCCTACCCCCGGCACTGGCCGCGTTCTGTTCCGCCGTGTTGCTGCTTGCCGTATTAGGCACGGGTGCCGGCCTGGTACTTGGGGTTACGACCAATGTCTATATGGACGGCATTCGCCACCTGTTCAAAAAAGAACCGGCCCACAGCCTGGCCATCGTCAGGGTATGCACCCTTGTGGTCCTCATCCTGTCCGCCGGCATTGTGATGGCCGGTTTCAGCACAACAATTCTGCGCTGGAGCTATCTGTCCATGGGATTCAGGGGGGCTGCCGTGTTTGTTGGATTATGTATTGTGGTGTTCACGAAACGAAATAAATATCCAGCCATGATACGAGGACTTTTATATGTTCTGCCCATCTGTTATTTTGTTCTGGCTGTCTTTCTATAGCAGCCAGGGCCGGACGGCTATTGTGACAAACTTATATATCGATTTAAAATCAAAGGAATTTTTCTGTTTTTTAAATAAATTTTAGCAATCAGAACATATTCTCCATATGCCAATTCTTTGAGCAGAAAATTGTCTTTTTTGTTTGTTCTTACCTGGATGGGTTCCGGATAAGTTTCATGTAAATAATACTCAACCTTTTCAACATGATCCACGGCACCCTGATAATATGAATGTGTTGTAATGTGTATAAAGTGAAGTTTGCAATTTAAATTCGTCAGGACCCTTAATTGGTCCTGCTTGTCTTCCCGGTAAAAGGACTGGTGGTTGATGTAAAAGTAGTCAGCCGGAATCTCTTTTTTTTCCGTTATTTCGGGAAGCTTGTTTTCTTGATTTTGATTATTGCCTGTAATGATTTTTTTGGTTGGCGTGATACGAACCTTGTTCCCCATAAACTCAAACGCAATTTCAGCCCCGTTTTCAATGGCTGTTTGAATACTCTGCCTGAAGTAAATCAATAAAAAAATAGCTATGAATGGCCATAGGATCTGGGCAAGAGCGGTGATGAGTTCAGCAAAATGTTCCATTTTTAATCGATATCAATCCAAAATGCTGTTTACCCCTTCCAGGGCACCCAGGGGGATACTGATCGCACCTGTCGGTGCATCGTAGTCTCTTGGGTTAATGCGTATCAGGATTGAATTTTTGCCGTTGTGGACGCGCTGGGATTGCAAGCGAACTGTGGGCACAGCAGTTCCTGCCCCCATTTCAATTATGGCTATCTTTGCATTGATATTGTTAAGCCCTTGAAGCCATTTTTGCAAACGCATTCCCTGGGCATTGCTGCGGTAGGCGATCCAGTTCCAGTCCCCGAACATCAAAATATTGGGGCGGGCCAATCCGCCGCAGTTTTTGCATTTTGGAAGCGGCTCGGTTGCCATGAACGCCTCCATATCAACATTGACTTTTTCCCCTCCCATCTCCCAGATATCATTGGAACACGGTTGGGTGCATTGAAGATGGTGAATGGAGCCGTGGCACTCTTCAATACAGTCCTTATCAAAACCGGCGGCTTGAAATTGTCCGTCAACATTGGAGGTGAACACAAAGTATCCATATTGCTTTTGCTTTCCTAACTCAAGCAATCTTAAAAAACCGTCGTGGGGAATCGTTTCACGATAGAGGTTCAACCTGTGCCCATAAAAGGCCCAGGCAATTTCAGGCTTTTTGTGAAACCAGATCGGATCTGCCATTTCACTGAATGATTTGCCCAGTTTCGCTATGGGCGGATACGCTTTCCAGAACCCGGAATTCCCCCTGAAATCAGGCAGTCCCGAATCGACGCCCATACCGGCACCGGCAGTGATGAAAAGTGCATCTGCATTTTTTATAACTTCTGAAGCATGTTTGATATTTTCTTTTAGGTTCTCCATAAAAATAAATACCTTTTTTGCAAAGCCGTTACATTATTTTTGAAAATCTCGAATCCACCACGTTTTGTCGGGCAGTATCCACCACCGGACAGGCTGTTGAATACCCTTGCAGGGTTTTGTATGAAAATCAGAATAGACCAGTTTTACTATGGTGTCCAATATTTTGTAATTATAGGGACGATCAAAAATTTGGTTTTATAGCGTCTTGGATAAATTGAATTACATCAGGATTGACACCGGCCTTTTTTGCAAACTCAGGCCACCGGGATGCCGCATGTAGAACCTGTTCGATAATTTCATTGGATTTATTGATTCCCATATTGTCTGCGACCTGCAAAAAATCGTCCGTTGAGAATCCATACTGTTTGCCGTTGATCTTCATTTTATGACGATCGCCAAACAATTCGTCCGGATCATAGGTAAAAGTGACATCGTATGCCGGACAAAGGGTCCACACCCCGGTTTTGTCCATCATGTAGCTGATATTTTTTGTATGGTCGTCTATGTTTTTTGTTACGGCGTTAAACACCATACGGCGAAATTGCTGGGCCTGCTCAGCATACGGCAGTCTTAGAATGCGCATCACCTGGAACGCGTCTTCATAATTGACACGGCCCACCGGATTCCAGCCCAAATGGCCCATGCATGCCAAAGACAACACATGAATCTTGTCCCGGCCCAGACGATCAAACCGCCGGGTCATGAAATGGGCACGGCCGTTCTCTTCTAAAAGGCGGCAGGGTGTCATATTGATTCCTGCACTTTGGGCCATCAGATAGTAGGCGTATTCCACCCTGCAATCATCCCTGGATTTTCCAAAATTGCCGGGCTGTTGGATATTGATCCCGTCAAATTTCAGAATCCAGTGCGCATAGCCTTTGGGCGCCTTTGACTGCCCGGAAATCACATGCCCTTTGTCATTGACGGCAATAATGGCCTTGGGCACCGCACCGCCGGCCGTAGTCCCCACCCGTAAAATATCGAGCATGGCTTCGGCCTTCTCTTTCTCGGAACCCTGCATCTGCGCATCAAGTTCGGATCTTTTTAATAATGCGTCCTGGGCCAGCTGCATAATCTTTTCAACCTCTATGGGAACGGATTTGTTCAATTGTCCCGGACGAACCTGGGGGTAAAACTCCAAAGCACCCATACCCCGGGTCCCCACATAGCAGAGCCGCTCAACGGGATTAAACGATCTTGGGTCCCGGCCGTTTCTGACCAGCCAGGAATCAATGATGCTGTTGCCGAAGTCATCCGGCAAGGCACTGGCCAGAAGCCCGGGCAGCCCATGGAATGTGTGAGAATCAATATTGGGGAAAAAGAATTGGCGCTCGCCCTTCCGGGCGGATGAAAGCCCCATGTGAACCGGGGAAAGATCCCACCCTTTACCTAAAAATTCGGGCGCATACTCAAATACGGCCCCCCCGAGGCTGTCATCCCAGGTGACCGCCCCCACAATCTCATTCCAGATTTTGACATATGCTGTTTTTAATGGGTCCATTAAAACTTCTTTATCCGTTGACCCGAGGCGCGCTTGCGCTTTTTACCTTCCAGTTTGGCTAACTCCAGCGGGCTGATGGTCACTTCGGGTAAAAAATTTTCCAAACTGTCCAGGGCATTCAATACCCGTAATATCTTGACATATGTCATCATCTTGCTTGTACCCTTCTCGGCCGTCTGAACGGCATTCAGAGAAAGCCCGGTGGCCACGGCCACCTCTTTTTGCGTCATATTTTTTCTCAAACGAATTGATTTTAATCGGCGACCGATCTCGTTTAATATTGACTTATCGGTCATGGCAAAAAAAGACAAAACACACCTTTAAAGTAGTTTAAATTAATTTTTTGGCTATAACACCATCTTAAAAGGTAATATTAAGACTGATTGTAAATAGTGTCAATACGATTCATGCATAACAGCTTTAAAGATGTTTTATTAAAATAATTGGATATTAAACACTATAAAAAAGGTGTTAAAATAATAAGTAACACGAATCTAAGATTGATGCCCTTGTAAAAAGCACTACCGATGGCGCCATCAAGATTATTTCCAGTCCACGGGAATACGGACCTGGTGACCGGCCTTGTTTTTAAAAAGTAAAAACCCATTATCCCGGCCATAGGTGTATAGTTCATGGGTGACGCGTACATCCTGGGTGCAGTACTCCACAATCAGGTCCAGGCGGCCTTCCTGCCACCATTTAAGCGCCAGAAGGCCGTCTGCACTTTTTTCTAGTCCCAGGGTCTGGCCGGCCAGATGATCCAGGGAAAGGCGGTAACCCAGGCGATCATGGACTTTTGTCAGGATATCCAGGGTGGGCAGGCTGTGAAAATTAAACGGGCTTAGCCCGGAGAGCACTTTGTAATCAAACCGGATAATGTTAAACCCGATAACAAGGTCCATTTGCCTGAGCCGTTCCACAAGTTTTTCCATATCTTCCTGGTAATAGACCCGAAAGTCCTCTTCAAGGGAATCGTAGAGCACCGCGCAGGAGACCCCCATACGTTCCGCTTTGTGCCATCCACCCACCTGCTTGGCGGACCGACGGGTTTCAATGTCAAGCACGGCGTATCTTTTGGGAGGTATGGACTGTGACTTTTCTTGATGTGTTGATTTTTTCGAAACAGCGATATCCGGAAAAAGCGACTGCGGCCCAGCCGGAACAGGGACAATCTCCCCCGGTTCCGTCTCTTGCCCAAGAAGCATATCAAGAATCTGCTTTGCAGCCGCCTTGTCTATGGGCCGGTTTCCAGATCCGCATTTGGGCGAATGCACACAGGCCGGGCACCCGTTGTCGCAGGGGCAGTCCCGGATCGCCTCATGGGTTCTTTGCATCAGGGTCTCCGCATTGTCAAAGGCCTGCAATGTAAGTCCCAACCCGCCCGGCACACCGTCGTAAACAAAAACAACCGAGGTATCAACCTGGGGATGGTAAGGCATGGAGATACCGCCCAGATCGTTCCTGTCGGTCATCACCAGCAGCGGCATCATGCCGATGGCGGCATGCTCCAACGCATGAATCCCGCCCATGAAGTGCAGACGATCGGTTTCAATGCGCTGCCTGATCCGGTCCGGAATTTCGATCCACAACCCCTGGGTTTCGTAGGTCAGTTCCGGCAGATCCAACGGCACGATGCCGAGGGATTTTTGTCCGGACACCGATTTCATCTCATAACCTGTCACCTGTTCCCGGATTTTCAGCTTGCCGAACCCCACCCGGGTGTTTTTGACCCGGCAGGTTTTATCCACATGTAAAATTTCAGTATTTTTGGAGGACCTTGCCCGGGTGTAATAACTGACCTTCTCCTTTTTCGCCCGGACCACGCCCTTAAGGTGGTCAAACAGTGTCACCACAAAGGTCTCTCCCCGGTGCAGGTACACCGCCCCCTCATGGGTTTCAAAATAGGATCTGTGCCGGTCAATTTCACCTAAACTCTGCCGGGTATCCTCCTTGAATATGGGAATGGTGTGCCCGGTGCCCCGTAAACTGACCTCCCTGTGGGGTTGTTTGCGACGGGAGAACCAGGTCTTTGCATCCCGGCTTAACAGGAGTTTACCTTCACGGCCCAGGGCCTGCACCCGCTCCTGGACAGCCGGCGGCGTCAGCATAGGATCATCGGCGTCAAGACTGAGTTCCGCAGCCGCACAATCCAGATGGCGATCAAGAATTTGAGGATTTTCAGGATTGATCCGTGCGGTTTCCGGGGGCATGGTAAAAAATATATCCGGATGGTTGATGAAATATTGGTCCAGGGCGTCTTCATGGGCAATGAGGACCATGGCGGAATCGTTGCCGTCCCGACCGACCCTGCCCGCCCGCTGCCAGGTGGACATCATCGTTCCCGGATACCCCACAAGGATGCAAAGGTCCAGATTGCCGATGTCAATACCAAGCTCCAGGGCGGATGTTGACACCACGCACAGCAGCTCGCCTTTGGCCAGTTTCTGTTCAATCTCCCGCCGCTCCTCGGGCAGAAATCCGGCCCTGTATGCACAGATCTTATCTGCCATGGATTTGGCCCGCTGCCCCGCCCATACGGCAATCAACTCCGTAATTTTTCTAGACTGGGTGTAAACGATGGTGGCAAGGTTTCGGTATACGGCGGCATGAATCAGAGTGATGGCAGTCTGGGCCGCCCCTTCGAGCCCCTTCATCATCAACACATCTTTTTTGCCGCAAGGGGCCCCTTGTTCAGCGACCACCGCCACCGGCAGTCCTGTGAGTTCCGAGGCAAGCTGTCCGGGGTTGGCAATGGTGGCGGAACAAAAAATAAAACAAGGGTCAGATCCGTAAAACCGGCAGATCCGCAAAAGCCTGCGAAAGACCCAGGCCATGTTTGAGCCCATGATCCCACGGTAGGTGTGTACCTCATCCACCACAATGTACTTCAGATTTGCAAAAACCGCGGCCCATAGATGATGGTGGGCCAGCATGGCCAGGTGCAGCATCTCGGGGTTTGATAAAAGGATATTGGGCGGATTTTTCCGGATCTTTGTCTTTTGATAGGCTGTGATATCCCCGTCATAAACGCCTGCGGTCAAAGGGTGTGAAAGAATAGTATCCGTACCGGCCAACATCTGTTTGATCGTGTCAAGCTGGTCCCGGGCCAGGGCTTTGAGGGGAAATAGATACAGGGCGTGGGCGCAAGGGTCGGATATGAGTGTGTCCATGACCGGCAGGTTATACACCAGGCTTTTACCCGATGCCGTAGGCGTGGCAATCACCGTATGACGATCATCCAGGATCAGAGATATGGCCCGGGCCTGGTGGGTATACAGATTCTTGATACCAAGTTCGGCAAGAAGGCCGGACAAATTATTTTTAAAACGGGGGAAACGCTCTTTGGATGCCCAGGCCGCCGGTCTGGCATCAAATGTTTTGTGGCTGACAATATCGCCTCTAAACCCCTTAAAGGACTTTAATCCGGTTATATAATTATCAAGCCCCACAAAATTTACCGATGTTGATGATGGGTTGTGCCATATTGACGTCCTTTATGTATTCCGCGCTGAATGAAAATTTGACAGGTCATATATCATAGAGTAAGAAATCTATTCAATAATTTTCAAAATCATAACAATGCGGCGTATTTTAACGAACCGTTTTGAACGCCCTCGGGAGATGACATGAGCAATAAATATATACTTCGGTCCCAGCATACCATTGAACTGGTCAGAACCCTTCTTGGGCAGGGTGTTGACAGACTCTCTTTAATCTTACGCCATTCGGACAGACAATACTCGGACAATCCGCGGCTTGAACCGTTTATGGGACTTAATGATGCCGGTAAAGGATATGCCTTTGATCTTGGCAAATCCTTTCCCTTAGATCTGACACCGGTTCTGTTTTCCAGCCATTTCGGCCGCTGTGTTGAAACGGCTTATCTGATTGATAAAGGATTTACCTCCGTCACAGGCAAACTTTTGCCCCATAACACCCTTGACACGGCCTTAACCCCTTTTTATGTGAAAGACATTGTAACCGCAACAAATATGTTGATTCAAACAGGTTCAAACCAGTTTGTCCGGAACTGGTTTGACAACACCATTGATGACTCCATTATGCTTGATCCCGAGGTAACGGCAAACCGGATCAGCGATTTTATGGTATCAAGCCTTAAAGCGCTTTCCCCGGGACAGGCGGCCATCGGTGTGACCCACGACTGGAATATCTTTCCCATCAAGCAGTTCAAACTTAAACTGTCGTCTGAAGATGCCCTTGATGCCGGATATCTTGATGCCGTGGCATTTTTTGAAAAGGATGACCGCATTTTTGCTGCGGCCAGGCAGTTTGAGCCGGTCGAAGTTTCCTAGTGTCCAACCGAATTAAGCGGTTGCCATGTATATGGCCCTGACCGGTGCCGGATACCCCTCAACGGTTTTTGACGGATCATTGGGGTCCAGGAAATCCTCAAGGGATTCCGTTTGAATCCAAGGCGTCTTACGCTGTTCTTCAAGGGAGGTTTCTGTGATATCCACGCACCGGATATTTGAAAATCCGGCCCGGATAAGCCAGGCGTGCATGGCAGACAAATCAGGAATAAAAAACACATTGCGCATTTTAGCATACCGGTCCAGGGGAAACAGACAATGATTGTTTTCCCCCTTGATGACCAGATTTTCCACAACCACCCGGCCGCCGGGCGCAAGACTGTCATGGATCTGTCGAAGCATCTCCACCGGGGATTTGCGGTGGTACAAAATACCCATGCACAGT
Organism: uncultured Desulfobacter sp.; assembly: GCF_963666675.1. NCBI lineage: Bacteria > Pseudomonadati > Thermodesulfobacteriota > Desulfobacteria > Desulfobacterales > Desulfobacteraceae > Desulfobacter > uncultured Desulfobacter sp. The sequence continues at coordinate 2,650,903 of NZ_OY762929.1, read as the reverse complement.
ACCAGATCAAAAAAACGGTTCATGGCCGGCAGTTCATTGTAAGTTGCCGGCAAACAGCATACATTTTTCAGATTCAAATATTTTTGTGCCGCACAATACTGATAATAAAAGGCACTTTGGGGTTCAAGGCCCAGGGCAAACATGGGGTTTGACGCCGCCATTTTAAACATGTAATAGCCGTTGCTTGAACCGATATCCAGAATTTTTTTGTTTTCAAGGTTGGGCAGATGGGGAACCAGACGCTCCCATTTCATCCAGGATTGCCACTCGGAATCAACGTGAACGCCAAAAAAATCAAAGGGGCCCTTACGCCAGGGGTTCAAATTGACAAGCCCGTTGTACAAAGTTTCCTTCTCATCGGGTAAAAGCTGATCTGCCTGTCCGATATAAACGGGCCTGGAAGATATATCAGAGGACAGCTTAACGGTTTGGGAAGATATGTCCGGTAAACTGTCAACCACATGTTTAAAGGTTTTAAAATTTCCCCCGGCAGAATCAAGAAAGGCCCGTTTCTTTTTAACCAACTTGTCAAGATCTTCATACCATTTATTCCATCCCAGGTGGCCGTAATTTTCTAAAAATTGTTCCATATTCTTTATTGCCTAAACGAGAGCTGATGTTTTTACGAAAGGTTGCATATATGCACGGGGTGCAGACAGTTGACTTATTTTCAAATACTACTTAACGGCGATCATGGATGTAAAATTAAACCACTTGAGCCAGACATTGAATGACACAAATCCCGCCTTTTGGATACGGATCTCATGGTCTGAAACGGTCTCGGGGACCAGCACCCGTTCCAGGGCATCCCGCTTCTGGCTGATTTCAAGCTCCGTATATCCATTCTCCCGTTTAAACTGGTAGTAATATTCCTGCTCCAGGGCATTGAGTTGTGAATCCGGGTGGACGGTTTTTTCCGTGAGCAGCAATACGCCGCCCTTGCAAAGCCCATTAAACGCCGATTGTATCAGGCTGTCCCGCTTTTGCCTGTCCAGAAACTGCAGGGTCAGATTGACGACCACCACAGATGCGTTGGAAATGACAATATTTTCAATGCCGGCGCAGGCAAGGTCAATACAGTTGCCCCTGTCATGGACGGCAAGCCGTTTTTGAAAGCGCTGGATCATGGGCTCGGAATTGTCGACGGCAGTCATCTTAAAATCAGAATCCCCAAAACAGTCAAGCAGCAAAATGCCCAGATTGCCATGGGAGCAGCCCAGATCGAAAATCCGAGTCCCCTGTTGATAGAACTGCCGGGCAATCCGCGCCTGCTGCTTAAGGACTTCTCCGTACAGCGGCACTGATCTGACCAGCATATCGTCAAATACCCGGGCTACTTTTTCGTTGAACCTGAAAGGTGTAATTGTGGTTAGTTTTTCTGAAAATACCCTGTCTTTATTCATAATACCGTCCGTTTTAATCCGGGCATGTATACATTATTTACAGGCTTTATGCAAGCGTATAGACGTCATGTGGAGGGTATGTAGGAATAATGGATTTCAAAAATTGAAAAAACGTATGTTCGAGCAAAATGCTTTGAAAGTGCGAAAAGTTTTCCTCATCGTCTAAGTTATCGTTATGAAGCGGTTCGGTAACCTCCGCGTCGGGAGGTGTTTGAAACAGTATCCCCAATGCCCCTAAAAGCATATAGCCTATCATGACGATGTTGTAAAGAAAACCAACGATCGTTTGACATGAGAGGGTGTTGACAGAGGCAACGGAATATCGCATTCTATATTCCAATGGCAGACATATTTCCCATATCCAACCCGGAAAAGGACAAAGATCGGATCGATGACCCGGTTACCGTCATGACCTTTAATCTCCGGTTCGGTCTTGCCAAGGACGGCCCCCATGCCTGGAAATACCGCAAGCCGCTGGTCGCAAAAATACTGCACGAACACCCATGCGACTTTATCGGTTTCCAGGAGGTCAACCATTTCCAGGCCGAATTTCTGATCCGCTCAATGGCAGGCCACGGTCACATCGGCTGGTACAACAAAGGGACACAATGGTGGCAAAGTTGCCTGACTCTGTTTGATCCGTCCTGGGAATGCCTTGGACACCGTCACTTTTTTTTAAGTCACACCCCAAACATCCCCTCCCGGCTTCACGGTTCCAAATGGCCCCGGCAATGCGTAATCGGATGGTTTAAAAAGAGAGACCGGCACCTGCTCGTGGCCAATACCCATTTTGATTTCAAATCCGAGGTCCAGCAGAAAAGTGCCGGACTGATCATGGAATTTTTTGAACGCTTTCCAAAAGGTGTGCCCCGGATCATCACCGGGGACTTTAACACCGACCCGGGATCTCCGGCCCATCAATGTTTCAAATCACATGGGTTTGATTTGATCATGGATGGCGAATCCGTCACCACCTTCCACGATTTCACCGGAAAGGAAACAGGACATCACATCGACTGGATACTTTACAGCAAGGGCCTGACACCCATATCCCAGCAGGTGATACAGGATTCCTTTGACGGCCTTTTTCCATCGGATCATTACCCGGTTCTGGCCGGTTTCGCCTGGACGACACGCCAAGTAAAACATAAGAGGTAAAACGCTGGTAATTCAGTGTTATTTTACCTCCCCGGATTTTACAATTTGGGCTTGGTTCCAACGTCGACCATTGTAGGGGCAGGTCTCTGTGCCTGCCCCAACGGGGGCAACCCCAAGGATTGCCCCTACAAAAGATGGCCAATCCTATGATCAAACCCGTTTTTTTCATGTAATCACCTTGAATCCTTGACTGATTATGGGGACAATGATAGCTTTATCGTGTGTCAATTCTAAAACAATTCACAATGTATCTAAGCAGTCTACATCAGGAGGTCAGGACATGGAAATTATCGGCATAGATGTGGGGTTTGGTTTTACTAAAGCATATAACGGACAAAATTCGGTAATTTTCAAATCCCTGATCGGCGATGCAGCGGAAATCCAGTTTATGTCATCCATGGGCGATGTCGCACCAACCGCAAATCTGCACATCACCCTGGACAATAAAACATACTTTTTAGGTTCCCATGCAGAGCGCCAGTCCAGCCTGACCGAATATACCCTTGACCAGGAAAAAATGGTGGAAGAGTTCATCAAAATTCTGGCCCTTGCCGCAGCCGGCAGATGTTCCCAGGCCCAGGGCCCCATCGGTGTGATAACCGGCCTGCCCGTGGCGTATTTAAAAAGAGATACCAAACGGCTTAAACAGATTATCCAGGGTGAACACGAAATTATTTATCATCACCAGGACGCACCCGATGAACACAGAAAACTTTCCATTGACAAGGTGCATGTCATTCCCCAGCCCATTGGATCTATTTTTAACCTGATTTTCGACGATAACGGGAAAATATGCGACAGGGATCTGGCGGCCTCCAAGCTCGGGGTGGTGGATATCGGTTTTAAAACAACGGATTTTTCCATTTTTGATCATTTGCAGTACATTGAAAGGGGCTCGTCAACCATGGACACAGGGGTGTCCAAATGCTTTTCGGTTATCGCGGACAAGCTGCGTCAGGAAAGCGGTATCAATATTGAGCTTTACAAAATTTTTAAATTCATTGAATCCGGCGTGATTAAAATCCGCGGCAAGGAATATAACGTAGTAAATCTTAAAAAACGCGTATATACACATGCCGCATCAACCATTGCCTCTGACCTGAACCGGCTGTGGAAAAATGACTGGGATATTGACTCCATTATCGTATCCGGCGGAGGGTCTATCCCTTTGGCCGATTTTCTGATACCATCCGTCGAAGGCAATGTGATCCCCATTACCAAGAACATTGACGCCCGGTTTAACAATGTTCAGGGGTATTGTAAATTTGGACATTACAAATGGGGAAAAGACAAGGCGATACCGTCCAGGCAGGAAACGGCCCCTAAAGATGAAGAACCGCCGTCTCCGCCGGAGGAGCCGCCTTCACAAGAAACAGATAAATCAGGGAAAGGACTTGCCTGGTTGAGAAGGCAAAACGCTTAGACGCTATATGAACTTTGAGACATTAAACCAAATTCTGTCCATGGTGGCGAACGGAGAACTGCCCGTCGGCCAGGCGGCAGATAGATTAAAGCACTTCTCGTTTGAAGATATCGGCTGTGCCCATGTGGATCATCATAGAGCACTTCGCAAAGGATTCCCCGAGGTCATTTTCGGGCAGGGCAAAACATCGGAACAGATTATCGCCATCCTTGAAAAACTGGAACAATCGGAAAATATTGTGCTTGTCACCCGCATTGACCCGCAAAAGGCGGACGCGGTGCTTTCACGGTTTCCCAGTGCCCAGTATTTTGATGACGCACGCCTGCTGAAAATTGAAAAACAGCCGCCTGAGATTACGGGCCTTGGGACCATCCTCATCCTCAGTGCCGGGACCTCGGATATACCGGTGGTTATGGAAGCGTCCCTAACTGCAAAGGCCATGGGCAATGAGGTCAAAACGCTTTTTGATGTGGGGGTTGCAGGCATTCACCGCCTTTTCGCGCATCAAAAAGAGCTTGAAAAAGCATCTGTCATTGTTGTTGCCGCCGGCATGGAAGGGGCGCTGCCCTCGGTGGTGGGCGGCCTTGTTAAAGCCCCTGTCATTGCTGTGCCCACAAGTGTTGGGTACGGCACAAGCTTCAACGGCATGACCGCCCTTTTGGGGATGCTTAACTCCTGTAGTTCAAACATTGCGGTGGTGAACATAGACAATGGGTTCGGGGCCGGGTATATGGCTTCCACCATTAACCATGTGGGCGTTAAAAAGTAAAATTTTATATTTGCCGACGCATTTCCAGGGCTTCTTTATTTGACGGATCAATTCTCAGAATGCGATTCAGGTAATCGTCTGCCTGGAGAATGCGCCTGTTTTGGAAGTGAATCCGGGCGATATGAAGTTTGGTTTTAATATCGCCCCGCCTGCTTTTATCAACGGTGACAAAACATTCCATGGCCTTTTCCTGATCGCCGGTCTCAAGGTAAATAAGGCCGGCCTTAAACATGAGATCCATATTGGAAGGATTCTCTTTGATCGCATCGGTAACGATCTGGGCCACAAACTCATATTCCTCGTTTTCCTGACAGATATTAATGATTTTTTCCTGAAGTCCCCTGTTGGATCGGCTTTTTGACATAATACGCGAAAAAAGCATTCTGCCCTCATTTCTGAATCCATTGATCAGAAGTGTTTCCCCCAGCGCAACCGCTGAATCAAAATATCGGGTGCTGAAAGACAACATTTCCATGTAAATCTGGGCAGCCCGTTTAAAATCGCGCCGTTTAATATACAACTTGGCCAGATGGTTTCGGGAGATTGTATCCTGCCGATTGACGGAAACAGCCTTTTGAAGACATTTTTCACCAACCTCCGTTTTTTTGATTTTAAGGTATAATAGCCCAAGATTTCTTAATATTCGTGATGCGTTAGGTTTAAGCGCCAAGGCTTGCCGGGTTTCGTCTATGGCGCCTTCGATATTGCCGGCCTCTTCACACGCCCTTGCCTCAAGCAGATGAAGTTTTGCCTGATCCGGATGATTGGCGGCCTCAATAACACTTTTTATCTTTGTATCCAGTGCGGCCAGGGTCAACGGTTTAAGAAGATACCCATCCACTTCATATTCTGCGGCATCGGCGACGATATCGCGTTCGTTTTCAGCGGTGACCATAATGATGGGAATGTCTCTGATGTCCTTGTCCCGGCGCAGACGGGCCAACATCTGGCTGCCGTTCATTTCAGGCATGTTCCAGTCAACAATGAGCAAATCACATGATGAACTTTTCAATGCGCTCAGGCCTGATCTCCCATTATCGGCAAATAAAAGATTTTTGCCGATTTCAAGGTTTCGCAGCATTTTCCTCAGGGTCAGGCGCATGCTCTTCATGTCATCCACGATCAGTATGGTCATGTTTTGAATATCAATCATAAATGGGCTTTCCCGTGAAACTGATTCAAATGTTCCTTAAGCATTTCGGTTACCGCCAATGGGTCTAAGGGAACACCATCATCGGCCCGGGTTTCAATATCAAAGGCGGCATGTCTCAGGGCTTCTGCATTTACATTGGCGGCGCCGCCTTTTAAGGCATGGGCACAGGCTCTGACATCTTCAGGCATAAAGGGCGCGTTGTTAACGGCGGCTACAAGGTTGTCAACAAGCTCCGGCACTTCTTCAAGGAAGGCGGCAAGGACTTCTCCGGCAAGCTCCTGGTCATTGCCGAACCGTTCAAGAAATTGGGTCCGGTTAAAGACAGGTAGAATTCCATCGCTATCTTCCAAATCGAGGCCGCCCTCTTCCTGTGTCTCAACGCCATGAACATCTTGCCCAGAAGGCATGTAAGCGTCCGATATTTGAAATGACACCAACCCCAAGCGTTCCGACTTATACCCGTTGATAAGTTCAAGTAAATCATGGGGCTTGACCGGTTTTGAAATAAAATCATCCATGCCTGCCGCTTTACAGGCCTGCCGGTCCTTTTCAAAGGCGTTGCCGGTCATGGCGATAATGGGGGTTGACTCAAGATTTTCCGAGGTTTCATATGCCCGGATTTGACGGGTGCTTTCATAGCCGTCCATTTCCGGCATCTGGCAGTCCATGAAGATCAAATCGTAGTTGTTCTCTTTTGTCTTTTCAAGGGCCTGGACCCCGTTGGAAGCCGAATCGATGCGGTATCCATGCTTTCGTATGAGCTCTCTGATTGTCACCACATTGGTTTCAATGTCATCCACAATTAAAATCTTAAATGCTCTTTTTCTGCGTTCTGCAAGGGAATGCCGGGTAATAATAGCCTGACTTTTTTCCCGGCAGGTCGATGAAAGCATCAGACAAACGGCGTCCCGGAGAATACTTTCATCCAAGGGGAAGCTTAAAAAAGCGGAAAAGCCCAACTTTTCAAATTCCTTTGCATCCCCCTGCCTGCCCACAGCAGTGACAAGAATGCGGGCAAGGCTTCTAAACTCAGGATCATTGTCCAATTCCCAACCAAGATTCTTTGCATATTGATCGGATTCACTGACCTCCATAATAACCACATCAAAAGGGGCTGCATCTGTTTTTGCAAGGGTAATACGTTCTAAAAGCTGCCTGTATTCACTTGTCTCATACTCAAACCCGGTGAGATCCAATATTTTTATCAGCCGGGTGCTGGGCTCCGGTTTATCCGATACGGCAAGAACCTTTACTATATTGGAGTAAACGGGCTCGGAATCCTGGGCGTCCGCCTCCGGAGACTGTTTGTCAAAGGGCACGTCACACCAGAACGTGGAGCCTATCATTTCCACACTCTCGGCACCCACCTGACCACCCATTAATTCAATGAATAATTTTGATATGAATAACCCAAGACCGGTACCGCCATATTTCTTTGTTATGGACGCATCAGCCTGAACAAAAGGCGAAAAAAGATCTTTGAGCGAAGCTTCGCTGATGCCGATACCGGTATCATCCACGCTGAAATGAATGAGGGCACAATCGTCTTTGTCTTCTTTCAGCGTGACACTCAAGGTCACCGATCCCGTCTCAGTGAATTTGATCGCGTTACTGGTGAAATTTAATATCACCTGGCGTATCCTGCCGATATCACCTTTGAGCAGCCTTGGCACCAGGGTGTCGATAGCGTATTCAAACTCAAGCCCTTTTTGTCTGGCCTGAAGCGCCGGTAAAGAGACAATATCCTTGATGGCGATCTCCAGATCAAACGGCCGGATATCAAGTTCAATTTTACCGGCTTCAATTTTGGACAGATCCAGAATGTCATCAACAATGGTTAAAAGGGCATTGGCGCTGTTGTAGGCGATATCGGCATGGCTGCGCTGTTCGGGGTCGAGCTCAGAGTCAAGCAGGACGTGGAGCATGCCTAAAACCCCATTCATGGGATTTCGTATTTCATGGCTCATATTGGCCAAAAAACGGTCTTTAACTTCGATGGCGTTTTGGGCTTCTTCTTGAATATCTTTGGAAAAATTTATAACGGCCTGGTGTTCCGTGATCAGTGCCTGCTGTTTTTTGAGTATTAAAAACAGGACCGACCCCATACCGAAAAACAGAACAATAAATACCCCAAGACGAAATGCATTGAGATTCAATGCACCCGCCCCCCAGGGCGGGCCGAAATATAAAAAGAAAAGCAATGCGGCAAAAAAGCAACATAGCCCCCAAAAAGCAGCCCCATCAGCCAATAAAACAGCTGCCGCCGCCACAATGATGAAAAAAAACAGCCCGGCACTGAAAATGCCCCCGGTAAGGCAGGTAAACCAGGTGAGATACGCAACGAAAATCACAAGAAGGGTACGCCCCCGAATAACGGATCGGCCGGCATCGGCGCCGCCTAAAAGATGATGTGCAGCCCAAATCATACAAACCGCGGCAATGGACGGTGCCAAAAGGGCACTGGTTTTTGCGTACAGCCCCATGCCTGCAAAACAGAATACGATTGCCGTCATAATGGATGACAACCAAAATGATGGATCTTTATCAGTGATCATATGGCGTTAGGTCAATCTATAATTATGATAGTTAAGATATGAATATTATTTAAATACTATAACTGTCCCGCAGTTTGAATGTCAAACCCTAATTCCCAAGCGTTCATAAATAGTATTTCTGCCGGTTTTTAATGCAGACAAAATCTTTAATTGCTGAACCACCGCAGTCAATATCATGCCGCCCGCCCGGCTAGAAATTTAATTTTCAAGGAAACTTCTATTTTTTCTTGACATTAATGTTATTTATATATAATTAATATTTTTAATTGAGAGTAAAATATTATGATTAAAACAAATATTATTAACAGCCTAGTGGTCCTCATTATCGTGGAGGTGGTTATTGTCACCTCCGGACGAAGGGGCGATTAGTGGCTTAAATAAGATTAATTAAAAAGAGCCGTTACCAGCCCCGAAGGGGGGCAGGTAACGGCTTTTTTGCTTTTAGGAGACTTTTTAAAAAATGAGAAGAAGCCGCATTGCAACACAGGGCGTGGCAAGGGCACCCCACCGGGGGTTGCTCAAAGCGTTGGGTTACACAGATATGGAGCTGAGCCGCCCTTTGATCGGGATTGCCAATTCCGCCAATGAACTGATCCCGGGACACATGCATCTGGACTCCATTGTTAAAGCCGTCAAGGCCGGTATCTCCATGGCCGGGGGCACCCCAATGGAATTTTCCACCATCGGTGTATGTGACGGTGTTGCCATGAATCACATCGGCATGCATTACTCACTGGCATCAAGGGAACTGATTGCCGACAGCATTGAAGTAACGGCCACGGCCCACCCCTTTGACGGGATTGTCATGGTGCCCAACTGCGATAAAATTGTACCGGGCATGCTCATGGCTGCGGCACGGCTCAACATCCCTTCCATCTTTGTCAGCGGCGGGCCGATGCTCGCAGGCCGCCATCCCCACGACCGGTCCAAAAAAATCGACCTGATCACCATATTCGAGGCTGTGGGCGCGGTACAAAGCAACAAAATGAGTGAAGAAGAGCTTCTGGAAATGGAAAATTCGGCCTGCCCCACCTGCGGGTCCTGTGCAGGTATGTTCACGGCAAATTCCATGAATTGTCTCACCGAAGCCATCGGCATGGGCCTGCCTGGCAACGGAACGATTCCGGCGCCCATGTCCAGCCGGGTGCGTCTTGCAAAAGCAGCCGGTATGCAGATCATGAATCTGGTCGTCCATGATATCACCCCGGATAAAATCATGACCCAAAAGGCGTTCATGAACGCCCTGGCCGTAGACATGGCACTGGGCTGTTCCACCAACACGGTCCTGCATCTCAAAGCCGTAGCCGCCGAAGCCGGTGTGGATATTCCACTGGATTTGATTAATGAAGTGAGCAAAAAGACACCCCATTTATGTTCCTTAAGCCCCGGGGGCAAGGACCATATTGAAGACCTTGACGCGGCTGGCGGTATCCAGGCGGTCATGAAAGAGCTCAGCGACAACAATATGCTCGACACAAGCCTTATCACCGCCACCGGTAAAACCATCAAGGAAAACCTTGAAAAAGTTAAGGTGAAATACCCGGATGTGATCCGGCCGGTGAATGATCCCTATCATAAAGAAGGCGGGCTTGCCGTATTGTTCGGTAATCTTGCACCCGAAGGTTGTGTGGTCAAGCAATCTGCGGTACTGCCGGAGATGATGAACCACCAGGGACCAGCCAGGGTGTTTGAATGCGAAGAGGATGCAAGCAATGCCATCATGGAACGGCAGATCAATCCGGGTGATGTCATCGTGATCCGGTACGAAGGACCGGCCGGGGGCCCAGGCATGCGCGAGATGCTGACCCCCACCTCGGCCATTGCCGGCATGGGGCTTGACGACCGGTGTGCCCTGATCACCGACGGTCGGTTTTCCGGGGGCACCAAGGGCGCCAGCATCGGACATGTATCACCGGAAGCTGCCCAGGGCGGTATGATTGCATTTGTTCGTGAAGGAGATCAAATCCGCATTGACATTCCAAACAAGACCATTGAACTGCTTGTATCTGAAGATGAAATAGCCAAACGAAAAGTGGATTGGAAAAAACCTGAACCCAAAATCAAAAAAGGTTATATGGCCCGTTATGCCAAGATGGTGACATCTGCCGGCAATGGCGCCATATTTAAATAAAGGAGCAGACGATGAAACTGACAGGGGCGCAAATCCTCATTAAGATGATAAAGGCACAGGGCGTTGATACGATCTTCGGATATCCCGGCGGTGCCACCATTGATATCCATGATGAAATCCTTCAACACGACGACCTTCGTCATATTGTGGTACGCCACGAACAAGGTGCCGTCCACATGGCCGATGCCTATGCCAGGGCGCATAAATCCACTGGCGTGGCACTGGTCACCTCCGGCCCCGGTGCCACCAATGCCGTAACAGGACTGGCATCGGCCCATTGCGATTCCATTCCCATTGTAGTCTTTACCGGCCAGGTTCCCACAGGCCTTATCGGCAATGATGCATTCCAGGAAGTGGACATCGTCGGCATCACCCGCCCCTGTACCAAACACAACTACCTGGTCAAGGATGTAAACCGGCTTGCCGAAACCATCCAGGAAGCGTTTTTCATTGCCGGGTCCGGCCGGCCCGGGCCTGTGCTGGTGGATCTGCCCAAGGACGTTGTCCAGGCACAGATTGAGTTTGAAATGCCGGTGCCTAAAAAAATGCGCACCTACAAACCCAATTACAAACCCAATAAAAAACAGATGGCAAAGGCCGTAAAAATGCTAAAAGAGGCGCGCCGGCCGGTGATGTTCGGTGGCGGCGGCCTCATTTCATCCGGGGCGAGCGAGGCGTTTACCCGGATTGCAAAATTTGCCAATCTTCCGGTTACCGCATCTTTGATGGGACTTGGCGCCTTTCCCGGATCCGATGAAAACTGGTTGGGTATGCTGGGCATGCACGGCACCTACCGCGCCAATATGAGTATTGGTCACAGTGATCTGATTTTTGCCGCTGGTGTAAGATTTGATGACCGGGTCACCGGTAACCTTGAAAAATTTGCACCGGATGCCAAAATCATTCAAATCGACATTGACCCCACATCCATCCATAAAAATGTTGACGTTGACTGCCCCATTGTCGGGGACTGCAAAATGGCGTTGACCGACATTGCCACGATGATGGAAAAAGAAGCCCCTGAAAAATTCATGAATGACCGGGAGGCATGGCTGAACCGCATCAATGAATGGAAACAGGTCAAGCCTTTAAAATACGACCAGTCCTTTGACGTCATCAAACCCCAATATGTGGTTGAAAAATTGTACGAAGCCACCCAGGGCAGCGCCATTGTTACCACTGAGGTGGGGCAAAACCAGATGTGGTCGGCCCAGTACTATCACTTTGATGCGCCCAACCATTTCATCACTTCCGGCGGCCTTGGGGTTATGGGATTCGGCCTGCCTGCCGCCATCGGTGCCAAGGCTGCAGTTCCGGAAAAAACGGTTGTATGCGTGGCCGGGGACGGCTCTATCCAGATGAACTCCCAGGAGTTCATGACGGCGGTTGCTGAAAAACTGGATGTAAAAATTGTTATTTTAAACAACCGCTATCTCGGCATGGTGCGTCAATGGCAGGAGTTGTTCTACAACAAAGTCTATGCCGACACCAATATGGAGGCCCAGCCCGATTTTGTGAAACTTGCCGAGGCATACGGTGCAACCGGATTCAGATGTGATGATCCGGCCAAGGTCACCCAGACCCTTGAAACGGGCTTGAACACCCCCGGCACGGTTATCATGGAATTTGTCGTGGAACGTGAAGAATCGGTCTATCCCATGGTTCCGGCAGGCGGAGCCATCACTGACATGCTTCTGGTTTAAAAAGGATATTTGATATGGAAACCAACAAATATATTTTATCAATTCTTGTGGATAATGAACCGGGGGTCCTGTCCCGGATTGCAGGCCTGTTTTCCGGCCGTGGGTTTAACATTGACTCCTTAAGTGTTGCAAAAACAGCCGAGCCCGATGTCTCCGTGGTCACCATGGTTACCTATTGTGACGAACACATCATTGAGCAGATCAAAAAGCAGCTGCACAAGCTGATCAATGTCATCACGGTGAACGATTTAACCGAAGCAAAATATGTGGAGCGCGAGCTCGTCCTGGTCAAGGTCCATGCAAAGACCGAAAAGCGGGCTGAAATCATGCGTCTTGCTGATATCTTCAGATCCAGGATCGTTGATGTGGGAAGCGCTCACTTTATCATTGAAGTGTCAGGTGATTCCGGCAAAATTAAGGCCTTTGTTGAGCTGATGAAGCCCATGGGCATTATTGAAATCGCCTCCACCGGCACCATAGCGCTTGGCAGGGAGAACGGAAAATGAACGGGGTAAAAGCAAATAAGAAAGCCTTGCTTTACGACACAACCTTGCGTGACGGGATGCAGGGGGAAAATATTTTCTTTTCCCCCGAGGACAAGCTCAAAATGGCCATGCGCCTGGATGATGCCGGAATCCACTACATTGAAGGCGGGTGGCCCGGCTCCAATCCCGGTGCCCAGGCATTTTTTGATCTGGTCAGGGATCAAGAGTTCAAACAGGCAAAAATCTGTGCATTCGGATCCACACGCAGACAGAATTCAACCTGTGAAGAAGATGCCAACATCAAGGCCCTGATTAATTCAGGCGCGCCGGTGGTAACCATTTTCGGCAAATCCTGGGACCTGCATGTCATGGAGATCATGAAAAATACCCGGGAAGAGAACCTGGCCATGATCACCCAAAGTGTCGCCTATCTTAAATCCCAGGGGCGTGAAGTACTTTATGATGCAGAACATTTTTACGACGGATATAAAGCCAACGCCGGGTTTGCCCTGGAAACCCTGGAAGCCGCCGTAAAAGGAGGAGCCCGCTGTCTGATTCTTTGCGACACCAACGGCGGCAGCCTTCCCTGCGATATTGACACCATCACCCGGGAAACCATTGCCCATTTCAAAGATTATGATGATGTAATTTTCGGTGTGCATACCCACAATGACTGCGCCATGGCTGTGGCCAACACTATTAATGCGGTGCATGCCGGTGCAACCATGGTGCAGGGGACAATAAACGGATATGGGGAACGCTGCGGCAATGCCGATCTTACAGCCATTATCCCGATCCTTGCCCTTAAGATGAACCGGGACTGTATCAGTGAAGAGAATCTGGCCAAGCTGCGGGCACTGTCCAGATTTGTATCTGAAACAGCCAATATGCCGCCGGTGGCGTCACGCCCATTTGTGGGACGGTCTGCATTCACCCACAAAGGCGGTGTTCATGTGTCGGCCATCATGAAAAACCCCAAGGCCTATGAACATATGGCGCCGGAGCTTGTTGGCAACCGCCGCAGGGTGCTGGTTTCCGAGCAGTCCGGCAAAAGCAACATTGCCTACAAGGCCAAGGAGCTTGGGGTTGATCTGGGCAATGACGAATCCAAAAAATCCTTGATCGTAAACAACATCAAGGAGATGGAAAACTTCGGGTATGAGTTTGATACGGCCGAAGGCTCTTTGAAGCTGATCATGGAAAGACTCACCGAGCAGTATCAGTCCCATTTCGATCTGGAATCCTTCAGGGTGGTGGTGGAAAAGGACAAGGAGCGGCCCTGTTATTCCCATGCCATGATCAAGATTCGGGTTGGGGACAAAACCGAAATCACCTCGGCCGAAGGCGATGGTCCGGTATCGGCCCTGGATAATGCCTTGAGAAAAGCATTGGCAGCCATGTATCCCGGCGTCAACGACCTCCATCTGGTGGATTTCAAGGTTCGTGTGATTGACGGGTCAGACGGTACCGATGCCAGGGTCCGGGTATTGATCGAGTCCCGGGATACGGACAATATTTTTTCAACCGTCGGTGTTTCCGAAGATATTATCGAAGCCTCATGGCAGGCACTTGCCGACAGTTTTCAGTATAAACTGGCACTGGACCACAAAAATGAAGTAAACAAAGCGGAATCAACAGTTTAGATATGTTGTTCAATAAAAACCCCCCTTGGCTTTTAATAGCCAAGGGGGTTAAAAAATTTGGGCTTGATTCTATTGTCGGGCATTTTGTAGGGGCAGGCCCCTGTGCTTGCCATATTTAGGGCAGGCACAGGGGCCTGCCCCTACAGCAGCGGCCGACGTTTTTTAAAACACAGGCAAGTCTAATCGGTTTTCAGCACAGACAGGAAGGCGGACTGCGGAATTTCCACGGATCCCACCATCTTCATTCTCTTTTTGCCTTTCTTCTGTTTTTCCAAAAGCTTGCGCTTTCTTGAGATGTCACCGCCATAACATTTAGCCGTAACATCTTTACGATAGGCAGATATGGTTTCCCTGGCAATAATCTTTCCGCCGATGGCACCCTGAATGGGTATTTTAAACTGTTGTCGTGGAATCTCTTCGCGCAGCTTTTTGCATGCAGCCCGGGCCTTGGTCTCTGCTTTATCCCGGTGGATGAGCATGGAAAGCGCATCCACCCGTTCCGCGTTGATTAAAAAGTCAAGTTTGACAAGATTTGTTTCCTGGTAGCCTGCAATTTCATAATCAAAGGAACCATAGCCCTGGGTCACACTTTTCAGGCGGTCGTAAAATTCATACACCACCTCGGCCAACGGCAGGGTAAATTTCATCTCCATACGATTTGAGGTCAAATACTGATAATTGGTGCTCTCGCCGCGAAACTCATGGCAGACCTGCATCACATTGCCCATATATTTGTCAGGCACAATAATGGAGGCTTTGATGATGGGTTCCCGAACGCACTGGATTTCCGTGGGATCAGGATATTCGGTGGGGTTGTCGATGATTTTGACTTCTCCGGACACATAGGTGACTTCATACTGCACCGAAGGCGAAGTTAAAATCAGCGACACATCATATTCGCGCTCAAGGCGCTCCTGGACCACTTCAAGGTGCAAAAGCCCAAGAAATCCACATCGGTAGCCAAACCCCAGGGCCGCCGACGAATCCTTTTCATAAATCAAGGCGGCATCATTGAGTTTGAGTTTTTCCAACGCCTCGGTCAGTTCCGGATAATCATCGGATGACACCGGATACATGGACGAAAACACAACCGGCGTGGGTTCCCTGAATCCCCCCAATGCTTTGTCGCACCGCTTATCGGGCATGGTCACCGTATCACCGATTCTAACATCGGAGATGAGCTTTATCCCGGCAATCACATATCCTACCTGGCCTGCGTCAAGAGTCGGCCGGGGGCTGCGTTTGATTTGAAACAAGCCCACTTCTTCGACCTTGTAGGTCGCATCATTGGACATGAATTGTATACGGTCTCCTTTTTTGACACTTCCCTCAAAAATCCTGAAATGAATGATCACACCCCGGAAAGGATCATAGTGAGAGTCAAAGACCAGGGCCTTGAAAGCGCCTGTTTTTTCTACCGTGGGCCCGGGTATTTTATCTACAATAGCCTGAAAAATTTGATCAACACCAAGCCCTGTTTTTGCGGAGACAAGAAGCGCCTCTTCACTGTCAAGCCCCAGGTCTTCATCAATCTGATTTTTGACCCATTCGACCTCCGCCGACGGCAGATCAATCTTATTGATGATGGGAATAATCTCAAGATCATGCTCCATGGCCAGGTACAGATTGGCAAGGGTCTGGGCTTCTACCCCCTGGGATGCATCGGCCAGGATCAACGCGCCTTCACACGAGGCAAGGGCCCTTGACACTTCATAGGAGAAATCCACATGCCCCGGGGTATCAATGAGATTAAGCAGATACTCGGTGCCGTCCGAAGCCGTATACGGCAGGGAGACGGTCTGGGATTTTATGGTGATTCCCCTCTCTCGCTCAATATCCATGGAGTCCAGAATCTGGTCTTTCATATCTCTATCCTCTATGATACCGGATAGTTGTATCAGGCGATCAGACAAGGTGGATTTGCCATGGTCAATGTGCGCAATAATAGAAAAATTTCTAATATTAAGGTGATCGTATTTCAATTAGACTCCAAACTAAGAGTTGACAAAAAAGGTGTATCCATCATAATAAGGCTATACATTTATCAATTGTAATGTTCAGTGTCAAGAAAAGCCGCTGTTCAAGGTCTTCTATTTATATCGGAGAAACCAATGGCCCATGCCGTTCTCATTGTTGACGATGATATAGCAATTAAAGAATCTGTAGAAGAATTTTTAACACTGATGACCTATAATGTCAAAAGTGCCGACAATGCATTCCAGGCAGTTGAAATTCTCAAAGCCTTTCAACCCGATGTGGTTTTAACCGATATCATGATGCAGGGAATGGACGGATTAGAATTGACTAGACTGATCCGGGAAAAATACGATATTGATGTCATGGTCATGACCGGATATTCTGCGGATTATTCCTATGAAGAAGCCATCAATGCCGGGGCCAGTGATTTTATTTTCAAGCCGTTCCGTTTTGAAGAGCTGGATCTGAGAATCAAACGGATGCTCAGGGAAGCTGCATTTAAAAAGGAAAGGGATAAGCTGCTCGAAGATATGAAACAGCTGGCCATCACCGACGGCTTGACAGGGCTGTTCAACTCCCGCCAGTTTTTTCACCAGATAAAACAAGAAGTTGAACGGTTTCAGCGCTATACCCGGGACCTGTCACTGCTCATGCTGGATATCGATTTTTTTAAAAAGTATAACGATACCTGGGGGCACCTGGAAGGAGACAAGGTGCTCATGAGCATGGGCATGATTATCTCCTCGTGTCTTCGCAGCATGGATTCCGCCTACCGTTACGGCGGCGAGGAGTTTGCCGTGCTTTTACCGGAAACAGAGTTACAAGAGGCTTGTCTGGTGGGAAACCGCATCAGGGACAATGTCCGGAAAGCGGTATTCACACCGGAAAAAGGTGTACAGACATCCGTGACCGTCAGTATCGGCGCTGCTCAGATTATCGACGGGGAAGATTTTACCTCTTTTATCAAACGTACGGATAAGGCGTTGTACATGTCAAAAGAAAACGGCCGCAATCGACTGACCCAGGCCACTTAATCCTTAGGAATCCGCATACTCAGATCAACCGACACCGCCTGATGGGTGAGTGCCCCGCAGGAAATCACATCCACGCCGGTTCCGGCAATGGCGTTTAACGTCTGTAGACCCACATTACCCGACGCTTCCACCACGGCACGTTTTCCAATTAACGCCACAGCTTTGGTCATGGTGTCAATGTCCATATTGTCCAGCATAATCACATCCGCCCGGGCATCAAGGGCCTGCTGCACCTGGGTCATATCCGATACTTCCACTTCTATTTTCATGAGATGAGACGCCCTGGCACGGACACGGGAAACGGCCGCCGCAATGGACCCGGCCGCTGCAATGTGGTTGTCTTTGATCAAAATACCGTCATAAAGGGCAAATCGGTGATTAAATCCCCCCCCTGCCCTGACAGCGTCTTTCTCTATTTTTCGCCACCCGGGGGTTGTTTTTCTTGTATCCACCAGCCTGACGTCCGGGTTGTCCAGGGCAGTGACAAATTCCCGCGTCAACGTTGCAATGCCCGAAAGCCGCTGCAAAAAATTCAACGCCACACGTTCGGCCGCCAAAAGAGAGCGGATATCGCCGATGACGGTGAAAATCACATCATCTCTTTTTATGGTGTCCGAATCATTATAGTGAATCGTGCATTCCAAAGCAGGATCTACGGTATGGAACACTTTTTTCGCCACATCCGTTCCCGCCAGGATAAAGTTCTGTTTTGCCACGATTACGGCGGTCAATTCCTGGGGCTCAATGAAAATACTGTCCGTGGTGATATCCCCAAGACAGGCATCTTCAAAAAGTGCCAGCCCAATGATCTTTTCTGTCATATCCATATATTTAATGCCTAAATGGAAAACGCATGTTTGAACCAAAAGTTGCCCACATGCAAGGCGCGAACAAAGCTAAAACCGGAGCGTACTATAGTACGTGAGGCCCGGTTTTATAATTTGGTAGCTTTGTGAAGCAACGCCGCAGATGGGTGGCTTTTGGTTCAAACACGATTTAAACTAATCCTGTTTCAGATTCTTAACCCGATCCAGGTTCACCGCAATCTTATCCTGCTTTTCTTTAAGCTCTTCGTGCTGAGCTTTAACCTTTTCAATTACCTCTTCAGGGGCTTTTTCAAGGAAGCTGTCATTATTCAACCGTTTGAGTATATTGTTCAACTCTTTGGTGTTTTTCTCCAGTTCTTTTTCCAGACGGCTGATCTCCTTGTCAAAATCTATCACGCCTTCAAGGCAGACATAGCAGGTGGTGGCGCCTGAAACAGTTGTGGCCGAAGATTCCGGCGGATTATCTGCCTCGCAAAAAGAGAGGTTCTCAAGGGTGGCAAGGTTGATAATTACCGATTTGTTTTCGGCAATCAGCAGTTTTTCCGCCTTTTCTTCCGTAGTAGCCAGCACCTTAACCCGGGTGGAGGGCTGGATATTCATCTCGGATCTGATGTTGCGGATCCCTGAGATCAAAGAGAACATAAATTCCATCTCTTTTTCACAGGCCGGATCGCTAAACTTTTTAAAATCATCGTCATTATAGGGGAATGCGGCTTTCATAACGGAGCCGGTTGTCCCCGGAAGGATATTATAAATTTCTTCGGTAACAAAAGGCATGAAGGGATGCAGCATGATGATAATATCCTCAAGTACCTTTGCCAGAACACCGCGGGCTGCGTCACGCTGGTCCGCCCCTAACTTTTCATACAGGGCAGGCTTGGCAGCTTCAAGGTACCAGTCACAGAACTCGTGCCATACAAACTGGTAAACGGCAGAAGCGGCTTCATTGAACCGGTATTCTTCAATACCCTGTTTCACGGCCAAAGCGGTTTGCGCACACCGGGACAAAATCCAACGATCCGGCAGGGTCAGGGCAAGATCGTCCGTCAGTGCATCTTTTTCCGTAATGTGCATCAGGGTGAATCTGGCAGCATTCCACAATTTGTTAACAAAATTTCTGTATCCTTCCACCCTGGATTCGGACATTTTAACGTCCCTGCCCTGGGCAGCAAAGGCAGCCAAAGTAAACCGGAAGGCATCTGCACCATATTCGTCAATGACCTTGAGGGGATCAATGACATTCCCCTTGGACTTGGACATCTTTTTGCCGTGTTCATCCCTGACCAGGGCATGGATATAAACATCCTTAAACGGGATTTCATCGTCCATGAAATGGATGCCCATCATCATCATTCGGGCAACCCAGAAAAACAGAATGTCGAACCCTGTGACCAGGACATTGGTCGGATAAAAGGTTTTCAACAGATCGGTGTTTTCAGGCCACCCCATGGTGGAAAAGGGCCAGAGCGCCGAAGAGAACCAGGTATCAAGGACATCGGTCTCCTGGACAATCTCTTTGCATCCGCAGGTGGGGCAGCTATCAGGATCAGTCTCTTCAACAATAACAGCCTTGCACTCCGGGCATTTCCAAACAGGAATACGGTGTCCCCACCAGATCTGGCGGGATATGCACCAGTCCCTGATATTATCCATCCATTCAAAATAGGTTTTGGACCAGTTGTCGGGAATAATACGGGTTCTGCCGTCTCTTACGGCCTGGGCTGCTTTTTCAGCAAGGGGGCCGACCTTGACAAACCATTGTTTGGAGATGGAAGGCTCAACATCGGTGTGGCAGCGGTAGCAATTGCCGACACTGTGCTTCAAGGGTTCTTTTTTCTCAAGCAGTCCCAGCTCTTCAAGGGCGGCAACCGCTTGTTTGCGGCATTCAAACCGGTCAAGGCCTGCAAAACGTCCGGCCCCTTCCAGCATTGCCCCGGCATCATCAATGACTTTTAATTTTTTCAGGTGGTGTTTTTCACCCAGATGAAAATCGTTGGGATCATGGGCAGGGGTCACTTTCAAGGCACCGGTACCAAACTGGGTGTCCACATATTCATCCCGGATAATGGGGATGACCCGATCTGTCAGGGGAAGCTGAACTTCAGTCTCCGTAAGATCCTTGAATCGTTCGTCTTCGGGGTTAACGGCAACCGCCATATCCCCGAACAGGGTTTCAGGACGGGTGGTGGCAACGGTCAGCCCTTTTTTCTGGCCGCCCTTGAACGGATAGCGGATATAATAGAGGTAGCCGTCCTTTTCTTCGTACTCCACCTCAAGGTCCGCTAGTGCGGTCTCGCACCTGGGGCACCAGTTAATGATATACTGGTCTTCATAAATCAGGCCCTCTTTGTAAAGGCGGACAAACACCTTGCGCACCGCCTCGGAGAGCCCTTCATCCATGGTAAAGCGTTCCCGGTCCCAGTCACAGGATGCGCCAAGCCGCTTGAGCTGATTGATGATGGCACCACCGGATTTTTCCCGCCACTTCCAGACTTCCTCAATAAAGGCTTCACGGCCCACTTGATCACGGTTTTTGCCTTCGGCAGCCAGTTTGCGTTCCACCACGTTCTGGGTGGCGATTCCGGCGTGATCAGTTCCCGGCATCCATAGAACATTCTGTCCCAACAGTCTTCTGTATCTGCACATCACATCCTGGATCACATTGTTCAGCGCATGCCCCATATGAAGCACACCGGTGACGTTGGGCGGTGGAATGACAATTGAAAAGGGGGGGCTGTCGCTTTTATCTTCAGCTTTGAAAAAACCGTTTTCAAGCCAGAATGAATACCATTTCTCTTCAATCTCTTTAGGTGAATATCCTTTGTCCAGGGAATCCGAACACATAATTCAACTCCTCAAACCCTTTTAAGATGACAGCGCCTTATCATATAGGGGCTGTGCATGTTATGTCGTGAACCGCCATACGTTGTATACGGCAAAGCGGTCCAAGGCCAGTTAATTAAAAACGGGGATTGTATAAATCCCCGCCACGTTAATAAAAATTTTTAAAAATTAAGTCAATCGTTTAATCAGGTCTAACCAATATCGTCAAGATCTTTTTTAAGCCCTGCTTTAATATCTTCTATTTCACGCTTGATCACTTTTTCAGTGACCTCGAAAAGGATTTTCTCAATAATTTCCGAAAACTTCTTCTCGATAATTTTTTCAAGGACAGCCTCTATATCGCCCTGGCCCACAGACGGCGCCATCTCTTCACCATTTTCCGGGGACAAAGAAATACCGCCTGCATCATGGGATTCCTGTGTTAATTCAATCACATCTTCATCATCCTGGGATGATTCGCCTGCGACCACATCGGTCAATTCAATGATATCATCATCATAATCTTGAACCATAAGACCCTCATTTTGTCCTGATTTTAAAACTGTTTGATTGTATTTTTTCGAAACCAGCAACCATAGACAGACATCGTCTAATACCCCAGATTCGATATGCACCTAAAAATGAAAATAATTTAACAACTTATTGGAAGTTTCATATAGAAAAATTTACCAGAGCAGATAAAAAGAGTCAACGATTTTACTTTTTGTCGGACGGTTATTTAGGTCTGTATATACTTTCCATCGGTCAATTAAAATACTATTTTTTACCGAAAATTTTTTAGGATTTATCAAAAAGAAGCGTAATCTGAAACGGCCACCTCCAACGGCATCCAAATTCGAGCCCCTTCAAAATATCCTTGGCCGGAATCATTACAATGCGGCAATAATATTTATTACGATTAATAAAATTATTATTACTATCACGTTTATATTGAGTTCAAGATTTTAAATAACAGGTATGAATACAGATACTACTTTCGGCCTTACAATCACGTTAAAACACCATTATTATGATGTTATTTTCTGATTATGAGTAAAATCACTTTTAACATTTTAGGGGTTGCATCGAATCGGAGTTTGCTATATGTTTCCATCAATAGTAATACTTTTTTATAAAAACGTAATAATTAATCAGGAGGTCCCATGAAATTAAAATCCAAAGTAGTGCTTATCTTAACGTGTTTGTTTGTTGCTTTAGGCAGTGCCAATGCAGCCCCTTTGAAAATCGCTTACAGTGACTGGCCTGGCTGGATCGCCTGGGATATAGGAGTCAGGCAGGGTTTTTTTGAAAAACATGGCGTGGAGGTGGAGCTCAAATGGTTTGAGTACATGGCTTCAATGGATGCATTTGCCGCCGGAAAAGTTGATGCTGTCTGCGTGACCAACGGTGACGCCCTGATCCTCAATGCCACGGGTTCCCGCAATATAATGATCCTGATAAATGATATCAGCAATGGAAATGATAAAATCGTGGCTGCCCCGGGACTTGATTCCGTCACGGCGTTAAAGGGTAAAAAAATCGGGGTCGAGATCGGTTGCGTCAGCCATCTGCTGTTAATCAACGCCCTGAAAGACAACGGGTTGACGGAAAAAGATGTGACCCTGGTGAACATCCCCACCCATCAGACAGCCCAGGTCCTGGCCTCCGGAGATGTTGATGCCATTGTTGCATGGCAGCCCAATTCAGGCCAGGCCCTTAAATCTGTACACGGATCTTCACAGGTTTATACCAGCGCCGACGCCCCCGGCCTGATTTATGACACCCTGACCGTATCCCTTAATTCCCTGATAGAGCGCCGTGCAGACTGGCAGAGCGTGGTGGCTGCCTGGTATGACATCGTTTCTTACATGAAAGATCCGGCAAACAGCAAGCAGATGCTTGAAATTCTCTCTTCCCGTGTCGCCCTGTCCCCCGAAGAGTACGAACCGTTTCTGAAAGGGACCAAAATTTTCACCTTACAGGAAGCGGCCGCCGCCTTTAAACCCGGCGATGGATTTTCAAGCCTGTACGGCTCCAGTGAAATGTCAAACAAGTTCATGATTGAAAATAAAGTATACGACAAGCCTGTGAATACCAAAAAGGTCATTGACCCGTCATTCACCAACACGCTGCTGAAATAAGGAAACAAAGCCATGACCTGGTTTTCAATTCAAAAGCCGCTTCCGGCAAGGAAAAAAGCAGTATTGATCCTGCTCTCCTTTATACTCCCCCTGCTGGTGTGGTCGGCGGTCAGTTACCTGCCCTTTTTATGGCATCCCATGATGGAGATTCAGTCTGCCGGAGACAGTATCTATTTTGAAGAAGGCCAGCGGGTAAAGCGCAATCTCTTTGAGGAAGAAAACAAACGACTTGCCCAAAGCGAAAGCCGGATTGCGACCGGCAGACGTGTGAATCCTGTATATCTTCCGCCGCCGCACAAGGTGCTGACAGCGGTCTGTACCTCATTTAAGGCCGAACCCCGCAGGCCGGAAGACCCGTGGCTCCACGAAAGTCTGGCCCACAGTATCCGGGTGGTGTTTTACGGTTTTTTGCTCTCTTCCATCATCGGCGTGCCTTTGGGGATCATCTGCGGGGTGTTTGATTTTTTCTCCAAGCTGACCGAGCCCTTTATGGAATTTTTCAGGTACATGCCGGCACCGGTATTCGGGGCCCTTGCCGTGGCGGTTTTAGGAATTAACGATGCGCCCAAAATTGCCATTATTTTCATCGGTACTTTTTTCCAGCAGGTGCTGGTCATTGCCAACACCACCCGTCTGATGCCGCCCTCCCTGCTGGAGGCGGCCCAGACACTGGGCGCAAGCGGCGGCACCTTGTTTAAGAAAGTGGTGCTGCCGGCCATTGCCCCCCATGTTTTCCTGGATCTTCGGATTCTTCTGGGCTGGGCATGGACCTACCTTATTGTGGCCGAAGTGGTCGGCACCAGCACCGGCATCACCTGGTTCATAAACCAGCAGGCCAAGTACCGCATTTATGAAAATGTCTATGCGGCCATTCTGATCATCGGATTTATCGGGTTGTCCACCGATATGGTCCTGGCCTGGATCGGACGCAATCTCTTTATATGGAGCGGCGGGCGGCGCAACACCTTTTTCCAGATTGTTTTTGAAACCTTTACCGGCTCAAGGGACACCACATTTACCTTTTTAAAGAACAGGGACACAAGATATGAGCATACTGACACTGCCCAGTTATAAGGACCAGAGTCCAAAGGTTGCCGACCGGTTTAAGCGTTTAAAAAAGCGGGATGTCATCCTTGAAGCTGAAAATATCACCAAGGTATTCCACGCTGAAATGGGAGATATCACCGCCCTTGAATCGGTATCCTTCAAGGCGTACCGCCGGGAATTTCTCTCGGTGATCGGTGCCTCGGGGTGTGGAAAATCCACCTTGATCCGTATTTTATCCGGCCTTGAGACCGCCACATCCGGCCAGGTGCTGCTGGACGGCACCACAGTTGAAAAACCCGGCCCCGAAAGGGGGATGGTTTTCCAGGGCTATACCCTGTTTCCCTGGCTGACGGTCAAAAAAAATGTGATGTTCGGCCTGGAGGTTGCCGGAAAAAGCCAGGCAGAGGCCGAAGCCATGCAGTGGATCGACATGGTGGGACTGGATCAGTTTGCCGACCACTACCCCCACCAGCTCTCCGGCGGCATGCAGCAGCGGGTGGCCATTGCCCGGGCCCTGGCCAACCAACCCAGGGTGTTGTTGATGGATGAGCCCTTTGGTGCACTGGATGCCCAGACCCGGGCAAAAATGCAGGCCTACCTGCTCCAGATCTGGCAGAATGTGGATATCACGATCATCTTCATCACCCATGACCTGGATGAAGCCGTTTATCTATCGGACCGGATCCTGGTGCTGGACGCCCGCCCGGGGCGGGTCCGGGAAATCATTGAGGTGCCGGTGGAACAGCCCCGTTCGGTCAAACAGCACCTGAACCCGGAATTTCTGGCCACCAAGGCCCATATCGAAAGCCTGATTCACCCCCATAATGATGACGAGGACCGCCTTCCCATCATCCGCCTGACCCAGGTAAATGACGATATCCTGTAACCGGCATGAAAAAGGAAAACCCCAATGAGCAATTCAAACAACGATAAAACCCAGAGAATAAGCGTTTCTCTGCCGGTGCAGCTGACAGAGGAACTGGACCGGATGGTTGGCGACGGCGGATATCGCAACCGCAGCCAGGCCGTTGCCCAGATGATTCGCAACACCATTTTAGACCATTATGAACAAAGCGGCAGCCGCATCATGGCAGGCACCATCACCCTGCTTTACAATGAGGCCCAGGCGGACTTGAAGCCCCGTCTGGTCAGCATTCAACGCAATCATATTGATTCGGTAATCTCCTGCCTCAATGTACTGCTTGAAAAGGACTACTCCCTTGAAGTGCTCCTGGTTCAGGGTCCTGTGGACACACTGAACAAAATCGTCAAAGAGATACGGGCATGCAAAGGCGTTGAAAACTGTAAACTGGTGCTGTCATCTGTCCTGATGCCGCCAATCCATGAAAAAAAAGGAACAAACAATGAATAATACAGAACCTCAAAACATTGAAACCATAGGAAAACTGCGCTTTGAAACGATTGTTCCAGGCGGGTGGAACTGGTCTCATATTATTAAAAAGGGATCTGCCGTAGAGCTCACGGATCTTGAAGGCGGAGCCAATGCATCGGCGCTTTTCTACAATGCCGCCAACCCCAGCGAACGCTACAATATGGGGGATACGCTTAAAATTCAGCATATTTCATATATTACCCAGGGCCACTGCATCTATTCGGATATGGGCCGGATTCTCATGTCTGTCATCGTCGACACCTGCGGCTGGAACGATGTTATCGGCGGGGTGTCCGATGCCGACATGATCCTGGCCCGTTTCCGAGCCCAAAGTTACCAGGACCACCACAATGACTTTTACCGCAACGGCTACGACTCTTTAATGGTGGAACTTGCCAAACACGCCATGGGTCCAAGGGATTTTACTGAAACCATCAATTTTTTCTCAAAAGTAGGGGTGGCGGACAATGGAGATTTGTTCTTTGTGGAAAATTTTTCAAAACCCGGCACCAGCGTAACCCTGAGAGCTGAAATGGATACCCTGATGGTGCTGGACACGGGCATGCACCCCTTGAATCCTTCAAGCCAATATCTAAGAAAACCCGTAAAAATAGCCGTCATGGATTGCCCCCCTGCCCTTGGAGATGATCTTTGCCGCACATTCTGCCCCGAAAACGAAAGGGGATTCGCCAATACAGAACAATATCATTTGTAATGTGACGGCACCGCTATCTTAATTTTCAAATTCTGATTTGATTCGTTTGCATATGAAAGGAACCATAATGACCATTCCATTGACCCAAAGTACTCTGGAACCCTCGGATGCCGTATTTACCCAGAAAGTTGCAGCCGGAGACGGCTGGATGCATCTTGTAAAAAAAGGGCAGACCCTTAGAATCACCGATCTTCACGGTAATCAGGCCGTGGACACCATATTTTTTAACGCGGACAACACCAGTGAACGCTACCATGCCGCAAACACCATGAGAGAACAAAAAAACGTATATATCTCAACGGGCACGGACATTCGCTCCAATGAGAACAATATCATGCTCACGGTCACGGCCGACACCTGCGGCCGCCATGACACGTTGGGCAGCGCCTGCTCCTGCGAAAGCAATACCGCCCGGTATGACTTTGACAAGCGGTATATGCACTCGTGCAGGGATATCTTTTTAAAGACAATCCTGGACTGGGGAAACGGCATGGACAAACGCGACCAGGTCTGCAACATCAATTTTTTCATGAACGTACCGGTAAACCCGGAAGGCGGGTCCAATTTTGAGGACGGCATTTCCCAGCCCATGAAATATGTGGAGATGACGGCCAAAATGAATATCCTTGTGCTGGTCTCCAACTGCCCCCAGCTCAACAACCCCTGCAATGCATATAACCCCACGCCCGTGGAAATGACCATCTGGAATCCGGCCTGAAAGGGAAATCAATCATGTTCACAAAAGTACTGGTGGCCAACCGGGGTGAGATTGCCGTAAGAATCATCCGCACCCTGAAAAAAATGAATATTGGTTCGGTCGCGGTCTACTCTGAGGCCGACGCCCATGCCATGCATGTGCTGGAAGCCGACGAAAGTATCCTGATCGGGCCGCCTGCTGCCGCACAAAGTTACCTGGATACAACAGGTATTTTAGATGCCGCCCGGCAATGCGGGGCCCAGGCCATCCACCCGGGATACGGCTTTTTAAGCGAAAATGCCGATTTTGCCGACCAGTGCGCAAAGGCCGGTATAAGCTTCATTGGGCCCAGCGGCGACCATATCCGGGAGTTCGGCCTGAAACATCGCGCCAGGCAGTTGGCTGAACAATTCGATGTGCCGCTGGTGCCGGGATCTCAGCTTCTGCCGGCTTTGGAAGACGCCCTTGTGGCGGCCGCGGACATCGGCTATCCGGTCATGCTTAAAAGTACCTCGGGCGGTGGCGGTATCGGCATGGCACTTTGCCAATCAGACCAGGCGCTCTCCCAGGCCTGGGACCGAATCAAGCGCTTGAGTGAAAACAATTTCAACGATGGCGGCCTCTTCCTGGAAAAATATATTGCCGCAGCCCGGCACATTGAAGTTCAGATATTCGGGGACGGCCGGGGCAACGCACTGATTTTAGGAGACCGGGACTGTTCGGTTCAGCGAAGAAACCAGAAAGTGATCGAAGAGACCCCTGCCCCTGGTTTGTCTGACGGACTTCGAAGCAGTCTTCATGAAGCGGCCCGGCGTCTGGCCCAGGGCGTTGGCTATGCATCTGCGGGTACCGTGGAGTTTGTTTACGACACCCAGGCAGATCAGTTTTATTTTCTGGAGGTGAACACCAGGCTTCAGGTGGAGCATTGCGTCACCGAGGAGGTTTTCGGAATCGATCTGGTGGAATGGATGGTACAGCTTGCAGCAAACGACCTGCCGCCCTTGGCCGATATGAATCCCACGCCTTCGGGGGCTGCCATTGAGGTACGCATTTATGCCGAGGATCCCGGAAAAGCGTTCCAGCCCAGCACCGGACTTTTGACCCAGGTCGCTTTTCCCGAATTTGTGCGCGTGGACAGCTGGGTTGCCACCGGCACCTTTGTCTCCGCCTTTTACGACCCGCTTTTATCCAAACTCATCGTTCACGGCCCAACCCGTGAAGAGGCCGTCCTTGCCCTGAAAAATGCCCTTGCCGAGACCCGGCTGAAAGGCATTGAAACCAATCTTCATCTTTTGCGAAGCATCTGTGAATTTCCCGCCTTTCAAGAGGGGAACTATACCACCCGGATCCTGGACAACTATACCTACCAGGCCCCCACCATCTGCGTGGATGCGCCGGGCATGCAGACCACGGTGCAGGACTTTCCCGGCCGGGTCGGGTACTGGTCTGTGGGTGTGCCGCCTTCGGGCCCCATGGATATGCTCAACCATCGCCTGGCCAATCGCATTGCCGGAAATCCCCCGGAAGCCGCGGCCTTAGAAATCACCGTCAAAGGTCCGGATCTGACCTTTAATGCGGAAACGATTTTTGTGCTCACCGGCGCGGACATCCAGGCCACCCTGGACGGTGAACCCGTCCCCCGGTATACGCCGGTGACCGCTCCGGCCGGGGCCAAACTGAAAAGCGGCATTGCAGTTGACGGCCAAAGGGCCTGCCTTGCGGTGCGCGGTGGCATTGATGTCCCGTTGTATATGGGCAGTCGCGCCACATTTACCCTGGGGCAGTTCGGTGGCCATGGCGGCCGCAGCCTCCAGACCGGAGATGTTCTCTGGACGGGGAATTTAAAACAATCAGCGCCCTGCGCCCTGGAACCGTCCCAATGGCCCAGCCTCACGGACCAATGGGAGATCGGCGTGTTATACGGTCCCCACGGTGCCCCGGATTTTTTCACCCCCAAGGATTTGGAGACCTTTTTCAGCACGGCGTGGGAGGTCCATTATAATTCCTCACGCACCGGTGCCCGCCTGATCGGGCCGGGACCGGAGTGGGCCAGGCAGGATGGCGGAGAGGCCGGACTTCACCCGTCCAATATCCATGATACCCCCTATGCCGTGGGTGCGGTGGATTATACCGGTGACATGCCGGTGATCCTGGGACCGGACGGCCCAAGCCTTGGCGGCTTTGTGTGCCCGGTGACCATTGTACAGGCTGAATTGTGGAAAATGGGACAGCTTAAGGCCGGCAGCCGGGTCCGCTTTCGGTTGCTTACCCCGGAAGAGGCTCGGATACTTGAAGAAAATCAGGAAACATTGATTCAGGATCTACAACTTCCCGAATCAGTGGTGCCATTTAAACAAAGAGCATTTACAGCTTCGGAAACGCCCATTATTCATCAATTTTCCATTGACGGCGACATCCAGGTGGTGTGCCGAAGATCCGGCGACAAAAATCTGCTCATCGAATTTGGGGAACCTGTGCTGGATCTGACCCTTCGCTTCCATGTTCACACCCTGATGCTGGCATTGGAGGAAAAACAACTTAAGGGCATACTGGATTTAACCCCCGGTATCAGGTCTTTGCAGATCCATTACGACAGCCGGTTGCAGCCCCTGGACACCTTGCTGGAAACCATTGAATCGGTTCAAAAGGCCCTTGCAGGAAGCCAAAACCGCAAGGTTCCGGCCCGGATTGTCCATCTGCCCCTGAGCTGGGATGATCCGGCCACCCACAAGGCCATTGAACGCTATACCCAGTCGGTGCGTCCCGATGCCCCCTGGTGTCCGTCCAACATCGAATTTATCCGCCGCATCAACGGACTTGACAGCATTGAGGATGTGAAAAATGTACTGTTCAATGCCAGTTACCTGGTGATGGGTCTGGGCGATGTCTATTTAGGCGCCCCGGTGGCCACCCCCCTGGACCCAAGATGTCGGCTGGTCACCACCAAATATAATCCCGCCCGGACCTGGACCCCGGAAAATGCCGTGGGCATCGGCGGGGCCTATCTGTGTGTCTACGGCATGGAAGGCCCCGGCGGTTACCAGTTTGTGGGCCGCACCGTTCAGATGTGGAACCGCTATCATGTGACGGAAGAATTCAAATCTGGAAAGCCCTGGCTCCTGCGGTTTTTTGACCAGATCCGCTTCTATCCGGTGGACCACGATACCCTGATGGAGATGAGAAAAAATCTGCCCTACGGCCTGGCCGGCATCCGTATTGAGGAGAGCGAATTCGACCTGGATGAGTACGAGACCTTTCTGGCAGAAAACGAAGAGAGTATTCATCAGTTTAAAGACAAACAACAGACCGCCTTTGAAGCAGAGCGCCAACAGTGGATAGAGAACGATCAGCTCAATTTCAGCAGTGAAATTCCCGAACACACCGAAGATACCGATGCAGTAGCGGTGATGCCGGGATGTCAGACCATCGACAGCGCCATTTCCGGAAGTCTTTGGAAAATGCAGGTCAAGGAAGGCGATGTTGTAGAAGACGGCCAGACCATTGCCATTCTTGAATGCATGAAAATGGAGGTGGATCTCAAATCATGCTGCTCCGGTGAAGTCTGCCAGATTTTTTGTTCCCCCGGAGACCTGGTCTCTTCTGGCCAGCACCTGGTTTCCATTAAACCCTGCCAAGGAGATGCCTGATGAATCTGACCATTGAACATTTGCACAATTGTTATAAAGAAGGAACCCTGACACCCGACGACCTGATCGGCAGATTGATGGAACTGTGCCGCACAGATCAAAATAATGTCTGGATCCGTTTGTTAACCCAAGAGGAAATAAGGCCTTACCTTAAACGATTGGAAGGCGAAACACCCGAAACGCTGCCATTGTACGGCATACCCTTTGCCATTAAGGATAATATTGATCTGGCAGGGATTCCCACCACCGCCGGGTGCCCGCAATATTGTTATACGCCCGAAAAATCGGCGCTTGTGGTGGAGCAGCTGATCAATGCCGGTGCCATCCCCATGGGTAAAACCAATTTGGATCAATTTGCCACGGGCCTTGTGGGAACACGATCCCCGCATGGTGCCTGCAAAAACAGCTTTGATCCCGATTATATTTCCGGCGGTTCCAGCAGCGGCTCGGCCGTTGCCCTGGCAAAGGGGATGTGCAGTTTTTCCCTGGGAACGGACACCGCAGGGTCGGGCCGGGTGCCGGCCGCCTTTAACAATATTCTTGGCGTAAAACCCAGCAAAGGCCTGCTCAGCACCACAGGTGTGGTCCCTGCCTGCCGCAGCCTGGACTGTGTATCGATCTTTGCCCTGTGTGCCATGGATGCCGAGAAAATTTTTCAGACGGCAGCAGTTTTCGATCCCCAGGATCCCTTTTCCCGCAAGGCCCCAATCGCCACGAGACCAACCTTTAATAATTCCATATTCACCTTCGGAATTCCGGCCGCCAAAGATCTTAATTTTTTCGGCAATCCGGACTACAAACAGTGTTTTCAAAAAAGCATTGATCTGCTCACGGATATGGGCGGCACCTGCATTGAAATTGATTTTTCACCCTTTCTTGATGCGGCCCAATTGCTGTATCAGGGTCCATGGGTGGCGGAACGCACCGCTGCGGTCGGAGATTTTTTACTGGAAAACCCGGATGCCGGCGTTCCCGTAACCCGTCAAATCATCTGCGAGGGCAAACCATGGACAGCCCGGGAGGTATTCTCCTGTATCTATGAACTTCAGGCGCTTAAGAAAAAAACAGATGCCGTATTGGAGACTGTTGATTTTCTGGTCACCCCCACAGCCGGCACCTGTTATACCATTGATGCAGTGAATGCTGATCCCGTCCAGCTGAACAGCAATCTGGGATATTACACCAACTATATGAACCTGCTGGATTACTGCAGCCTGGCCGTTCCCACCGGCCTGACACCGACCGTTCCCTTTGGCGTCACCCTGGTGGGACAGGCTTTTGAAGACTTGAAACTGCTCCAGGCAGGGGCTTTCCTTCACGCCCAGGCAAACCTTCCCATGGGATGCGGCTCGGATATGCCGCCGCGGCTTGTAGAAACTTTATCCAGTGACACCCTACAGCTTGCGGTCTGTGGCGCCCATCTTAAGGGATTGGCCCTTCACCACCAGTTAACCCAACTGGGTGCGGTCCTGTTACAAACAACCCATACGGCTGACGCCTATCGTATGTTTGCCCTGGAAAGCGATCCGCCCAAACCCGGCTTGATCCGTGACGAGAACGCTGGCGCAGCCATTGAAGTTGAAATTTATGCGCTTTCGGCATCGGCATTTGGCCGGTTTGTCCAACAGATCCCCCACCCCCTGGGTATTGGAAAATTGGAATTATCCAACGGCAGTTGGGTTTCTGGGTTTATCGCAGAGCCGGTTGTGGCAGAATCCGGCCATGAAATCACAAAATTTGGCGGCTGGCGAAACTATCTTCAGAGCTGTTGATGATTTTAAATCGGCAGACTGTTAAATTAGGTTGGCTCCCTTGATTTGTGAGTTAAAACAATAGGGCATCGAAAGGTGAGCATAGCATAAAAACACCATGGCAAGGTGACCCCTCGGGTTAATATTCAAAACAGCAAAGGTAAAACCAAAATCTACCAGGTCAAGCAAGTGATAAAAGCCATTGAAAGATTGGAGGTGAAAAATGACACTACAAAATGATCATTATACATATAGAGTTACCTGGTCTCCTGAGGACGAAGAATATGTCGGCTTATGCGCTGAATTTCCAGGTTTAAGTTGGCTTGCCAAATCTCCTGAGTCTGCATTAAAAGGTATTCGTAAGACTGTGGAATCGGTCATTAAAGATATGGAAGATAATAACGAAAAGGTCCCCCTACCAATAGCTTCTAAAAATTATAGCGGTAAGTTTATGGTTCGTATTCCACCAGAAGTCCATAGAAATTTAGCAATTCAAGCCGCAGAATCAGGGGTAAGCATAAACAGACTTGTTAGCTCTCGCCTTAGCCGCTAAGATTTGCTCGATTAGAATAGGACTTTACTTTAAATAATACCCCCCGGCGCTCTCACGTAATGAGAAAACCATTCAAATCAAGATTATTCGGGGTTTTCTGGATTCCATCTAAAACCCCGTTTTATTTGTTGCACCAGTGGCAATAATTTACACAATCTTTCGTTGGCAGGATGCCAAAGGCTCATTCAAAATACAAGCCTTTGGCGTTCTAATCATGGCGACCTTTGCTTATATGAACGGTGGAATATCGTCCGTCACATCCCAAATTTCAAATTTGTCCAGCGTAAACATTTCCGCACCAGCAAAATCAAGTATTTCTACGTCCAATGTGCTTAATCAACAATTCAGATGTGATGGGCGAACACATTGTTCTCAAATGACGTTTTGTGCAGAAGCAACCTATTTTTTGAGAAACTGTCCAAATACAAAAATGGATGGGGATAATGATGGCATCCCGTGTGCGCAGCAATGGTGCAGGTGATGTGCTGATGTTCTAACTGATCAACGTTCAGAAGCCCTTCCAACTCATGCCAAGAATATATTTATTACCGGATTCTTTACCGGTATGCGAATGGGGGATAGGAAGGACCTGCGCTGTCTCTTGCGGATGTGTCTAAGCCATTTTTGTCTTTGAATTCAGCCAAGGCCATTTTAAATTGGCTGTCATCATTGGCATGGCTCGCTATGCTTGAAAGCAGAATTCCATGGACCCGTTGAATGAGATAATCCAAAATCTCTCCAGGCGTCTCGCAATTGAACCTGTCAAAGGATTGTTCTTCATCATCCCAGAGCGCATATTTGCCATTGGTTTGCTTCACAATCATCTGCCTTAAAATATTCATTACCGGTTCTCCATTGTTGCGGCATAACCGCTTGTTTCCGAAATTTTCTTGTCTGAGAAATATTTTAACTGGGCGCCTACGTTGATAAGGTGCATGGACTCTTTGCTCACCACTTTGGCGTCTTCACAGTCAAATACGCCGTCCTTGAGCCTGTCCATCACCTCATTGTTCACATCAAAATATTCTTTGTTGACACGCTGCAGGAGTTCTAAAAGACCGGCCTCGTCTAATGTGACATCCGGCGGCTGGAAGCTGATGATATTGAAAAAACTATTTAACAAGATGAGCGGGGTCACATCTTTGGTCATGACCATGCCCAGCATAAAGTCCACCAGATCCAATTTATGTGTCTGGGCGGGCCGGTCTGCTTCCGGCCGGGCCATGAACTCAATACGCTCCATGGCAAAGGCCGGGTTCATTTCGTTGTAACCTGTGGACTGTCCTTTTTTGAGCACGGCAAAGACATGCTTTGCACCGACCTTGCTGACGGCCATCTGGTGGTGACTGAGAATGTCTGTGATCGCGTCTTTCAATGCTTCAAAATCCATCATTAGATTTTCCCATTACATTCTTGTGGTTTGGCAAGATGTCCCAAGATATATTCAGGCCGCATCCTTTGGGGATGCTTGGTTGATTAGGGCTTGTTTGATTTTTTCAGGATTAAACATCCAGTCTGAGGCTGTGAAATTGTAACCGAGATTTTTGCTCGCTTTGGCAAGGGCTATGCACCTTTTGCGGCCCGGCATTGCTGGGTCTCGATCGCTGAGATAAGCACTTATAAAGCGGGCCTTTATCCCTGTGGCTTTTTCAAACTCTGGAAGTATTTTATTAGGTATTCTCTTCATGGTATTCCCCCTTTTAGAAATTTTGTACATATTTTTTATGTATAAGTCAACATTATTACTGTTTTTTTTAGTATTGAATAAACTTATACTATATTTTATGGTACAAAATCATGGAAACTGCTGAATATTTTAGAAAAGCTATCCGTCACTATTTGGATAATAAAAAACGGGGAGCCCAAAGTCAGCTTGCTTTATATTCTGATATAGATACAAAGCATTTAAGCGACTTTCTTGCTGGTAGACGCACCATGAAAGAGCCTTTCAGGTTAAAAATCACAAACTATTTAGGTGTGGATTACCTCGATTTTCTTCAACACGGTAAAGAATTATTGTGTGGCAGCGCACAGACCCAAAAAGACACTGCAATCATTTCCCTCGAAGATAAGTCTGTTGATGTAACAAAAAAATTCAAAAACAAAGATAGAGCCATAAGGATAACCGAAAAGTTGGCCTACGCCGAACAACTGGATGAAGACTCCCTTGATAAAATTGAACGTCAAATTGATTTAGAGTTGGAAGACCTTGAAAAAAGGGTTGGCATAAAAAAGAAACCAACAGCAAGCGGAAACGACTAAAGGCAGAATCATACCCTTTAACAAATATTTCAACGGGAATATATCGGGGAATCCCTGATTTCCTAATTACCGGGCCAGGTTGGCCCGGGCGTGTGTTCAGAAAAAAGCGGATATAACGGTATTTCGGATTATACAAAAATGAATAGACAAAATCCGCCTGTCATCATATTGGCCAATTCTGTCTAATTAAATTGTTCAGCTTCAAAATTAAATAAATATGGGAGACATAAATGGCTGGAGTAACAACACTAAGCTTTAATTGCACCATTCCTAGCCTGCTTGATGGAAAAATTGATGTATCTGACCCCTATCAAAATTACAATGCGAAAGGAAATCCAACAAGTTTTGGAATCGACTTAGATTTCCATGAAATGCATCTATCAAAGACGCTTAAATCAAGCGACTTTCACGTTTTGCGAGGCAAAATTGAAGCTACGTTACGCACTTGGGAAACTAAATATCAACGGCACCTTGATAAAATTCATAAAGAAAACCGGGCTGAACATGTTGACGAATTAAATCAAGAGGCAAAAGACGCGATCGACTCTCTAAACAATATCCTTGTTCATACATTGAGCATTGACGATACCGTAGACTGGGATGCTATCAAGCGTAAGGAGGCATTTAGAATAAAGCCTGCCAAATTTTTTAAAGATGGAAACGTTCCCGATTTTATATCTTTTAATTCATTTGGGAGACCAACCGAATTTAAAAAGATAAACCTACCAATAGAGCCGACCTTAGAAAAAGTAAAAAATGAATATGGCATTTTTAGCAAGTTATTCCGTAATAAAATTATAAACGAAGATTTTGAAACACGGGTAAGCAAGTGGCAAAAAGAGACGAAACAAGCCATAGAAAAAAATAAAAAAATAGAATTATTTTTTGATAACGTGGTTTCAAGCTTTGGAAACAAAAAGAAAGAGTTTGAAGAAGAAAAACAACGAGATAATGAAGCCCTTGAAAAGGTAAAATCACGATACAATGAAAAAGAGCCAAAGGCAATCGAAGAATATTGTGATTTAGTTTTAAGCGGTTCTCAATACCCTGATTACTTCCCAAAAAATTGGGTTCTTGAATATAGAGAAGATAGCCGAATAGTAGTTGTTGAATATGATCTGCCGTCTCCAGATCAACTCCCAACGGTAGAATCTTATAAATATATTAAAACACGTGACGAGGTTTCTGAAAAAATTTTAACTCAAGCAGTACAAAAAAAACTATATGATAATACCATATACCAAATTTGTATTCGTACATTGCATGAATTATTCGAAGCAGATGTCGTCAATGCTTTAGATGCTGTCGCGTTTAACGGATTCGTATCCAACATTAATCCTGCGACAGGTATTGAAGAAACAAAACTCATCATGTCCATCGTGGCGAATAAAGAACAATTTCTTGCCTTTGATCTATCTCAAGTTGACCCAAAGGCAACTTTCAAACATCTAAAAGGCGTAGCTGCTGTCACCCTTGTTGATCTGACACCAATCCCCCCCATTATCCAATTAGATAAATCAGATAAACGTTTCATTAGTGGTAGAAACGTAGTGGGGAATTTAGATGATTCTATAAATCTTGCAGCAATGCATTGGGATGATTTTGAACATTTGATTCGAGAGCTATTCGAGAAAGAATTTGTTTCTAGTGGCGGTGAAGTAAAGGTTACTCAAGCAAGTTCAGATGGAGGGGTAGATGCAATAGCCTTTGATCCAGACCCTATTAGAGGTGGAAAGATAGTAATTCAAGCGAAAAGGTACACCAATGTAGTAGGTGTTGCTGCCGTTCGCGACTTATATGGCACTGTAATGAATGAAGGTGCAACAAAAGGAATTCTGGTTACAACGTCAGATTATGGAAAGGACTCCTATGAATTTGCCAAAGACAAACCCATTACATTGCTCAATGGTAGCAATTTGCTGTCATTGCTGGAAAAGCATGGGCATAAAGCCCGAATCAATATTGCTGAAGCAAAAAAAATAATGAAACTATAAAAATGTCAAACCAAGTAGTTACAGATTGACGGTCGGATCCGGGGAATTTTAACAAACTGCCTCAATTTTGGAGGTATCAAATATTTACTCGTTCGTTGGAAGCCCGGGCTTCAACTGAGTTATATATTAGCGATAAGAAATATGAACAAAATACAAATCGCCTGTGAAAGTGATCTTGAAGGGGTGAATAACATAAGACAAGCCGTGAGGGAAGATAAAAATGACCCGCATACGATAAAAGACTATGAAGTGGGTGATATATTAGAAAATAATCATCAGGTAACTTTTCTGTCTAAAGATCAAAATAAAGTTACGGGCTTTCTTAATATGCATAAGCACCATACCTTAGAAAATAACGATGTTGCAATAATAGAACTGTTTATTCATCACCAATATAGATGTCAAGGAATTGGAGAATATTTAATCAGATTTGCAATTGAATATTGTAAATCTAAAAAAACCTATTCTGAAATTATCCTCAGTGTATTAAAGAATATTCCTGCTATTGGACTTTATAAGAAATGCGGGTTTATTATCACAAAAGAGGAAGATGATGGTATGTGGATGTCATTAAAATTATAAAAATATTTACTAACTACCGCTTCTGCTCAGACACCGCAAACAGCACAGATCTGGTGAGGAGCACGTTAGTTCCCAAATCGAGGAAAAAATTGAAAGAATATAGTGGCACAGTATTTTTTGTGGATATCCTTGGTGTTGGAGCTTTAACTCAAGGTAAAATCAAAATCACTCAAGAAGATTTCATAGCCCATAGATTTCGTTTTAAGGAACGATTTTCTGAACATCAGTTTTGCGCCAAACTGCTCGTCAAATTTCGAAGAATATTGACCACAGCGACACAAGAGAGAAAGGCGGTAAAAGTCGCTCAATTATCCGATTGCGCTTTTATATGGTCTGATAACGCAGACTTAGTGGTAAATGTTGCAAGAGAAATAATGTGGAACGCCCTTTTTAGTGGGGTCCTTTGCCGAGGTGGCTTGCATTTCCGGGGACACAATATCAAATTCAATTTCTGCTCCTGACCGGCATTCCGCCGAACGTCCGCGGCTGAGACACAACATTATATTTATGAAAAAAACGAGAAATATATTAATAGATAGCGGAGTTAGTTTAGCTGTCATTTCTGCTTTTTTGTACTGTGTTAGTACTGCTTATTACAGAGGTTTTTTACATTCTTTAAATCTTGAACCGAATATATTAGATAGAAATTTTCAGCACATATTATATAACGGTTTTTTAATTTCATTTAGCCCAGCTTTGGGGACATTATTAGCATATTTTCTTTATAGGATTTTTTATTCTCACGTAATTATTCCAGGTATAAATGACTATTTACGAAAAAATATTCAGAGAAAAAGAAAATTTATAAAAATAAAATTTTTTTTGTACGGGAAAAGACAAGATTCAGAAATAGAAAAAAAAGAAAAAAAGCATTCAATATTTGTCGGTTACATATTTTTTATTTCTATTTTGGTAATTTTTTCTTTAGTGTTTTTCGAAAAAAAGGGTAAAACAAAAGCGACTGATTTTGTCAAAAAGATTGAAATGCAATCATTCACTAAGAATGATTATGTAACTGTTACGATTAACAATAATCCCCACAAATTAGTATTTATTACATGCGGAGCAAGAAGCTGTGCGGGCTTTGATAATAAAAAGAAAGAAATCGTTTATTTTAACCCAACAGACATTACATATGGATTTCCTCTACAAAAATAAAGGTTCTGTTTTTTTGAATTCTCTGGAGGGAAAGCAAGGATAAATGATTAAAGAAATTCTGGGCCACGATACACAATTCAACAAATTTACCAACGGGGAGGAAGAGAGAGCCACCAATCTCATATGCACTGTCACATCACGGAAGCATCCTCCTCTCAATAGCAGTTCCACTAACCATTTTTCTTCACCTGACCGGTATTCCGCTGCATATCAGCCGATGAAAAATAACCTTATGTTCCGACCATGCACATGACTGATGAACCCATATATTTTATAGTTGTGGTCTCTTTCTTATCATTAATTTTGGGGAGGGCTATATATTACTGGTTCTGGATCAGAAGTGCTGCAAATAGGATTTGCTCAAGAACTTGGTGTCCAAATGGACAAGAATACAGTCGTAAGGACTTGATGGACACTGTGATTGATATCACAAAAAATACCAACGTTGGGTTGAGTATCATTAAACATACAACTGCAAAAATAAACACTTTTACCGTACCAATCATCTACGGTGATATTAATTTTCCCACCATATATGGCAAACCTGGAAACAGAAGAATGGTCAAAGGATTTTATTCTTTCTCAGCCGCAGAAACGATGCAAGCCTTGTCTTTAGATCATCCCAATGTTTTTGAATTCGCATATGATTTTGGAAATATACAACTATTTTTTATTAATCGAATAAAAAGTTTGGAAAAGTTGCTTTTGACGAGTATAGAAAAGTAACATGATTGCAGCCTTCATTCTTTGAAGGCAAAAGTTTAAACTTCTTTTGATAAAAAGATAATAAGACGTTCCCATGGACTGCAAGAACACGCAGCCGCTGAACGGAACGTCCTGTACCCGAGAAACTATGAAAAAAATCCTCTTTATCTGTAGTCAAAACAAATTAAGAAGTCCAACAGCTGAAGCAATATTTTCCAGTCGGGACGGTTGGGACGTCAGATCAGCGGGTCTTAATAATGATGCAGAAATTCCATTAGGAATAGAAGATGTTTCATGGGCTGATTATATCTTTGTGATGGATCAAACTCATAAAAAGAAACTCAAAAAAAAATTTAGAGAGTATATAAAGGATCAACATATTATCTGCCTCGGGATTCCCGATGATTACGAATATATGGACCCCAAATTAATTAAAATCCTGAATAATCGAGTTCCCCAATTTATAAGATAAAGTGCTTTTAGCACAGAACGATTTTTTGCAGTGGGACCGGGCTTACGGTTTGGTTTTTTGAAGACTAAAACATACACAAACAATTTCTTTCAGTAGCCGTTTTCGGCATTTGCCGCCCGGTCCCTGAAAAATACGTTAACTTAAGGAGAAGCTCATGGATTTGGATAAATTAATAATGTATACCGTAGTGGCTTTTTTCTATATTACGAGTCCCGGCCCTGCAATTTTTCTGGCCATTACTAATGGAATGACCGGAAAAATGAAAATTGTTTGCACGTCATCGTTTGCGAATATTTTAGGGTTATTCATACTGTCACTGCTCTCTATTCTTGGATTAGGCACATTGTTAGTGGCGTCATCAACGCTGTTTCTTATTGTTAAATTTATTGGCGCCTCATACTTAATATACTTGGGTGTAAAACAACTTAGATCCTCCAGAGTGCTGTCTTCTGGAGAATTGGGGGCTGGTCAAAGAAAAGAACGAAATCTGTTATCATATTTTTGGGAGAGCTTTTTCCTTGCAGTAACGAACCCAAAACCAATTTTATTTTTCACCGCTTTATTCCCTCAGTTTTTAGATTTGAAGGCGGCTATAGCCCCGCAGTTTTTTATTATGACATTAATATTTATGGCTATCTCATTTGCGTCTTTGAACAGTTATGGTTTTCTCTCCAAATCGGCAAAAAGAATAGTTACTCAACTTTCGGGATTCGTTGAGACAGACTGCCGACCAGTCAACTCATTGAATTTATAACATAAAAACTTGTAGAGCCCAGCTGTTTGATATATAATAAATTCGCTAAAAAAATACAATAATATCAAACAGTAAGGGCTCACATGATACATACCAATATTGAAACAAGAACTCAAACGGACATTCAGATTTTAGGCAAAATTGATGACTTTTTCAGCAAATTTTCCATTGCTACATCTTTGCACCGATGTGGTGTCCGAAAACGTCATGGATATAGTGTCCGTTCATTGATTATGGCTATATTTACATTACCATTCCTGCAAAAAGATTTCTTTAGGGGAATTGTAATCAATGACGACTTGTCATTTGGTAAAGACGCTGCATATGAAGTTCTCAAGGGTGGGTACTCTAACTGGCGGCGCTTACTTTTGTCTGTTGGTATCAAACTGTACCATTTTTTCGATCCATTGACCGATGAAAATCGTGAATCGGTACTGATCGCCGATGATAGCCCTTATGATCGTTCCCGGTCAAAAAAAGTCGAGCTTCTTTCAAGGATATGGGATCATAGCACTGGTAAATTTATCAAGGGATTCAGAATGCTGACACTCTGCTGGTCAGATGGGGCCAGTTGTCTGCCGTTAGATTTTTGTCTTCTGTCCTCCTCAGATGCCAAAAAGCGTCTTTGTGAAAATCAAAAACTCATGGATAAAAGATGCAGCGCATGGAAACGAAGGCAAGAGGCTATAATTACAGCACCCGAGAATCTGGAAGCCATGGTCAAACGGGTTCTGGCTACAGGCGTTCGTGCAAAACATATATTGATGGATAGCTGGTTTATGATGCCCGCCACAGTTACAGCATTAAGCAAATACATTAATGTTGTGGGGATGGTGAAGAAAACATCAAAAATTCATTATGAATTCAACGGGAATTGGGTGGATGTGAAAGCGATCTACCGGCAACTCAAAAAGCGTCGTGGTCGGGCAAAGGTCCTGGCAAGTACCATCGTTACACTGAAGGGTGGATTGTCTGCCAGGCTTGTTTTTGTGCGCGACCGGCGCAAGAAGGACTGGTTGGTGTTACTCTCCACAGACCTTGAATTGTCAAATGAAGACATCGTTCGAATTTATGGTAAACGCTGGGATATTGAGGTGTTGTTCAAAATGGCAAAACAGCATCTGAAGCTGGCAAAAGAGATGCAATGCCGAGACTATGACGCCCTGGTGGCTCACACCACTATTGTTTTCATGCGATATATGTTTTTGGCCTATCAAAATCGAACCCAAACGGATGACAGGACCTTTGGAGAATTGTTCTATGCCTGCTGCGAGGAGGTCGCCGATATATCTTTTGTTGAAGCTCTTTACAGAATAATGATTATCGCCGGTGACCAGTTGAAAAAAATTGGTAACTATTGTGAGCAGACCGCGACAGCATTTTTTGATGCTGTTATGGGAACAACCCTCCAGCAATTCGGTTTTGTAGAAAATCGAAAGTTAGCTGGTAATTTTTAAACCCGAAAGTTGAGATAGTTACAAATCAAAGTTTTCTGGCATGGTTCAAGCGCATTGCAGGGGGATTATTTATTGGTATGGGCGTTAAGTTATTACAACTTAAACGAATACAAAGCTAACCCATATACTGTCATCACATTGCGGAAACATCCTGCTCTCAATACCAATTCCGCCAACCAATTTAAGCCTGACTGGTATCCCGCCGCCGCACTCTGGCTGATGAGCAATATGTTGGTTTGATAAACAAAAACGTTAGGTGACTCCTGTAGATTCCGACGAGCTAATCCCATAAAAATCTCAGGTTTGATTACCCGGCTGGCAATTGATTACAGAAAAGCCGGGAGAGCTTTTGCCCTCCCGGCTTTAATCATGTAGACAGCAGTCTACCGCACTGAGTTATCCCTGGCGCCGGAGTCCCCTCTCAAGCGCTTCCGTTTCACTCAGATTCGTTGAACCATTCCGAGTTGTAAATGAGCTCGGCGGTCACATTTTTTTCATTGTGATAATAGGCCTCCTCAAGACAGATCGTCGCCATATTCATTACGTCCCGTCTGTTTCCCCGGGTGGAACTTGCGATCAAATCCATTGCTTCTTTGGTAAACAGGTCCGATGGAGCTTGTGCATTTTTAAGACGGATTTCGATAAAATGCTGGGTTTCATACTCGTTCATGGCATTAATTTTCATAATGCCGGTGAGCCGGGATCGTATCGGTGCCATTGCATAAAGTCGAAGTTGCCTGAACAGAGAGTCGTCCCCGACAAGGATAAAGGAGGCTGCGCTTCTCTGTTTAGAGGTTTGGACCAGAAGAGAGCAAAGATCCCAGAGGGAGTCGGATTCGATGCGCTGGGCATCATCGACGATCAGCACCGGATGACGTGAGTTGGCCTGGTTGGATAAGGATTCAATATGCTGCTGAACCCTTGTAATCAAAGGCATTCCCCGGCTTTTGATATCCACCCCGAGGGTCTGGGCAAGAATGCGTGTCAGTCCGTTTCTTGGATGACCGGCATAGGGCAGCATAACCGGGAGGTATGCATTTCGATCCAGATCCGATACCAATGCATGAATCAAGGTGGTTTTTCCGGTCCCTGAAGGGCCGCACAGTGCGGTGCTTTTGCCATGGTGCAGCAAACGTTTTATGGTATCGAGTTTGCGCAGGTCCTCTTTGGGTAGCCAGAGTTTGCGCTGTTCATAGGTGTCGGCAAAGGGATGGTACTTCCAGCCAAAAAAATC
The DNA here is from genome assembly GCF_963666675.1 of uncultured Desulfobacter sp. Lineage (NCBI taxonomy): Bacteria > Pseudomonadati > Thermodesulfobacteriota > Desulfobacteria > Desulfobacterales > Desulfobacteraceae > Desulfobacter > uncultured Desulfobacter sp. The sequence goes on along the minus strand of NZ_OY762929.1, from coordinate 2,607,257 downwards.
GGCCATGGGCGCCTGTTCTATGGTATGGGTGTCTTGCATGATTACCTCCCTCTATATGCGTTTTGGATGGGATCAATTGGTTTGGCCGGTTTCATTTCCGGTCCGTACCAGATTCGGTCAAGGTTCCATGGCATAAACCAGATGTCGAGGCGCTGGCCGGGTAAGGCGTCTGCCACCTCATAGGACCGCTTTTTAAGCCTGACGGTATTATTCAGGTAAACTTTGCACCGGCGCTTCATTCTAAATAAAGGCTCGATATCAATCGTTTCCGGTAGAGGGATGCAGGCACTTTGATGCCCAAGCCGTTTCTGCAAAGGGGTCATGCCCAGGCTGCTGTGAATACGCCGATGATAAGTCGACAGCCATTGTGAAAAGGCCTTGTTCAACCCGTCCAGAGTATGGGCCGGGGCATTTTTGCCCTCAAGGAACTGATCCCGGACGGTCCGGAAGAATCGTTCCACTTTACCCCTTCCCCTGGGTTGGCCCGGCGGCGTATGGATCAGATGGATACCCAGGTTGGCACAAACAAATTTAAGATGTTTGCTTGCGTAACAGGCCCCGTTGTCCGTATAGAACCGACGCGGTTTGCCATGGGTTCGAACGGTGGCCATCAGTGCCATCATCATTACCTCGGTGCCCTCACTGGTAAAAAAACCGGCATGAACCACATATCTTGTGGCATCGTCAATAATGGCATGCAGATAGGTTTTGCGTTTTTGGCTGTTCACTCTGATCTTTGGGCCGTGAAGAAAGTCTGCAGTCCACATTTGACCAAAGAACTGATATTGAAAGGGCCGAGCCGGATCATGCACCGTCAAATGGGGATCTCGTTGAAGGTTGCATGTCCGGGCAAAGCGATAAAGCGTGGAACGGGCCGGAGACTGCATATCCCAGACTTTATCCTGAACCAGCTGTTCGATCAAACGGGCAAAAGTCCATCTGGGATGTTCCTGCCGCAGTTGAAACAATCGGTCCGAGATCGCCCTGGGTACGGCATGGTGGGTGCCGGTGTTTTTCCTTTGGGCATCGTTTAACGCCGGCAGGCCGCCGTTCCGATAACGATAAAACCATTTTCTTAAGGTTTCCGGAGAAAAGGACACAAATTGACCGTCAGGCCGGCGATACTGAACTCCGGCAATTCTGATCAGTGCCTCCTCCATGGTCTCTACCTCTTCATTTCGATGAAGAAGACTGCTGATAATGCCGTATCGCCAGACAGCGAGATCGGCTGGGTCAGGTATTGGCATGACCACCTCCTTAATTGATAGTTGGAATTGGTGGCATATCAACATAACCGACTGTAATTTAACAATGTATGTTTTGTGTTGATGGTAATTTAACCCATCTTCCAGGGAAAAAACTCTGGGAAACATCCCTGGTAAAGTCCGGCCAGAAGGAGGGCGGATCCGGCCCCCATTCGGCAACAGTCTTTTCCCGGGAAAACCAGGGCATGAATTTTTGAGAAAAGATCCTGAGCCGTTTAGCAACACCCCGGGTGCACCCAAAGAATCTTGCCGTCTGTGCCTGGTTCATTCCGGCACTGACCATGGCTGCGCAGCAGCATATCGCCTCAAGGGTGTGACGGACGACCGGCATGATGGATTCAGGAAGAACAGAAAAACTTTTCCATGGACACAGGGGCGATTTGCACAAATAGCGCTGAACCCTTATTTCTGTGTCGTCTTGGGGATGATTTCGCGGATAGGTTCCGTTACGGATGGTCAAAGAACTCGAACAATGGCAGCAACGAACCTGTTGTTTTTCCTTGGCAGATGACTGATTTCTTATTATGCTTTCTTTCATAAGCAGGGTCGGGGTTGTGGTGGTGATGGTTTTGGCGAACTTAATCTATACCACAATCCCCCCCTCTTATCCCCCCCAAAGGGGGGGAGGAGGATGCCAAGGCATCGGGCGGTTCCTGCTGTCTACCGATGTGCCTTTTCTTTTTTAAAAAATCTTATTTAACAAGCTCATTATTTTCTCAGAAAATGTAACGATAGGTGGGATTTTTAGATGATATAGAGGTACTGTAGGGAAAGAATTAACAACTCCTATGACCGATCCTTTTTATAATATAGAAATTATTGAATCTCCATCGGATGAAATTATAACCAAAGCCATAGAGCTGGATCATACAGCATTTCAAGAATCGGATTGGATTACAAAAGAAGACGCGTCTTTAATTTACCACAATAAAAATGACTGTCTTATTTGGTTAACTCAAGGCGATGAGCCTATAGGGTTGGCTACAATATTTCCGTAAGCGATATTTAAACCCCATCTACCGCCACGCCCAGCGAGCCCATATAATGCCTCCAAACTAAAAGGAGGCGACCCCATGCCAAGATCAAGAAAAGCAACAAATGAAAGACTTAGCAGTTACTGGAAATCAAACATCGAACGCTGGGAGGCATCAGGGCTGACCCAGACAGAATATTGCAGACGCAATGACCTGTCCAAGGACAGGTTCACATATTGGAAAAGAAAATTTAAAGGACAGGATCGTCCTGTGGAATTCATCCAGTTGCCGATGCCTGCCAATATTCATACGACCGGGTTGAAGTTGAACCTTGGTCAGGGGGTACAAATAGAAATCCCGGACGGTTTCACCAGCGAGACGCTTGAAAGGGTTCTTGCAGCCTTGAGAGCTATCTCATGATGAACTTTCCACCAGACACAAAAGTCTATCTGGCTGTGGGTACTACTGACATGCGCAAAGCGATTAACGGCCTTTCCATTATCGTAAGCGAACGAATGCAGTTGGATATATTTTCAGGGTCCCTGTTTGTGTTCTGCAACCGAGCACAAACCATTTTAAAAATTTTATACTGGGATAAAAACGGTTTTTGCCTGTGGCAAAAGCGTCTTGAAAAAGACCGGTTCAAATGGCCGAATTCACCAAAAGATGTCATGGATATTACAAGCCGGGAACTGACCTGGCTGGTCGATGGACTGAATATAAATCAGGCTCATAAGCCCCTAAAATACTCTATGATTTTTTAGGCGAAAAACTATAAAAAACCCCTTGGTTATGGTATATACAGCCCATGACAAGAGACACTCTCAAAGATGCTGAAAGCCTGGATGAAGTCAAAGAAATCGCTCTGAATTTGTTTGATGAAAACATAATTCTTCAAGAGCAGATTAAATCCCTCCAGGACAGACTTTTTGGTCGTAAATCAGAAAAAACGCCCAAAGATGGCGAACAAATGTCTCTTTTTGATATGCCGGAACCCGATCTTTCGATTCTGAATGAAGATGATACCGTCACCATTACAGAGCATTCCCGCAAAAAACGCGGCCGCAAACCACTGCCCGCAGATCTTCCCCGTGTCGATGTTGTTCATAAACTCAGTGAGAATGACAGAAAATGCGATTGCGGCTGCTTGAAAGATAAAATCGGTGAAGAAGTCTCTGAGCAGCTTGATTACATCCCAGCCAAGGTTCGGGTGATTAGAAATATCCGGTATAAATACGCCTGTAAAAATTGCGAGGGGGTTGAAGATGAAGGCCCCACCGTATCTATTGCCAGGATGCCGGATCAGATTATTCCCAAAAGTATTGCCACTCCGGGACTGCTTGCCCATATCCTGACCGCCAAATTTGCAGATGCTTTGCCGTTTTATCGTCAAGAAAAGCATTTTGCCAGAATCGGCATTGAGCTTGCCAGATCAACCATGTGTAAATGGGGCATGAAAGTGGCAGATGCCTGTGAAATTATCATCGGCATGATGAAGGACGACATCCTGGCCAACCCCATGATTGGTATTGATGAAACTCCTCTCCAAGTTTTAAAGGGACCACGGAAATCCAAATCTTATATGTGGATTTTCAGGGGTGGACCACCAGACAAGCCGATTATCCTGTTCGAATATCACCCGACACGGTCTGGGGATGTGGTTTCAACATTTTTGAACGGTTATAAGGGCATCGTCCAGACGGACGGATATGCTGGGTATGATTTCCTGGATACCAAAAAAGATATTGTTCATGTTGGGTGCTGGGTTCATGCTCGTCGGAAGTTTAAAGAGGTAACAAAAGCGCTTGGCAACAAGGCAAATTCTTCCGGAAATGCCGGTTCGGCATTGTTGTATATCAGCAAGCTTTATAAAATTGAAAAAGAAGCACGGGAACAAGGGTTTTCTGCGGAACAATTGTACAATAAGAGACAATCCCAGGCGGTTCCAATTCTTACCGAGTTTAAGAAGTGGCTTGATGATAGAGTAAACAAGGTTCCTCCCAAAAGCCTGCTTGGCAAGGCGATCAATTATACCATCGGCCAATGGCCCCGATTGGTCCAATACACAACTGAAGGGTTCATTCGACCGGACAACAATTTGGTTGAAAATGCCATCCGGCCTTTTGTCATCGGTCGTAAAAACTGGCTGTTTTCTGATACGGTTCAAGGTGCAAAGGCGAGTGCGGCAATTTACAGTTTGATAGAGACTGCAAAATCCAATGGACTGGAACCGTACTGGTATCTCAAGTACCTGTTTCAGCATCTGCCTGAGGCAATGACAAATGATGATTTTCAAGCGTTGCTCCCCTATAATGTGAAAAAAGAAAAAATTTCTGAATCTGTCCCGTGTTGAGTGGGGTTAAAACACCGCTTACATATTTCCATTGAATCGAAATGTCCCTATAAAAGCCATTGAAACAAACAAACCAATCTACAAACTGTTAACACGGGAAACGCTAACTGACCCTGATACTCATATCCTTTATTGCCATTGCTTTTTGATTGTTCCCAGGTTCAGGCGGAATGGCTTGATATACCAGCAGTTCTCAGTGAAGGGGACTATCATTAAAAACACATCAATTTCTCGTACGTTTCAGAGGCAATACAGAACCGTGGAAATCGTCGAGTTTCTATTTTCTTCAATGACCTTACCAGCTCCGTAAAATATGGCAATGCTTTTTATCCAAAGCCAATAGTCATCTCGGGGCCTTCCTTGATGGGTAGGCTCGAATTTTCTCAAAGGTAAATTTTTGAAGAATTCGGATCAGGGTGCTCGAATTTCAGTTGATGGTGATATTATAAATTGTAGCAATGATTCCCAGTTTCTAAAAATGATAATCCGAATGGTACAGCGTAGTTGATTCCAGAATTCTTTTCGGGCACTGAATTTGGCCCTTGCTTTCTTAAAAAGCGGGTCCATTAATTCGATGATCTGATGCATGGAGAATGCCATTAGAATAATCAGGAAAAAATTAAATGAAAGATTATTTTCGCCATGCCCAAAATTGTGCTCAGCATGATATCCTTGGTTTTTCAAGGTGTTGAAATTTTCATTTTCAATTTTCCATTTGGCCCTGCCTGCCTTGACAAGCTTTTTGACATTGCCGGCGTTCACCTCAATATCCGTCACCCAGCTATTGGTATAGATGATTTTATCCTGATCTTTGAGAATACTGTACTCGAGGAAATTTATTACCGGTGCCGATGTGTCCCCATTTAAACGAAGCCCATTGATCCACTCGTATTTATGGATCAGCCCTTTTTTGTCTTTCCATTCGATCTGGTTGACGTCATCCTGTTCTTCTTTCTGCAGGACCTGCTCGAATAAAATTGTATGATCTGTGGGCTTTGCCACCAGAATAAAAGACATTTTTAATTTTTGAAGAAGGTCAACGAATGGTTTTTTGGAATATAGATCATCAGCGGTGATGACTATTTTCAGCTTTGGGTGGTCCGTTCGAATGCGCTGCAGTATCCGTTTTCCGGCGTTAATCTCACAATCCTGCTTTTTGGTGCCATCGGTATTCTTTATGGGTTCCGGTGCTAATGGAAATACCTGGCGCTTGTCTGGATGAACCACAGCAGCACAGAGAGATTGATGTGAGTAACTGACGGTTCCATTGCGGTGTTTTTTCACCAAGCATGAAGGGCAATTAACGCTCTCGGATCGAAAATATTGTGTGCCGTCAATCGGAATAATATAGCCATCTTCCAAAAAACGATAATCGTTTAAATGATTGCCTCGTTGAAGCAAGCCGAAAAAGTCTGAGAAAACCGGAAACAGTTGCTCCGAAGGTACATCGTCGAGGATAGCCCTCATTTGATTATCTTTTGGGATGGTAGTAACCTTGAACATTGTCCGCAAATTGTTCAATTGTGATGCCTCTTCAAGGCGCTTTTGAAATTCAAGCATTGAAGGATCTTGAAAAAACATCATAGCAAGGGCACTCAGACATGAATCATGCATGGAGTGTTTGGTTTTCCCATCTTGGCGTTTGTCAACAATCTCATCGGCCCGTTTAGAAACCGTTTTTCTAAGGTTTGAAAATTTGAGTTGTTTCCCAGTGTTCAAGCTGATAGCCCCTATACAATGTATCGTTGAATAAGGCTATCATAAAGCATATAAAAAATCTAGTTTTATATTTGATGTTATTTCAATAGGTTATAAATATTTTGCATTCAGGTGTGATATATTGAAAATTAAAACAATAGTGTTTGGCGTAAGTAGAAGGTTATATGATCAATTCGGGCTTTAATTCCATAGCAAATTTGCAAAAGACATTACGAAAATCAATAGGACTCATTGCCCGAAATGCCAATTTGTTAGAGAGTGCGATCTTCACTGAGAACTGCTGTTGATATACAAATTATACGAAGGTTTGGGCACATGGCTGGAGAAACATGGATCCGGATATTCTTCTTTATATTCCGATGCTGTTTCAGAAGAAGGACAGTGTTGTCTGGAAAGATTGAATTTCAGCCCGATTCATTCCTTTGGAGAAGAGGGCGAACTTTATAAAGGGGACAAAAAAAGTATTATGAATGCGATCACCAGCAGGATCAACGTCAATGAAAATTACAAACATTGACCACATAGTGCTGACGGTAAAAGACATTGATCGAACAGTAAAAGCACATAATCGGGAGAATTCCGGGTGATAATACACAATTGAAAAAAACGGCCCGGACTACCTGAATTGAATAAAGGAATATTTATGAGTCTAATCGCCAAAACACCAAAGCCGCCCTACTATGCAGTTATCTTTACATCTCTCCGAACAGAAGGTGACAATGGTTATGGAGAAATGGCGGCGGAAATGGTTGAATTGGCATCAAAACAAGCAGGATTCCTTGGCGTTGAATCTGCAAGAGAGGATATTGGGATCACTATTTCTTACTGGACTGATTTAGAATCTATAAAAAGCTGGAAAGAAAATATAAAACCTAAAAGTTGCACTGATATTTTGAAAGGCTTTCAAATTCAATGAGTTATCGGCTTTTCGAACTCACCAGCTTTTTGATAAAATTTCAAGAAATACAGTCAATTGTGGTAAGCTTGCAGATTTTAGGTAAAACATAAAGAAGCGCAAAAATTAGGCCGTCAACAATGGTATTCGTCATTTAAAACGAGAATATCAAAGATCGAGAAAGACTATGGTATCTAATCAGGAGAGGATGTCCCTTCACTGAAGAGTCCTCCCACGATATATGGTGTTTAACCTTATTTCGAAAAAACGATGCCTAATACCATTAAGGCTCAGTGTTGCTTATCTCAATAAGTGTGTTCAAGATTTCTATTTACCTTTGGTTGCTTGACTGATATTGAAAACTTATCCTATTTTTTTTAAATTAGCCTAACATTACAAACTGCAATTTTACCAACAGAATTATAGTATGTTAGCAATAAAAAATTTGTGAATACAATGATCAATATTCAAATAAAAAATGCTGCCGCTGATAATGTTGACGAAATAACAACATTATATCTCAAATCCGTTCATACTCATTTTAAAGGAACTCTTCCAGATGAAGAATTGGCCATGTGGAAATATGAAAATGAAAGCCAGCGTTTTATGAACCAGATTGCCGCCAAAGAAATGAGAATTCGGATACTTCAATCTGATAATAATGAGATTATAGGATTTACCCGTTTTGGGGCTGATCCTGATAATCCGGGAAATGGTAATTTAGAGTCAATTTTTGTCAAGGATATATATCATAATAGAAAATATGGAACGCTATTGTTTAAGGATACGCAATCAGAATTGCTGGCTATGGGATTTAATCATATGATCCTCTGGACGCCCACTAAAGGAATTGCTCATAGTTTTTATCAAAAGCTTGGTGGCAAAAAATGCGGACAGAAAATTAATGAAATTCATTTTGACCTTACTGCATATTCATGGATGCTAAAAAAGCACTCCAACTGACTGGAAGAACATGTCATTATACGATGAAAACAAACGATACATATTTTAATTTAAGAAAAGCAACATTCGATGATATCGAATTCATCTTTCAGCTAAGAATTCAAACTATGAAAAAAGATTTTGATAACACTTTGGGTTGGCACGAAGGTGAGCAGCGGAGAAGAGCGGCCGATGAGATACAGCACGCTCAAGTAATAATGATGAATCAAACAGATATTGGCGTCATTAAGGTGATTCCCAGGATCAAAAAATTGCATTTACATCAAATGCAGATTTTACCAGAATATCAAGGACGAGGCATAGGATCTAAACTTGTCAGTCAGGTGCTTGATTGTGCGAAAAATAAGAAGATACCAGTAACGCTTTTGGTTTTAAAAGGTGCCGCAGCAAAACGCATTTATGATCGTTTTGGCTTTTCAGTAATAAATGAATATGAAAACAACTATATGATGCGTTGGCAACCTAAAAGTCTTTATGAAAATGATGTTGTATAATCAGTCGTTTCACCGGCCCCGTTGAGGCTCGCCCGTGAACTTACCATTTGGATGAAATATGAAACTACGCAAATTGGAATTAAGGCATTTACGCCCTGAAGATGAAGCATCTTTCAATAATGCTATTGCTACATTCAAAAATGAAACCCCGCCTTTTGAATTTGCCTTCGATTTTGATGAATCAGTTCCTTTCGCGGACTATATTAATAAACTTGAAGATTGGGCTTTAGGTAAAGGGTTACCTGATAAATTTGTTCCGAATACCTTCCTTGTCGGTGTTGTCCAAGGACAAGTTGTCGGACGGTTATCAATCAGGCATCATTTAAATGATTTCCTGGAGAGAATTGGCGGGCATATAGGTTATGGAATTATCAAAAATTATAGACGACAAGGTTACGGCACAGAAATGCTTAAACAAGCACTCCCAATTTGCTCCTCACTTGGAATCAAGAAAATATTGATAACGTGTGATACTGATAATTTGGGATCTCAAAGGTTAATAGAAAAATGTGGTGGCGTCTTTGAGAATACAACCAATGATTCTCAACTCAAGGTCCAAAAACGAAGGTATTGGGTTGATATAATCAAATAATCATAATTAAGATAGACATCCCCTCCCTATCTCGATTAGCATCAAATAGGATTAAATAATGCGTGTATCCATGAAAGAAGTCTCAAATTTCATTATAGAGCTTGATGCACTCAAGCTTGTAACTCGAAGAACATATATCTGTGGAGGTAAAAGGCTTGAAAATTCTGCTGAACATTCATGGCATTTAGCATTGGCAAGTTGGCTTATAGCAAAGAATATGAGTCGGAATTATTCCATTGAAAAATTACTCAAACTTGCTCTTATACATGACCTTGGTGAAATCGATTCTGGAGATACCTTTTTATATGATAAAAATCGCGATTTAGCCGCAAATAGTGAGAGGACATGTGTAAATCGGTTAGCAAATGAACCTGGAAACTCAATTGATGAACTATCAGAACTTTGGGATGAACAAGAAACTGGAAATTCACCCGAAGCAAAATTTTTAAAAGTTGTAGATCGATTATTACCATTTTTGCACAACATTACAAGTGATGGGCAAGCTTGGAAAGATAATAATATTAATAAACAACAAGTGTTAGACGCTCATAATTTTATTAGATCTGAGGAGCCAGAAATTTATAAATGGTTTTTAGAAAATTTAGAACAAGCAGTTGAAAATAAATGGTTAAAAAATTCTTAATCAGGACAAGCCATCCATCACTGATGAGCTATACCGCCTTAATCGCACAACATGCCGTCAAAAATGGACATCACTTGTGATTTTGGATAAATAGAGCAATTTAATAGTGTTCAATCTGTCTATAAAAAAACTCTATTGCTCCGAAAAACCCCATGAGCACTGGCGTTTCTATTGTTGGGGATTAGGATCATCCCAATCCCCTTCGATTTTTACCGGTAAATATTCTCAATCCAATACATGGCCTCGGTGTCGCTGATTTTTCCAAGATACCTCTGGGTGGTGGACAGGTTTGAGTGACGAAGGATGATTTTTGAAACGATTTCAATAGGGACGCCTGATCGGCTGGCATAAGTGGCTGCATGCCGTCTGAGAGCATGTGGCTTTACATCAATTCCGATTTTTTTGCCGGCGCTTTTAACGATCTCCCTGGCCCGGGTATACCCCAGAGGGAAAATACGCTCATCATCCAGGAAATTTTCAGCGGCAATATAATCACGCAGCCGGTCTGCCACCTTTTGGGGAATAAAAACGACTTCGGAGGTACGGCCACTCTTGGGATTGGGCAAATGAAGTTTTCGATCCTGGACATCCTGAGGCTTCAATTTCAGAACTTCACCGATCCTCATTCCACCCCTTGCCATCAATTCAAGCATCAGCCGGTTTCTGGGGCTCTCCGTTTTGAATATGAATTCATCAACGGCATCTCGTTCCAAGATTGTCCATGGCGGCAACTTGGAAACTCGAAATGTTTTTGATAGGAGAGCAGAGTCACATGGATTGAGAAGATCTGGAACGGCAGTATTTTTGACAAAATTGAAGAGGCTTTTGAGAAGGGAATATTTGAGTTTCTTGGTTGAGGGTTTCAGGCCTTCAGTGATTTTGACCAGAAACTCCATGATTTCATCCGATGTTACTTCCGATACATCCCGTCTGCCGAATTGCTTTTGGAAGACCGCCAGGAAGTATCGATAATTTTGAATGGTGTTTTTTTTGAATTGAGTTCTTGATACGCCAGAAAATTCTTGATTGCCTGCGACATTTTCATGATGATGCCCTCCTTTAAAAATGTTGGAATCATCCTGATGGATCAGGACAAAGACAGTATACAAAATTTTCGGGGTAAAAATCTGGACTTTTTTCAGAACTGCTCGGAAAAGGCCCATGCCGTGGACATGTGTACTTGATCTGTTATTGGTGAGGTGGCTGAAACGCAGAATTGAGTTTTTTCATACCATAAGTCTTCCCCTTGAAATTACTCAATTGATCAAAAAATAGCCAACAAATAACTGGATATTTCTTATCTTTGTTGAGGGCTGAAGTTTAGGGGGAGATAGGCCAAAGACGACTCGTGGCCGTTCTATATAATATTCTCTACATAAATTATAACATAATTATATCTACCGAATTTTATTAGTTTAACAATATATACTCTTGACAGTATAAATTATTTTTTATACGAGTTGTTTGAAAATTAAGGTTTTATTTGAATTTATTCTGATTATAACGGATTTGGGGGATAGAGCCGGAGAGCGATGAAATAGACTGAAAAAAATCATTTCCTGAGTTATGGTTGAAGCGCCAACAGCAACGATAACAAATAAGGAAAATGATGAGTTCCTCCTCTACCACCGCTCCCCGACTGAATCGAACTATTTGTATGAATGTTTGTCAAGCACAATATTACATCATTATCCAGCAGGCAGCCCAATTCCGGATGGTATTAGACATGGTAATCATGAAATATCCCGAGCTTTTCCCCGTTGAAATCACTAACGGATACAAAATGAAGAATATTCGATTCTCCAAAAAACTGAAATTGAAAATCAGGAGAATTGTAATAGCAGGTGTCAGTTATACCATACGACCTTCGTTTGCCATGCCCTATATGAGTGGTCTTGTGAAAGATGTTGAGAAACCGTTGTTTTTGCGGAAGTTTGCAGTCCCGTTTTGGGCTTTGAGTTACTGCTTCGGTAAAAATTCCATGTATTGGTATCGCCTTGAAGCATCCCTTGGCCGACATAGTCTTGTGGGAACCACGATTAAATCCCCAGATACATTACCCCAACATGTTTCTGCTGATGAAAAGCATACTCGCCTTTTGGGAGAAAAGACCTATATTGCAACGACGGCTGGGAAAAACTGTATTTTAGGAGCCAGTGTTTCCGAAACGGCCTCCGGCAAAGACCTCCAAAAAGCTTACGGGGTATTTAAAGAGGAAGCTGAATGTATTAATCCTGGATATCAGCCGGAAACTGTCAATACCGACGGATGGCGGTCAACGCAGAAAGCCTGGAGAAAATTGTTCCCCAAGATAACTGTGTTATCCTGCTTCTTACACATATATATTGGCATACGTGATCGCTCACGCAAAAAATATAAGGAGCATTTCCTTGATATGGCGACCAGGTTATGGGACTGCTTTCGGGCAGAGTCTAAGGGGGCATTCTCACAGAGAGTTCGGAGGCTTTCCGAACGGTGTCAAAATACGCAGAACGAAATCCCAGACGTAATTTCAGCCAAGATCAAGAAGCTCAAGGATAATCTTCCACAATTTTCGGAAGCTTATGATTTTCCTGGTGCACATAGAACAAGCAATATGGTTGACCGGCTGATGCAACGGATGGACCGTCATTTATTCAGCACCAAGTATTTTCATGGCACTATGAAATCTGCTAATCTCAGCATACGTGCTTGGGCTCTTATCCAAAATTTTGCTCCACTCAATCCGTGGACGGTAAAGCAAAAGGGCCATGTGAGTTCTTTTGAAAGAGTGAACGGATTCCAGTACCACGAGAATTGGCTTCAGAACCTTTTGATTTCAGCTTCATTGGGAGGCTTACGGACGGGTCCCCCAAATCCGTTATAACCAGAATTTATTATTAAAGTTGCGTTGAATATCCTATTTTAGGTGTTTGACATAGAATATCAAAATTAAATCATGATGAAGACCGTTACTCTTACCAGACAAAACTGCAATGAAATCAGGCAAAATCAATCCATTTGCAAAGAATGCAAATCATTTGAATCTTTCAACGAAGTCCCTAAATACCTGGGCGATGGATATAGCAAAACATTCACTCTCCTTTCAGGTGCAGTCCTTTATATTTCAAATATGAAGTGCCTTGAAACCTATGATTCTGAAATAAACGAACAATTGCCGGGTCTGGGTTTTGGTTTTTGCCTTTCAGGACAAAACTATGTCAAAATAGGAGGTATAAAATATGATTTTTCCATCAATGGAAACCAAAGCGCTTTTTATTACCTTCCGAAAACGAAAGGAGTATATCAGGTTGTTCCTGACCTCCGTTTTATCAGTGTTGGCATTTTAATGGAGCCGGATTCCTTCTGCTTTCTCATGGAGCAAGAGCAGCATTACCAATCAAAGGCTTTAAGAAAGCTCGTTGAAAAGAGCTCATGGGAACCTTTTCGTTACGTTGATGTTGTCACATCTTCCATGAAACAAATCATCAAACAAATGTTGCTCTGTCCTTATCATGGGCTGATACGTCGTTTCTTTTTTGAAGCCAAAGCAATGGAACTTATTTTTCATAAGCTGAACCAAATAGATACTTTAACCATAGAAGCAAAACAAAATTTATCCGGTAACCTAAAAAACCGGGATAAAATTCACATGGCAGAACAGTTGTTGAGAAGCAATATGGATAAACCTCCCGGACTTTCCGAACTTTCCCGTTCAGTTGGCCTATCTAGGACACAATTGTTACTGGATTTTAAAGCAATTTTTAATACCTCCCCTTATAGTCATTTGCGAAATATGCGTCTTAAAAAAGCCAAAACCATTTTATATGAAGGCGAAACCAATATAACCGAGACGGCTTATCTTGTAGGATATTCAAGCGCCAGCCATTTTACAAAAGCATTTAAAGAACATTTTGGCATAACGCCGAGTTGTTATATCCGCACCTTACGCTCCTAATTCATCAGAAATCAAAATATCTCCAATCGCTAAAAGAATATCCTTAATCGATATCAAGTTATTTCTTTCTTGTGCTTAAATCCGGATCGCATGTCCTCCAAAAAATAGTTTTGCAAGTGAAAATGAAACAGGGCGTCGCAGATACAATTATAAGCTTTTCCACGAATGCTTTCCGCTATCAGCGCATTGGTCCTGTGGTGGTTGTTTAACCAATTTATTAAACAAGAAAGGAGAAAAAAGAAATGAATTCGGGCAAATACTTGATGATTGGAGTGTCAATTCTCATATATATAGGTTTAAATTTTTGCGTGCCTGCCCTTGGACAAGAAAGTAATAACAAAGAAATCCAACTGGAATCAATTACCGTAACAGCAGATAAAAGAGAAAAAGATATTCAGGATGTCCCTGGAAGCGTATCCGCATTGAATGACATTCAGATAGATGATGCCGGAATCAATGCAATAAAAGATATCTCCGATTATGTTCCGAATTTTGAAATATACCCAATATACGGTTCAAACAGTTATCAGAGCATAAGAGGACAGAGCAATCTTGTTATTTCTTCTCCGGCTGTAGGTACTTATATCGACGATGTGCCTAACTTTGGTTTTTCCGGTGTGTGGACCGGGCTTTTTAATATTGAGCGGGTTGAAGTGTTAAGAGGCCCCCAGGGGAATTTATATGGAATGAATTCTGCGGGAGGCGTTGTAAATATAATTACAAAAAAGCCTGGTGATATTTTGGAGGCAACAGCTTCAGCAGAATACGGAAACTATAATTTAAGAGCGTTTAAAGCAGCGGTAAGCGGCCCTATTATCAAAGATAAACTTTTTATTGGATTTACTGGAGCATATCAAATACGTGACAGCTATATTGAAGAAGAAGGAGCCGATACCCATGAAGAGGAAATCTCATCAAGCAGATTACAATTAAGATGGACCCCTTCCGATAAAACAGATCTCCTTTTAAGCAAAAACCAGGACGATTATTATTGCGATTTTGATTCATGGGTTGTACCGGCCTATGACACCTTTAAAATTAAAAACAGAGGCCTTAAAGAAGGGGATGATGCTACCGATAATGTTTATTCTTTAAGGATCAAACATCAGGCTTCCTGGGCTGATATTACATCCATCACCGCATTTATTGACAATGACAAGTACACCGATGCAGGCAAAGACTACACAAGCGGAGGAGACAATTTAAAGCATCGTATTATGGACTTGGAAGATAATAGATGGATTCAGGAAATTCGTTTTACCTCTGTGGACAAAGATAACCGTTTCCAGTGGCTGTTGGGTGGATTCTATCTTAATGGAACCCAAGATACATATTATAACATGCAAAAAGACACAGGAACTGCCGGTGCTCCCACAGGGATCTATTCAGACGATTATACCACAAGTAAACTTGAGACAAACACCTTTTCCCTTTTTGGCCAGGCAGATTACAGCTTTATTGAAAAGTTTACTTTTACTGCTGGTCTCAGGTACGATTATGATAAAAAGGAAACGGATTTTTACCACAATAACAAAGGCGTTGTCGCTGCTGATTATGAGGAGTCTACAACCTGGAGTACCTTTTCACCTAAAGCAGCTTTAAATTACAGGGCTAATGAGTCAATTATGACTTACCTTAGCATAGCAAGGGGATATAAAGCTGGCGGATACGCAACTTCCACCTCCATGGGGGACACTCCAGATTTAGCTCGGTATGATCCTGAATATGCTTTATCATATGAAGCTGGTATCAAAACAAACTGGTTGAATAAAAAAATTATTGCAAACATGAGCATATTTTATACAACAGTTGACGATATCCAGATCTTGTATATTAATCCCGACGGGACATTTGGTTTAAAGAATGCGGCTGAGGCAACAATGTGGGGGATTGAAATTGAATCAATTCTTCGGCCTTTAATTGGCCTTCAGATCATAGGATCTTTGGGCATTCTTGAAACAGAATTTAAAAAGCATGAAACCATAGAATATGAAGGGAATAACGTCCCATTTGCTCCCAGATTTAATGCAGCCCTTGCGATTCAATATAATTCTTCATGGGGAGGGTACATCAGGGTTGAAAATACATGGTATGGAAAAAGCTATTTTGACGAGGAAAACAAATACAGTCAGGCAGACTATTCGGTGGCAAATGCAAGGGTGGGATATGAGATCGGGTCTATCAATATCAATGCATATATAAACAATATTTTTGACGAAACATACTATACAATATTCAACCAGGGCAGCGGTGTAGAGAAAGCGGTAACGGGAACACCTCTTACTTATGGCGTCCAAGCGACAATAAGATTTTAACATAGCCGTCAACTGATAGGAACTTGCTTTTTTCTAACCCCAATATGACCGGGCGGGGATGGCTGACGAAAAAACGGAAGAATCAAAATTGAGAGAACGATAGTCTTCATCAGAAATACCCGAAGCAATGAGCAACCTGTAAAATGTTAATTTTTTACTTTTTACAGGTTCATCAACTTTGAATATATTGGATTCTAAGTTGATTTTGGGTGCATTTTATTAAAAACTATCGCGGATAGAAAAAAAGTTCAGGGGATTCACGCAAAAGCTATAATCGTTTATGGTCGCGACAACCAATTTAAGGCTACCTCTAATAATGCTTGTTTTTTGAAGGATTCGGTTCATAAGTTGCTGATTTTATAGCCTCTCATTTTTTAAAAACCCGATTATTCGAAGTGGCCTTAAATAAAAGCAAATCACGTCTAAAATTATACGAATTTTGGGTCTATTTTCAGCTTTTCGGAACCCCAAAAGTGCTATAGAAAAAGGAGGAATCAAAAAATGTCTAAGTCACTAACATCCTGAAAAGAAAGTTCAAATCTAGGAATGTTAGGGTGAGACATATGTCTATAATCTGTCGCTTTTTGCCGAATCTTCCCAAATACAACATATTGTATCTGGCTTCATTTTAGAAATTATTTGACAGGCCATAAACAATATGTTTCCATAACCATGCTACCAATTTCATCTGAGTTTTCCCTCAGGGAGGCTCAAGATGCAACAATCAGTTTTAAATACCAAAGCAGCACTAAACCTATTCCCACAGGTTTACGCTGCTTTTTTATTTTCTGTATCACACCAGATTGCCATTGGGACTCCTTCACGGGTCACCCGGGACCCCGGAACCCAAAATCTCTTGTGCCCAATGGCGACTCTCTTTTGCACCGGAGATTACCGGGATTTTTCTAAAATTCATATCCACCCAGCCAAAGGTCATTTATCAAAAAATAAGAGGGCATAATGAATAATATTGTTATTGAATTAACTCTTGAAGAACTAAAAAGACAGTTCCCTGGAAAAACGATGCTTACAGCAGAAGAGACAGCGAAAGCATACGGATTGAAAGGGCCTCAATCAATTTATAACGCGCTAAGAAAAAATGCGCCACACCCGTTCCCCATAAAGCCTAAAAAAAGATGTGGAAAGCTCTTTTTCAATATTGTCCATATTGCAAACGACCAGGCGAGCTAATTATAATTTTTTTTGGAGAATGCCATGGCTATTTTGCAAGAATGTCCGATATGCAATAACAAGCAGAGTTTAAAACGTAAAAAATGCAGTTGCGGTGCTGACTGTTAATTCTTTCCCTACAGTACCTCTATATCATCTAAAAATCCCACCTATCGTTACATTTTCTGAGAAAATAATGAGCTTGTTAAATAAGATTTTTTAAAAAAGAAAAGGCACATCGGTAGACAGCAGGAACCGCCCGATGCCTTGGCATCCTCCTCCCCCCCTTTGGGGGGGATAAGAGGGGGGGATTGTGGTATAGATTAAGTTCGCCAAAACCATCACCACCACAACCCCGACCCTGCTTATGAAAGAAAGCATAATAAGAAATCAGTCATCTGCCAAGGAAAAACAACAGGTTCGTTGCTGCCATTGTTCGAGTTCTTTGACCATCCGTAACGGAACCTATCCGCGAAATCATCCCCAAGACGACACAGAAATAAGGGTTCAGCGCTATTTGTGCAAATCGCCCCTGTGTCCATGGAAAAGTTTTTCTGTTCTTCCTGAATCCATCATGCCGGTCGTCCGTCACACCCTTGAGGCGATATGCTGCTGCGCAGCCATGGTCAGTGCCGGAATGAACCAGGCACAGACGGCAAGATTCTTTGGGTGCACCCGGGGTGTTGCTAAACGGCTCAGGATCTTTTCTCAAAAATTCATGCCCTGGTTTTCCCGGGAAAAGACTGTTGCCGAATGGGGGCCGGATCCGCCCTCCTTCTGGCCGGACTTTACCAGGGATGTTTCCCAGAGTTTTTTCCCTGGAAGATGGGTTAAATTACCATCAACACAAAACATACATTGTTAAATTACAGTCGGTTATGTTGATATGCCACCAATTCCAACTATCAATTAAGGAGGTGGTCATGCCAATACCTGACCCAGCCGATCTCGCTGTCTGGCGATACGGCATTATCAGCAGTCTTCTTCATCGAAATGAAGAGGTAGAGACCATGGAGGAGGCACTGATCAGAATTGCCGGAGTTCAGTATCGCCGGCCTGACGGTCAATTTGTGTCCTTTTCTCCGGAAACCTTAAGAAAATGGTTTTATC
The DNA here is from genome assembly GCF_963666675.1 of uncultured Desulfobacter sp. NCBI lineage: Bacteria > Pseudomonadati > Thermodesulfobacteriota > Desulfobacteria > Desulfobacterales > Desulfobacteraceae > Desulfobacter > uncultured Desulfobacter sp. The sequence goes on along the minus strand of NZ_OY762929.1, from coordinate 2,588,827 downwards.
GTTATCGGAACGGCGGCCTGCCGGCGTTAAACGATGCCCAAAGGAAAAACACCGGCACCCACCATGCCGTACCCAGGGCGATCTCGGACCGATTGTTTCAACTGCGGCAGGAACATCCCAGATGGACTTTTGCCCGTTTGATCGAACAGCTGGTTCAGGATAAAGTCTGGGATATGCAGTCTCCGGCCCGTTCCACGCTTTATCGCTTTGCCCGGACATGCAACCTTCAACGAGATCCCCATTTGACGGTGCATGATCCGGCTCGGCCCTTTCAATATCAGTTCTTTGGTCAAATGTGGACTGCAGACTTTCTTCACGGCCCAAAGATCAGAGTGAACAGCCAAAAACGCAAAACCTATCTGCATGCCATTATTGACGATGCCACAAGATATGTGGTTCATGCCGGTTTTTTTACCAGTGAGGGCACCGAGGGAATGATGATGGCACTGATGGCCACCGTTCGAACCCATGGCAAACCGCGTCGGTTCTATACGGACAACGGGGCCTGTTACGCAAGCAAACATCTTAAATTTGTTTGTGCCAACCTGGGTATCCATCTGATCCATACGCCGCCGGGCCAACCCAGGGGAAGGGGTAAAGTGGAACGATTCTTCCGGACCGTCCGGGATCAGTTCCTTGAGGGCAAAAATGCCCCGGCCCATACTCTGGACGGGTTGAACAAGGCCTTTTCACAATGGCTGTCGACTTATCATCGGCGTATTCACAGCAGCCTGGGCATGACCCCTTTGCAGAAACGGCTTGGGCATCAAAGTGCCTGCATCCCTCTACCGGAAACGATTGATATCGAGCCTTTATTTAGAATGAAGCGCCGGTGCAAAGTTTACCTGAATAATACCGTCAGGCTTAAAAAGCGGTCCTATGAGGTGGCAGACGCCTTACCCGGCCAGCGCCTCGACATCTGGTTTATGCCATGGAACCTTGACCGAATCTGGTACGGACCGGAAATGAAACCGGCCAAACCAATTGATCCCATCCAAAACGCATATAGAGGGAGGTAATCATGCAAGACACCCATACCATAGAACAGGCGCCCATGGCCGATTTTTTTGGCTGGAAGTACCATCCCTTTGCCGACACCTATGAACAGCGCAAACTCTGGCTACCCAAAGAGGACCTGCGCAAACTCGATACCATAAAACGTTTGCTGCACCATGGCAAAAGCACCGCACTGTGCGGCCCTTCAGGGACCGGAAAAACCACCTTGATTCATGCATTGGTATCGGATCTGGATCGAAATGCATACCTCCCGGTTATGCTGCCCTATGCCGGTCATCCAAGAAACGGACTGACACGCATTCTTGCCCAGACCCTCGGGGTGGATATCAAAAGCCGGGGAATGCCTTTGATTACAAGGGTTCAGCAGCATATTGAATCCTTATCCAACCAGGCCAACTCACGTCATCCGGTGCTGATCGTCGATGATGCCCAGCGCATCGAATCCGACTCCCTCTGGGATCTTTGCTCTCTTCTGGTCCAAACCTCTAAACAGAGAAGCGCAGCCTCCCTTATCCTTGTCGGGGACGACTCTCTGTTCAGGCAACTTCGACTTTATGCAATGGCACCGATACGATCCCGGCTCACCGGCATTATGAAAATTAATGCCATGAACGAGTATGAAACCCAGCATTTTATCGAAATCCGTCTTAAAAATGCACAAGCTCCATCGGACCTGTTTACCAAAGAAGCAATGGATTTGATCGCAAGTTCCACCCGGGGAAACAGACGGGACGTAATGAATATGGCGACGATCTGTCTTGAGGAGGCCTATTATCACAATGAAAAAAATGTGACCGCCGAGCTCATTTACAACTCGGAATGGTTCAACGAATCTGAGTGAAACGGAAGCGCTTGAGAGGGGACTCCGGCGCCAGGGATAACTCAGTGCGGTAGACTGCTGTCTACATGATTAAAGCCGGGAGGGCAAAAGCTCTCCCGGCTTTTCTGTAATCAATTGCCAGCCGGGTAATCAAACCTGAGATTTTTATGGGATTAGCTCGTCGGAATCTACACTGACCTTGATAAATTTAAAAGATCCGGAAAAATTAAATACCACATTCAATATAGGTTACCCGGTGGAAAGCAAAGGAAAGAACTGGTTGGATATTCCATTGAAGATGCAAAAGCGGCTGATGGAAAAAGAAAGGTTCAAAAAAAAGAGGGACGTATTTTTGATATGCTTCCCCAGGAAAAATCCACATTTAAAGAGTTGTCCGACTGGTACCTTGGTCTTCCTAAAATTAAAAAACTTGCATCATATCAAGTCCTATGTATCAATCTTGCATCATTCAATGCCGTATTTGGCCATAAGCTTGCAACTGATTTAAAACAAGCAGATATAGAAGATTATCAAGTAGCGCGATTAGATCAGGGATTATCAAAATGCTATGTTGACCAAGAAATTTCCGTTGCAAAAAGAGTTGTCAGTAAAGCATGGGAAAATGACAAGGTGTCTGGGGATGCCTTAAAACCTTTCAAGCGGACAAAGAAGCTTCTTAAAAAGGGAGCGAATAAAAGAAAGCGGGTTCTTACTATTGAAGAATACACAAAACTTTCAGAAGCCCTTCCAACTCATGCCAAGAACATATTTATTACCGGATTCTTTACCGGCATGCGAATGGGGGAGATCCTATCCTTGAAATGGGCACAGATCGATTTCGAAAACAGGCGTATCGAATTAGAAAAAGATCAAACCAAGGATGATGAAGAGCGTTTTATACCAATATCAGATACTCTTCTAAATATATTTCAAAGTATTTCCAGGAATATTGATGATGACCATGTTTTTCTTTATCGTGGAAAACCTTTGAAAAGTATCAGAGATAGTTTAAGAAGGACCTGCCAAAAAATTGGAATCCCATATGGCCGGAATGTTAAAAATGGAATCACGCCGCATGATCTTCGGCATACATTCAATACATATATGAGAAAATCTGGTGCCCATGACACTGTTACTATGGATATCACTGGGCATGCTACAAGAGAAATGTTTGATTGGTATAATACTGTGGATGATTCTGAAAAAACTGAAGCGGTTAAACAATTAGAGGATTTTATTTCAGATCAAAAAAACAGTAGATGAATTTTGAAATTGTTACCTAAACGTTACCCATTCCCTAAAAAACAAAAAATCAACGAGTCAGATAAATTCTCTAACTGGTTGATTTTTAAGTGGTGCCGAAGGGGAGATTCGAACTCCCACAAGCGTACGCTCGCTAGTCCCTGAAACTAGTGCGTCTACCAATTCCGCCACTTCGGCACACTCACAACCGCCCTGTTTGCAACCCATTTAAAGATTGCGTTCAAGCGATGGTTGGGATATATATATGTGTTTGTTTGGTTTGTCAACAGTATTTGTTTAAAATTTAAAGGACGACATGGAATTAATTGAAGATCTAAATCAGATTAAAGCCCCCTTTAATAACGCCGTTGTTACCATTGGTAATTTTGACGGTGTGCACAAGGGTCACCAGGCGCTGTTGAACCAGGTGATTAAAAAGGGGGGCCAGGCCGGCGGCACCTGTATTGCCATGACTTTTGAACCACATCCGCTAAGAGCCCTTGGGCTTTCCAGCCCTCCCCTGATTACCCGGCGGGACCAGAAAATAGAACTGATAGAATCCTCGGGCATAGACGTACTGCTCTGCCTCCCTTTTAATAAGGCGTTTGCACAGATACCCGCCCAGGCGTTCATTGAAGATATTCTTGTAAAAAAAATCGGCATGAAAACCATTATTATCGGTCCGGATTACACCTTTGGCAAAGACAGGGTCGGCAATATTGAACTGTTGAAAACCATGGGGTCAGAACTTGGGTATGAAACCATTGTGTCAGACTGGATAAAGGGAGATGAAACCGACACCGAGCGCATCTCCAGCACCAGAATCAGAAAACTTGTCATGGATGGTCACGTGGACCAGGCAAAACACTTTCTTGGACGGTTCTACCAAATCCGGGGCAAGGTTATAAAGGGTCGCATGCGTGGCGGCAGCCAGCTTGGATTTCCCACGGCCAATATTAAACTGCATGATGAGCTGTGCCCCAAGTTCGGGGTTTATGCCGTAACGGTTGAAACCGTTCACGGCAACTTCGATGGTGTAGCCAATATTGGTTTTTCTCCGACATTTGGGGATGAGATGTTTACCATTGAAGTTCATATTCTTGATTTTGATAAAGACATATACGGCTCCCGGATACGCGTTAATATGGTGGAACGACTCCGGGATGAAATTAAATTTTCAAATATTGAGCAGTTGTCCGACCAGATCAGAAAGGACATTCAAACGGCAAAGGAAATTTTAAAATAAATGGCTATTCTTGATATTGTTACGTTTCCCGAACCCTCTTTAAAGGAGCCGTCAGTACCGGTTGAAACCATTGATGACGATTTGAAAACGTTTATTGATGATATGGGAGAAACCATGTTCCATGATTCGGGCGTCGGCCTGGCCGCCCCCCAGGTCGGGGTCAATCGCCGGGTGATTGTGTATAATCCCAATGCAGACCAGGAACAGCAAGACCCTGAAGATAAAACGTTTTCGGCACTTATAAATCCTGAAATCATAGCCAAATCCAAAGAGACCTTCATTTCTGAACAGGAAGGTTGCTTAAGCGTTATTGATTACAGGTCCGATGTCCGGCGGCATGCCGCAGTCACGGTACGGGCCATGAATATCGACGGCGAAACCATTGAATTTGACGCCCAGGGACTTATGTCCGTTATTATGCAGCATGAAATCGATCACCTTGACGGTGTCCTGTTTATTGACAGGATTTCTGCATTAAAACGGGCTATGTATACAAAAAAACGGCTAAAACAATTGAAAAATAAAAAATGAAAAATACCCGCATCGTTTTTATGGGAACCCCGGAATTCGCTGTTCCGGCACTAAAAACCCTGGCAAAAGAGCCGGGGTTTGACGTTTTACTGGCAGTGACCCAGCCGGACAGGCCCAAAGGGCGCGGAAAAAAGCTCAGTCCGTCTGCAGTCAAACAGGCCGCTCTGGACCTTGGCATTGAGGTGTTCCAGCCCGAAAAAATAAACACGCCGGAAGGCATCGAACGCCTTGCCGCTCTTGAACCGGACTATTTTGTCGTGGTTGCCTTTGGCCAGATCCTGTCACGCCAGGTACTGGATATCCCTAAAACTTACCCGATCAATATTCATGCCTCTCTTCTGCCCAAATACAGAGGGGCTGCCCCCATCCAGGCAGCGGTGCTGAATATGGATGCGCAGACCGGTGTGACCACCATGGTGATGGCTGAAAAAATGGATGCCGGAGATATCCTGCTGATGGAAACAACACCAGTGGCCCCGGATGAGACTGCCTCAACCCTGCATGACAGGTTATCCCGGATAGGTTCAGACCTTATCATTAAAACCATCCACGGTATTGAGCAGGAAAAAGTTACCCCCGTGCCCCAGGATCACGCCAAAGCGACCTATGTACCCATGCTTAAAAAATCGGACGGCCGCATCGACTGGCGCAGCAGTGCCAAAGCGGTCTGCGCCCACATTAATGCCATGACACCCTGGCCCGGCGCCTTTACCGAACTTGGTAAAAAGCGCCTTAAGATTTTTAAAGCCGCGGTGTCATCTGTTCCCGCGCAGGTATCCGCCGATCCCGGCACAGTTGTCAGCTGCAGTGATGGAGAATTGTTCGTGGCTGCCGGGGACGGTGTTGTCCAGGTGCTTGAATTAATGGGCAACTCAGGCAAACGCCTTGATGCCGCCGCATTTCTTCGTGGAAATAAAATTGACATGCCGGCCTGTTTTCAATGAACAAGACCAATGACCCACGCTATATCGCCTTTACCCTGATTAATGCAGGCCAAAAGCAGACCTTACCCCTTGACCGTGCCGTTGAAGATGCGTCACAGCATCTTGAACGGCTAAGTCAAAAGGATAAAGGACTTTGCCATGCCATTGTATTCGGGGTGTTCAGGCACCGGGGCCGCATTGATCAATTAATCGGCCATTGTTCTAAACTTGCCTTTGACCGCATTGATGCCAAGGCTAAAACCATCCTCCGCATTGGGGTGTTCCAGCTTGTTTTCCTGGACAGGGTCCCGGATTTTGCAGCCATCAACACCAGCATTGAACTTGCAAAACCCATTTGCGGCAAAAAGGCGTCGGGCTTTATCAATGCGGTTTTGCGCAATGTATCCAGATCACACAAAGAGATCGCCCTGCCCTGTGTCCACAAAGATTTAACAGGGCATCTGACGGCTGCTTTTTCCATACCCGCCTGGCTTGGAAAACGCTGGGCCCAAAGATATGGACAAGAAAAGACATTGGCGCTTGCCGAAATGCTGATGCAGCTGCCCCCGCTCACCCTCCGGGCCAATCCACATAAAATCAGCCGGGATGCGTTGGTGGCTGATTTTGAACAGGCAGGAATTGATGCCCAGGCAACCCGATTCAGTCCATTGGGCATCCAGCTCCGGACATCGGGCATTGCCATACCGGATTTGCCCGGGTTCAACGAGGGGCTGTTCCAGGTCCAGGACGAAGCGGCCCAGTTGGCCGTGCAGCTTTTAGGCCCCAACCCCGGAGAAACGATTCTGGATGCCTGTGCCGGCCTTGGCACCAAAACCTGCCACATGGCCCTTGAAATGGAAAACAAAGGCAATATCACAGCCAATGATACCGGCCAAAACAAAGCCGAGAGGCTGAACAATGAAGCTGACAGGTTGAACATTGATATTATTGAGACCACCCATGTGGACATGTCCCGGGCCGGAATCAATAATTTTTCATCCTATTTTGACCGGGTGCTTGTGGATGCGCCGTGTACGGGCCTGGGCGTCCTTGCCAGAAACCCGGACAGCCGATGGAAGCGAAGATCAAAGGACATCATGCGCATGGCCGCCCTGCAGAAAAAAATTTTGAACGGCTCGGCCAATCTGGTGTCACCGGGGGGCGTACTTGTATATGCGGTCTGCTCCTGCGAACCCGAAGAGACCACCCAGGTGATAGCGCGGTTTTTAGACAAAAGAAAAGATTTCACTCCGGATCCGGCCGGGTTTGAAAGGCAGCTGCCTTTTTTCTGCGAATCCGGTAGTCAAACATTTCAGAAAACAACGTTTCCGGATCATCTCGACATGGACGGATTTTTCCTGACCAGGATGAGACGTAACAAAAAAAATAAAACATAAGATTTTAAAACGAAAACAAGTTTTTGGACGAAAAGTTACCCATATGCAAGGCACAAAAAAATTTAAAACCCGAGCATACTATTGAATGTGAGGATTTTAAATTTTCTTTGTAACGCCGCAGATGGGTGAGTTTTCGTCCAAAAACCAAATAGGAGACAATTATGACACTGATCGCCCCCTCTATTCTGTCTGCTGATTTCACCCGTCTGGGAGAAGAGGTAAAAGCGGTTGAAAAGGCCGGTGCAGACTGGATTCACATTGATGTTATGGACGGCCAGTTTGTGCCCAATATTTCCTATGGTCCCATTATTGTGGAGGCCTGCAAGAAAGTAACGGATCTGGTGCTGGACGTCCACCTGATGATTGAAACCCCGGACGCCCGGATTCCCGATTTTGCCAAAGCCGGTGCCGACTACATCAGCGTCCATGCCGAAGCATGCCCCCATCTGCACCGAAGCCTGCAGCTGATAAAAAGCCTGGGCGTAAAGGCCGGTGTTGCCCTGAATCCGGCCACACCACTGTCATCCATTGAATATATCATTGATATGCTGGATTTTGTTTTGATCATGAGTGTCAACCCAGGTTTCGGCGGACAAAAATTCATTGATTCAAGCTTAAATAAGATCACCGCATTGTCTAAAATGCTGTCCGATGCAGGCTCCGACGCCGTCATCCAGGTGGACGGCGGCGTAAACAACGATACCATGGAAGCCGTTACAAGGGCCGGCGCCCGTTGCTTTGTGGCAGGCTCCGCCATTTTCAACACCCCCGACTATAAAACAACCATCGACCAACTTCGCGATCGTTCCGATAAAGGCAAAAAATGAACAAAATGATCATATCCGTCCTGGCCCAGGACCGGCCGGGCATCATCGCAAGCGTCACCTCGGATCTGTGTGATCTGGGGTGTAATCTTGAAAACGTGAACCAGATGATCCTGCAAAACCAGTTTGCCGGTTTCTTTGTCGTCCAGGCCCTGGAAGGGGTATCTGCCGAAACCATCTGTCAAGAACTGATTTCAAAAGAGGAAGACAAGGGATTGACCATCCATGTCAGATCCCTTGAAGCGGATACCCAGCCACCTGTGGCGGACAAGGAAATTTTTCTGATCACCACCTCCGGCCCGGACCAGAAAGGCCTTGTGGCGAAGCTGTCCGGTGTGATTTCAAGTTTCGGCGCCAATATTATCAACATGAAGGCCGTATTCATGGGTGGTTCCAATCCCAATGAAAATGTCATGTCCTACCAGGTTCCGGTAACCAAAGAGATTGATGCACCGGCCCTGTTTGCCGCCCTTAAGGCAAAAGCCAAGGAACTCAACCTGGACATCCGAATCCAGCACAAAAACATTTTTGACGTGACAAACAAAATATAACAGCCACGGGCTGACCTGAGATATCTACCATCAGGCTCAGCCCCCCAACAAAATTTAAAAATCTGAGTAACCTAACCAGACTTTTTTTTATAAAAGGAAATTTTACGGTGTTTGAAGATCAGGAAATTATCTCCACCATAGAGATGGTAAAAAATGAAAACCTGGATGTGCGGGCAGTGACGTTAGGCATCAGCCTGTTTGACTGTATCTCCCATGACCTGAATGTTTTCAAGAAAAATATACGCAAAAAAATCATTGGGCATGCAGCAAAGCTTGTGGAGACCTGTGACCAGGTGGGTGAAAAATACGGCATCAAGGTGGTCAACAAGCGGATCTCCATATCTCCCATCGCCCTGGTGGGGGCCTGTTTTTCATCCGGGCAGATGGTGGAGATCGCCCACGAGCTTAATGATATTGCCAAAACCGTGAATATTGATTTTATCGGCGGGTTTTCAGCCCTGGTGGAAAAAGGCATTGCCAAAGGAGACCAGGCATTAATTGACGCCATCCCCCAGGCGTTGGCCGAAACCCAGCGGATCTGTGCATCCGTGAATGTAGCCACCACCAAGGCCGGTATTAATATGGATGCCGTACTTGCCATGTCCAGGGCTATTAAAAAGGCGGCGGCACTTACGGCAGATCAAGACGGTCTGGCCTGCGCCAAGTTGTGTGTGTTTTCCAATATTCCCCAGGACATGCCGTTTATGGCAGGCGCATATCTTGGGGTGGGCCAGGCAGATGCCGTGATCAATGTCGGGGTCTCCGGACCCGGCGTGGTCAAACGTGCCATTGAAAGAAACCTTTCCCAGCAGCGCTTATCCCTCGGCCGTATTGCCGAAATCATCAAACGCACCGCCTGCAAGGTTACCCGGGTGGGCGAACTCGTGGGCAGGGAAGTGGCGGATATCCTCAATATCCGGTTCGGCGTGGTGGATCTCTCCCTTGCCCCGACCCCTACGGTGGGTGACAGTGTCGGCGAAATATTCCAGGCATTGGGTCTTTCGCACATCGGCGTGCCCGGATCCACCGCAGCCTTGGCCATGCTCAATGATGCCGTAAAAAAAGGCGGGGCCTTTGCCTCATCCCATGTGGGCGGGCTGTCCGGCGCCTTTATTCCGGTCAGTGAAGATCTCAACATTGCCGAAGCCGCACAAAAAGGATTTCTCACCGTTGAAAAATTGGAGGCCATGACCTGTGTCTGCTCCGTGGGACTGGATATGGTGGCGGTGCCCGGAGATATCACCGAGCAGGTGTTAGCCGGCATCATTGCCGATGAAATGGCCATCGGCATGATCAATGCCAAAACCACGGCCACCCGCATTATTCCGGTGCCCGGTAAAAAAGCGGGAGACTTTGTTAATTTCGGCGGACTTTTGGGCAAGGCAAGTATCATGAATGTGCCCCACCTTGACCTTGAAGATAGTTTTGTCGAGTATGGGGGGCATATTCCAGCCCCAATCCACAGCCTAAAAAACTAGTGTTTGAATCAAAAGTCACCCGATTGCGGCGTTGCTTCACAAAACTGCAATCCTCGCGTACTATAGTACGCTCCGGTTGCAGTTTTGCTTGCGCCTTGCATCTGGGTAACTTTTGATCCAAACACGGCAGTTCAGCAATAATTAGGATATTCCAATATGAGTTCCACCCAAGCCCAGGGCCGGTCGTCCCAAGGGCAGATGATTGATTATAAAATTGTCCTGGTGTTAAGCCTGGTTCATTTTACCGGAGATTTTTACTCCTCTTTTTTCACCCCTTTGCTGCCGGCATTCCAGGCCAAACTGGGTCTTACACTGACCCAGATAGGTCTGATTACCGGCACTGTTCGGTTTTTGTCTTTTGTGGTGCAGCCGGCAGTGGGATATATGGCAGACAGGTACGAAACCCGGTGGTTCGTGCTCACCGGGCTCTTCCTGGTCTTTTTTGTCATTCCCTTTTCCGGCATTGCCCCCAATTACTGGGTCCTGCTTGCTATTCTGTGTCTGGGCTCTTTTGGATCCTCCATGTTTCACCCGTCCACGTCGGGCATGGTAAATTTGTATGCCGGAAACCGGGCAGGTTTTGCACAATCCATTTTCAATACCGGCGGGACCCTCTCTTTTGCATTAGGTCCTGTATTCATCACCTGGTATGTAAGCCGATTCGGCCTGTCCGCCATGCCCTGGACCATGCTGCTGGGCCTTGTTTCATATATATTTTGCCTGAAATATATGCCCAGACCCGTATCTGAAAACATGGCAGGACTGGGATTTATCAACAGCTTGAAGCACACCTTCGGCAAGGTGTATAAAACGGTTTTTTTAATCTGGCTGGTGATGGTGCTGCGGGCGGTTGTGGGCCAGACCTTTTTAACTTTTATGCCCATTTACCTGACCCACCACGGACATCCCCTGCCCTCTGTTGGCGTTATCATCGCGCTGTTCACCATTGCCGGCACCCTGTCCGGACTGACGGCGGGCTATTGCGCAGACCGCTTCGGGTTTAAACCGGTCTTTTTTCTATCATACCTGCTCATGCCGCCGACCCTGTTGATGTTTTTATACATGCCGGGATTAGGCGCCTACGCAAGCTCCTTTCTTTCCGGTTTTTTTGTGCTCGCCCCCATGCCTTTGGGCGTGGTCATGGCACAGAAACTTGCCCCGGGCTCCAGGGCCATGGCAGCCAGTCTGATGATGGGACTTGCCTACGGGCTTGGGGGTGTAATCTCTCCGGGGATCGGCTGGCTGGCAGATATTTTCGGACTGGCCATCGTTCTTAAATGCACTGCATTTATCCCCCTGGTCTGCCTGGTACCCATTGCCATGTTTCCCAAGATAAAATAGGCGCACTATCATGCCGGATGTTGTACTAATTGCCCCGCCCATCCGGGAATTTTATCTGACCAAAAAACGGACCATTCCCTATGGGCTTGCCTGCATCGCCAAGCAGTTGGAACAAAACAATATTTCATGTACGATCGTTGATGCCCTTGCCAGAGATAAATCAAAGATCATTGAATACCCCAAAGGTTTTGACCACCTGATCCCCCACTATGGTAGAACCGACATCACATTTTTTTCCTTGTTCCACCATTACCGGCACTTTGGCTACAGTTTCGAGCATATTGCAAATCTGGTCAGACGGGAAAAACCGTTTTTAGTGGGCATATCCGCCCTGTTCACCCCCTATTGGAACCAGGCCCTGGACACGGCAAAGGCGGTCAAACGATTCCGGCCCAACGCGTTTATTGTTCTTGGCGGCCATCATGTCACCCAGTTTCCAAAGGCGTGCCTTGAACATAAAGAGATCGATTTTATTATCCAGGGCGAGGGTGAAATGCCCATGGTTCAGTTGGCCCAACTCATAAAACAAGCGGCTCACGCCATGCCCGGGGCAGATGAATTAAAAAAAATCAAAGGGATAGGATTCAGACATGAAAAAGATATCATGCTGAATCCGCCTGTCTGGGCTGACTCGCCCCATGGCCTTGACCAGAATGCGTTGGATAAAATTGACTGGGGCTTTTACCAACGCAATAAAAAAAGGGCCATCACCATTGTGGCTTCCAGAGGGTGTCCTTTCTCCTGCTCTTATTGCGCGGTGTCGGCGGCCGGTAATTCCGGGGATTTTCGGATGCGGGAGGTTTCGGATGTGCTTGATGAAATTAAATTGCAGGCAAAATCCAAACAGATCGGGTTTATTGATTTTGAGGATGAAAATCTAACCCTTAAAAAACCTTGGATCATGACACTTTTAGCCGGCATCCAGGAGATATTTGAGGGACAGGATGTTGAACTGCGCGCCATGAACGGACTTTTCCCCCCATCCCTTGATACAGAGATTCTGGCTGCCATGAAAGCGGCCGGATTTAAAACCCTGAACCTGTCCGTGGGCTCTTTTTGCGCTACCCAGTTAAAAATGTTTAAACGTCCGGATGTCAGAAAAGCCCATGACAGGGTGCTGGATATGGCCAAGGATCTGGATATGACTTGCGTCTCCTATCTGCTCGGCTCCGCCCCCGGCCAGACCGCGGCCACCACCTTGAATGATCTTTTGACCCTTGCCGCCAAAAGAACCATTGCCGGACTGTCTATTTATTATCCGGCCCCCGGAAGTACCGATTATACCCGGTGTGAAAAACAGCGGTTGCTGCCCCATGATTTTGCCTTAATGCGCTCCACGGCCTTCCCCGTGGTCGATACAACATCGAGACTTGAAGGGGTAACGCTTTTACGACTGGCAAGAATTTTGAATTTTCTTAAATCCTGTGTGGATCAAAAGGGTGCCTTGCCTGATACGTTAGATGCAGGCGAAATTTCAGTTATGGAAAACGCCTGCCATGGAAATATGGATAGAGGCCAGGCCAGCACCCTGTTAATGCAAATGTTTCTAACAGACGCGATCCCCAGGGGAATGGATCACCAAGGCCGCATCTATCACCATCCCCACAGTATTGATTTATGTAAAACATTCATACAAAAACTTCAAACGATCACCCTGTCCGGCGCTGTGCGGTCGTCTTCTTCGGGGGCGGATCTTATTTTGGGCGCCAGGTGCACTTCTCACTGAAATTTTCCGCATTGGAAATTTCAATATAAGAGGCCCCGCGTTCAGGACCGAAACTGCCGGACAATACAATAATCAAGTCATCATCATTAAAATTCTGGTCTGCAATTAAACGACAGATTGAACCTGTCAGCGCCTCCCTTGGATTGTCTGTCAGCGGTATGAACTCGGCAAACACCCCAAAGGATAAAGAGAGAATACGCATCACCCTTTTATCGTAAACCTGGGCGAAAATCGGGCTGTCCCCCCGGTAGGCGGCCAGGGCCAGAATGGTTTTCCCGGACAGTGAATCGGCAATAATCCCCCTTGTGTTCAGCCGCAGGGAGGATTTGACTGCTGCCTTGGCAAGATAGTCCGTCAGATTGCCTTGACTTGAATAGGGGACATCAATGAACGAGCTTCTTTTTAACTCCACCTCCTGGGCAATCCTGGCCATGGTCAACACGGCCTCTTCAGGATATTGGCCATTGGCAGTCTCACCGGAGAGCATCAAGGCATCGGTATGATCCAGGCAGGCATTGGCCACATCAGACACTTCAGCCCTTGTGGGCCGGGGTGATTTAATCATGGAGTGCAGCATCTGGGTCGCGACAATCACAGGCCGCCTAAGTTCAATGCAAGTTTGAACAATATCCTTTTGGATAAGCGGAATTCTTTCGGTGGGGATTTCAACGGCCAGATCCCCCCGGGCCACCATCACCCCATAGGCGTATTCCAGAATTTCCCGAAGATTTTCCACCCCTTGCGCATTCTCAATTTTAGCGATGATTTTGATGGAAGATTTTTTTCCATCAAGAATATCTTGAACGGCCAGGACGTCTTCTTTGTTGCGGACAAAGGAGTGGGCAATAAAATCGAGCTCCTGGTCTGCGGCAAAGGCAATGAACCCCCTGTCCTTTTCGCTCAACGCCGGCAATTTAACATGAACGGACGGAATGTTGACACTTTTCCTGGGGTAAATGACCCCGGCATTTTCCACGAAACAGTTGAGATACCCATCGGCCTTGTCCTGAACTTTCAAGGCAATGCATCCGTCATCGATGAGAATGGAGGACCCCACCGGCACATCATCCACAAACTGGGGGTAAGAGACGCAAATATCATTGCCCTGGGAAATCCCACCTGCCTCGCCTTTGATGCGGATTAAATCCCCGGAGACGACGGACAAAGGCTCGTTGGCATCACAGGTCCTGATTTCCGGCCCCTTCGTGTCTAAAAGAATGCCGATCTTATCCGATACCCTGCGGGTATTTTCAATCACCTGCATGGCATCGTCATGGCTCATGTGGGCCGTATTCAAGCGCACCACATTCATTCCCGCATTATAAAGCGTTTCAATGAACTCCACTGAACAATTCAGGCTGGATATGGTTGCCACAATTTTCGTTTTACGCCTTTTCAAAACAGCTCTCTCTTTCGGCACAATGCCATGATAAATTTTATCTAAAAGTTCAAATAAATTTTTAAAGTACCGTCATATTTCGTTGAGGGGTGAGTATGGGTATCGATAGACTGAATCAGCAAGCAGTGACTGCTGTCAAAGAATACGCTATTTTGGGAATCCGGCGCAAGAAAAAAGCATCATCCACACCAACTATAAATAAGCCGCCCACGATCAGTGCACCAGTCCACTAAGAAAGAATTGCCCAGGCGGGGGAGTCCCGATGCAATAGTAAAAAAGTGTTAAGAAAAGCATGAAATTGTGATAGGAGTTGTTGGGGCCAATCCCTATATTTCAACACCCGGCCCTTGTCCTTCTGACTTCAGTATTCATTGAAACGCTGTATGGTAAATCAAGGATTAAACATGAAAAAAATTAATTTAACAATCAATGGTTGTGAAAGACAGGTGGTTGCCGATGAAAATCTGGTTTTGCTTGATTTGCTCCGGGAGCAGTTACACCTGACCGGCACCAAACAATCCTGTGACAGAAAAGGGCAATGCGGTGCATGCACCGTCATCGTCAATAAAAAAGCGGTATTGTCGTGTCTGACCCGGGTAGATAAACTTGATGGAGCGTCGGTGATCTCCATTGAAGGTTTGGGCACACCGGATAACCCGCACCTTATCCAGCATGCGTTTGTGCTGACCGGCGCCATCCAGTGCGGTTTTTGTACGCCCGGCATGATCATGGCGGCCAAAGCCCTGCTGGACACCAACCTTAACCCTACGGTTGAAGAGATTAAACACGCCCTGCGCCGCAATATCTGCCGCTGCACAGGGTATGTAAAAATCATTGAAGCCGTGCAGCTGGCCGCCCAATTTATTAAGGGCGAAAAAACACCTGAACAGATCACGCCGTTGCCGACCGATCCTATACTCGGCGTTTCCCATTCCCGGCCGTCGGCCATGATCAAAGCATGCGGCACAGCCGCCTTCACCTCGGATATTGTCATGCCGGACGCGGTGGAAATCGCCGTGGTAAGAAGCTTCCACATGCATGCAAAAATTCAAAAAATCGATTTTTCCAGGGCCGAAAAAATGCCGGGGTTTATCGGCACACTGACGGCCGCAGATATCAAAGGCACCAACCGTTTGAAATATGTTGTGGACGACCGTCCCGTTCTGTGTGAAGACCGGGTGCGGGCCATGGGTGATGCGGTTGCCGCCGTGGTGGCCCAAACCCGTGAACAGGCATTGGCGGCCGCCCAGGTCGTGGACGTTAAATATTCTCTTTTACCGGAGGTAACCACCACCCACCGGGCCTTGGCACCTGACGCACCCCGGATTCACCCCCACGCGCCCAATCTATGCTTTTCCCAGCCATTGATTAAAGGGGATACGGATGACGGGTTTAAAAATGCATCAGCAGTGATTGAACAAAACTTTTCCACCCAGTTGAACCACCAGGCCCCCCTGGAACCTGAAAACAGTGTGGCCTACATGGAAGGAGAAGGACAGGATGCCGTTCTGGTGGTCATGGGCCGCAGTATTAACATCCATCTTCACAAGGCAACCCTGCAGACAGCGCTCGGATATGACAACATTCGCTATGAAGAGCCGTTTTCAGGTGGCCAGTTCGGCATGAAGCTGGAAATATTCACAGAGGGGATTGCGGCTGCAGCGGCATTGAAATTCAAGCGGCCCGTGCGGTATATCCCAAGCCTTGCCGAATCCATGATGACGACATCCAAACGTCATCCCTTTGATATGCAGTTGAAAATGGGCGCCGATGAAAACGGCAAACTCACAGCCCTTGAGATGGATATCACCGTGGACAACGGCGCGTATCACTCCATCGGCAACGTCATCATCAACCGGGCCCTTCACATGCTGACAAGCTCATATTATGTGCCCAACATCAAGGTGCATTCAAAACTGGTTTACACCAATAATCCATGGGGCAGTGCCGCCCGGGGGGCAGGCCCCCCACAGGCCCATTATGCCCTTGAGTGCGCCATGAATCTGCTTGCCCGAAAATTAAACATGGACCCGCTGGCGTTCAGGCGACAAAACAGCCTTAAGCCAGGGCTCACCAAGGCCACCGGCCATGTCCAGGACGATGTATGGCCCTTCCCCGAGCTGTGTGATGATATTTTGCCCCATTATGAAAGAGCCCTGGCAGAGGTAAAGGCCCATGACAATACAGGGCCTGTCAAACGCGGCGTCGGCCTTGGGGCTGCGGCCTTCGGCATTGGGTTTCCGGCGGATAAATCCACCTCGACGGTTGAGTTGGACCCCGATGATGGTGTCACCGTATACGCGGCAGCGGCAGACCCGGGTGAAGGCAATGATTCCATGCTGACCCAGCTTGCGGCACAGGTGCTGGAACTGCCCCTTGACAGGGTGCGTGCCGTCACCCGGACAACTGCGAAAACCACGGCAGCAGGCCCTGCGTCCGGCAGCAGGGTGACTCTTATGGTTGGCGGCGCCACAGTAGACGCCTTACAACAATTAAAAAAGGCCATGGATGAAGTTGGATCTAAGACGTTTAAATCCTTTAGGGCGGCAGAAAGACCCACCCGTTACACGGGCAATAAATCAACGCTCCAAACCGCACCCCTGGATCCGGAAACAGGCCAGGGACCGTCAACAGAGTCCGACACCCATGCCATTCAGCTGGCTGAAGTGGCAGTCGATACCCAGACAGGAGAGGTTAAGGTCTTAAAAATGACCGCTGTGGTTGACGCAGGGCCGGTCATCAACCCCAATAACCTCACAGGCCAGATGGAAGGCGGGATGGATATGGGAGTGGGATATGCCCTGCGTGAACAGTACATCGCCGGAAAAACAAAAGACTGGCGAACCTTTAAATTCCCGACCATGAAAACCGCCTTTGACATGGAGGTATTTTACAGACAAACGCACAGAAAACGGGGAACCCTTGGCTCCACCGGAGTGGGAGAAATGTCCATGGTATCAACTGCACCAGCTGTGATCAACGCCATTGAGAATGCCTGCGGCGCCTTGATTACCAATCTTCCGGCCACACCGGATAAGGTGCTTGCCGCAATAAAAGCGCCCCATACCGTTTAAGTATTGCCAACAATTCCGGGGAGTACGATTTTAAAGCTCCCCGGAATTTATGATTCTATGAGATAAAAAAATGAAAATTTTTTTTACCTGGATATTGGTCGTGTGCAGAATTTTGGTGGGAGGTGTTGTATTTAAAACAGGCTTTGATTACAGCCTGGGCCGTAGTGTCTTTGCGTATCAAATCCAGAATAATAAAACTGCCGGTATTTTTGTTATGGCCATAGGTATATACTTTGTCTTTTCAAGCATATTTCGGGGGTTGTTTGGCTATGATCCAACGGACCGCCTGTAATCAGGATCACTTCTACGGCCTGTTTTCATATTAAAAATCGCAGATCGGTTTAGAAAAACGCTTTGGGCATATAGTCATTTTTATCGGAATCCATCCTGGACATTCCTCGGATAATGTGATCTCGGACAATCTTAATGTGATGGTGGATGCGAAACCCCATGTCAGTGATCATTCTTTGATGAGGGTTGTTTTCGACGGCGAGCGTGTAATCGTCATGTGCAGTCCTCAGGGCCTCAATACACGGATATGACCTGGTCATTGCGGGCATGGTCCAGGCGCCATCATTTTCCAACACCTTCATACGAAACCAGCCGGTCCTGGATCCAGAGGCGTGTCAGGCGGAGATGGTCTCTGTTGTATCCAGGCTTATAGGTGCCCATCCAGAAGTCGATGCCTTGGTCCTGGAATGCACCAACATGCCGCCCTATGCTGAAGCGGCCCGCAAGGCGGCTGGCGGCATCCCCGTATTCGATATAACGGCCATGGGCCGAGCCAGACATATCATCCGCCAGGCTTCGGCCCACAACGAAAGTCGAAAGAACGCAATAGCTTATTGAACTCTTTCATATAAACGACCTTAATAGCCCACGCCCGTTCGGTTTTGATCAACTCTTTTGGGTGATTTTACTGAAAACGCCCTGCAAAGTGCAAATCTTGATAGTGCCTGCCATAAAGCGTCTTTAATCGATAGGCACTATCAATGAAATTACGCCCTGGTATGCTTTTACCAGAGCATTTGTGATTCTAACAGGGTTCTATCCATTCAATGCCATGCTCTAACATGATAGCCACTGGATCACCTGGAGAATCGCCATCTTCACCTTCCAGGATACAGATGCTGCCAAATCCGTATCCGGCATACTCCTGGGCTTCTTTTTTTGCTTCAACCAATGTAGTTGCGTTCGAAGTAAAGGACATACCGGTTTTATAAACGATTTTATAAGCCATTTTACCCTCTTTTTTTTAAGTGTTTAGTGTGCTCTTTTTATCAATCTTTTGAGTGCGCTACACACCTTTAAAAACTTAGCCAAACCTAAAAGACGTACCATTAAGGTTAACCAGCCTTCCTTTTTGGTCAAGCGCCAAAATGGTATAATGGCTTTTTTTTATTCCGGTATCAATTCATTTTTCATTTTTCAAAAGGAATGTGATTGAGACAAGAATTGTCGATATGGTGCTGGCTTGATTTAATAGCTTAAAAACACAGCCAATTAACTGGACCTGGGGCACAGGGTTATAATAAAATTCTCAAGCCCTGTTGCAGCATCGGCACCGGATGATTTAATGCGATAATCAAGATCGCCAAGATCGGACATCGCGTTGATCAATTCTTCCAAAGCAAAATTTTCAGATTTTAAAAAATTTTGGAATATGGGGTAGGCGTTTTTGGGGTTTGGGGCCAGCAAAAGGTCATTGGCCGGCGGCTTGGCTGGTTTTTTCTTATTATTTTGATTTCCGGGCCTGAAAAAAACCATGGTTTCTTCATCTGCTTTCAAGGTATTTGCATCCCAGTCAACGATGGCAGGCAGCAGCATCTGCTTGAAGGCGTTAAACTGCATACTTCTTAAGGGCGGCCCCCCTGCCCTGCCGGTATTCAGACCCGTCATAAAGCTTTTTATGGCTAAAAGTTTTCTCACCTGATTTTCCAGGGTTTTTAAAATTTGTAGCGGATGAAATCCATCGGACAGCAAGCTGGATAACAGGGTAAGCGCTTTGGACACATCCCGTTCCATAACGGCATTTGTCAGAGCGAATATGGGGTCCCTTTTATCCTTATGCACCACGGCCCCAATATCGGCCACGGATATCCGCTCCCTGCCCCCGATATATGCCAGAAGTTTTTCAATGGCATTGGCAAAAACTTCCGGATTAAATCCTGTCTGGTCCACAAGCGCCATAAAGGCATCCGGGGCCATTTGTTTGCCGGACTTTAAGAGTATCTGCCGGCTGATATCCCTTAGCACAGCCTGTTGTTCTTCAATATCCGCTTTCCGGGCGCCCGTGGCAACACTGCAGTCCACCACCAGCCCGTATTTAACGATAAGCTTGTATAGTTTCTTTCTGCGGTCCGGTGCACCCGTGGTAAACACAAGTACATGATTGTCAGGGATACCCTCTTCAACAAGGCGGGTCAGCACATCCAGATCCTTGTCACCGTAGCAGATTTCACCGGCAGCGGCTTTTGTCAAAAAAAGCGGCGCATCTTTGACGGCAATCACTTTTCTCGTACCGAGAAAAGAAAAAGTGCCGGCCTGTTCGGCAATATCCCCCACAGGCGTGATTTTCCCGTCCAAGACATCAAGGCCGAACTGTTTTGACTCCCCTTTGAGTAATACCGGCACAAGGGCGTCCAAAGCCCTGCGCACCAAAAAGGGCTCACCGCATACCAGAACGCAATTAAGCGAATCCACCTTTGACAAACCATCAAGGGATTTTTCAAGGGCCTTGTACGAGATCAGATTTTTAGCGGCTGTCATGCCTTGCTCTCAGTTTGATAATCATAAATATCAACGCAACACAGGAGACCAGCAATCCGATTCCCTGGGATAAGGAGAGAAAATCAAAAAAGAAATTGCCCCTGAAATCCCCTCTGAAAAATTCAATAATGGACCGGAACAGGGAGTAGAGCATGATGTAGCTTAAAAAAACCATGCCGTTGAAGCTTTTGCGCCGCTGTATGGCCAGAAGGATTAAAAACAAAATAAAGTTGGAAGCGATCATGTACAACTGGGTGGGATGCAAAGGGACATTTAGTGGGGCCAGGCTGTCCGGATTTGTAAAGGTCAGGGCAATGGGCAGATCACAATGCTTGCCGTAACAGCATCCGGCAAAAAGACAGCCGAAACGTCCCACGGAGTGGCCCAGTGCAAGGCCGGGGGCAATAACATCAGCAGTCTTCCAGATATCCATCTGTTTGATCTTCAAAAAGATAATGGCTCCAAGGGCGCCGCCGAGAAATCCCCCGAAAAAAACCAGGCCGCCGTTCCATATTTTGAAGATATCAAGAAAATTGTCTTTATATGCGTTGAGATTAATCATTACATAAAGTAGACGGGCCCCGGCAAGGGCGCTGATCAACACGGTAAAAAACAGATCGGATACGATCTGATCCGGAACACTGTAAAATTTGGCATTCCGTTTTGTAAACCAGATGGCGGTGATAAACCCTAGGGCCACGAAAAGACCATAGGTATAAAGCTTCAGACTGCCGGCCTGAAGAAGAATCGGATGCATGGGAACCCCTTATATTTCAGGCAGTTTGTTGAAAATTACGTGGTAAATTAATATGCCCATTCCAATGGAAATGGCTGAATCTGCGACATTAAAGGCCGGCCAATGAAGGGCGCCCACATAAAAATCAAGAAAATCAACTACTTTTCCAAACCGGAACCGGTCAATCAGATTTCCCAGGGCACCACCGAAGATCAGGGCCAGCCCGTAGGATAAAAAAACGTGGGATTGGGCAGTCTTCCGGTAAAGCCAGACGACGAACAGGGCAACCCCGGAGGATAAAAATAAAAAAATGAATTTTCTGATCCCCGGGGACTGTTCGGCAAAAAAGCCGAACGCCCCCCCGGGGTTCAGTACATGGGTGATGTCAAAAAAATGATCAATCACCGTAATATGATCATACAGCGGCAGATATGTTACGATCATCCATTTGGTGATCTGGTCCAGCAAAAGCACACCGAAACTCACCAGGACAAGCCGCCGCATGGGTGTTGAGAAACCGGTCATCAGCCCAGAATCGTTTTAAGGGCCTGGGTGCAGCGCGGACAGGTGGTGGGGTGATCCGAATCCGTTCCCAAATTTTCATCAAAGCGCCAGCACCGCTCGCATTTCTCGCCGGATGCCTTTGCCACCTTGATGGCCAGACCTTCAATCTCCTTGCCTTGGTAAACATCTCCGTCCAGGGCATCCACCACTTGTGCCTGGGACACAATGAAAATGTCATTGAGCTCAACATCCAGGGATGCCAGCTGGGCTTCAAGATCGCCGGAAGGCAGTTTAAGTTCAACAGACGCATCCAGGGGATGTCCGATGAGTTTGGCTTTTCTTGCCTCTTCCAGGGCCTTGGTCACTTCCCCACGCAAGTCCCTGATATTTTCCCACTTGGCGGCAAGCTCCTTGTCCTCAAGGGTGTCATCAAGGCTAACCATATCTTCCATGTGGACACTCTCTTTTTTCGTGTCCCCCAGGGGCATATGGGTGTAGATCTCTTCGGCGGTAAACGGCAGAATCGGCGCCATGATTTTGACCAGGGAATCCAGAATCATAAACATGACGGTCTGGGCGTCTTTCCGGGTATCGGAATCTTCAGGACTTGTGTATACACGATCCTTGATAATATCCAGATAAAAGGAGGAGAGATCCACCACGCAGAAGTTATGAAGGGTATGGTAAATCACATGGAACTCATAGGCATCATAGGCGACCCGGCACCGTTTGACCACATAGTGCAGGCGATGGAGAATAAACCGGTCCAGTTCCCCCATAGTCGTAACAGATCTTAACTGGGACGGGTCAAATCCGACAAAGTTACCCAACAGAAACCGGCAGGTGTTTCTGATTCGTCTGTAGGCATCGGAAAGCTGCTTGATGATATTATCGGAAATGCTGACATCCCCGCGGTAATCTGCTGATGCAGCCCAAAGCCGCAATACATCGGCACCGTACTGTTTGATCACCTTATCCGGGGCAACAACATTACCCACGGATTTGGACATTTTATGGCCTTTTTCATCCACCACAAACCCGTGGGTGAGCACGGCCTTGTAAGGCGCATGGCCGGTTCTGCCCACCGCAGTCAGCAGCGAAGAGTGAAACCAGCCGCGGTGCTGGTCAGAGCCTTCAAGGTACATGTCCGCCGGACGCTGCAGTCCCTCTCTTTCCTCTAAAACGGCTGCATGGCTGACACCTGAATCAAACCACACATCAAGGATATTCTGGTCTTTGGTAAAGGTAGTTGAACCGCAGTCTTCGCAAACCGCGCCGTCGGGCATCAGATACTCGGCGTCTTTCTCAAACCAGATGTCCGAAGAAAATTCAGTGAACAGTTCATGGATCCGGTCCACGGACTCCCGGGTCACATACACCTTTTTGCATTTGGTGCAGTGAAATACGGGGATGGGAACGCCCCAGGAGCGCTGGCGGGACAGGCACCAGTCCGGCCGGTGTTCAATCATGGAGTAAATACGCTCCCGGCCCCAGGACGGAATCCAATGGACATTGTTGATTTCATCCAGGGCTTTTTTGCGCAGCCCCAGATTGTCCATGGAGATAAACCACTGGGGGGTGGCCCGATAAATAACAGGCTTTTTACACCGCCAGCAGTGGGGATAGGAGTGGGACATGTTCTCCTGTTTGAGCAAGGCCCCTTTTTCTTCCAGGGTTATATTAATTTCGGCATTGGCCTTGAAAATAAACTGGCCTTCAAACAGCTCAACGCCCTGGGAAAACGTGCCGTTATCTTCAACCGGTGAGTAACACTCCAGACCATAACGTTTACCGGCAATATGGTCATCTGCACCGTGGCCCGGGGCTGTATGAACACAGCCGGTACCGGCCTCAAGGGTGACGTGATCCCCCAGGATGATCAATGAATTTCTGTCATACAACGGGTGCTTGCAGTTTCGATTTTCAAGGTCCTTGGCAGATAGTTCCTCCATAATGGAGAACTCTGAGATCCCAAACTCACCCATGACATTTTCCACAAGCTCCTTGGCCATGATCAAAATGCCCTGGTTTTGTGTTTTCACTGCGGCATAAACAAAATCAGGATGCAGGCAGATGCCAAGGTTGGCCGGAAGGGTCCAGGGGGTGGTGGTCCAGATCACGACGGATACGGCTTCTCCGGCGGCATCAAACAGATCTTTGATATCGTCTTTGACAGGAAATTTCACATAAATGGACGGGGAGGTATGATCGTGGTACTCAATTTCAGCTTCGGCCAGAGCGGTCTGGCAGTTGCAGCACCAGTAGATGGGTTTTTTACCCAGAAACATATCTCCGGACAGACTGAATTCACCGCACTCTTTGGCAATGCGTGCCTCATAGGGATAGTTCATGGTCAGGTAAGGTTCATCCCACTCCCCGGCAACGCCAAAACGCTTGAATTCTTCTCTCTGGATATCCACAAAGGATGCCGCATAGGCCCGGCACTCCCGGCGCACCTCCACCGGCGTCATATCCTTTTTCTTTTTGCCCAGCTTTTTGTCCACATTGTGTTCAATGGGAAGGCCGTGGCAGTCCCAGCCCGGCACATACGGGGCGTTGAAACCGCACATCTGCCTGGACCGGATGATGATATCCTTCAATATTTTGTTAATGGCATGGCCCATGTGAAGATGACCGTTGGCATAGGGAGGACCGTCATGGAGAATAAAAAGGGGTTTGTCCTTGGATTGTTCCCGCAGTTTTTTATAAATTTTCTTCTGCTCCCAGGCTTTGATCATCTCAGGTTCACGCTGGGGAAGGTTGGCCTTCATTGCAAATTTGGTAGAAGGCAGGTTCAGTGTTTTTTTATAATCCATTATTCCTAAATTCCTTTTGCCTTTCGGATCTGGTTTGAAATCTTAAATTATCGAACTTTTCTTTGTAATGGCAGCAACGGCAAAAGTCAAGAATTTAGCTCATTTTACAGTGTTCATGCTTGGGGCTGAAGGGCTTGAAGAACAACCACAACCCTTTGGGCATCCACAAAGGGCAAGGTATAATATTCGTGTGTAATCTGAAACTTTGTCTCAAGCTCAGGTGTCATCTCTTCGAACGCGTGATCCCCTTTCAAGGCATAAATTCTGCCGCCGGGTGCCAGCATCGGACCGGCAAGACCGGCAAGTTTTCCAAGATCGGCAAACCCCCTTGCCGTTACGGCATCATAATTTTGAAAATGTTCGGAATCCCTTGCAAGATCCTCCACCCGTGCATGCACGGCTCGGATGTTATCAAGTTTTAAGGTGCGGACCACATGGTTTAAAAAGCTGACCTTCTTCCTTACCGCATCCACCATGGTCACTTTTAAATTGGGGCAGAGAACTTTCATGGGAACGGCAGGGAATCCGGCACCGGACCCTACATCCATAATCCGTGCCGGCCGCTCCAGAAATTGGGCCGCCGCCAGCGCATCCACAAAGTGTTTATACGCCACAAGCCGAACATCCTTGATGGCGGTCAAATTCATTTTTGCATTCCAGAGTTGCAGTTCCCGTGCATGGGCTGCCAACAAACCGGTCTGGTCCGGTGACAAATCCACCCCAAGGGCGTCAGTGCCCTTTTTAAGGTAATGGCAAAATTCCTTCATGAATTAAACTACCCGTTATTTTTGTGAAAAACATCCTAATTGACCCTGCCCGGCTCACGGCAGTAAAAAATTTGATCAATCTTATATTCAGTCTTGCGGAAATTCAACAATAAAAGCATAATTACGTTTGATTTTACTTCAAATATAGTGTATTTTATCTTTTTCTATTTTATTTGAATTTTTACATTCTTGGGATAATTTAACAAGATCATAATAAAACTATAGTATGAAACATAACGGTTGCGCCTTTTGGCAACGGTCGCGCTGTCTGCATATTTATTGTTTCAAAGGATTTTTTTTATTTTTAAGGACAAAACAAAATGATCAGAGATCTTAAACGGGTAAGAAATATTGGAATCAGTGCCCACATTGATTCCGGTAAAACCACGCTTACTGAACGGATTCTTTTTTACACCAACCGAATCCATAAAATCAACGAAGTCAGGGGCAAGGACGGCACGGGTGCGGTCATGGATTCCATGGAGCTGGAAAAAGAAAGGGGCATCACCATTGCCTCTGCGGCCACCCATTGTGAATGGGACAAGCATGCCGTTAACATTATTGACACACCGGGCCATGTGGATTTCACCGTAGAGGTGGAACGCTCCCTGCGCGTCCTCGACGGCGTTGTGCTTATCCTCTGCTCGGTATCCGGGGTACAGTCCCAGTCCATCACCGTTGACCAGCAGATGAAACGCTACGAAGTCCCCTGCATTGCCTTTGTCAATAAATGTGACCGTTCAGGTGCCAACCCGCTTAAAGTCTGCAAGCAGCTCAAAGACAAACTCGGACATAATTCCGTAATGATGCAGTTGCCCATCGGCCTTGAAGATAAGCATGAAGGCCTTGTTGATCTTGTAAAGATGAAAGCCTTCTTTTTTGAAGGCGACAACGGGGAAAAAATGGTTGAAGCCGACATCCCCGCAGAACTGCAGGACGATGCCGCAGCAGCCAGAGAAGAGATGCTTGATGCTGTCTCCCTGTTCTCCGAGGAACTGACCGATGCGCTTCTCGAAGAAGCTGATATTTCCGAAGAGCTGATTATGGCAGCGGTCAGAACCGGCACCATTGCCCGGGAAATGACCCCTGTTTTTCTGGGCTCCGCTTACAAAAACAAAGGCGTTCAGCCCCTGCTCAATGCGGTTATTGACTACCTGCCCTGCCCCCTTGACATCAAAAACGAAGCCATTGACCTGGATAACAACGAAGAGACGGTTATTCTTGACAGTGATTTTGAAAAACCGGCTGTGGCGCTTGCCTTCAAATTGGAAGACGGCCAGTATGGTCAGCTGACTTACATCCGTGTTTACCAGGGCTGTGTCAACAAGGGCGACACCCTGATCAACAGCAGGGATCATAAAAAGGTTAAAATCGGCCGCCTTATCCGCATGCACTCCAACCAGATGGAAGATGTGGAATCCATTCCGGCCGGCCATATCGGCGCCATGTTCGGCGTGGACTGCGCCTCGGGCGACACCTTTGTTTCACCCGACATCAACTACTCCATGATGGCCATGCACGTGATGGAGCCGGTTATCTCCTTGTCCATTACCCCCAAGGACAACAAAGCCCAGATCAACATGTCCAAGGCCCTGAACAGATTTACCAAAGAAGACCCGACCTTCAAGACCTATGTGGATCATGAAACCGGAGATACGATTATCCAGGGCATGGGCGAACTTCACCTGGAAGTGTATGTGGAGCGTATGAAACGCGAATACAAGGCCGAGGTTGCCACTGGCCAGCCCCGGGTTGCCTACAGGGAAACCATTACCAAAAAAGCGCCTTTCAACTACACCCACAAAAAGCAGACCGGTGGTGCTGGTCAGTTCGGACGTGTGGCGGGATTTATGGAACCCACCGAAGAAGAATTTGAATTTGTAAACAAAATCACCGGTGGCCGTATTCCCACCCAATACATCCCGGCCTGTGAAAAAGGTTTTGAAAGCTGCCTTGTTAAGGGTCCCAGCCTTGAGTTCCCGGTTACCGGCATCAAGGTCACCTTGGAAGACGGTGCATACCATGCCGTTGACTCTTCTGAAATGGCTTTCCAGTCAGCCGCCCGCGGTGGTTTTCTTGAAGCGTACAACAAGGCAAAACCTGTTATCATGGAACCGATCATGAAGGTGGTTATTGAGACCCCCAATGAGTTCCAGGGTGCCTGCATGGGCCTGATCAACCAGCGCAGGGGCATCATCCAGGGTTCCCAGGAAGAAGGGGTTATGTCCGTCATTGAATCCCAGGTTCCGCTTTCCGATATGTTCGGTTTTTCCACTGTTTTAAGATCCGCCACCCAGGGTAAGGCCCAGTTCACCATGGAATTTTCTTCTTACAAGCAGGCTCCCCAGTCTATTGCAGACGACATTGCCAAGAAAAAAGCCGAAGAAAAAGCCGCCAAAAACAAATAAGATCCTTTAAAGATTTATTGATATAAAGAGAGGAAACATGCTTAAAAATGACCTCATTTTAAGAAGCCCGGTCGAAAAAACCATTGGTGCCGACAACATTATGGATGGTCAGTTCGGTGCCGTACTTTCCCGGGCCGGTGTCGGGAAAACCGGATATCTTGTCCAAATTGCCCTGACACGTCTGCTTTGTGACGAAAAAGTACTCCACATCAGCCTGTCCGACACCATAGAGAAAATAACCATACGTTACAATGAAGGCTATGCCAGCCTGATTGACAGTATCGGTTATGTGGATGCCCAGGTCGCCGAGCGGCTGTGGGATGAGATTCAGCATCACAAAACCGGTATTGCATACAACGAGTCCACCTTTAATGTGGAAAAAATCAGGGATTACCTGAATAGCTTTAAAGGCGCAGACCTCACCCTGCCCACGTTGATGATCATTGACGGTCTCGACTTTGACAGCGACCAGTCAGACCTGCTCGCCACTATAAAACAGCTGAACGAGGAGTTTGGTATCTCTATCTGGTTTTCCATGCAGAGCCACAGGGAAGAACCCTTGAACGAAAATGGCTATCCGGTGCAGCTGGAAAAATACGATACGCTTTTTGACAAAGCCGTCTTTCTCGTTGCCGAAGAAAATAAAACCCAAGCCATTGTACTGAAAGACGGAGACAGAACGGACCAGAAATTTTTGCTGGACCCCGCTACGCTGATGCCCGCTGAAGAATAAATCAACGCTTTTGGGCGGGGCTGTCAGCCAACGGCCATTAGTTCACCGGGAAATATAATTTCCGGATCGCTCAGGTTTTAAGTTCTTTGGAATTATCATCACACCGTTTTGATGATTCAGACAGTTAAAGGCCGCACACCTATATATGGACATAGGGTGTGCGGCCTTTTTGTATTTAATCACAAAAAAATGAAACAAAGGGCCATAATTATTGTGGGTACCAGAGCATAGGAGAGCAGCAGCAAGGGTGAAATCCCGTTGTTAAAATAATTTTTTAAAAGGGCCTGGCCGGCCGGATTCGGTGCATTGGCAATGATGGTCAGCCCGCCGCCGGTAACGGCACCAGCCACAACCGCATACTTCAAACTGTCGGTGAACCCGGGCACCAGTGTGCTCAGATAGGTAATGGCGGCATTGTCATTGAAAGCAGTAAGCACCGTAGCGCTCAGCATGAGCGGAATTTCCCCCAAGCTGCCAAGCACCGGAGCAATCCACCATCCCTGCAGGCCGCCGTGGATCACCAGTCCGCCCAGGAAAAAACCGACCAGCATTGGGGATTTCAAATTAATATTATTCTGGAATGGCCAGGTCACATGGCTAAAGCCGATGAAAAAAAGCATTCCGGAGACAAAAATAGCCGGGTGGTGCGCATTGGCAATGGTCCAGACCATGAAGGCGACATGGACGGCAATAATCCACCCGGGAATCCCGCCGGAACGATTGTCCCAATTGGGATCACTGAGCTTTGGCCTTTTGTCCCTTGGCAGAAGGCCCGGAACCGAAATGCTCATTTGCTGAATCTTAAGATCCTCAAACTCCTGCTCGAAGGTCTCCTCCAACAACGCGCAATCGGTATCATCCATCGTGCATATGGTCATTGTAGAGTCTTTTGCGGAATCTTTGATTCTTTGAATTTCTCCTTGCAGTTCGTTTCCGATCCGCTCTTCAGCCAGATTCAGATCTTTTTTGATCGCCTCGCTATGGATGTACTTATCCTTGATCTCATTTTTCAGCATGGAGAGCTTGAATTTTCTTTCAAGTTTGAAAATTTCATTTTTAAATACAAAAAAGACCAAAGCATTTGAAATAATAATACCGATAACCGCTTTCCAGCCAAAGGTGGAGAACATGAAAGGCAGGTTCCAGTCCCAGGGGGCGGCCACCATGAGCACCGGCGGCGCAGCAAAATGAGTAAGGGTTCCGCCCACCGAAATATTGACAAACAAAAGTGAAATGGTGGCGTATTGAAGTGTTTTTCCCGGCTTTAGTTCATAAAATTTGCGGGCAAGCAACATGGCAGAAATGGTCATTGCCGCAGGCTCCGTGATAAATGAGCCCAAAATCGGCCCCAGGGTCATAATCGTCAACCACCAAGCCGCCAATGTCCCTTTAAAAACAGCGGCAACACGACTCATTATTTTTTCAGAAAAATACAAAATGGGCCGGGATGAAGCCAGGGTCATGATTACCACAACAAACATCGGTTCGGTATAATTTACATTGCTTATATATCCCACAAAGGTTTGCCAGTCATAAAAGAAAACGATGGCAGCAGTCAGCACAACAGCCCAAAGGCCAAAGATCACTTCAACCTCTCCTAGAAAATGAAACACCTCTGCACGAAATACCGTGGAATGTTCCGAAGCCAGTCCCGCTTCAATTTTTTTTTGGTGCTCTGCCTTCCACTTGTGTGCGTAGTAAAGGAATTTACAAGCTAAAAAGGTATGAAGAATTGCGGCAAAAAAGATTAAAGAGACCACCAGATTAAACGGGGTATGACTGATGCGGTGCTTAAGGATTGCCAAGACGCTTTGAATATGAGCATCTTGATAACTTGCAAAACTTGGTGGGAAATTAACATGCGCATCGGAACCACCACTCCCTGCGGCGCAGGCAAAGGCGATGGGAAATAATACAAAAACCAACAAAATGATTGCAAAACCTAGTCTCATAGATTTCATAACTGTCTTTCTCACTTAAATGTCTTGATATTTAGATTGAGATAGTGCAGTAAAAATAGCTAATCAGTCTAAGATGCTAATAATTAAGAAGCTAATAATTCAGTTTATCCCGTTTGCCATACTTTGACAATAACTGAATGCCATATCAGCACGGTCATGAGAAAAAGAATCAACGGCATTTCAAATCCAAGTCAGCGAAGCAATTATTCAAATACTATGGACAAGGGCCATGATAGCACCCCCTGATTGGATCTTTTGTAAAAACCGATTCCCTAAATATCCAAGGCGTTCCGCAAATAGTGAATCATGCCGGGACCGATTAAAGCCCTTTGCAGGTAACACAATCAGCTTGACCATATCCTGCCTACCCTACCCTAAAATCATGCATCCGCACATAATAATATGTTGAATTTTTACAAATGAGATGTTAGAAGGCATAAATTGTAATAATTGTAAAACTTATAACCTGTTGTTCCTAATAATAATTGTGAGGATCTGACCATGTTCAACACCTTAGTAAAAAACTTTTTAGGGAATGCGCCGATTTGGTATAAGCTTGCCATTATCGTGTTCCTGATTATCAACCCCATTCTCCTTGTGACTTCCGGCCCATTCATCACGGGCTGGGTGCTCATCGGAGAATTTATTTTTACCCTGGCCATGGCACTGAAATGCTACCCCCTGCCTTCGGGCGGTCTTCTGGCCATTGAAGCCATTGTCTTGGGTATGGCTAGCCCTGAAACCGTTTACCACGAAGCACTGGCCAATTTTGAGGTTATCCTTCTTCTGATGTTCATGGTTGCAGGCATCTACTTCATGAAGGAATTTTTACAGTTCACCTTCACCCGCATACTCGTTCAGGTACAGTCCAAAGTTATCATCTCTCTGCTTTTTTGTTTTGCCGGCGCGTTTCTCTCTGCGTTCCTTGATGCGTTGACCGTTACAGCGGTAATTATTGCGGTTGCCTATGGGTTTTACAATGTATACCACCGTTATGCCTCAGGAAAAGATAGCTCCTGCGAACATGACCTGACCGACGATAACGCATGCCAAATTGCAAAACGGGACGACCTGGTTCAATTTCGTGCGTTCTTGCGTAACCTCATGATGCATGGTGCTGTAGGTACCGCTCTGGGCGGTGTATGCACCCTGGTTGGTGAACCCCAGAACCTGTTGATCGGCCACCAGATGGGCTGGCACTTTGTTGACTTCTTTCTGGAAGTTGCACCGGTATCCATCCCCGTTCTTTTCGTCGGACTCGGCACCTGTTATGCCCTGGAAAAAAAGCATTGGTTCGGCTATGGCGTTGAAATGCCCGGCAACATCCGTTCCCATCTGCTGGAAACCGCAGTGAAAATGGAAGAACAAGGCGGAAAAAAACTCAAGGCCAGACTTATCATCCAGGCCATTGGCGGTATCTGGCTGATCCTGGCACTTGCCTTCCATCTTGCCGCAGTTGGTCTCATCGGACTCTCCGTTATCATCTTACTGACCTCTTTTAACGGCATCACCGACGAACACCAGTTTGGACACGCGTTCACCGAAGCCCTGCCGTTTACCGCCCTGCTGGTTGTCTTTTTCGCCATTGTTGCAGTTATTCACGAACAGCACCTGTTTCATCCCATCATGCATTTTGTTCTCAGTCTTCATGGTCATCTGCAGCTTGGGGCATACTATATTGCGAACGGTATACTTTCCGCGATTTCCGACAACGTATTTGTTGCCACCGTATATATTACGGAAACAAAAATGCATTTTGTCCAAATGCTCGGTCAGATCCCCCACATCGGCATGACCGGCAGCGAATTGATGGACAAACTGACCGACCCGCACCTTGTCCGGGCTGACGTATTGGCGTCACTGCCCGCAGAAGCTGCTGCCAAAGCCGGTCAAATCATCAAGCATTTTGATCACTTGGCCGTCGCAATTAACACCGGTACCAACATCCCCAGTGTGGCAACACCCAATGGTCAGGCGGCGTTCCTTTTCTTACTGACGTCAGCCCTGGCACCTGTCATTAGACTCTCCTACGGTCGGATGGTTTGGCTTGCACTGCCTTACACCATCACCATGTCAATCACAGGTCTTATTTCCTGTTACCTGTTTTTATAGCGGCCACAGGCCGACCTGGCATGTCACATGTCAGGCATGGCCCACAAAAAAGATTGAAAGATCTTGGTAACTTACCCAGACTTTCTTATAAATAAGCCCCCGTATTAGTTAAAGACAAAAAGGTGTGCCCCGTGCAGTTTTTGCATTGGGCGCACCTTTTTTATTTTGTATGCCACATTCACATAAATTCAATTAGAGACACTGAGCCCAAGCCCTGTTCCCATTCCCACAGGCTTGGTAGTGAAAAATGGATCAAATATATGTTTGCAGAAATCTGAACTCCACCTTAATTGAGCAAAAGCCCTATCAGCATAATGCCGACAAAGATAGCCAGATTGTTAAACAGAAAAAAACACAATTCAATGCCATGAACCATAAACATTCATCCTCACTGTATATGAAGGCCAAGGGATGCCCCGGTGCATCAGTTGCGGGGCACAGCCCGCAACAAAAGTTTTTAAGGATCAAGTAGTGTCAGGGGGAACAGTTAAGTAGTATACCTGCTATGGATTGCCCTTGAAAGCTTATTGGGGTTCCAAATTGAAGGGTAAAATGGGGATTCAACCCATTTGCACCAAAGTCGAATACCCGCAAAGCAGATCTCCAACAGAACGTTTGGGATTAAATCAAGATAAAACTATCTTGACACCGGGGGTCACACACTATAGATTTCTGGGGTTTTTTGAAAATTGGAAGATGAAAGGCCGCTTGTCTCAGATAAGAAATACGCCCCGGGGTAAAAATTCAGCAGTATCCTTTATTTTTTTCGCAGAAGCCAGAACGGACAGCCATCCAAACTTTGGTGATTTGTTGAAAGTTTTAATTGAATAATGACATGGATTGGAATCTTGTCAAAGGCGGTTACAATTGAATTGATTTCAATGCCACATCATCATGTCGTGGACATATGAGATCAACATTAACGTTGGAAACATCGAAAAGGAGTTCCGAACATGGCTTACGATTATAATGCAGCAGAAGCATTTGAAATGGCTATCCAGATTGAAAAAAATGGTGCGGCTTTTTACAGGAAAGCTGCCGCGCTTCAAAAAAATGAAGAAGACAAACTATTTCTTGAAACCATTGCCAAAATGGAAGATCGCCATCAAGGTGGGTTTGAAGAGATGAAGGCCGCTTTGTCGGATACGGATAAAACCGAGACGGTGTTTGATCCCAATGAAGAGCTGTCATTGTACCTGAAAGCCATGGCCGACGCCCATGGGGGTGAAGGTAACCCTGAAGTGGCCGCCCAGCTTACCGGTGACGAATCCATGACCGAAATTATTAATACCGCCATTGGTCTGGAAAAGGAATCTATTTTATTTTACATCGGGCTTAAAGATATGGTACCGCCCAAAATGGGCCGTGAAAAAATAGATGAAATCATTCAAGAAGAACAAAAACATATTGCTCAACTCACCGGCTTTCTTAAAAAAGCTGAAGCATAGCGAGTTGAAACCGCAGCACACCCCTTAATTCAAATAGGGGGCTTGATTACAACATCGGCCGTCTTTTCTAGGGCAATCCCCTGTGGTTGTCCTTCGTTAGGGCAGGCACAGAGACCTGCCCCTGCAATGACCGACGTTAGGACCAAGCCCCCAATAGGGCAATGGGGCTATGATAAAATCAAAGGAACCGATTATTGTTAAAAGCCCCCCCTGAAACCGTTATCTATACCCCAACATTGAACAAATCATAATGTTGGGGTATAGCTTTTAATCTTCAATCATCCGGAAGGGCCAAATAAAAAAGTCATGCCATGAAAATGGCCCATCCGCATCAACACCCACCACATCGCTTACTCCCCGGCGTCGCCCTCTCCCTTGGACAGATATTTGAAAAGTCCCAAAGGACATGTTACCTATGTAACTATAATCGATAATTCAGAGCCTTTTCCCATCATTGCCGGTTTTACAAATAAAGGAGATATCGTGATACAACTTAGGGAATCTATTTATTCGAATGAATCCATTGATACGGTGTTCAACTATGTCAGTGATTTCGGCCATATACAGGAGTGGGACCCGGGTGTGCTCTGCTCAACCCGGGCGTTGTCGGTCGAAACCGGTGTTGGGTCAGCCTATGACCTGACGCTTAAATTCGGGCCTTTTCGTTCAAAAATGAGATATACCATTGATGTATATGAGCCGTTTTCAAAAGTGGTGTTGAGCGGGGCCGGCGAATCTTTCAGTGCCGTTGATACGATTCGTTTCAAAGAGACCGACACAGGCACCCGGATTGATTACCAGGCCGATATCCGCTTTTCCGGTTTGGGGCGATCCATGGAAACCATTCTGGCACCGGTATTGAAAAATTATGGGAAAGAGGCGATGTCGGGTCTTGAGCAAACACTTGCGGAAAGGACCGACCCGGCAAACAAAAAGGGCTGGTTTCGATCAGGGGCAAGCCTGCCGGATTTTCTGGCTGACCATGCGGTTCTTCCCGGGATGCTCATGTTCAGCCGTCATGGGTATCAGTTCAGCCGGCGGTTCTGGACGGGACCGGACCCTACCCTTTATGGCAAAAAAGTAGTGATCACCGGCGGCACATCGGGTATCGGAAAGGCAGCGGCATTCAAACTGGCAGAGAAAAATGCTTTTTTAACGATCATTGCCAGAAATCATGAAAAGGCCAGACAAGTTAGCCGGGAGATCATCACAAAAACCGGCAACCCCAATGTTGATTACCTGCTGGCGGATCTGAGCCTGATGCGCGACATCAATGCAGTTGCCGGCAAGTTGCAGGCATCCAAAAAATCCATCGATATCCTGATCAACAATGCAGGCGCCCTGTTCAATGAACGGAAAGCAACAACCGAAGGTATAGAACAGACATTTGCAACCGATCTTCTAGGCGTATTCTACTTGACCATGGGGCTAAAAAATGCGCTGGCCCGGGCACACAATTCGCGGATTGTCAATGTGTCGTCCGGCGGGATGTATACCCAGAAAATCGATGTGCATGACCTTGAAAACCGGTTTGAACCCTATAACGGTGCCAAGGCCTATGCACGCGCCAAAAGAGGGGTGGTTATCTTAACCGAACTCTGGGCAGAACAGTTCAAAAAATACGGCATCACAGTGAATGCCATGCATCCGGGATGGGTGGATACACCGGGCATTGAGAAGTCCCTGCCCGGGTTTCATCAACGGGTGAACACCATTTTGAGAACACCGGACCAGGGGGCGGATACCATTGTCTGGCTGGCGGCCTCACGACAGGCCGGTCAACATACGGGGCGGTTCTGGCTGGATCGGCGTCCCCATGAAACCGTTGTTTTACCGGGAACCGGTGAGACTCCACAGGAAAGGCGGATCCTGTGGGAATGCCTAAACGGTTACAGTGCCAGGGTCATCTGAATATTGTCTATACCGCCGACCGCAAATCCGGCTTCGCAGATCGAAAAGTAGTAGACCCATTTGCGGATGAACGCCGCATCAAAGCCCATGGCGGAGACGGCGTCTTGGCCGGCCAGAAAACGGTCCCGCCAATGCGCCAGGGTTGGGGCATAGTGGGCCCCCATATGATAAATATCTGATATATCAAAATCGGTGTGGGTTGATAGGGTCTGCTTGAGAATTTTCATGCATGGCAGGTGGCCGCCGGGAAAAATATGTTTCTGTATCCAGTCCCGCTCCCTGCAGTAAACGTCATAACGGTCGTCATCTATAGTAATGGCCTGGAAGACCATCTTTCCGCCGGGTTTTAAACGGGCCTGTGCCTGCTTGAAATAGGTGGGGAAAAACTGCGGTCCCACCGCCTCGATCATCTCAATGGAGATCACCCGGTCAAATTGTCCTTGGGTGTGACGATAATCCTGAAGCAGTATGGTGATACGGTCCTCAAGACCCTCGTCTCTTACCCGCCGGCGTGCCCGGTCATATTGTGCCCTGGAGACCGTAATACCGGTTACCCGGCATCCGGTCTGTTTTGCCGCGAACACCGCAAACCCGCCCCATCCACAGCCAATTTCAAGAATGTGATGGTGATCCCGGATATCTGCCTGTTCAATGATTCTATGCATCTTTTGTTCCTGGGCATCCTCCAGGGTATCATCCCTGTTCTTATAAATACCGCTTGAGTAAATCATCTGCCGGTCCAGGAACAGGGCATAAAATACATTGCTCAAATCATAGTGGGCCCGGATATTTTCCGGGGTATTTTTAATGGAATTCAAACGCCTGTCATGGGCAATTTTTTCCTTTAACCGGGTTAAATAAGAGAGCAAAAGGTTGCCGTCCGAAAAATGATCCCGGTTCTTGATCAAAAGCCTGGAAAGATTTACAAGATCAGGACTATCCCACTCCCCATTCATATAGGCTTCACCAAAACCGATCTCACCGTCAAAGACGACGCGCTTAAAAAACCTGAAATCATGGACCCGGATCATGGCCGTTTCTTCGCTTTCGGAACCCTTTGAACACAGGTTACCGAAACGGACCATTTCCTGATTTGGCATCTTCATTTCCAAACAGCCGATGGAAATCCGTTTCAAGGCCATGAAAACGACTTTTTTGCATATGGATTCGACGAAACCGGGGGTCTGTTTTTTCAGCGTCATGGGATTTTGTGGTATGGGTTTATCGTTAAAGGTTAACTTTTTGTGAAAAAAAAGCTTGAATGCATGGGTGTATATTCTGGGAATGCTTAAATGGGGTACAAATGGATATCTGAATATGGCTTTCAAGTGGCCGGCACAGGTCAGGGGCATGCCGTCGGCCTTGAGAATGGCAGCCATGATTTTATTGTTCTCTCTGTTGGTATCATTGTGCAGTTCGATCCTGATCTCCAGCCGGTCGCCGGGTTCGGAGAAATAGAACCGGTAAACGCCTTCGACCCTATTAAACGGGGAGACATGAAATTGCTTTGGCGTGTCAAATACGGCAAACCATCGGGCTGAGTCCGAAGTGTTTTTTGTTAATACATATGGATGACGCTCGCCATAGGTGTTATTCACTTCCGCTATGATGGCCGCAAGTTCCTGTGCTGTGTCAAAACAATAATAGAAACTGACCGGATTGAACACATAGTTAAAATATCGTGGGGAGGTGATCATGATGATTCTTGAAACCGGCGATTCAACCTCGTACTTGTTCAAAAGCGTCTGTATTTTATCTTTGATCGGAGTGTTGCCCGGCTCAAGGTAATCCCTGTCA
The DNA here is from genome assembly GCF_963666675.1 of uncultured Desulfobacter sp. Taxonomy (NCBI): domain Bacteria; kingdom Pseudomonadati; phylum Thermodesulfobacteriota; class Desulfobacteria; order Desulfobacterales; family Desulfobacteraceae; genus Desulfobacter; species uncultured Desulfobacter sp. Next base: position 2,551,296 of record NZ_OY762929.1, on the reverse strand, counting down.
TGGATGGCGGTAACAGCACGCCTGTTATAACCGAACAGGGGATATCTGCGGTTGAGCCCGGGAAGCTCTGCAAGGTCAAAGGCAAACATATATACCGGATAGGCCAAATCATGGGTTATGGGCCGGTATCGGTGGTGCTCGATGGATCCCACATAAATTTTTGATTTCACAATGCAACTCCGAATCTTTCTCCCACGGCCAGAGCAGATTTTACCCCGTCTTCATGAAACCCGTACCCGAAGTACGCCCCGCAGAAGAAGGTGCGCTGTTTGCCGTTCAATTCAGGCAGCGATTTCTGGGTCTGAAACGCATCAAAGGAATATTGGGGGTGGGTATAATCAATTTCTTTGATAACTTTTTTATCGGGGATCGTTTTTTTGGGGTTGAGTGTGACAAAAACCGGCTGTCGGGTGCCAAGTTTCTGTAGACGGTTCATATCATAGCTGACCGTGACCGGTGAGGTGTCGTCGGAATCGAGATAACGCGTATAGTTCCAACTGGCCCAGGCCCGTTTGTTGGGGGGCATGACACGTGTATCGGTATGCAGGACCGTCCTGTTTTTCGAATAGGTCCAGGTGCCGAGCAGTGATGTTTCACCTGGGCTTGGATCTTCAAGCAGCGTTAATGCCTGGTCTGCGTGGGTGGCGATCACCACCGCATCAAAGTTTTGGATGGCACTATCCTTGAGATACAATGTGACATGATCTGCCGACCGTGAGATGCCAATGACGCCGCAGTCCTTGACAGCGGTCCCTTTAAATGATTTTAAAAAGGCATGAACATAGGATTGGCTGCCGTTGTTGACGAAATACCATGGGGGATGGCCGGAGACCCCCAAAAGACCGTGATTTTCATAAAACTGGGCAAAGGTTCGGATCGGGAAGCGGCCCATCTGGAAATCGGAGCCCGACCATATGGCGGCTGCCATGGGAATGATAAACTGGTCAACCACTTCCCGGTGGAGGCCTTTTTCCTGAACATATTCCGCCAGGGTGACGTCCGCCAGATGGCCGGAAAGATACTCTTTTCTCAAAACATTCAGATAGCGAATCATTTCATAAATAAATCGCAGATGCCTGGGCTTAAACATGTTGACGCGCTGTGCAAACAATGAATTCAGGTTCCGGCTGGCATAGCAGAACCCGGTTTGTTCGCAATAGTATGAAAATGACATATCGGTCCGTCGTTTTTCCACGCCGAGCTGTGCCAGAAATTTTATAAAATTGGGATAGGTCCGTTCATTCAAAACGATGAAGCCGGTGTCCACCGGGGTGTCTGCATCCGGGCCGCTGGGAATGAGCACCGTGTGGGTGTGACCGCCAAAATAACTATCCTTTTCAAACAAGGTGACCCGGTGACGGCCCTGGAGAAGATAGGCGCAGCAGATACCGGATATCCCGGAACCGACAACAGCAATATTCAAGTTTTTCTGATCTTTGTAGTCCATGACTGACTCCCCCTACGGATTGAGGTGGTAATTGATGACACGGCACTCATAAACTGTATATCGAACCAAAAAGAAAATCTCAATCAATCTTTAATGTTTTTCCGCAATCTCTATTGATGATAGTTTTAACCTATTATTAAACTCCTATTTAGCCAGTATTGATTTCTCATATGGGTGTCTTAAATTACTTGTAACGACGAAAGAAAACGTCCTTATAATAAAAAAAACATAATACATATGGGGTGATAAAATGACTGACAACAGAATCCAAGACTACACCGAAAATGATAAAGAGCGAAACGAAGGCCACGTAGATACCAGACAGAAAAATTTTGAATGCGAAAATCCCGATAGAAACCTGGGATGTGACTTGGGAATTGATGTCGCCGGATAGACTTCAATACTTCCGAAAACAGTGCAGAGCCGCTATCAGGCTCTGCCTTTTTTTAAGGGGCACCAGTGATGAGAACAATTACAAGCATCGTATCCGCAGTTATCTGCATCTTTGTGGCCGGCAATGGGTATGGTGGTGTAACCATGGTTAAGGATATTGAATTTTCCAACTCAATTGAAGTGCGGGGAACACCTCTGCAGTTATCAGGTGCGGCATTACTCAAATATATGTTGTTTATAGATGCATATACCGGCGCCTTGTATTTGCCCGAGAATACGGCTGGATCGGAGGCACTGGATGATATCCCCAAACACCTGGTTTTGGAATATGGAGTAAAATTATCTTCGGAGGATTTTGCCGAAGCAACCATGGCTCAGATTAAAGCATCTGCAACCAAAGCCGTTTTCCAACGCCTTGTGCCCAAAATCGAGTCATTGAACCGACTTTACAAAGATGTTCAGCCCAAAGACCGGTATGCGCTCACGTATCTACCCGATCATGGAACCCAACTGACGCTTAATTCCGTGCCCCTTGGCACAATAGAAGGACCGGAATTTGCCAAGGCGTTATTCGGCATATGGATTGGTGGAAATCCGATCGATAAAAGATTCAGAGACCGGCTTCTGGGGAAAATAAAATGACGATCAGATCAGAAGCAGTGGACATCCACCGCATATCGTGGCCGGATAAGTTTGCGTATGCATTACCGGCCCTGTCCCTGGCCGTTATCGGCATTCCCGTATATGTGTTCCTGCCCAAATTCTATACGGATACCATCGGGTTGAGCATCTCAACCGTCGGCATTCTGCTCATGGGGGTTCGATTATTCGATGCCGTGACGGACCCAGTCATCGGTTACCTATCAGACAGGACAACGGGCCGTTTCGGCAGGCGAAAACCCTATATTGCATTCGGATCTGTGGGGCTTGCCGTTTCGATCCTCTTTCTTTTCAAACCGCCTATTTTGTCCGGGGCAATGCTGGGCATTTATTTTGGTTTCTGGCTGTTTGCCCTGTTTTTTTTCTGGACCCTGGTTGCCATCCCCTATGAATCCCTTGGCCCTGAAATGACCCGGGATTACCATGAACGGACGGCTCTTTTTTCCGTTCGAGACGGTTTTTTAATCATCGGAACGCTCCTGGCCGCAGCGTTTCCCTTATTGATTGACGGAGTCATGCGTGAACCGGGAACTGTCGTCACAGAAAGGGATCGGTTCTCCTTCATGGCATTCGTATTTGCCCCGGTGATCGTCATGTTCTCTTTCTACTGCATCTACCGAATCAAAGAAACGCACCGGTACACCGACAGTGACGATCTGGTCAAAGGATTTTCAGCAGTGTTTAAAAATCGACCTTTCCTGATCCTGATATCCGGTTACACCATCAGCGCGATCGGCAGCAACCTGCCGGCGACCTTGATCCTCTATTATGTGGAGTATGTCCTCAAGGCCCAGAGCGCTGAAGGATTTTTACTGATATATTTTTTAACAGGAATTGTGTTTTTACCCCTCTGGTTTGTGGTTTCCCGGAAAATCGGAAAAAAACAGGCCTGGATTCTTTCAATGCTCATCAACACCGGCGCGTTCAGCGGTGTGTTTTTTCTGGGGCCCGGCGATGCAACCATTTACGGGGTGCTGGTATTTTTATCCGGTATCGGCTTTGGTGCAGGCCTTGCATTGCCCTCTTCCATCCAGGCGGATGTGATCGACTATGATCAGGCCCTTACCGGACAGCGGCGGGAAGGCCGATATATCGGACTTTGGTCCATTTCAAAAAAATTGTCGGCCGCCCTGGGAATCGGCATCGGCCTGCTGCTTTTAGGGCATGCCGGTTATCAGGCCAATGCGGAACAGCCCGCATCTGCAGTGTTTATGCTGAAAATCCTTTATGCACTTGTGCCCTGCCTTTGCAACGTGCTGTCAATTGTCATTATCAGTTTTTATCCGATTTCAGAGCAGGTGCATGCTAAAATCCAACGAGAGATCAATCACGTGTAATGCCCATAAAAAAGCAATGATACCTGCACCAGGCAGTTATGGTCCATTTTTTTATAACAGCCATGGGCTGACCTGACATATCAGCACTGAAGGACAGTCCACAACGAAGGTTGAAAGAATTCAGCAACTTACTGAGCTCTTTCATATAAAGGGAGTTTGGGTAAGCGACTCAGATCTTCCAAGCTTTGTTGCGGGCTTATACCTGGCAGATGATATGTCAGGTCGGCCCATGGCCGTTATTCCATCTTAAGTGCAACAACATCCTGAAACCGGTTGACCATGAAATAGCGGTTCATGGTGATAGAGACGAACGCAGTTGTCGGCGCGGCGGCAAACGCTTTTAAATGGGGATGCCTTTCGAGATAACCGTCCAGGGCGGCCTGGTTGTCACCAGTTTCAACAACATGTGCCACACCGGTGCCGGTTACGGAAACGGCATTGTCTATATCGTCCGCCTGGTTCCGGCTGTCATTGACAAGAACGGCAACCTTGGGGTTGACTGTCAGGTTTTCATATTTACGGGTGGTGTTTGGGGTCAGAAAGTAAACATGTTTCAAGTCCGCACTTGCAGCAAAGGCAACAAGACTGGCATACGGCTGATTGTTCTGCTGGGTTGAAAGGACGGCAAAACGTTGCGTATTTATCAGTGCAGCAATCTGTTCCACTACTTTTTTTCTGTTATCCGTCACGGCGTTCTCCTTTAATTTTCTGTCAGGGGGCATGTTTCCACAGACTCCGGGACAAACCGTTTCGCCGGTGTGACCAAATTTGCGGCCGAATCACGGAATATTGCTTTCCGCATCTGTGTAAACACATATTGATGACACGGATACAGGGTATACCAATATCACATCGTCCCATCAATCCCCTGGGCCTTAGACCGCTCGTTATCCCACCCGAAAAAGAAAGACGAGCAAAGATTTACAAAACATGTTTTTGTTTTTCAAATTTCCTAAAACGCCCCCTCATTACTTCTGCACCCCGCTTCTTGTTCCTGTACTTGCTCGGCGTACTCAGCCATCTGCGTCAATTGTTCTATGATTTGCTTTAAAACATTGATTACGGCTTTTTCGCCGTGCACCACCGACATCCGGCGGGAGATTTGTCCTAAAAGATTGGCATACCCTTCAACGCCGCCACCCATTGATTCTGAATTTGTGGCGTGGATTGCAAGGTCGATAATCGTGGCCACTTCGCCCTTGGTCATCCCTTCGGGATAGGCTGCCTTTGGATTTGCCTTTAAATCGTTCAAAAAGGCCATGATGTTGGAAAAATCGTCTTGCATGGTTAATCCTCCTGTACAATGGGTGTTAGGATCATCTGATCTGCACGGGCCGCTTTATTATCAAAAGTCTAAACCCTTGTGCGTTAAGTTGCTTCCGGATTTCGTACGCTTTACTTCATATATACAACGGCATACCAAGATCGCACGATGATGTAAAGCCGTATTAAAATTTTGAACAGCGCTTTTCCCCCAAACAAAGATGGACGATCAGGCAAATTTTAAGGAGGATCAGGTATTTAAATCCGGGCGTAATGTTTTAACTTAAGTTAATCATATGAATTTAAGTAATTGCCCTTAGGTAAACCCCCGGCTCTGCCGGGGGACTCACCAGTGTTTGACATTTAAGGGAATAAATGAAAGTCCCTCCAATAAACGTGAACCGCTCAAATTCACAAAGGAGAGACTTTCATGAATAACGATTCAAGCTTATCCCATAGCCGTTGGGAATGCAAATACCACGTTGTGTGGATTCCCAAATACCGTAGAAAGACTTTGTATGGAGAACTAAGGAAATATCTTGGACAAGTCTTTAAAGATTTGGCGCGTAGCAGGGAGTGTGAAATCATAGAAGGCCATATGATGTCAGATCATGTGCATATGTTGATCTCGATTCCTCCGAAATATTCGGTCGCGCAAGTCGTTGGGTTTATCAAGGGTAAAAGTGCGATCCATATAGCACGGAATTACCTGGGACATCGAAGAAATTTTACCGGGCAGCAATTTTGGGCCAGAGGTTATCATGTTTCAACCGTTGGTCGTGATGAGGCGACTATCCGGGAATATATCCGTTCTCAGGAGAAAGAGGATCAACGTTTAGAGCAACTGAGTTTGTTCAAATAGGTACGCCACCTTTTAGGTGGCCAATAAAATAACCGCTTTGAGCGGTTCATAAATTCAAGCCTCCGGCTCTGCCGGAGGTACTTGACTACAAACGAACACTTGCACCAGGCAGCCGTCTATTTGACAGAGGCCGTTCTACCCATTATAATTTTGATATCCTCGTCAAATTCCGTAAGGCAAAGGAGGGTATCACCATGGAAAAAAACCAAGAGCGTAGAGGCCGGGACGAAAGACGGTCCGGAACAGATCGCCGCAGACGCAACCCGGTGAATTATACGGGCATTGAAAAACGGATTAATCCAGATTGCAGGTCCGGCACAGACCGCCGAGACAACAGGGGAAATTGGATCGAATACCAATCTCCCCTAATAAAAGAATAAACGAATACGTTTTTATGGATTGAGCAATTCAAACCCTGTGGTTGGATCAAACACACGTACAGCGTCGGTCTCAATCAACTCAAAAAGGATCACTTCCAATATGTGCCATGTCCGGACACCGTTGCGTACGCATCCGGTTACGGTTGATTCTTCTCTGCCGCAGGCAATGTGCATGTGCAATTTTGCTTCGCCTTGCTCATTGGGAAAAATCGTACCGGTTCCCACGATTTCATTCACATTGTTGAGAACAAGTTCCATGGGGGTAATGGTCTGTGTCCGGCCATGTTCGGGTCCAACAATCAGCCTGCTTTTTTCGTCCGCCCCGCCGAGAATGGTTAACGCCGCGGCTTTTATAGATTTCTCTTTGGCAAACCGTTCAAGTTCTTCGTGAATGATATCTCCGTCTTCAAGACGAATAACGTATATTCTTCCCTGTTTTGCCTGTGAGTATTTCATGTGATCTATTCTCTATCTTTTATGTTTGTTGTTTATATGAAAAATCTCAGTAAGTTACTGAGTTCTTTCAATCTTCGTTGTGGGCTGTCCTTCAGTGCTGATATGTCAGGTCAGCCCATGGCTGTTATTTGTATGACGCCTTGTACCGCGTGCCGTTTTCAATATCAAAAAAAAGCTGAACTGACAATCATCGGCCCTTCGATGTTTCAGGCCTATTTCCCAAGACGATTAAATTGACTCAACTAAATGTTTTAAAACCCTTCGAATTTTTGATAAACTTTCTCCAATAAAAAGCTGTTCTGCAAAAAGAATTTCCATAACCAAGGGCCGTTTGACCCTGTAATTTCAAAATCCGGAGGTATCGACATGCAATGTATCCAGGCTGAATTTGATGAAACCTCAAAGGCAATCACCATTAAAAAAGACGCAGAAACCGAAGACTGGGTTTCGGTATGCCGTCGGTTCAACGATGATGTTTCCAGGGTGTGTGATGTAACGGACATAGAAGATTATACCGGGCTCTTTGAATGTTTTGATGACAAAAACGACAAATACTGGTACCTGGTCAAAGAAGACAAAGCGCTGTACCGGATGAAACGCCGGCATTTTTACGACAATCTGGGTCTTGATTAATGCAACCGACCCCAATGAACATATGGAAGCCCCCCAATGAACAAATCTGCTATTCTCTTTATCCTGTCTGCTGCCGTGGGGGTGTCGATGATGGGGCTTGGCATCATCTGGCCTTTGATCCCGATTTATGCGGTGGAGCTTGGGGCCGGGGGTTTTCTGGTGGGCCTGATCGTTGCCAGTTTCAATATTTCAAGAACTATTTTAAGCCCTTTCAGCGGACAGATATCGGATAGATGGGGAAGAAAACGGTTCATTGCATCGGGCCTGTTCATCTATGCACTCCTCTCTGTTTTTTATGTACTGCCTGAAAATGCCGAAACCCTGATCCTGATCAGGCTGTTTCACGGTATGGCCTCACTTCTGGTGGTGCCGGTGGCCATGGCACTGGCGGCGGACATTGCACCGCCTCGAAAGCTTGGGGTCTACATGGGAACGTTGAACATGGCCATCATGATCGGTCTGGGTTTCGGCCCTGTCATGGGCGGTACAATCCGGGACACCCTCGGCTTTAACGCCGCTTTTTACATCATGGGAGGCCTGGCCCTGATCACCGCTTTAATCGTGGTAGTTTTCCTGCCTGCGGACAAAGCCCATCTTGGAGATATAAAGCGGGCCAAGCCCTACCCATTCACAAAAATAATGGCCAACAAAACCGCCGCCGGCATCTTTATTATGCGTTTTTTCGCAGCCTCGGGCCAGGGATCGGTGTATACGTTTCTGCCCATTTTAGCCATGCAGTTAGAACTATCAAGCTCCCAGGTTGGCGTCATTTTAACCATGAATATCTTTTTGATTGCCTTTCTCCAGCGGGCAAGCGGCGGGCTTGCCGACCGGATCAATCCCAAACATCTGATCATTTACGGCACCTTTGCCTGCGGCATAACCGTCCTGGGCATGCCCTTTGTTCACGGATTTATTCCGATTCTGATCCTAAATATTCTCATGGGTATGGCCAACGGCCTGTCTTTACCCGGCGGCCTGGTCATCACCGGCCGGCTCGGACAGACCATGGGCATGGCATCTATTATGAGCCTCAACGATGCGGCCTGGGGGCTGGGATTCATCGTTTCCCCCATCCTTTCCGGACTTATCCTCGACTGGATCGGCGTATCCTACGTTTTTATCGTCGGCAGCCTTTTAATCCTTTTGGGGGGCGCAGCCGTAACCGTCTTTTTATGGGATTATGACAATGCGGTCATGGCGATCTGACGCTTCATGAAACCGTTTTAAAAAAAAATTGTATGGACGTTTTTTGCAAGAAATTTTAAAAGCAAAAAAGCCTTCAACGAAGACCGCTGAAAGCTTTTATAATCGTGGTGCCCAGGAACAGAATTGAACTGCTGACACGGGGATTTTCAGTCCCCTGCTCTACCGACTGAGCTACCTGGGCACGTCAACAACGTCAGCTTTTATATGTTCTTTGGCCGTTCAAGTCAAGCAAAAAATTAGAACCGCATTAAGAATGTTATTCCCAGGCCCCGCCCATATCACCCAGCAGATACTGAATTAACGCACAGGCCGAGACTGCAGCCGTTTCAGCCCTCAGGATTCTGGGTCCAAGGGAATAGCTTGTAAACCCTGCGTCAACGGCATCCTGGATCTCCTGCGCCTCGAATCCCCCTTCGGGCCCGATCAGGATAACCGCTTTGCCGGCCCCATGGAAAATGGTTCCGGCAAGGGGGTGATCCGAGGCTTCCCAGAAGGCAAATCGATGGGAACACCCCTTTGAAAAGTCCAGAACCTGTTGAAAATCCATGGGCGGCATAATGTCCACAAGACGGGATCGCCGGCACTGCTTCAAAGATTCTCTGGCAATGGTCTGCCACCGCTCAATCTGCTTTGTCTCCCTTTTTTGGCCCGACAATGGTATGGATCTTTTGCAATAGAAAGGAATCCAGCGGGTTACCCCAAGCTGGGTAATCTGTTTGATGATCTCATCCATCTTGTTGTGTTTAAGCATGGCCGTACACAAGGTCAGATCAAGGGCGGACTCGGTGTGGCTTTTCTGCTCGGTTAATATTGACACTTCCACACAGTCCAAAGCGGCTTTTTCTATGCACCCTGTAAAGTCGGTACCATGGCCGTCGGTCATGGAAACGGTATCTTTGGGCTTTAGCCTGAGCACCTTGCATATGTGTTTGGCATCCTGGCCCTGGATGAGGACCCTGCCCGCGCCTAACGCGTCTTTATCAATTAAAAATTTCTGCATGTTTCACATGTACCACTACCGTAAAAATCCTGTCAAGGACGGACATACCTGGAGAATGCATTTGTTTTACCCTGGAAGATACCGTATAATTTTAATCTTTGAATACAAGGTATTATGACACATCATAATCTTCAGCAGATGACGCCGAAACACTTTTGCAGTGCGCAGATAAAGCCGTGTACGAGGCCAAAAAGACGAAAAATCAATATGTCGTTTTTCAAAACAGCTATGCTTAAGCTTTTTTTAGCGGAGCCCCCCGCATTTCCAACCTTAAAATAACATTCAATGAAACAATTTTGCCAAAAAGGCGGTTTCTGAATGGCCACCAATTGTGATACATAGGGGGCCATGAAACATATAAACAAAGAAGAAATTATTCTTGCCTCGGGCTCACCGCGCAGAAAAGAACTGATGACCCAGGCAGGTATAGATTTTAAAATTCATGTGGCGGATATCGATGAGTCTAAAGTTGATGTGGGTATCGCCCCAGAAAATTATGTTAGTTTGTTGTCCAAAATAAAGGCCCAGGCCGTGGCACCCAGCTATCCTGACGCCTGGATCATCGGCGCGGACACGATTGTGGCCCTTGATAATACCATTTTAGGAAAACCTGTCGGCCACCAGCAGGCCAAGAGTATGTTAAGCCGGCTCAGCAACAGAAAACACAATGTATTCACAGCCTTCACCATTATGAAAGCCAAGGGAGATGACGTGGTGACCCGGGTTGTAAACACCCAGGTACGGTTTAAGGACTTGTCCAGTGATGAAATCAACTGGTACGCAGGCACCAACGAGCCCTATGACAAGGCCGGAGGGTATGGTATTCAAGGTATTGGCGCCTTTCTGGTCAAAGAGATATCCGGCTCCTATACCAACGTTGTGGGCCTGCCCGTGTGTGAACTCATTGATGCCCTGACATCTTTAGGGGCAATCAGTTTTAAGAAAGAATAAATAGTCATGCAGATTCAATCCAAAATAAAAAAAATTCATGATAAAATTTTTGCCGCCGCGCAAAAAAGCGGGCGGAATGCATCCGATGTGACCCTTATTGCCGTGAGCAAAAGAAAACCGTCCGACATGATCCAAGAGGCCATTGACGCAGGGCACAGGGACTTTGGAGAAAATTACATCCAGGAAGCCATGGAAAAAATCGACATCCTTGGCAGGGAGTCGGCCACCTGGCATTTTATCGGACATCTTCAATCCAACAAAGCCAAATTTGCGGTCAAGTATTTTGACCTGATTCACACCGTGGATAAGGTCAAACTGGCCAAGGAGATCAACCGCCAGGCTGAAAAAATAGGCAAAACCCAGGATATTCTGCTCCAGGTAAATATTGCCCGGGAAACAACCAAATCCGGTGCCCGGGAAAACGAAATTGTGGAGATCGCAAAACAGGTCAGCCAATTTGATAACCTGCATGTTTCCGGACTGATGTGCATGCCCCCCTTTTTCGATGACCCGGAAGAGGCAAGAGATTATTTCAAACAGCTCAAACAGCTCAGCAAAGATATTGACCGACTCAACCTTCCCCATACGGACATGACCCATTTATCCATGGGCATGAGCAACGATTTTGCCGTGGCAGTTGAAGAAGGGGCAACCCTGGTGCGCGTGGGTACCGCCATCTTTGGAGCAAGATTGTGAGAGTTCTTCTGCACGCCTGCTGCGGCCCGTGCACCATATATCCCCTTGAGGTGTTGCGGGGCATGGATATGGAGGTTATGGGCTATTTTTACCGGCACAATATTCATCCGTTCACCGAGTGCATGAAACGAGAAGAAACCTTGCAGGCCTATGCCGATCAGATGAATCTGAAAATGATATGGCAAAAGGGGTACGAACTTGAAGAATTTTTGCGCGCCGTTACATTCAGGGAACAGAATAGATGCAGATACTGCTATCACGCGCGACTTAAAGCCAGTGCCCTGGTTGCCAAAAAAGGCAAATTTGACGGCTTTACCACCACCCTGCTCTATTCAAAATTCCAGAACCATGCCCTGATCACGGAAATCGGCCAAAGCCTTGCCAAACAATACGGGTTGAAATTCATTTACCAGGATTTTCGTGAAGGCTGGAAACAGGGCATAGAGACCTCAAAAGCCCTGGACATGTACCGCCAGCAGTATTGCGGCTGTATTTACAGTGAAAAAGACCGCTATTATCAAGAGTAAGGGGGACAAGGTTCCGTCATTAAATGTTTTTCCCTGGGATCCACTTGGCCATGGTCAAAAACATTTTGTCCGGGTCCATGGGTTTGGCAATATGATCGTTCATGCCGGCGTCCAGCACCTTTTGCCTGTCCCCCACCATGGCATTGGCAGTGATGGCAAGGACGGGTAAATATTTAAATTTTTCCTGGACCCGGATTTCCCGGGTGGCTTCATACCCATCCATGACCGGCATCCGGCAGTCCATCAAAACACCGCCAAATCCATCATCCTCTATTATATCAAGCAATTGCAGTCCATTGGCGCCTGTTTCCACACGAATATTGCTGGGGACTAAAAGTGCTTGAATCACTTCCTGGTTGATCTCATTATCTTCAACCAGGAGGATTTGGCTGCCTTTTATTTTTTCGATTGCCCGGCGAACATTTTCTTCAATGATTGCACTGGATAATTTTTTATGTTTCGTAAGCGGTGTTTTAACCCCACTCAACACGGGACAGATTCAGAAATTTTTTCTTTTTTCACATTATAGGGGAGCAACGCTTGAAAATCATCATTTGTCATTGCCTCAGGCAGATGCTGAAACAGGTACTTGAGATACCAGTACGGTTCCAGTCCATTGGATTTTGCAGTCTCTATCAAACTGTAAATTGCCGCACTCGCCTTTGCACCTTGAACCGTATCAGAAAACAGCCAGTTTTTACGACCGATGACAAAAGGCCGGATGGCATTTTCAACCAAATTGTTGTCCGGTCGAATGAACCCTTCAGTTGTGTATTGGACCAATCGGGGCCATTGGCCGATGGTATAATTGATCGCCTTGCCAAGCAGGCTTTTGGGAGGAACCTTGTTTACTCTATCATCAAGCCACTTCTTAAACTCGGTAAGAATTGGAACCGCCTGGGATTGTCTCTTATTGTACAATTGTTCCGCAGAAAACCCTTGTTCCCGTGCTTCTTTTTCAATTTTATAAAGCTTGCTGATATACAACAATGCCGAACCGGCATTTCCGGAAGAATTTGCCTTGTTGCCAAGCGCTTTTGTTACCTCTTTAAACTTCCGACGAGCATGAACCCAGCACCCAACATGAACAATATCTTTTTTGGTATCCAGGAAATCATACCCAGCATATCCGTCCGTCTGGACGATGCCCTTATAACCGTTCAAAAATGTTGAAACCACATCCCCAGACCGTGTCGGGTGATATTCGAACAGGATAATCGGCTTGTCTGGTGGTCCACCCCTGAAAATCCACATATAAGATTTGGATTTCCGTGGTCCCTTTAAAACTTGGAGAGGAGTTTCATCAATACCAATCATGGGGTTGGCCAGGATGTCGTCCTTCATCATGCCGATGATAATTTCACAGGCATCTGCCACTTTCATGCCCCATTTACACATGGTTGATCTGGCAAGCTCAATGCCGATTCTGGCAAAATGCTTTTCTTGACGATAAAACGGCAAAGCATCTGCAAATTTGGCGGTCAGGATATGGGCAAGCAGTCCCGGAGTGGCAATACTTTTGGGAATAATCTGATCCGGCATCCTGGCAATAGATACGGTGGGGCCTTCATCTTCAACCCCCTCGCAATTTTTACAGGCGTATTTATACCGGATATTTCTAATCACCCGAACCTTGGCTGGGATGTAATCAAGCTGCTCAGAGACTTCTTCACCGATTTTATCTTTCAAGCAGCCGCAATCGCATTTTCTGTCATTCTCACTGAGTTTATGAACAACATCGACACGGGGAAGATCTGCGGTCAGTGGTTTGCGGCCGCGTTTTTTGCGGGAATGCTCTGTAATGGTGACGGTATCATCTTCATTCAGAATCGAAAGATCGGGTTCCGGCATATCAAAAAGAGACATTTGTTCGCCATCTTTGGGCGTTTTTTCTGATTTACGACCAAAAAGTCTGTCCTGGAGGGATTTAATCTGCTCTTGAAGAATTATGTTTTCATCAAACAAATTCAGAGCGATTTCTTTGACTTCATCCAGGCTTTCAGCATCTTTGAGAGTGTCTCTTGTCATGGGCTGTATATACCATAACCAAGGGGTTTTTTATAGTTTTTCGCCTAAAAAATCATAGAGTATTTTAGGGGCTTATGAGCCTGATTTATATTCAGTCCATCGACCAGCCAGGTCAGTTCCCGGCTTGTAATATCCATGACATCTTTTGGTGAATTCGGCCATTTGAACCGGTCTTTTTCAAGACGCTTTTGCCACAGGCAAAAACCGTTTTTATCCCAGTATAAAATTTTTAAAATGGTTTGTGCTCGGTTGCAGAACACAAACAGGGACCCTGAAAATATATCCAACTGCATTCGTTCGCTTACGATAATGGAAAGGCCGTTAATCGCTTTGCGCATGTCAGTAGTACCCACAGCCAGATAGACTTTTGTGTCTGGTGGAAAGTTCATCATGAGATAGCTCTCAAGGCTGCAAGAACCCTTTCAAGCGTCTCGCTGGTGAAACCGTCCGGGATTTCTATTTGTACCCCCTGACCAAGGTTCAACTTCAACCCGGTCGTATGAATATTGGCAGGCATCGGCAACTGGATGAATTCCACAGGACGATCCTGTCCTTTAAATTTTCTTTTCCAATATGTGAACCTGTCCTTGGACAGGTCATTGCGTCTGCAATATTCTGTCTGGGTCAGCCCTGATGCCTCCCAGCGTTCGATGTTTGATTTCCAGTAACTGCTAAGTCTTTCATTTGTTGCTTTTCTTGATCTTGGCATGGGGTCGCCTCCTTTTAGTTTGGAGGCATTATATGGGCTCGCTGGGCGTGGCGGTAGATGGGGTTTAAATATCGCTTACTATGTTTCGGCTGTTGGTTGTTGACAGGAATTGATGACCAAAATATTGAGCCGCCCTTGATCCTGTGCACATACAAACGAATTTGACCACGGCAGCACAAAGAAAATGGTCAGCACAGCTTGAAAGCCGTTGAACAAAGACTGTTTTATTTTCATGCCCGTAAACAATATTTTCCTTTAAGACAAAGCGCCGGGGCCGGTGATGATACGTTTAAAAGGTGTTGGTTTATTCCGCCATAAATCTATTTATCTGATCAATATAGGACTCTTTTTTATCCCGGCTGATAAAAGACGCATTAAAAGAGTTGATCGCCAGCTGCGCAATATCGTTCGGCGTCAGCTGAAACGCGTTTTGTACGGCCAGATAATTTTCAGCAACATATCCTCCAAAGTATGCAGGATCATCTGAATTGACCGTCAGGCAAAGGCCCTGGTCAAACAGTTGCTTAAAATTATGTTCTTTCATCTCTTCAAACACACACAGCTTAATATTGGAGAGGGGGCATACCGTTAACGGGATTTGCCGGTGTTTGAGTTCATTGATAAGCGAGGTGTCTTCAAGGGCTCTCACCCCATGATCAATACGTTGGACTTTAAGATCATCAAGGGCTTCCCATATATATTCCGGCGGCCCCTCCTCTCCGGCATGGGCCACGGTTATAAAGCCCTCTTTTCGTGCTTTTTCAAAAACACGACTGAATTTGGACGGTGGATGCCCGGTTTCGGAGGAATCAAGGCCCACAGCCGTAATCTTATCTTTGAATTCCAAAGCCTGGGAGAGGGTTTCCATCGCCTCGGGTTCGGACAGATGACGTAAAAAACACATGATCAGGCAAAAGGAGATATCCAGATCCCGGGCCCCATCCAACAACGCCTGATAAATCCCGGTGATGACCGTTTCAAAGGCAATGCCCCGCTCGGTATGGGTCTGGGGATCAAAAAAGATTTCAACGTGACGGACGTTTTGATCTTTTGCCTTGAGCAGATATTCCCATGTCAGTTCGTAAAAATCGCTCTCATTTTGAAGGACGCCTGCGCCTGCGTAATAAATATCCAAAAAAGACTGCAGGTTATTGAACTGATAGGCCTGCCGCAGTTCGTCCACAGAATCGAACTTAATGGAAATATTGTTTCTTTTGGCCAGGCGAAACAATGTCTCAGGCTCCAAGGTCCCTTCAATATGAAGATGCAGTTCCGCTTTGGGAATCCCCAGAATAAATGCATTCATATCCATATAGATCTCCTTATTACGCTTGTGCCTGACTACTTTTGGGGCTTGATAAAACAAGCCCCAAAAAGGCAGCACACATTAAACTTATCTAAAAATAATTTATTGATTCAGGTGGTTTAATACACAATGAAAGCGTAAAAAAAGAATAACAATATCGATACAAAAACTCAAGGAGGCATTGAGATTCCAGGTTAGGATCACATAAGCCTAGGCCATGTTCGACAGCACAATCCAGAAACCTGTGTCATCATCAATGATCTGGTAGTCGCTGCAGTTAAGTTCATCAAACATACGTTCAAACCGCCTGATGCCGTCGCCGCCGCTTTTCTTCTTGGCGTAGCAGTCCCAGGAGGGATCGATCTTGGCCATCTCCTGGATGACGTGGGCTTTGAGCTCACGACTTCCGAATCCCCCGCCGATATAGGTTTTGCCACCTGGGGAAAGGACCCTTAAAATTTGGCTGAACGCATCTTCCAAATCCGCCCAGAAAAACATGGATCCCCGGCTGACAATGAGATCAAATTCCCCGGTTTCAAAGGGCATGGCATGCACATCGCCAGCTGCAGTGGTTACCTGGCCTTCAAGGCCCGCCTCACGAATATTTTCCCGGGCAATTTCCAGGGCGTCATCGCTAAAGTCAAAGGCGGTCACCGCCATATCAGGCGCAGCGTTTGCCACGGCAATGGCCAGCATACCGGGGCCTGTGCCCATGTCCAGGCACCGGCCCCGCATCACGCCGGTAACATCAATGGCATTTTTGGCAATCACCGGATAGATAGGTTTAAATGCCGTCTTGGCGATCCGGTCCATGTGACGTGCACCATCTTTGTCAAATTTGGGGTTTCTTGTTTTGGTCCAATTTGTTTCAGTCATTTAAGTTCTCCTTCCAGGGAAGTTGGGGCGACTGGCCGTTATTAAAGGGATGTCCGTAAAATGTTTTGTAAAAATCGTTAGCCTCTTGTTCAAGGTCATGGTCAAAAATATCCGGGTGAATAATATTGCACAGCGCCATGAGCCCTAATATCCAGTCCGGATTGGTGGAGCTGCGAAAGGGATGCAGGCCGAATACCTTACCGTTTTCAAGGGCCGGGGCAGACAGGTTATTCTCTTGGCACCAGCCAATGACGTCCGAAGGCGGCCAGGCCAGGGTATCCGCCACCACAATGATCTGGGGCGCCATGCGCGCAAAGGCCTGGGGATCTATGGCAATACCCGGTCGTTTCTCCCGGTTCAGATCCAGATTGGTGAGTTCCGCACCGGCGGTCTCGGCCAGACACGATTCCATCTTTTCCCCGAACATGGCGATCAGGGGATGCCCCAGGCAGAAGTATACCCTGGGCCTGGGAATATCTGAGGTCAGCTCCCTGATCCGCTGGATCCGGTGTTCAACATATTCCCGGTATTGGGCCGCTTTTTTTTGCGTCCCTGTTTTTCGGGCAAAGTCATCCACCGTGTCAAGGTAGTCATCAATCCGGTTCAGCCTGGCATACAGACCGTCAATGAGATCCGTTTGCACCGCATCCGCCATGACCGTATCGGCAACGGCCTTGTCCTTCATATTTAAAATCGCCAAAATCCCGCGGATCATGTTCATGGCGTTCACGGTGCGGTAACCGCCGAAATACCCTGAAATACGATGCTGGTCTTCTTCGTGGATTCTTCCTTCCAGCGGCAGTTGATAGCCGCAGTCACATTTGCCCTGGGGCTGATAATCGTAAAGATTCGCACACATGGGCCCGAAAAATCCCCGGGACATGATGGTATGCCCGCACCTGGGACAGACCGAGTCAAGAAAAGAGGTGCCGGGCGTATTAAACAGATAGACATGGTCAAGATGCTGTTGCAGTCGCCGGCAAAGGGCCTCGGCTGCCATCACTGTGGGTTCGTCTCCGGGCTCTCCGTTGCCGAAGGGCAAAAACCGCATGAGCTGGAACGGAATCTGTCTGGATAAAGCGGCAATATTCCAGGCGGTCTTTTCGACTTCATCTTCCCGGCCTTTGCGGTATACAGCTGAAATCTCCACATGAACGCCGTGCTGATGGAGAAGTTTGATATTCCGAAAAATAGGCCCGGCGTCTTTAATCCCGCACGCTTTGCATACATCAGGCGCAGAACCCTTGATGCCGATATTCACGAAATCAAGAAAGGGCACAAGTTTTTTCAACGCCCATTCGGTCATGTACCCGTTGGTGGCACACCCGGCGGACAGCCCTCTTTCCTTTGCCATGCGGGCCAGGCGCATGAATGTAAAAAAAGAGATCGTGGGTTCGTTAAAACAGAACATTACCCCCTGGGCATGGGTCTGTTCCGCCAGGTCCAGTATCTGTTCCGGAGACATCTGCTGGAACTGCCCCTTGATGGCGCTTAAGTGATCGGTGAGAATTTCGGACACACAGCCCGGGCAGTCGAAGTTGCACCCCACGGTACACACCTGGAGAAAGGTGCCTTTGGGGTGGTAGTGCACCATGGGCATGGACTCGATGGCGGTGTCCACGGCAGCCAGGTAACGGTCGGGATATTTTTCGCGTATGCCGCCGGCATCCGCCATAATCATCTTGCACCGCCCTGTTCCATTAATGGGAATGTCACACTTGTGTTCGCAGATCATACATCTCATGGCATTCTCCTAAAACTTCAAATTCATACCGACCAGGAAATTAAATCCAGGTTCAGGGCCGTTGGTTTCATAATAATCCTCGTCCAGCAGGTTGGTGCCCAGCACAAAGACCTCCGGGGCCATCTTGCCAATATTCGGCAGTTTCTGGGTCAGTTTCAGATTCACCAGAAAAGAATCCGGCAGTTTCTCCCACGCATAGGTGTCTGAATTTTCCCAGTACTGGTGACAATTATAAGAGGTGTTCAGATCAGCGGTCAGCCCGAAGGAAAACCGGTATCCCACTCCCAGGTTAATCCGGTGGCGGGGGCGCCCTTCCAGATCCCTTCCATTGTTGGACTTATCTTCCGTGGACATATAGGTGTAGTTCAGGTTGACATCCATGCGATCGGTAACCGGTATGGAGATCCCGGCTTCGGCGCCGTATATCACCGCTTCGTTGATATTGACGTAGACTTTATCCCCGTCAACCGTGATCATATCGATCAGATCCTCCACGTCATTATAGAAGAAAACCAGATTTGTCCTGATATTACCGGTAAATGTGTGGGCAGCACCCACCTCATATGCCATGGTCTGTTCCGGATCAAGATCCCAGTTTCCGCCCACAAGATCGGAATACAGCTCTTTGAGGCTGGGGAACCGGGTTTTGCGGCCCACAGAGGCGTGCAGCGTCGTATTATTATCAAAGTCATACACCAGTCCGATCTGGGGATTGACAGCGTCTGTCTGCCCGGGGGCGGGCTGGGAAGATGTTTTGGTGGGTTCGAACACATCGTAGCTCAGACCTAAAACCACCGAGAGCCGTTCAAAAAGGGTAAACTCGTCTTCCAGGGCAATGGTCCATGTCTGGGCCGTATATTCCTCTTCGGGTTCCCATCCCACAGAGGACCATCCTTGGAGAACGCTGTAACAGTCAGCACTGAGGTAATTTCCCTCTTTATGGTTGTCTTCCATGAAATTACCGCCGATGCGAAGGGTGTTCCATGGCACAAAGTTAATGGTGGCCTGCAGTTCACCGCCCAGGGTGTCATCGTCGTAGTAGCTTTTCTCAAACCATTTTTTTCCGCTTGTTTCATGGCCTGTCCAGGAGACATCTGTTATGCCATCTTCATGGTTTACATAGTACAGCCGGGCCTTGAGCTTGAGCATCTCTGAAATTCTGTGTTCGCCGGCCAAGCTTAACTGCCACTGCTTCCAGTGATCATAGGCCCAATACCGGTTGAAAAACGTCGGCATGCCGCGTTCGTTGTCCACGTAATCAAAAGAGAGGTAAAGACTGGATTCGCCACCGGGGTCAACCCCGATCTTCATGTTCAGGTCTTTTTTCTGGTAGTCGCTTAAATCCCGGGCACCGCCGTCTTCGTTATACTGGGTGCCACGTCCTGTGTCTGAATTATTGGGGTCAAAGTCCCTGGACAATCGGTATCCGTCAGAAATTTGGTAACCGGCACCGATCCAGTAGTTGACAATGCCTTCGTTGCCAATAACACCGCCGTGGCCTGCACTGTAATGGGCCGTGTTATAGTCGCCGAAAGAAACCGAAACCGATGTCTGCGGGGTTTTGGTTCCCTTTTTGGTGATGATATTAATGACCCCGCCCATGGTGTTGGCGCCGTAGAGTACCGAGCTTGCCCCCTTGGTGATGGTGATTTTGGATATGGAATCTGCCGGCAGCATGGAAAGATCCACCGTGCCGGCGTAGCTTTCCCGGGCCGGTACGCCGTCAATGAGGACCTTAATCTGGCGCTGTTCAAAGCCGCGGATGCTCACATGGGCTTCCCCTTTGCCGCCGGACTGGACATAGACGCCGGGCAGAAATTTCAGGGCGTCGGCCGCCGTAGTCGCGCCCTTGGCGGCAATATCTTTCATGGACACTTCTGTGACAGTGGTGGCGTTGTTCACCGTTGTTTTTTCTCCGGTCACCACAACCTCGCCCAGATTAAAGACCTGATCGTCTGTTGTATCCGCCAACGCCGGGGCGGACAACATGAGCAGCACCGCAGCAGGAAACAGTATTTTCTTGATTTTCAACCTGAATTTCATCTCTCTCCTCTTCTTTACCTAAATATAGTTAATCTCTCGGTTCAGACCGGGGCGGAAGGTGCGCCAGTATCCGCCTTGCCTGGTCCGGTGTCAGATCGTAATGGTAAAATTGCGTATAGTAGTCGGTCAGTTCCCGGATCAAATCGATATCTGGGAACTGACCGGGAAGGAACAGCTTGGCCAGATAGAGAATGCACAGAAAGGACTCTGTTGAAAAATGGCTCCAGTAGAACTGTCCCTGGGGGGTCATATAAACTTTTTTGTTCTTTACCGCGGTCACGTTTTTCAGGCGTGAATCAGACAGCACCGAGGACACCGAGGGCAATGTGCTGACGATGATAATATCCGGGTTCCATAAAATCAGCTCCTCGGTGGATACGGAAACAAAATAGGATGGCGCGTCATGGGTGAGCATGGTGCCGCCGGCTGCCCTAACGATCCAATCTGCGGTGGAATGGCGGGTCTGGGTGCCGGTGGGTCCGTTAACCTGGCCGCAGACCCAGAAGACTCTTGGCCGACGGGCTTCGGGCATGTGTGATGTGACATTGGTGACTCGCCGGATTCTTTTGTCCGCATATTTGCAGTAATCTGCGGCAATCTTCGGGGAGTGCCCGCCCAGCACATCTGCGTAAAACCGGATCTGGCTGTACCAGTCTGCAAAAAAGGCAGCCAGGGTCTGCATACGCTGACTGCCGTCGTAGGCCACCACCACGGGAAGCCCTGCGGCACTTAACCGCTCAATCTGTTTGGCAAATGGGTGATAAATGACCAGATCGGCTGAATCCTTCAGCAACGTCTCCACATCCGGCGAACCGTAGTGATTTAAAACCGGAATATCTGCCAGCCCCGGATTGATCACAAAATTCCAGGGCAGGGTCACGTTCGCCACCATGGAGATCCGGTCCCGGCCGCCCAGGGCCAGCACTTTTTCATAACTTGGGCCATAAAGGCAGGCAATATGTTTGGGAATGTTGGGAATGCGAACCTGCCGGCCAGTTCGGTCGGTGATGGTCCGCCAGGCGCAGTCACCAGCCAACGCTTTTGATCCACCTGAAAAAAGAAGCGTAAATATCACAATGAAACCTGCAAAAAACAAGCACGACAATTTATTTTCAATGAATTGATGCATGGGCGTTGTCCGTTCAGTGATTGTTCCAGATCGTGGTTTTGTTGCGGATTAAAAGAATGCCAAAACAGGGTGCCCCAATAAACGCGGTTAAAATACCCACGGGAACTTCTCCGCCGGGAAGCGTTCTTGCCAAGGTATCCACGATGAGCATAAAAATGGCACCCAAGACGGCGCAGACGGGAATAAGACGGTCGTGTTCGGCACCTGTGAAAATTCTGGCCATGTGTGGAATCAAGAGCCCCACCCATCCAATGGTGCCGCATGGGGCTGTGGCGGCTGAAACCATGAGTGTGGCCAGCAGTATATATACGGCCCGCCGTGCAGCCACATTAAGCCCTAAAGCCAACGCCTCCTCCTCACCCATAGAGAGGGGATTGAGTCCCCAGCTCATGGAGCGGCAGACCAGAAGGCCGGCAGCGATCAGTCCGCCGCCAAAGGCAACGTCTGTCCATGATACACTGTTAAAGGAACCCATGGTCCAGAACACAATGGCAGGCAGCTGCCCCAGGGGATCTGCCTTGCATTTGATGTATGATAATCCAGCCATAAACAGGGCGGAAACGATGACCCCGGCCAGGACCAGGGTGGTGATTGATCGATCGCCCCGCCTGCCGATCTGGCAGGTCAGGCCCACGGCGATGAGTCCCCAGACAAAGGCAGATGCCTGAATGGCCCAAACTGATCCTGAAAAAAAGAGCAGGCCTATTGCCGCGCCAAAGTTGGCTCCCGAAGAGACGCCCAGGATACCCGGGGAGACCAGCGGATTTTTAAACAGGCCCTGGAACATGGCTCCGGATACGGAGAGCCCGGCACCCACAAGAACTGCCATGAGAATTCTGGGCAGGCGGACGGACCACAGCACCAGCGCCGGACCGGCAAGGTCAAATCCGACTTGCTTATACCCCAAAGCAGAGAGGCACAGGCGCACCAGTATCCCGGGCGTCATGGGATATTTACCGGTTATCAGAGCCAGGAGCGCCGCCAATAGCAGACACAGCAGGCAGGCAGAATACAAAAGACGATATTTCATCACGATGCTTCCAGCATTTTAGAACAGAACATCCCCGGCGGCATTGGTCCGGGGAATCACCAGGCGGTTACAGCGGTGAGAACCTTTCACCAGGACCTTTATACCGTACACCGACTCAATGGTGTCTTCATTCAGCACATCCCGGACGGGACCGTGACCACACACCTCTCCGCGTTTAAGCATTACGATGTCATCACAGTATCTTGTGGCCAGGTTAGGATCATGGAGGGTGATGATGGTGGTCAATTTTTTTTCTTTGGTCACAGTTCTGACCATATCCAGGATCAGGTGCTGGTTTTTAAAATCCAGGTGGGCGGTGGGTTCATCCAAAAGCAAAACTTGAGGGCACTGGAACAAGGACCGGGCAAAAAGGACCATTTGCTTTTCGCCCCCGCTTAAATCATTGAACATGCGATGGGCAAGTTCACCCGCCCCGATCTCATCAAGGACTTTTTCGGCCCCGGCAAAATCAGTTTTCGACGGACGCTGCCACATGGCCAAGCCGGATGCTTTAGCCATCACCACCATCTGCCTGGCGGTAAAGGAAAAGATGGCACCGGTCTGCTGGGGAACCACCGCCATGATTTGAGCCAGATCTTTTCGATGAATCGCGGATACAGGCTTTCCGGAAATACAAACCCTGCCTGCCTGGGGATGAAGAATTCCGTTCATGCACTTGAACAAGGTTGTTTTTCCCGATGCATTTGGGCCGAGCAGGCCTGAAACCATACCGGGGCTGGCTGTCAGACTGACATCTTTTAATACTGGACCTGTGTTGTACTCAAACCACAGGTGATGAACCTTGAGAATAATCATGTAGCCCCCCTCTTTTTACCGGTAAAACAACTCGTATCGTCACAATGCAAGTTTAAAACTAAAAAAGCAGCTTTTAAACTTAGAAAACATAGGAAGCATGGATACTATTTGTACGTTTTAAATGTCAATAAAAATTTAAAAACGTCATTGATGTAAGAAATGCAACTATAGATGGGGATCGCCAAAAAATAGTGGGGGATCAATGAATTGGAAGTACAATACGTCAGATTTAATAGGAATTGATATATTCGTCA
This sequence comes from uncultured Desulfobacter sp., assembly GCF_963666675.1. Classification (NCBI taxonomy): domain Bacteria; kingdom Pseudomonadati; phylum Thermodesulfobacteriota; class Desulfobacteria; order Desulfobacterales; family Desulfobacteraceae; genus Desulfobacter; species uncultured Desulfobacter sp. The sequence continues at coordinate 2,527,547 of NZ_OY762929.1, read as the reverse complement.
CAGATAAATCGAATCTATGCCGCATGTCACACAGACTTTCACATCAAGGAAATTTTTAAATCGGGATGTTGTTTTCACGCCCCATTATTGGGAGGGTATCAGGAGGCGCTGTCTTTGCGTTTTTTAAGCTGGTTGTACAGGGAGACTAATTTGCGGTCGGTTTCGTTCAGGCGGTCTGCAAGGACCGTGAAAAGATGTTTGGCCACGTCAGGATATTTTTCTATAATTTCAATCAGCTTATCGCCGGGAAACCGTTTGATCTTGGACCGGCCCTTTGAAATAATGGAGGCGGATCTTGATGTCCCGGTGATGGCCGCCATTTCGCCGAAATACTCGCCGGGCTGGGTGATTTCTGCGATCATCTTACCGCCTTTAACCACATAGACGGCGCCTTGGACAAGCTTGAAAAAATCAATATCCGTATTTCCCTCACGGATAATCACATCCTTATCCTCGTATTGTTCGATGTCAGGATTCACCAGATAGGCAGGCAGCGCCTCTTTGGTGATAACGGTCTTTTTCAACACTTCGTCCAGGGAGGTCTCTGCCGTTTTTACCTTAACAAGGCCGGCATCCCTTAAGGTGACCATGCCTTCGGCGATGGCCACCTTGCGCAGCTGGTCTTCGGGCACTTCCGCAGAGATGGCTTTAGCCACCTCATCGGTCACTTCCATGAGTTCATACAGCCCGACCCGGCCCTTGTACCCGGTACCATTGCAGTGGGGACACCCTTTGGGCCCGTAAATGGTCAGGTCCGGAATATCATTTTTATGAAACCCGTGCAGTTCCAAATCGTCGGGATTGTGCCCGGTCACCACCTGCTTGCAGTCCGGGCAAAGCCTTCGCCCAAGACGCTGGGACAGAACCATGGTCACCGATGAGGCCAGCATATAGGGCGGAATGCCGATATCCACAAGCCGGCCGATGGTGGACGGGCAGTCATTGGTATGCAGGGTGGCGAACACAAGATGGCCTGTCATGGCGGCCTTGATGGCAATCTCAGCCGTATCAATATCACGGATCTCGCCCACCATGATGATATCCGGATCCTGCCTGAGAAAGGCTTTCAGGGCTGCGGCAAAGGTCATGCCGACCTCCTCTTTCACCGGTACCTGGTTGATGCCTTTAAAGTTGAACTCCACGGGGTCCTCAGCGGTCAGGATCTTAATATCGTCTTTATTCAGACGGTTGAGAATGGAATACAAGGTCGTGGTTTTACCTGAACCTGTGGGGCCGGTCACCAACAGCAGGCCGTAGGGTCTGGAAATGCAGCGCTTAAGCATATCAAAGGTGCCGGATTCAAACCCTAAGCGGGTTAAATCAACGCTCAATGCGCTCTGGTCCAGAATACGCATAACAATGCTCTCGCCAAACAGGGTCGGCAACGAGGAGACACGAAAATCCACAGATTTTTTCTTGCCCAGCCGCAGTTTGATTCGGCCGTCCTGGGGAATCCTGCGCTCGGCAATGTCCAGGGACGCAAGAATCTTCACCCTTGAAATGACGGCGTTTTTAATTGATAGCGGCAGGTTCATGGCCTTGTACATGCCGCCGTCCAGACGGTAACGTACCTGAAAAGATTTTTCAAAGGGCTCAATGTGGATATCCGACACGCCATCATTGATTGCTTTGGTCAGGATACCGTTGACCAGTTTGATGATGGGTGCGTCCGAAGCCATAAACTCATCGTGGCCTGCGTCCGTATCGGCGGAAGCCACCTCAAGCTCCTCGGCGGCCTCGGAAACCAGCGACCCAAAATCATCCACAGAGGTTACCGGTTCATCATCGTCCGCCTCTTCTTCAAAATGAAGAAAACTTTTGTACTCTTCATCGGAGATTTTATAGTAATCACGATAGGCCTGGATGATATCATTTTCAGTGGAGACAAAAGCCTGGATGTTTTTTCGGGTTTTTTTGCCAAGATCAGCAACCACATCCGTATCTGTGGGTTCGGCCATGCAGACCTGCAGATCGTCCCCGGTCACTTTCAAAGGAAAAACCAGATATTTTTTAGCCTCATCATAGGGCAGAAGCTTCAAGGCCCCGGGGTCTGGTTTTATCTCTGAAAAAGAAACCGTCTTATAGTTGTACAGCCGGCCGAGCACATTGACTATGGTATCCGGATCAATATAGCCTTTTTGGAGCAAGATTCCCGACAGCCGCTCGCTGGTCTTTTTCTGGACCGTGAGGGCCTCGTTGAGCATAATGGAGGTAATCTGCCCTTCTTTGGACAGGATTTCACCGATTTTAACTTTTCCAGCACCAGACTGATCTTTAATGGTCGATTTAAGGCTGGAACCGGATTTTAAAGCAGTGCTGTCAGCCATAAAATATCCTTGAATCGCTTATGACTTCTTATAATTTTTGCCCACCCGGATACCCCCGGCCAGGACAAGAAGAAAGCCTAAAAAGTAGGAGCAGAATCGTACGATTCCAATTTTATTTTTAAAAAAATCAATGGTCTCAATTTGAGATATCACCTGGGGCACCCGGATAAAAACCGCGAGCCCCACGATGATCAGAATAATACCATAATAGAATGTCAGCTTTTGTTTGTCCATCTTAATCCCCACCTTCAAGGCCGGCCAATTCCCGGTCAAATTTATTTTTTATCTTATCTGCCTGCTCTGAGATGTCCGCAAAGGTATCAAACAGGGCCTCAATTTCGGATTCCAGTTTAGCATGTTCTTTGGATAAAGTGGCAATTTTTAATCCGTCCTGGTCCTGGGATGCCGCAAGCAGATCGTCGTTCACCCGGGCCATTTTGGCTTCCTTTGCCTCGATCTCGCGTTCAAGTTTATTAATCGTTTTATTTATCGGCGTTAACTGCTTTGATCTTTCGGCCACAATCTCCGATTTTCTTTTGCGCAGCTCTTTTTTGGGAAGCTGTGCGTTTTTTTTTCGCCGGACAGGGATCTGTTCTTCATCTTCCCACCCCTGTTTTTCAAGAAATTCCTGGTAGGTACCCTCAAAGATATCGATGCCGGTGGAGTTAAATATCACCAGGCGGTTTGCCAGGGCATGCAGAAACATCTCATTATGGGTGACAAGGACCACTGCACCCTCAAAGGCATTTAGCGCCTCCACAAAGGCATCACTGGATTCAATGTCAAGATGGTTTGACGGCTCATCCAAGAGCAGAAGATTCAAAGGCCGGATCAACAGTTTACCCAGCATGACCCTTGCCTTTTCCCCGCCGGACAGAACACTGATCTTTTTCAAAGCCGCATCCTGTTCAAACATCATGGCGCCGCAGATGTTTCTGGCCATCTGGCGATCGGTTTCAGGATAGGCGTGCAAAATCTCTTCTTCCACAGTAAACTGCTGATTCAAGGTCTGGATATTGGTCTGCTCAAAATAGCCGATTGCCACACCCGGATTGGGTCTTACCCATCCTGAGTCCGGCTCCATACTCTGACTGATTAATTTTAAGAATGTGGTTTTCCCTTTTCCGTTTTTACCGATCACAGCGACGCGGTCCCCGGGATAGACGGTCAAAGAGAAGTCTTTAATTAGCGGATTGTTTTTATCGTACCCAAACGTTAACTCTTCGCAAGTCAGCACTTGTTTTCCGGCAAACGGCAGATAATTAAAGGAAAAATCCAAGTTTTTCAATTCTGCCAGTTTGTCTTTTGAGTCAAGCTTGGCAAGGGTCTTGACTCTGGACTGCACCATGTTGGCCAGCCTTGCCTTGGCCCGGAACCGGCTGATGAACAGTTCAATCTCTTTTTTGCGCTTTTCCTCATTGACCCGGGTTTTTTCATAGATCTCTTCGTCCTGGGCCACCTGGAGATAATATTTAGCCGTATCGCCCTCTATCTTTTTCATCTTGCGGCGGTGAATCCCCACAACATGGGTGACCACATTATCCATGAATCCCCGGTCATGGGTTACTAGAAGCATCTCCCTTGGCCAGGAGATAAGAAATCCGGTAATCCAGCGGATGGATGTAATGTCCAGATAATTGGTGGGCTCATCAAGAATCAGCAGGTCAGGTTCGGAGACCAATACTTTTGCAAGATTTAACCGCACCTGGTAGCCGCCGGAAAACTGCATCGGGTCCTTTTGCATGGCGTCTTCGGAAAACCCCAGACCCGACAAAATCTTTTCAGCTTTCCAGAAATGGTCGCGCTCATGGTCCGGCAGGCCAAGCATGGCCTCTTCAAGGACCGTAGGTTTGCTGAATTTTATATGCTGGGACAGCACGCCGATCC